>JBKQPR010000030.1:0-21956 GCA_052144935.1 Bryobacteraceae bacterium
GCACGCGTCCACGCAGACCGATGATGACTTGAACTTTCTTCCTCTTCTCGGTGTTCCTAATCCTGTTCCTAACAGTGGTCGATCCATCCGAGCGTTACTGGCCCACTCTTGCCAAGCGCCGACGGCCATATCCTTGGTGCGCCCGCGCGGCACGGTGATTTTGAAATCGACCGTACACGGCGCCGTGGCCGTGGACACCGCGCCGGCCATCGTCCACGAGATCACCCTGATGGGTTCGCGCTGCGGCCGCATGGAGGCGGCGCTCCCGCTGCTCGAGCACGGCATTATTCCAGTGGAAGCGCTGATCGCGGCACGCTACGCGCTGGCGGATGCGCCGCGAGCCTTCGCCCATGCCGCCGAGAGGGGAGCGTTGAAGGTGCTCCTGGCAGGATGAACGATCCGCCGAACGGGATCTGCCGGAAGCGGCGGCTGATGGTGGCGAGAGAGCGTTTATACTGTTCCGCTCCCATCGGGAAGCCGTGCTTCACTTTGCCTGCCGTATGACCGGGTCGGGTGCGACGCCCAGGATCCATTCCCCGAGCGTTCCTCCGCGCTGAAGGGAACCCGCCGGAACGCGCTTCCCCGCCGGCCCACTGCTCGCGGATGCCTGCCGCCTCGCGCCCGAAGTACTATCGTACCCTTGCATTTGAGACCAAAAGGCTCGAATATAATAAATGAGGCTATAAGCCACCACTTCAGGGAGGTGCCTCTAGGACCATGACCGACTACTACCGCTCCCGCCTGACCACCGCCGAGAAGGCCGTGGAGGCGGTTCAATCCGGCCACCGCGTCTACATCCACAACGGCTGCGCCGAGCCCGTGGACCTGGTCGAGGCGCTCACCCGTCGCGGTCCGCTGCTGCGGGACGTGGAAATTCTGCATATGGCCACCATGGGGATTGCCGACTATGCGCGCCCCGAGTATGAGGGGCACTTCCGCCACAATTCCCTGTTCACCGGAGGAAACGTGCGCCGCGCCGTGCAGGAGGGGCGCGCGGACTATACCCCCATCTTCCTCAGCGAAATCGAAGGGCTGTTCCACTCGGGCGCACTGCCTATCGATGTCTGCCTGCTGCAGTGTACGCCGCCCGACCAGTACGGCTACCTGTGCCTGGGTACGAGCATCGACATCACGCTGGCGGCCGTGGAGGCCTCGCGCCACGTGATCGTGGAGATCAACAGCCAGATGCCGCACACGCTGGGCGATTCACTCCTGCACATGAGCGCGGTGGACGCTTTCGTCGAGACCTCGCATCCGCTGGTGGAATATCCCCAACCGGAGGTCACCAGCCTCCACCACGCCATTGCGCGCCATGTGGCCGCGTTGATTCCCGACGGCGCCACCATCCAGACCGGCATCGGCGGCATTCCCGAAGCGGTGCTCGGATTTCTGGGCGGCCATGACGGCCTGGGCATACACTCCGAAATGGTTTACGATGGCGTGATCGAGCTGATGGAAAAGGGCGTCATCAACAACCGGCGCAAGAGCCTGCACCGCGACAAGGTGGTGGCCGGATTCGCGCTGGGGTCCAGGCGCCTGTTCGACTTCATCCACAACAACCCGGCCTTCGAGTTCCGCGCTACATCGTACTGCAACGACCCGTTCGTGATCGCCCAGAACGACCGCATGGTGGCCGTGAATTCGGCCCTGGAAGTGGATATCACGGGCCAGGTCTGCTCGGATTCGGTGGGTTTCACGCCCTATAGCGGGATCGGCGGCCAGGTGGACTTTCTGCGCGGCGCGGCGCGGTCCAAGGGCGGGGTGCCGATCATCGCGCTGCCGGCGACGGCCAGGCAGGGCACGATTTCGCGCATCGTTCCGGCGCTGCGTCCCGGGGCCGGAGTGGTGACTTCGCGCGGCGACGTGCACTACGTGATCACGGAGCACGGAGTGGCCTACCTCCACGGCAAGACGTTGCGCCAGCGGGCCGAAGCGTTGATCCGCATCGCCGCGCCCGAATTCCGCGAGGAACTGGAGCGCCGGGCGGTGGAGGCGAGGATTCTGTCGGCCAACCCGAATCTGGTGGTGGTGTAGCTGCCTGTGACGGCGTCGGCGGTGCGCTAAACTTAGGCTGACGCAGGATTAGCTGTGCGCCGTCACTGAAGCGCGCCGGCTGAAAGCGGGCTGGGCCCAGAGGGCACCCCAGGATTGGCTGCCCCACACAGCAGCCCAGCCGCAACCGAAGGCGGTGCTTCGCACCGTTGGCAGGCGAATCGCCTGCCCCACCAAAATCGTCGCGGCACGCGAAGAGTTGGTGGTGGGCCAGTTTTTCAAACCGACCCACTGCCGTAGAGTTGAGGCTCTTGTAGTGCGTTAGCGGCTATTCCGCGAAGAGCGCGAACTCGCTCAACACCGGCTTCGCAGCGGCTTCGGTGACTCGCAGGCGCAGGCGCGCGGCGGTCACGGGGCCGTCCAGGCGGATGAGGCGGCGCGGGCCGATCGAGGACACGGCCGCCACGGGCCGCCATTCGCCGGATTCCCAGCGATCCACAGCGAGCGCGTCGATCCTCTGTCCGAAGCGAATCGCCTCTGTCACCCGGATCACTTGGAACGTGCACGGGCGCGGCAGATCGATGGTCACTTCGGGGGTGAGCGAGGGCGCCGCCCACCAGGTATCTTCCCGGCCATCCACCAGCGCCCGTGCGTCCGACGACACTTTGGCGCCGGCTGCCAGGTTCTCCGCGAAGGTCTTCCGGCGGTAGCCGCCGAAGGCCTTCAGGGCCGCCACGTCCTCGGGGCCGAGCAGGCCGTCGCGATTGGGGGGCACGTTCAACAGCAGGTTGGCGCCGCGCCCCACCGACTTGTAATAGAGATCGACCAGTTGCGCCTCCGTCTTGACGCGGGCGTTTTCGCGCTCGTGCCAGAACCAGCCCGGGCGTATCGAAACATCGCACTCGGCCGGCAGCCACTTCGAGCCGTGGCGGTGTCCCACGGGCGATTCCTTCTCCCGCACATCGCCCGGCGAGGCCGGTCCGCCATCGGCGGCCACCGGATCGTACGTCGCCCAGCACGGGTCGCCCGCAATGCCGCGCTCGTTGCCCACCCAGCGGACGTCCGGACCTACGTCGCTGAAGATCACCGCATCGGGCTGCAAGGAGCGCACCAGGTCCCAGGTGCGCGGCCAATCGTAATAGGTGCGCTTGTCGATGGTGCGCTTCACTCTGGCGCCGCCATAGAAGCCGTCGCCGCCGTTGGCGCCATCGTGCCATACCTCGAAGATGGGGCCATAGTTGGTGAGCAGCTCGGTAAGCTGGCGGCGGTAGATGGGGAGATAGGCGGGCGTGCCGTAGGCCGGATGGTTGCGGTCCCAGGGCGAAAGATAGACGCCGAATTGCATCTTGCGGCGGCCGGCGGCGGCGGCAATGTCCGCCACCACATCGCCCTTGCCGGCGCGCCAGGAACTTTGCCGCACGGAGTGCTCCGTGGTTGCGGTGGGCCACAGGCAGAAGCCGTCGTGATGTTTGCAGGTGAGGATGACGCCCCGCATTCCGGCCGCGTCGAGCGCTTCCACGATGGCGTCGGGATCGAAACGCGCGGGGTTGAAAATGTTCGGATCTTCGTCGCCGTAGCCCCATTCCTTATCGGTGAACGTATTCACGGTAAAGTGCAGGAAAGCGGTGGTCTCGAGGGCGTGCCAGCGAAGCTGCCGTGCACTGGGCACGGCCCCGTAGGGCGCGGGGACGGCGCCCGATTGAGGCGGCGCCGCGGGCAGGGTGGCGGGCAGGGCTGCCACCGAGGCCAGAAAAGCGCGTCGGGTGAACATGCCTCTACAATAGCGGATGGGGCGCCCCCGCCGTTCACCGCAGAGACGCGGAGAACGCTGAGACCTCGCAGAGAAGAATTGCTAAGTTTTCTCTGCGTAGTCTCGGAGTTCTCCGCGTCTCTGCGGTGAAAGCGGGGCCCCCAACTGAGGAAGCCCGCCGCCGATTATAATGGAGCTTCTGAATCGGAAAGGCGCTCGAAAAGGAGATTCATGGTTGCGAAGCGAATTGGCATTCTCACGGGCGGCGGCGATGTTCCGGGACTGAATTCCGTGATCAAGACGGTGGTTTACCGTGGACTTGAAATCGGCTGCGAGGTGATCGGAGTTCGCCGCGGCTGGGAGGGGTTGACGCATGTCGACCTGCAGGATCCCGCCAGCCGGGCGCGTTACATCCTGCCGCTCAATCGGGAGAACACGCGGACCATCGACCGCACGGGCGGCACCTATCTGCACAGCTCCCGCACCAATCCGTCGAAGATGAAAAAACTGCCCCCCGTGCTGGAAGGCCGGGATTTTCCGAAAAGCGAGAGCACCAAGAAGGGCGTCACCTCAACGGTCTACGACGTCACTCCCGCGGTAAAGCACAACATCGAGACGTTGGGCCTGGATTACATGATCGCCATCGGCGGCGACGACACCCTCAGCTACGCGGCCGAACTGGACCGCCAGGGCATGCGGGTGATCGCGGTTCCCAAGACCATGGACAACGATGTGCGCAACACCGAATACTGCATCGGCTTCTCGACCGCCATTACGCGCGCCATGGACGCTATCGAGCGGCAGCGCACCACCGTGGGATCGCACGAGCGCATCGGGATTTTCCGCGTCTTCGGCCGCGATGCCGGTTACACGGCTCTGTACACCGCCTATGTGACTTCGGTGCGTTGCTGCATTCCGGAATTTAAGGTCGATCTGCACAAGCTGATCGAGTTGCTGGTGACCGATAAGCGCCACAATCCGAGCAATTACTCGCTGGCGATTCTCTCCGAGGGCGCCGAGTGGGAAGGCTATACGGTGAAAGAGTACGGAGAGCCGGACGCCTTCGGGCACCGCAAGAAAATGAGCGTGGCGGAAGATCTCAGCAACGAAATCAAGCGCGCCACGGGCGACGAAACTATCGTCAGCGACCTGACCTACGATCTGCGCTCGGGCAGTCCCGATTTCGTGGACCGCATGGTGGCCACCACTTTCGCCGGTATGGCGATGGACGCCATCGTGGAGGGCAAGCACGGAGTGATGACGGCCATCCACGATGGCTGCTACGCCCTGCAGCCGATCCCCGATCCCAAGCTGGGGCCGCGCCACGTGGAAGTGGAAACCATGTACAACACCGAGCGCTACCGGCCCACTTACGACCAGAAACTGGGCCTGCCCATCTTCCTGACGCGGGCGTAAAAGAATTATTGGCCGCTGGGCCCAGAGGGCGCCCCCGCAGATGAACGCCGGTGAGAACCAAAGAACCAGCCGCGCGAGGGTCCCGGTGCGCGCGGGCCGCCAGGTTGACCGGGAGAATCTCTCGCCAAGCCGCCAAGGCGCAAAGTAACGCAAAGAGAAAACAACACAAAGGACGAATGACGAAGATAAACGCTGAGACGCAGAGGAAACGCGGGGTGGGCGGGGCGGGGAGAGGCAGGAAGAGAACTGGCGCGGCGTGCTACTATACCTCCCTCAGATCCCATGCGGGTAACGCGCCGGGCACTTCTCGGATCTCTACCCCTGTTGGCTACGGTCGGCCAGAATGGCTGCGCGCTTCCGGCCGATCCACGACGCTGGCGGGGATTTAATCTGCAGGAGAAATTTACCGATACGCCGGCCGAGTGGGCCAGGCTGGACCCGGAATGGGGGCATCGCAACGAACCCTTCCGCGAGAGCGACTTCGAGTGGATGGCCCATTGGCGCTTCAACTTCGTGCGCCTGCCGATGTCCTATCGATGCTGGACGGATGCCGGCGATCCGTTCCGGCTGATCGAAGGGCCGTTGCGGGAGATCGATCAGGCCGTCGAGTGGGGCCGGCAATATGGCTTGCACGTGTGCCTGAACTTCCACCGTGCGCCGGGGTTTTGTATCAATGGCGGCCTCATGCCGGAGCCCTGGAATTTGTGGAGAGACCGCCAGGCACTGGAGGTATTCGTGTTCCATTGGAGGAGCTTTGCGCAACGATACCGGGGAGTTCCGAGCGAGCGGCTCAGCTTCAACTTAATCAACGAGCCGAATGGCTGCAGCCCGGCGCAATACGCCGCGGTGGTCCGGCAAGGCGTTCGAGCCATCCGGGAGGTCGACCCGCACCGGTTGGTAATGATCGACGGGATGTTCGGCGAGACCATGCAGCCGGTTCCCGAATTGGCGCGGCTGGCCAATGCGGTTCACAGTACGCGAGGCTACGCGCCCTTTAAACTCACCCACTACCTGGCTCCGTGGGCCGGCGACCTCCACGAGATGCCGGCCTGGCCCACCAAGGCAGGGGACATAGACGAATGGGATAAGGACCGCCTGGACGAGCTCTGCATATTGCCATGGCAGGGCTTCGAACGGCGCGGCGCAAGGGTGTTCGTAGGGGAATGGGGCTGCTTCAACAAGACTCCCCACCGCGTGGCGCTGGCGTGGATGCGGGATATGCTGAGTCTCTGGAAGGCGGCAGGATGGGGCTGGGCGCTGTGGTGTTTGAGAGGATCGTTCGGCATTCTGGACAGCAACCGCGAGGACACCGTATACGAGGACTGGCAGGGCCACAAGCTGGACAGGGAGATGCTGGAACTGCTCAGGGAGTTTTCGTAGCATTTTCGTAGCACGGCCTACCGGAAATCGAGATCGAGCGCCGAAACATCGAACGCCCCACGCACCATCAGCACCAGGGGAGAATCGTCCAGAGCCAGGCCGGTCAGTATGCTGAAACTGACATCGGCGCGCCGGAAGCGTTGCGCCTCCACCACGCGTTCCAGTTGGCCCTCGGGGACGCCGACGCGGTAGATGCCGGGATCCCAGACCACCATGGCGTGGCCGTTAGCGTCGTCGAGCGCCGCGATGTAACGGCCGTCGGGAGACCATATGGGCGCCACCAGGCCTTCGGAGCCGGGGATCTTCGACTGGCCGCGGGTCTCCAGGTTATATAAGTAGATCGCTTTGGCCGAGGTTGGGACGAAGGTATGGCTATCCGTCCGAGAATGCCATCACCTTGCCGTCGGGCGAGAGATTGGGGTCCAAATGAGCGCTTGACCCGGGGATTGCCTGCACGGGTTTTCCGCCGGTTGCCGGCACAACGTACGTCTGAAGTCCGCTGACCACGTAAATCCGGTTGCCATCGGCCGACCAACGCGGGATGTAGCTGAGAAATGGCGGATTCGTCAGCCGCATCTTACCCGTGCCGTCCAAGCGGGAACGCCACAGAAGGACATCCGGGTAGGTGGTGTAGGCGAGGCTTTGGCCGTCGGGCGAAACCCGAACCCAGGTGGCGAAAATGCCGTCAAGGTATGGGACAACCTCGTTTCGTGCAGCGTCGTAACGGACCAACTCGCCTCGTGCCGAGTCGGCCAGGGCGAACACCTTCCGTCCCGAGGAAGATCCTGCCGGCTGGAGAAGTGGGACGGGGCCGGCAGTCAATTGGTAAGGCTCGCGCGGGGCCGGATGGAGAATTCCGCGGTCTTCGGGGAGGGCCCACAAATCCGTTCGCAAACTTCGCTAACTTTTTTCAACATTCCAACTCTCATCACTCCAATCACTTACCACCCAACTCCACTTTCTCCCCCGCCGGCCTCCGCCTGCCCGTCGCATACAATAAGGCTTCGGGAGGGCTTGGCGAGAGCGAATTTGCCCCGAGGAAAGCGCACTCTGGACATGATGTCCCGAGATCCCTCGGTTAACTCTTTTAGTTTCAACAAAGCTTCCCCAGAATCCGGGACATTTATGTCCTGAATCTCCTTCCCGCTTGACCGCGAGGCCCGCCGATTGTTACCGTGAAATGCGGTTGCATAAAGCCGGTCAGATGCATAAATATTCGGAATTGAGCGCGCTCGCGCGAGCGGTTCGGGGACAAAGCCTGCGCATGGTCCACCGGGCCGGGCTCGGCCACCCGGGAGGCGATCTCTCCGCGGCCGACATCCTGGTCACCCTCTATTTCGGCGTACTCCGCATTGACCCCCGCCAGCCCGAAGATCCTCTGCGCGACCGTTTCATCATGAGCAAGGGCCACTGCTCGGCCTCGCTCTACGCCACCCTGGCGATGCGCGGGTTCTTTCCGGAAGAAGAGCTGGCCGAATATATGGGCCCGCTTTCGCGGCTCAGCGGGCATCCCAATCGAACCGAGTTGCCGGGCGTGGAGGCCAATACGGGGCCGCTGGGGCACGGCCTGCCAATCGCCGTGGGCGCGGCCCTGGCGGCTAAAATCGACGGCGCTTCGTGGCGATCCTTCGTGCTCACCGGCGATGGCGAATTGCAGGAGGGCAGCAATTGGGAAGCCATCATGGCGGCCGCTCACTATCGTTTGGACAACCTGATCCTGATCGTCGATCGCAACGGCATCCAGCAGGGAGGGACCACCGAGGCGATTATGAACGTCGATCCGCTGGCGGAGAAATTCCGCGCCTTTGGATGGAGCGTGCGCGAGGTCGACGGGCACGATTGCGCGGCCCTGCTGGAGACGCTGCAGGCCGCTCCGTTTGCGCCCGGCCGGCCGAATTGCGTGGTGGCCAAGACCACCAAGGGCAAGGGCGTTCCCTTCATGGAGAATCGCGCCGAGTGGCACCATCGCGTGCCCGGCGGCGCCGAACTGGAAAGCGCGCTACTGGCGCTCGAGCGCGAGGCCCATGCTTAAGTACGGCATTTCAGAAATTCGGTCACGTATTCCGATGCTGGCGGGGCAGGCGATCCGCCTGCCCTCGCTGGCGCTGCGCGCCGCGGAGGCAACGAGCTTCGCTCGGCTGCGGGCAGCCGAATCGGCCGCCCCACCAATGTCCGGGAATACCTGGGCGAACTTATGAACGGGCGCACTAAGCATTCCGATTGCAGGGAGGCCTTCGCTGCCACCCTGGAATGCCTGGCGGCGCAGGATCCCCGAATCGTGGCGGTGGTCAACGATTCGGTGGGATCGACGCGCCTGGGCGCATTTTCCAAGCGCTTTCCGAAGCGCCTCATCAACGTGGGGATCGCCGAGCAGAACATGGTGGGGATCGGCGCCGGCCTGGCCAATGGAGGTAAAATCCCCTTCGTCTGCGCCGCGTCGTGCTTTCTCACCGGAAGGGCCCTGGAGCAGATCAAGGTGGATGTGGCCTATTCGCGCTCGAACGTCAAACTCTGCGGCATGTCCAGCGGCCTCGCTTACGGCCAGTTGGGTCCCACGCACCATTCGATCGAAGATCTGGCGTGGACCCGCGTGATCGCCGGCCTCACCGTGATCGTGCCGGCCGATCCCGCCGAGACGGCCCAGGCGGTGCGCGCCATTGCAGCCATGGACGGCCCCGCGTTTCTGCGTCTCAGCCGGTTACCGGTGCCGGACGTGCATCCCGCGGACCTGGACTTCCGGATCGGCCGGGCGCGCGTTCTGCGGGCTGGGCGCGACATCGCTCTGATTGCCAATGGCACCATGGTCTGCCGCGCACTGGAGGCCGCCGCTCTGCTGGAACGGGAAGGCGTCTCGGCGCGCGTGATCAACATGTCCACCCTGCAGCCGCTCGACCGCGAAGCCATTCTGGATGCCGCCGGGAGCACCCAGGCGATTGTCACGGTCGAGGAGCACTCCGTGTACGGAGGTTTGGGCGGCGCGGTGGCCGAAGTGACCGCTACCAGCCGGCCCGTCCCCATGCGGATCCTCGGAATTCCCACCTTCGCACCCACCGGAACGGCGGAATGGCTGTTCGAATATTTCGGGCTGACGCCGCAGGGCATCTGCTCGGCGGCGCTGGAACTTCTGGAGGCCCGCGTGCGGCCGTGATGCCCCGCCACATTCTCGCCATCGATCAAGGCACCACCAATACCAAGGCGCTGCTCTTCGACGAGCGCGGGCAAATCGCGGCCTCCGCCAGCCGTCCCGTGCCGGTCGAGTTTCCGCTGCCGGGCTGGGTGGAGCAGGATGCCGAAGAGCTGTGGCGGACGGTAGTGGATGCGGCGGGAGACTGCCTGGCGCAGGCCGCAGCAGGCTCACCGGCAGCCATCGGGATCGCCAATCAGCGCGAAAGCGTAGTGGTGTGGGAACGCTCCACCAGCCGGCCGGTGGGACCGTGCGTGGTGTGGCAATGCCGCCGCACCGCGCCGTTCTGCGATGAGCTGCGCCGGCGCGGGGCGGCTCGATCGATCGCCGAAAGCACCGGGCTGGGGATCGACCCCCTGTTTTCCGCCAGCAAGGCGCGCTGGCTGTTGGAGCATACGCCCGATGGATTCGCGCGCGCGGCCTCGGGCGAGCTGGCCATCGGCACGGTGGATAGCTGGCTGCTCTGGAATCTCTCCGGCGGCGCCGTGCACGCCTGCGACTTCACCAACGCCTCGCGCACCCAACTGTTGAACCTGCGGCGCCTGGAGTGGGACCGCGAGATGCTGGAGTGGTTCGGCATTCCGCTAGCGGCGCTCCCCGTGCTCGGCCCTTCGTCTCATGTCTACGGGAAGACTGCCGGCGCGGGTAACATTCCGGCGGGCGTCCCCATCGCCGCGCTGGCGGGCGATTCGCACGCCGCGCTCTTCGGCCATGCGATCTTCCGGCCGGGCCAGGTGAAGGCAACTTACGGAACAGGCTCCTCGGTGATGACGTTGACCGATCAACCGGTCCGGGCAGCCGGGCTCTCCACCACTATCGCATGGTCCTGCGGAGGCGAGACGCGCTACGCGCTAGAGGGCAACATTTCCACCACCGGGGGCGCCGTCCAGTGGGTGGGCGAACTGCTGGGGATCGATCCACCCGCCGACGGCGCGGCGCAACTGGCCGCCGCCGTGACGGATTCCGGCGGCGTCTACCTGGTCCCGGCGTTTGTGGGGCTCGGCGCGCCGCACTGGGACGAGGCGGCCCGCGGCGCCATCACCGGCTTGACGCGCGGAACCACGGCGGCCCATCTGGCGCGGGCGGCGGTGGAGTCGATCGCCTACCAGGTGCGCGATGTGATCGAGGCCATGGAGCGCGCGGGCTGTTCGATTCCCTGGTTGCTGGCGGATGGCGGCGGCAGCCGCAACCCTCGGCTCATGCAGTTTCAGGCCGATATTCTGGGCCGCCCGGTGGTGCGCAGCACGGAAGCGGATGTCTCGGCTCGCGGCGCGGCGTGGCTCGCGGGATTGGCCGTGGGGGTGTGGCAGTCCATGGAAGAACTCGCTTCCCTGCCCCGTGGCGAAGACCGCTTCGAGCCGCGCATGGAAGCCGCCGAACGCGAGCGCCTGTACGCCGGCTGGTGCGACGCCGTGGGGCAGGCGCTTCCGCCTGCCAACCGCGCTTCCCATACCGTGGAAGGATAGAGCCATGGCCCGCATCGACGAGTTGCGCCTGATGACCAAAGTGGCGCGGATGTACTACGAGCAGGGCCTGCGCCAGACCGCCATCATGCAGCGGCTCAGCATGTCGCAATCCACCATCTCGCGGCTGCTCAAGCGCGCGGAGAAGGCGGGGATTGTGCGCATCACCATCAGCGTGCCGTCCGGCGCCCATCCCGAGCTGGAAGAGGCCCTGCAGGACAAGTACGGTCTGCAGGAAGCGATCGTGGTGGATTCCATGGACGACGACGACCAGATCGTCCGCGATCTCGGACCGGCCGCCGCCTACTACGTGGAGACCACCCTCAAACCGGCCGACGTGGTGGGGCTTTCGTCCTGGAGCGCGGCGCTGCTGGCTATGGTGAATTCCATGCAGCCGAATCCGCGCAGCGCGGGCGCCAAGGTGGTGCAGATTCTGGGCGGCGTGGGCAATCCGGGCGCCGAATTGCATGCCACCCATCTTACGCGCCGCTTTGCCATCCTGGTGGGCGGGACGGCCACGCTGCTGCCCGCGCCGGGGGTGGTAGGGTCGCCCGAGGCGCGCAGCGTGATGATGAAGGACCGGTACGTGGAGCAGGCCGTGCAATTGATCGATACCGTCACGCTGGCGCTGGTGGGGATCGGGTCGATCGAGCCTTCGCGCCTGCTGGCGGAGAGCGGCAATGTCTTCTCGCCGAAAGAGCTGCAAATGCTGCGCGCGCAGGAGGCGGTGGGCGATATCTGCCTGCGGTTCTTCGATAAAAATGGCGCCCCCGTGGTGACGCCCCTGAATGACCGCGTGATCGGCATGAACCTGGCGCAACTGCGGCATGCCAAGCGGGTAGTGGGGGTGGCCGGCGGCAGCCGCAAGACGGCGGCGATTCGCGGCGCACTGCTGGGCAAGCTGATCAACGTGCTGATCACGGACGGGCTTACCGCGCGCAGGCTGATCGTGGATGAAATCGCGCAGGGCCGCGCGCAGGGCGCGGAGAAGGCGGCTTCCCGGCTATGAAGCGACGGGCTGCCATGGCCGCCTTGGGGCCGCTGCTGGTGTCGTGCCGCCCTCCGTGGACGGTGCGGCGGATCGCAGATGCCGAGGCGGCCGGATCTTCGCAAGAGGGCCGCCGATTCGATGCCACCGAGTACGTCGATTCGATTTGGGATGCGCGGGTGGCGCCGGCGGCGCGCCAGGCGGTGAGCTTCGACGAATGGCGGCGCGGGCACGCGGCTGCGGCGCAGTTGGTGAAAGGCAGCGGCAGAGTGCTGCGCGTCGAGCCTGCCCGTCTGCTGGCGGACGTTCCCCCCTACGACGGGCAGCCGGACCTGGTTCTCGACCTGGGGACCGCCATTCGCGGCACGGTGCTGCGCGACGCCTTGCCATTCATCCAGTTCAGCCAGTTTGTGAACCAGGTGGATTTTGCGAAAGTGGCCAGCGCACTGAACGCGCGCGCGGCCAAGACTGCGGAGGCGGCGCTTGCCGGACTTGCCGAGCGGGCCGTGCGGGGCGCCGAGGTTTCCTTTGCCGGCGCCATTGCGGTCCCCTCAAACAATAGCCTGCCCGAGATCGTTCCGGTGGTTCTGCGTTGGGATCGACCGGTTGCCGGGAAGCCGCAGGCCCACGCGGGCAGGCGAATCGCCTGCCCTACCGGTAGCGCAGGCGATTCGCCTGCGCGCTCTTCGCGGGAGCGCGGATGAATACGCCCATCGTGCTCGCCGCCCGTGCCGTCAGCAAGCGGTTTCCCGGAACGCTGGCGTTGAACCGCGTGGATTTTGCGGTGCGGGCGGGCCAGGTCCACGCGCTGGTCGGGGAGAACGGCGCGGGGAAATCCACGCTCATGCGCATCCTCAGCGGCATCGAGCAGCCCACCGCCGGAACGGTGGAACTGGATGGCCAACCCGTGCGGCTGCTGTCGGCCCGCGGCGCGTCGGCCCGCGGCATCGCCATCATCCATCAGGAGCTGAACCTGCTGCCCAATCTCACGGTGGCGGAAAACATCTTCCTGGCGCGCGAGAAAACGCGCTGGGGAGCGATCGACAGCCGCGCCCAGGATCGCGTCACGCGCGAGCTGATGGCGCGTCTGGAGCAGCGCATCGCGCCCGGCGCGCTGGCCGGCGATCTCTCGCTGGGGCAGCAACAGATTGTGGAGATCGCCCGGGCCATTGCGCAGGATGTCCGGGTGCTGATTATGGATGAGCCGGCCTCCGCGCTGAGCCGGGCCGAAGTCGCAGTGCTGTTCCGCATCATCGGCGATCTGCGGTCGCGCGGCGTGGGAGTGGTGTATATCTCCCATCGTCTGGAAGAGCTGCTGGCGATTGCGGATTCCATCACCGTGCTGCGCGACGGCAGCGTAGTGGCCGCGGCGAAGGTCGGCGCGGTGGATGTAGCGTGGATTGTGGAGAGAATGACTGGGGCGGGTTGTGACAGGAAAGCGCCGAGACGAGTCTCGGCGGACCCAGAGGGTACCCCGGCAAAAGTGCCTGCGCCACGTGGCGCAGGCTCTCAGCCGGGGCACCCCCTGGGTCCGCCCACACTCGTGTGGGCGCTCGGCCCAGTCTCCTTCTCTGTTTCCCCTGGCGAAATCGTGGGACTCTATGGCCTTCTGGGGGCCGGCCGCACGGAACTCTTCGAGAGCTTGATGGGTCTGCGACCCTCGCCGCGCACGGACGTACAACTCGATGGCCGGCCCTTGGGCCGCCTGTCGACCGCCGGGCGAATCCGCGCCGGGCTGGCGCTGGTGCCCGCCGATCGCCAGGGGGAGGCCATTGTGCCGGCGCTTTCGGTGCGCGAAAACATGCTGTTGGCGGCCACCCGGGGCCTGTACTTTTCGCCCGCTGCGGAGCGCCTCATCGCCTCCGGAATGTTGCGCCAACTGGACATTCGCACGCCCGGCCTGGAAAGTCCCATCACGGCTTTGAGCGGCGGCAATCAGCAGAAAGTGGTGCTGGCGCGATACCTGCTGACCTCGCCCAAAGTGCTGCTGCTGGACGAGCCGACCCGCGGCGTGGACGTGGGCGCGCGGGCCGGCATCTATGCCGTCATCCGGCGGTTGGCGGCGGAGGGCATGGCCGTGCTGTTCGCGTCGTCGGAGCTGCAGGAGGTGCTGGCGCTCTCGGCGCGCATTCTGGTGATGGCGGGAGGCCGCATCACGCGGGAATTCGGCGCGGCGGCTACTGAGGACGAACTGGTGGCAGCGGCGGCGCCCGCGGCTTTTTGCGAAGCACCCGCGCCATGGGCCGGAATGCCCGCACTGCCGCCCGGCACGCCCGTACCACCGGCCGGAACGCCCGCGCCACCGGACGCGCACGCGCCGCCGGCCGGAACACCCGTGCCCCCGCCCGCAACACCCGCGCCCCCGCCCGCAACGTCAGCGCCACGGGCCGGAATGCCCGCACCGGGGCCCGGAACGACCGCACCGCCGGCCGGAACACCAGCGCCCCGGCCCGGAACGGCCCCGCCTCGGTCCGGAACGACAGCACTGCGGCCCGGAACACCCGCACCGCCGGCCGGAATGCCCCCGCCTTGGTCCGGAACGAGAGCACTGCCGGCCGGAACACCAGCGCCCCGGTCCGGAACGGCCCCGCCTCGGTCTGGAGCGACAGCACTGCGGCCCGGAACGCCCGTACCACCGGCCGGAACGCCCGCACCGCCGCCCCCAAATGGAGGAGACTCTGCCTACCGCCGCAGTTAGCCGGACGGTTGCGGCCGAGCCGCCCACTGGAGCCTGGCGAGCGGCCGGGGCGCTGCTTTTCCGACTGCGCGCGCTGGTGGCGCTGATTCTGCTGCTGGGTGTGTTCGCCTGTCTTTCGCCGGCCTTTCTCACGGCCGCCAACCTGACCATTCTGCTGAAGCATGTGGCCATCAACGCGATCCTGGCGATCGGGATGACGTTCGTTATTCTGAGCGGCGGCATCGACCTCTCGGTGGGTTCCATCGCGGGCCTCGCGGGGATGATCGCGGGGCTGCTGATCGATCGCGGCCTGGTGCTCGGCTCCCTGGGGATCGTGGTCTACTTCGAAGTCTGGCTGGTGATTGCCATTGCGATTCTGGGCGGCGCGCTGATTGGCGCGGTCAACGGAGCGCTGGTGGCGCATCTGTCCGTGGCGCCATTTATCGCCACCCTGGGGACCATGTACGTAGCGCGCGGCGCCGCGCTGCTGCTCTCGGGCGGAGCAACCTTCCCCAACCTGATGGGCCGCCCCGGCCTGCGCAACACCGGCTTCCCGCTGCTCGGCTCGGGATCTCTTCTGCATATCCCCGTGCCCATCTGGCTGATGCTCGTTTTCGCACTGGCCGGCGCATGGGTGGCGGCCCGCACGCCGTTCGGCCGCCACGTTTACGCGGTGGGAGGGAACCAGCGCGCGGCACAACTCTCCGGCGTCAAGGTGAAGCGCGTGCAGTTTTCGGTCTATGTGATTTCGGGGGTCTGTTCCGCGCTGGTGGGGCTGATCATCGCCTCGCAACTGACCTCGGCGCATCCGGCTACGGGCCAGTCCTTCGAGTTGAGCGCCATCGCAGCCGTGGTGCTGGGCGGCACCTCGCTCGCCGGAGGGCGCGGCTCGATCGGCGGCACCATCGTTGGAGCGCTGGTGATCGGGGCATTGGCCGACGGCCTGGTGCTGCTGGGCATCTCCGAGTTCTGGCAAATCGTAATCAAAGGCATGGTGATTGTGCTGGCAGTGGTTCTCGATCAATTGCAACGGAGGTTTCGATGGTAAGGCGGGGCAACCGCTCCCTGAGAAGCTGTGAAATGAAGCGCCCGCAAGCGGGCGTTGGCAGGCTGAAGCCCGCCCCACCAATGCAGGCGTTTTCGCCTGCGAACGGGATTCTCTCACAGCCTCTGGCGGTCGCGGCTCGGACACGCTTTCAGAGCCCGGTCGGCGGCCGGATCATCGTTATCATTCTAGCCTTCCTCGGCTGCGCCTGTGGGCCGGGCCGGCCGGCGCGGAAAACCATCGCCGTCATCACACCCTCCCACGAGAACCCGTTTTTCAAAGCCGAAGCCGACAGCGCCGCCGCGCGCGCGAAAGAGCTCGGGTACGACATGCTGGTCTACACCCACGACGACGACGCTCACAAACAGGACGAGCTGTTCGATTCCGCGATTGCCAACCGCGTGGCGGCCATCGTTCTGGATAACGCCGGCGCCGATGCGTCCATCGCGGCGGTGCGCAAGGCCAAGGGCGCCGGAGTGCCGTGCTTTCTGATCGATCGGGAAATCAACGCCAATGGCATCGCGGTGGCGCAGATCGTTTCCAATAACTATCAGGGGGCCACGCTGGGCGCGCAGGAATTCGCGCGCCTGATGGGCGGGAAGGGCGATTACGCCGAGCTGGTGGGACGCGAATCCGACACCAATGCGGGCATCCGCGCCGAGGGTTACCATGAGATTCTCGATCGGTACGCCGGCTTGAAGCAGGTCGCGCGGCAAAGCGCCAACTGGAGCCAGACGGAGGCCTTTCAGAAAATGGAGACCATGATCCAAGGCAACCGCGGAATCAAGGGCGTGATTGCGGGCAACGATACCATGGCGCTGGGCGCTTCGGCGGCTCTTAAAGCGGCCGGCTTGAGCAAGGTGATCGTGGTGGGCTTCGACGGCAGCCCGGACGTGCTGGCCGCCATCCGGGCCGGCGACATCGCCGCCACGGTGCTGCAACCCGCCGCGCGCATCGCGCGCCTGGCGGTCGAGGAGGCCCACCGCTATCTGACTTCCGGCGAGACCGGCGCGCCCGAGAAGCAGTCCATCGATTGCGAACTGGTGACGCGGGAGAACGCCGATCGATTCGGCGTCTTCGCCCGCAAGCAGTAATTCGAGGCCGAAATGTCGAACATGACGCTGGGGGTGATCGTGGGGAACCGCGATTTCTTCCCCGATCAATTAGTCGCCGAGGCCCGCCGCGACCTGGCGCAGATCTTCGCCCACTGCAACATCGAAGCGGTGATGCTCGATGAGAGCCAGAGCAAACTGGGTTCCGTAGAGACTTGGGAACATGCCGGGCGCTGCGCCGAACTCTTTCGCGCGCATCGCGACCGGATCGCCGGCGTGCTGGTGTGCCTGCCCAATTTCGGAGACGAAAAAGGCGTCGCGGAGGCGCTGCAACTGGCCGATCTGCGCGTGCCCGTGCTGGTGCAGGCATGCCCCGACGACCTGAGCCAATTCGGCGTGGAACGGCGGCGCGACGCGTTCTGCGGCAAGATCTCGGTGTGCAACAACCTGCGGCAGTACGGGATTCCCTTCAGCCTCACGGCGCGCCACACCGTGGCGCTCGAATCCGACGAGTTCCGCCATGAGCTGGCGGAGTTTGTGGCCATCTGCCGGACGGTGCAGGGGCTGCGGCGGGCCCGCATCGGCGCGGTGGGGGCGCGCCCCAATGCCTTCAACACCACCAGGTACAGCGAGAAGCTGCTGCAGGCCGCGGGCATCAGCGTGCAGACCATCGACCTCTCGGATGTCTTCGGCCGCACCGAAAAACTGCGCGACGACGACCCGCGCGTGCGCGAAAAGCTGAGCGGCATTCTGGAGTACGCCAGCGCGCCGGGCGTGCCGGACCAGGCGCTGGTAAGGATGGCCAAGCTGGGGGTGGTGCTTTCCGAGTGGATGCGCGATTACGGTCTCGATGCCACCGCCATCCAATGCTGGAGTTCCATGCAGCAGAATTTCGGCGTGAACTGCTGCACCGTGATGAGCATGATGAGCGAGCACTTCATGCCCAGCGCCTGTGAGGTGGATGTGACCGGCGTAGTCACCATGTACGCGCTGCAGCTTGCCGCCGGGCGGCCCAGCGCGCTGGTGGATTGGAACAATAACTACGGCATCAACCCCGATAAGTGCGTGCTGTTCCACTGCGGTAACTGGGCCAAGAGCTTCCTGCCGGACGTGGAGATGGGGACCGCGCCGATCCTGGGCACGGTGTTAGGCGAGGAGAACACTTACGGGGCGCTCTCCGGCCGTACTCCCGCCGGCCCGCTGACCTTCGCGCGGGTAAGCACTGACGACCAGACCGGCCGCATCCGCAGCTATGTGGGCAACGCCTGCTTCACTAACGACCCGCTGGATACTTTTGGCACCCGCGCGGTAGCCGAAGTGCCGCAGTTACAAAAGCTGCTGCGATACATCTGCAAGCAGGGCTTCGAGCATCATGCCGCCATGGTCGCCCGGCATTGCGCGGGAGTGATGGCCGAGGCCATGGAGACGTATCTGGGGTGGGAGGTTTACCGGCACGAGGGGTAAGTGGAGGCGACCTACTGACGGATGATGTGATCGGCATGGACGCGGCTGATGCCGGGATGCTGCTGGCAGAAGCCGTCCCAGGCCAGGCCGAAGTGCTCTGGGTCTAGGAGCGCGGGGCACGCCCTGGTCGATCCAATCGAGGGGTGCCAGCGCGATTTCCTCCATAACGATGCGTTTCCGGACATGCATGTCCGGGAAATCGGAAGACTTTGGCAAAATATACTTGACTAATACCTCAGCTCCTGGTAGGCTTGGGGGTGGCCAGTGATAGCTGGAGCGTTATCCCGTGCGCGCGGCGGATGTTTCCCGCTGGCCGCCCAAATCTTGGAGGGCCGTCCGTATTGGACCTGCACTGCTATGGAGTTGATTAAGACCTATCTTGAGGTCTACGTTGCTATCGGTAGATTGCAGTCATCTGTCGGTAGCACCACTCCAGATGAATCCGAGTTAGATCAGGTGGGGCGTGGAAAACTGGCGGAAGTTATTGAGTTCATCATGGGGCAATGCTCAAGCCTGGATATGCCGCTTGTTGAACTACAGGCCACAGTGACCATAAAGGCGATTGCGGGCGGAGACTCTTTTATTGAGGTTTTTCAAAAAATCGCGGAGTTGTGTAGTCGATTCGAGCATTACCTTGACGGGCGTAGCGCGCTGATGATTCCACTGTCTCAAAGGGCATACTATGATGCCCCAGGGTCCGGGTGGGAACGGGTGATAGAAAGGTTTCCTAGGGTAATAGATGACATCGAAGAAGCGAGCCGCTGTTTAGCCCTTGATCGCAACAATGCCTGCGTATACCACCTAGCTGGGGTCGTTCAGGAAGCGCTAGAATCCCTTGGCCGGAGGCTCGGGGTAAAGTTAGACCCAACGGCCGACACTTGGAATGGGTTGGCCGTCAAGATTGAGAACTCCATGAAGGTCAAACAGGCATCCATGCCAAAGCCGAAATGGAAAAGAATTGAGCCGTTCTACTCCGAGGTGCTCTCGGATATCAAGGCGATAAAGAACGCTTGGCGCAATCCCACAATGCACTTCAGGCGACGTTACACCGATGCCGAAGCTGCCAAGGTATACCGGCGAGTTCAGGAATTCATGGTTCACGCCTCCCGGCACCTTAAAAGCCGCAAGCAGAGGGGAAGATAGGCGATAAAATGGCATCGGGGGGTGGGGTGACGCCACGGGTTACGAAGGTTGATATGCTTTCTGGATGGAATATCATTTCGAGTGGAAGCACTTGGTTCTATTTCTTCGTGCTCTCGGCCGCGAGGGAGTCGTGCTTTTGACTGGAGGCGCAATCATCGCGGTCTTGGAGTCATGGAGCCTGATGGGCCATACGCTCGACCAAAGAGTGGCGTGGTTGATTCTCGGACTCATGTTTATGCTGGCATCCTTTCGGGCTTGGGATAGAGAGCATGGTGCAAAAGAAAATGAGATTAAATGCAAGGCGGAAGTCCAGGAAGAACTTGATTCGTTCAATGCCAAGGTCGATTTGAGAGGATGCGTATACGTCTTAGTGGAAGACAGAAATCCACTTGCAGACCAGAGCAGAGATGCGTCTAGATTTCGTTTTCAGATTGACTGCACAAACCACGGCGGCGGTATGCGAGAAATAAGCAAGGTCAGGCTTGCCGTCGTTCCGCCAAATGGGCCGTTTTGGACCGGGATACAGAGAATCGGAGAGCCGAAATCGACTGCGTATGGCCAGCAATTATTGATCCCGGAAAGCCATGCGATCGTGGATGGAATATCTCCTCAGGTCCTGAAACAGTCTACAATCACGTTATATCTGGTGGATTCCATGGGAACGGAGTACTCAGGCATCGAAACGAAGCCATGGTGAATTGCTAAAATGAAAGCGAGGAAATATGGGAATCGATCCAACAATACCGTTGCCAGAATGCAACGAAGGTCCGGAAGCGTTCAAGCGTTTCGACGCCGCAATGGGCAAACTGCTTGCTGTACCGCGCTCTGTGCTAACCGAACGCGAGAAGGCTTACCGGGAACAATCTTTGCGAAACCCGCACAGACGCGGGCCGAAGCCAAAGGTCAAGCGCCGCCGCCGCGCTTCTTAGGTCCGCGTGGGAGCCGCCCCTTAGAACGGCTCTTCGCACGTTCGTTCTGTTTCCCCGATGGTTTTGCCGGTCAACTCGGCATAGGTAAGGCGCTTGCCGACGATCTTGCGGATTACGTAGCTAAACCGATCTGCATCGTCCATCGGCTTCCGATTGTTGTAGCGGAATGCCTGTTCATCAACATAGCGGAAAAGATGAAATGGTTCCACGCTGACATAGGTTCCTCCGAGAGAGCGTTTCAGGAGACTCCAAAAATTCTCCAGACCGTTGGTGTGAATGTTCTCGCGAACATAGGCTTCGGCGTGGTCGATGATCTGGTGTGCGTATTCCTTGTTCAGCCCAACGTAAGCCATGAGCGCATCGGTGAAAACCTCGGCCCCTTTCTCCACGTTGTCTTTGACGATCTGCTGTACAACCGCTTTGGAGCGTTCATCGATCACGTTTACCCGAACAGTCTTGCCCCGTTCCAGAATTCCATGAACGATGGACTTGCTGCCAGCGGAGGGACCAGCGGGTCCGTTGATGCCCATGCGCTCCCGCTTGGACTTGTGCATATTCCGAGCCTTCCCGCCGATGAAGGTTTCATCCACTTCCACTTCGCCCCCAAGTTTGCCGCCGTGGAATTCGTCTTGCATAGCAAGCCGAACCCGATGGAGCATGAACCACGCGGTTTTCTGGGTAACGCCGATAGCGCGGTGGATCTCCCAGGAGGAAATGCCATTCTTAGCGTTGGTGAGAAGCCAAACCACTGGGAGCCACTTGTCCAAGCCCAAGGGGGAATCCTCGAAAATGGTCCCAACCTTGACGGAGAATTGCCGCTTGGGATGGCGGGCGCCACACTGCCAGCGCTGTTGATTAGCGAGAAATCCAACATGGCTGCTCCCGCAGGTGGGGCAGGTGACGCCATTGGGCCAGCGCTTCGAAACGAGGTAGCTAATGCAGCTGGCTGGACCAGTGAAATCCCTTACGGCTTCTTGAAGGGTTCGGGGGTTAGGAATGGGTGCCATATAAAAAGTATACCCGTTGCGGACGTATTAGTCAAGTATATTTTCACCAAGACTTTTATTGAAAACAAAAGGGTTAACCAAGGGTGAGCCGGACATCCATGTCCGGGACTCATCTTTCCTCGGCAAATTCGCTCTCGCGAAGGCCTCCCGAAGCCACATTGTATCCGACGGGCAGGCGGAGGGCAGCTGGGGAGAAAGCGGGGCGGGGCGGTAAGTGGTTGGAATGGCTGGAGTTGGAGGGATGAAGAAAGTTGGCGAAGTTTGTGAATGCTTAAGGTTTGCTCGGTTCCGCGGCGCGCGAAAGCCGGTCAGCAGCCTGTCCGCCGCGGAATCGAGTAAACCGCGCGTTGAACTAAACCGCAGGACGAGGGTGCAATGCTTAAGGTTTGCTCGGTTCCGCGGCGCGCGAAAGCCGGTCAGCAGCCTGTCCGCCGCGGAATCGAGTAAACCGCGCGTTGAACTAAAC
>JBKQPR010000031.1:0-10231 GCA_052144935.1 Bryobacteraceae bacterium
CGGTCCCGCGCGCCGCACGCTGCTGATCGGGCCGGTTGCGCCCGACAGCGCACGAACGGCATACTCCCGGATACGTCAAACTTCTACTGCCTCCCCGGCAGAGCCGGGGGATCTCCCAACTGATTAGCGGGCTGGAGATGTGCCGCGGATTGCCCACGATGCCGGTATTGAGCTATAGCCCGCCAGGGACGAATCTAAATGCCGTCCAAGACGGAACCTTCGAGGCCGCCAATGGACCTTTACGGGCCTGCGGGAGGATGCTCCGCAGATTGCCGATGCATTGCTGCGCGAGCAGCATTTAGCAGCCGGTTTGAATCGCGGCCGCTCCAGCTCCACAATACCCTGTCTTCGAAAGCTTCTGGCGGGCGTCTCGGGGCAGGCGCCGGGGCCAGTATTTCCGCAAGCGTACTTTTTTGACCCAACCTGTAGTTGTTTGGCCGGAATTCGGGTCTTAGAACGTAGCAGGCTGGTAACGAGTCCCGACCTGGTAAGAAACGCCAGAACAATGAAAACGTGCCTCCTGTTGCTACTTAGTCCGGTTTGCGCCGTTTCGCAATCCTCGCGCCTCAGCATGGGAGTGATTGGCGGCGTTCCGATTACCGAGACCCTGGATACGAACCAACTCTCCGGGCGGTTCGGCGGATTCCAATCCGAAACCGCGACGCGCCGGTATGTGGTTGGGGGGAATCTCGGTTCGCGGATAAGCCACCGTCTCAGCCTTCAACTCGGTGTTCTGTATCGCCGATTTGGGTATGACTATATCACTTGGGGACCTTACCCAGTTCCCCTTACTTTCACGCACTTTCGCACGACCGGGGCATCGTTTGAAGCGCCCGCTTTGATGAGGTGGAGCGTAGTCCGCCGGCGATCGTTCGCGCCGTACGCCGCATTGGGAGCGACCTGCCGCCGATTGATTGGTTTGGAGGAGAACCAGACCTTCTACGGCAACCTGACTTTGACCAACCCACAGCAGGTTGGAGAATCGGCTTCGTCCCATCCCGTGCTCCTCGAGCATCGCAGCGCGATCGCCCCCACGGCGGCCGCCGGCATCGACCTCCGAGCCGGCCGGTTGGTCTTCGCGCCCGAAATCCGCTACACGCGCTGGCTCACGGACACTCTCGGCGGATTTGCCGACCCGATCCGTTGGAACTGGCAACGGCTAGACGTTCTGTTAGGGATTGAATACCCATTGGGGCGACACTGATCGGCAGCCGATCCGTCCCCTACCACGCCACATTCACAATCGCGTCTTCCCCCGCCTCCGCGCGCAGCCGTATGTGCAAATCCTTCCGCCGGGCGTCCCAAAACCACCCGCCCGTCTGCAAGCGCTCGAGCGACGGCGCTTCGTTGTAGCGGCGCTCCTCGAAACCCACTCCGCCGGGCCGCTCGACGTGATGGACTACCCAATGGTAAGTGCGCAGCTTCTTGGCCTCGATTTCCAGCCGCATGACGTCCGCGGCGGGGGCGGCGTGTACCTCGGTCCACGCCTGCACGTCGCTTTCCAGCAGGAAGAACTCGGCGGCCAGAGTGGGGAAGTAGTGCAGCTCCATTTCGCCCTCCTCATCCAGCGGCACGATCGAGCCGTTGCGCGCAAACACCGGCAGCGACGCGGTGTCCACCGTGATGGTCTGACGCCCATTGGCGACGGCGTTGGTCTCCAGGCTGGTCCAGATGCCGGGCGGCAGATAGACTGGCCGACGGTTGCCGGGCTGGTAGACCGGCGCGATCAGCATTTCATCGCCCAGCAGGAACTCGTCGGCGTGGCGGGCGCATTCCGGATCGGCGGGGAACTCGAAGGGCAAGGGATGCCAAAGCGGGAATCCGCGGTCGCGCGCCTCCACCGCGTAAGCCGTCAGGAACGATCCTAACTTCCCGCGGAATTCGCTGAGACCGATCGGCGCGGGCGCCACTTCAGGCACCAGTGAGAAGACCTGGCGGACGCGCTCGCGCAACTCCGCCGGTGCGTCCGCATAGGGCGCCAGGCGGAGCGCCGGCTCGTTCATTCCCGAAATGGCGGCGTGGACGAGGCGCAGCAGGCCGGACTGCAGCGTGGACCAGGAGCCGGAACCGGAGCCGGAGCCAGCGCCGGACCCGGAGACGGAGCCGCCGCCGGAGCCGGACCCGGAGCCAGCGCCGGACCCGGAGACGGACACGGAGCCTGACCGGGAGCCTGACCGGGAGCCTGACCCAGACCCGGTGCCAGAACCGGAGCCGGAACCGGTGCCGGACCCGGAGCCGGCGCCGTCAGCCGCCACCCTCCACGCTGGGGAGGGGCCGCGCACGGGGTTGGCCTGCTCGAAAATTTGCTTAGGCGTGACTCCGAAGAAGAAGTAGTAATCGACCGCCGGCGCCTCGACCCGATAGCGGTCCGCGGCCGTGAAATCGAATTGGAACCGGCCGCTGCCGATGTGGTACTCGCCATAGCCGGCGGTGGAAAGCAGGAACGGATTCTCGGCGCGCACGGAGCGGCCGCGCAGGTCGAAGCCCGGTTCGGCGCGCGGCCCCAGGCCATAGAAGCGGATCCCCGGGAGCGCCTGCCGCTCCCATGCCACGCCGCCCGCGGTGGGGGACGACGCTGCCGCTGGCGAGACCGATAGCGAGGGCGCCGGCTCGGAAAGGTCGGCCATCAAGATGTCGCCGCCCAGCCGCCCGACCGTCACCAGCAGGCCCCGCTTTCGAAGCGTCACCTCCAGAAGCCGCGAACGCACGCGCACTGCGGCGGGGTCTTCCTCAATGTGCAGGTCTACGGTCTCGACCGGAGCGTCTTTATCCGGCCCCTGCGGTGCGGCGGCGAGCGGCCCCTCCAGCGAGCGGCGGAAATGAAACGCGCCGGGGCTGACCCAGACAAGCTCGGCGCTGCCATGGTCCAACCGCACGTCGACGCGGTTGCCGTGCGGCGCGAAGGCCAGGAGCGTGGCCACCGCCGCCAGCGCCTGGGGAGGCATCAGAGCAGCGCCATCTCGCGCTGGATTTCGCCGGTCACGATGGCTTCCGTGTCGCCGACGAACATGTCGATTTCCGAGCGCACGCCGAATTCGGGCAGGTAGACGCCGGGTTCGATCGAGAAGCAGGTCCACGGCGTGACGCGCCGCTCGTCGTGAGTTTCCAGATTGTCCATGTTGGCGCCGTTGCCGTGCACTTCCTGGCCGATCGAGTGGCCGGTGCGGTGGGTGAAGAACGAAGCGTAGCCGCGGCTGTCGATGAAGCCGCGCACGGCGTCATCCACCTGGTAGCCGTACAGCGCGTCACCGGCCGCGATGGCGCTCTTGACGCGATGGATGCCTGCGTCGCGCGCGCCCGTCACCACCGCGAAGACGTTGCGCATTTCGTCCGAGGGCTGGTCGCCGCAAAACCCCGTCCAGGTGATGTCGTAGTACACCGCGCCCGGCACGTCCAGCTTGGCCCACATATCCAGCAGCACCCAATCGCCCGGACGAATCGGCGCGGAGAGCGCTTCGGTCGGCTCGTAATGCGGGTTGGAGGCGTTGGCGTTGGCGCCCACGATAGGACCGTGGTCGGTGACCAGGCCGGCCTTGGCGAAACCCTCCCGCACGAAGTGCTTGACCTCCACTTCCTGGAGCGGCACGCCGTTGCGCGTGCGCTCGTGAATGAGCGCGAACGCCGCGGCGCGCACGCGGTCCACGCGCCGTCCGGCTTCCAGGTGGGTTTCGAGCGCCGCCGCGGTCCAGCGCGCTTCGAAGGCCTGGATCAACTCGGCCGAAGTGGCCACCTCGACGCCCACGCTGCGCACCAACTCCACGGTGCCGCCATCCACCATGGAGACGTAGGGCACTGCGCAGAGCGGCGAATACTGCATGGCCACGCGCCGCATGCCGGCGGTGAGGCGGCGCAGGGCGGCCACCTGTTCGGTCCAGCTTGAGTAAGCGATGCGCTCGCCGGGCAGATCGCGGAGCATGTTGCGCTCGATGCGGTGCTCCATCCCCACCGGTTCGCCCTGGGCGGGGATCATGTAATACCAGCGGCGCGTGGGCACGGTGGTGGTGGGCAGGCCGAGCACACGGTAGGCCAGCGGGTCGCGGAGGTGATGGTCGAAGAAGAGCCAGCCGTCGAGCTTCTGATTGCGGATCTCCTGCTGAATTTTTTCGAGGTCCATAGCGCGTTTCCTAGTCTACCGCGGGTGCGCGAGGGTTTTGGGGGTTCGGGCTGGAGACGGCTTCTCTTACATAACGAACGCATTCCGAACATGGATGTTCGGAAATTTCAGGTGGCTTTGTTGCAAATAAAGCAGTTAACCGAGGGTGAACCGAACATCATGTTCGGAATCCGCTTTCCTCGGGCCGAAATCGCTCTCGCGAAGCCCTCCCGAAACCATATTGTATACGGCGGGCAGGCGGAGGGCGGCTGGGGAGAAAGCGGCGCGGGGTGGTAAGTGAATGGAGCGATGGGAGTTAGACGAATGAAGAAAGTTGGCGAACTTTGCGAACGGGGTTTGCGTGGGTTGTCAGCTCGCTGAGGTGGCCGGTTTTTCCGAGGGTGGGGCGGGCGGGGGTTCGGCCGTCGCAGGCCGTCAGTCTGTACATGGGTGGTAGGCTGTGGTTATGAAGCTCACGATTGAGCTCGACCGCGAGGTCGATGGCCGTTGGATCGCTGAGGTGCCCGAATTGAACGTCCTGCTGGTACGGGGACTCGAAGGGTGGACGCGATTCAAAGGGCTCAGTCGGCGGCGCGGGAGATCGTCCGCGACCGGATCGCTCACGGCGAACTGCCTCCCGATTCCGCGAATGCCGCATTCGACACCGCATGAGATCTTGGCCTTCGGCGAGGGCGCGTGGCGCCGTTGGAGCGTCCACGGCGAGCCGTACCGTTTCACGCTTCAACGGCCTCCCAACGGCTCGCAAGTTCTCTGAACGCCCGCTCATTGGCGGGCCAATCGTGCAGGGTAGCCGGATCGAAATCCGCCCCGTTGGGCCACACCAGTGTCTCGACCTCGGGATCAATCCGCACTTGGTTGAACAGTTCGAGATTGCGCAGTGGGCCGTACAGTTCGCTCGCAAGAACCGGCCGAAAATGGATCGTTTTGTTCAGTGTTGTCGTCAAAACGTACACGGAGCGTGTACGGAGCGACAATCTCGAAGGACCGGACTCGATAAATCAGATGACTCATAACCACCTATTTCAACGGCTCGATGGGTGCTGGGCGCCGCCCTTCTTGCGGCCGCTCCCAATCGGCGAGCAACTCAGCTACCGTCCGCGATTGGCGATATGGTGGTCCGGGCAATCCAAACCGCTAAGCCAAACCTCGAAGCCGGCGCTCTCGTTACTGTGGGATCCTTTCGTCGCCGCAATCGGGTGTTGGCGATGTGAAGGAATCACAGGCCGGCCGCGTACCCTGTGCCAACGGGCCCTTGCGCAAGTCGCTCCGAGCCCCAAGGCGACTTATCAGGAGTAATCGCGAGCCAGGCCGCGCTCGATGCCTCAGCAGATCAATAATGGTAGCGAGCCTGTAGGAAATCAACCACCTCCCCGGTGACGCGGTACACCAAGCGATGTTCTTGCGTGATACGTCGTGACCAACAACCTGCGAGCACATATCTGAGCGGCTCCGGCTTGCCTGGGCCTTCGAATGGATCGCGCATCACGGCCTCCACGAGATCCAGCACTCTAATCGCAGTGCTCCGTTCCGACTTGACCCAGAATCGCAAATCCGCTCGGAACTCAGGTTGAAAGACCGCGCTTCGCTTAGCCTCGCGTTTCACCAAGGATCTCTCGCCGTAATTCCGGTATCGTGCCGGGCTTTGATTTACCTCGCTCCGCGCGGTGTAAGGCCGCCAACAGACGTCGCGCGTTCCGTGGCGACCGTAGCAGGTGAGCCGTCTCCATCAGCCCCTCCAACTCGGCGGCAGGAAGGAGAGCGACGTCGCGGGATCCTCTCCGCCGGACAATCACGGTTTCCTGTTGGTCCACAACTTGATCCAGGACGCTCGCCAGGTTCTCGCGCAGGCTCGTATACGTCGTTTCAGTCGGCATCGGACACCCTCTTCATATTGTACAGTATTCCTGTACGGAAGCCGCCATAGGATCTCCGGATCACCAACTTCGACGATACGCTCTCACTTCGCCAAGCCGGCCACTCACATCTCGCGCACGAAAAGCGCCAGAAGAAGAGAATTCCGATACATTCCCTATTGGCTATGATTTCCAGACGGAGCTTTGCAAATGGACCGAATCCCCTTTCTTCCGTTGTTCCGGAGGACGCTTCTGCTCAAGAGGTGAAGGGTTCTTGCGCGATGGCGAGAGCCGTATTGCGCTTCGGGAGCTCCCGGTTGCGCAGTTGCGACAGGGCCTGGGCAAGATCTCCCGTGCTTCGGCCTCGGCCGCCAGAGACTGCCCGACGGACAGGTGGTGGCCGATGGGAGTAAAGCTTCATCGGAGCGAGGAACCCGCTTGGCGTCGGCGGCCGGTTTCGACGAGAGTGCTTCATTAGAGCGCCAGTGATATTCTTGGGGCATGACCTCCCGCATCACGATCGAGCCAGGCAAACGCTCCGGCCAGCCGTGTGTTCGCGGGTTGCGCATCACGGTATGGGATGTGCTGAGCTGGCTCGCCGCCGGCATGACAGAGCAGGAAATCCTCGATGACTACCCCGAACTGGAGCCGGACGATTTCCGAGCAGTGTACGAGTTTGCCGCCAGGATGCGCAGGCGTGTGGCTCTGTGAAATTGCTGTTTGACGAGAACCTCTCGCGTAAACTCGTCGTCCGGCTCGGGGAGTTATATCCGGAGCCGGCTCATGTTGCGGAGGCCGGCTTGCTCGAAAGTCCGGATCGCGGGATATGGGAGTTTGCCAAGGCAGGGACTTCGTCTTCGTGGGCACCGGCTCCGATTCTACGAACTCGCCACAACGATAGGGCCGCCTCCCAAGGTAGTGTGGCTTCGGCGCTGGACGCACCCGGCGAGGGACGCCGAGGCGGGTACTGCGGCGCGAGGCCATCCGAATCGCGAAATTCGCGGCCGACCCCGAACTCGGCGTCCTGGTTCCGGACCGCGACTAGTGCTCCTGGTGCCAGCCGGGAAGCTGTCACAAGGCGACTTATCGGGGGTACTGCGGGGGTCGTCGGGTTCTCGCTGGCGAGCGGCTGTTTCCGTCTACAATGAGGTGAGGCCACATGCCCGGCTTGGATCGAATCACGCGAAACGCTGCTGTCATGGGAGGCAAGCCCTGCATACGCGGAATGCGCGTAACCGTGGGAATGATCGTGGGGTTGGTGGCTTCGGGCCACGCATTCAGCGAGATTCTGACCGCCTATCCGTATATTGAAGACGAGGACATCCGTCAGGCGTTGGCGTACGCCGCTTGGCGCGTCGAAAAAATCGAAGTGCCGCTGCCGACCGCATGAAGTTCCTCATCGACATGAACCTGAGCCCCCTGTGGGTCTCCTTCCTGGCGGAAAAGGGCTTCACGGCGGTCCACTGGTCAGCAGTCGGCCAACCATGGGCGGCTGATTCTGAGATCCTCGACTACGCCGCTCGAAACGACTGGATCGTTTTCACGCACGATCTGGATTTCGGTACGCTATTGGCCGCTCTACGGACGAGCAGGCCCAGCGTGATTCAAGTCCGCACCCAGGACGTTCTACCGTCCGCGATTGGCGATGTGGTGCTCCGGGCAATCCAAACCGCTAAAACAAAACCTCGAAGGTGGCGCTCTCGTTACTGTGGATTCCTTTCGTCACCGCATTCGGGTGTTGCCGATCTGAAGGAATCGCAGGCCGGCTGCGTGCGCTGGGCCAATGGACCCGTGCAATTAGGCGCCTTCGGTGAGGTAAGCTACACTTATCTGGTCGGGAAATGACTGAAGCCCAGAAAATCCAAAACTTCGTCAGCTACGTTCGGACGCTGAAGGGCGACGAGAAGGGAGAGGCGCAAGTTTTCTGCGACCGCCTCTTTCAGGCCTTCGGTCACGAGGGCTACAAAGAGGCCGGCGCGACGCTCGAAGAGCGTTTGGCGCGCAAAGGCAAGCACGTTAAATTTGTCGACCTGATTTGGAAGCCCCGCGTTCTTCTCGAGATGAAGAGCCGTAAGGAAGACCTGGGGGACCATTACCAGCAGGTTTTTGAGTACTGGATTCATTCGGTACCGCATCGCCCCCGCTATGTGGTTCTCTGCAACTTTGACGAATTCTGGATCTACGAATTTGACGAGCAGCTAGAAGAACCGATGGACCGCATCCGGCTGGAGGATCTCCCGCAGCGTTACTCGGCGCTCAATTTCATGTTCCCCACCGAAAAGAAGCCGCTCTTCGGCAACAACCGCGTCGCTGTGACCCGCTCGGCGGCGGACAAGCTTGCGGTGGTTTTCAATTCCATCATGAGGCGCGTGCAAGATCGCGAGCGCGCACAACGGTTCATCCTCCAGTGCCTAATCGCGATGGTTTCTGAAGACACTGGGCTGCTGCCTCGCGGCATCTTCCTCGAACTCTTGAACGACTGCGACAGCGGGACGAAGGCCTACGACTTGATCGGCAGCCTATTCCGACAGATGAACACGCCGCGGGCCGCAGGTGGGGGGCGCTACAGAGAGGTGCCGTATTTCGATGGGGGGCTGTTCGCGATTGTCGACCCGGTCGAATTGATTTCGGGCGAGATGATCCTACTGATGCAAGCCGCCGAAGAGGATTGGGCGAAGGTACAGCCCGCCGTCTTCGGCTCTTTGTTTCAAAGCAGCATGGGAGCAAAGGAGCGGCACGCGCACGGTGCCCATTTTACCAGCGAAGCCGACATTCAAAAGGTCGTGCTACCCACAATCACGCGTCCGTTCCGACAGCGTTTGGAGTCCGCCCAAACACTGAAGGATCTGCTCGCAGTCAGGGACGCGCTCCAGCGGTTCAGAGTGCTGGACCCGGCCTGTGGTAGTGGCAACTTTCTCTATGTTGCATACCGCGAGCTTTCGCGGCTTGGCTTGGACCTGCTGGCAAAGATTCAGGCCGAATACGGAGAAGATGCGGCGCGGAAGGTGGGCACTGGCACGATGGTTACGACACGGCAGTTCTTCGGAATCGACCACATCCCGTTCGCGGCCGAACTTGCCAAAGTCACTCTCACTCTTGCAAAGGAATTCAGCCTCCTGGAAGCCCGCGACCGCTTCAAGGAATTCCAGGCGGACCTCCTCAATCAAGCGCTTCCACTGGACAACCTCGACGACAACATCCATTCCGCTGATGCGCTCTTCACGCCGTGGCCCAAAGCCGACGCCATCATCGGCAATCCACCGTTCCAATCGAAGAATAAAATGCAGAAGGAATTCGGACCGGATTATGTGCAGCAACTCCGCAGGGCATACCCGGACATACCGGGGCGCGCCGACTATTGCGTCTACTGGTTCCGGCGTGCCCACGACAGTCTCAAGGCGGGACAGCGGGCAGGATTGGTGGGCACAAATACGATTCGGCAAAACTACTCTCGTGAAGGCGGCCTCGATTATATCGTTCAAAACGGAGGAACTATCGTCGAGGCAGTCTCCTCGCAACCGTGGTCGGGGGAGGCCGCCGTTCACGTTTCAATTGTCAACTGGATCAAAGGAAAGCAGGAGGGACAGAAGGTCCTATTTCAACTAATCGGCACAGATCGTCAGGGCCCGTGGACAAAGCAAGAGGTGCCGGCGATCAATTCGTCACTCTCATTCACGACCGACGTCGCCGGCGCCCGGAGGCTCCGAACCAACGCGGATGCAAAGGCGTGTTTCCAGGGCCAGACTCATGGTCACGAAGGGTTCTTGTTAGCGCCGGACCAGGCCTACGCACTCGTGAAGCAAGACAAGAAGAACAGCCAGGTAATATTCCCCTTCCTAACCGCGGACGATATGCTCTCAACATTCCCGCCGGCGCCCACACGTTACGTCATCGATTTTCACCCCCGCGACATGCTGGCCGCTGCGATATATCAGAGGCCCTTCGCCATCGTCAAAGAGCGAGTGCTGCCTGACCGTGAAAAAGCGGCCGCAGAGGAGGCGGAAAGAAACAAGAAAGTTTTAGCAAGGAATCCGGACGCAAAGGTCAATCACCATCACGCGAATTTCCTCAAGCAGTGGTGGCTCATGAGCTGGGCGCGCGGCGATATGATCCAGTGCATCACGCGATTACCGCGTTACACTTGAGCTATGCGCCTGTACGGCCGGTGGGGTGAGGGCGGAGGCGCAGTGAACCATTTGGGGACCCCAAGAACATTGGGGTAAAACAGTAGTTCTGCCAAGATCGCAACTTCGCAGACCGACCC
>JBKQPR010000032.1:0-54063 GCA_052144935.1 Bryobacteraceae bacterium
GCAAGGCACCCATTGATGCTACCTCCATGTTCCGTACGAAGCAAGCAGGGAGGACTTTTCTGCGAGCAAGGGCTGCACCCATAGAGACGCGAAGCGTCCGCCGCGCCAGCGGCTTACTTGAAACGGCCACCTGGGAAGTTCCAACCACACGCGAGCCCGGGATTGGATCGCGCGCAGGCGAGATCGTTTTGCCAACGGGCTTGTTTTAACGCCTATGCAAGCCAGGGTCGTCCGCCCCACCCCCTCTACCGCCGCCACACCGACAGCACGATCCCGCCCAGCACGATCAGCGCGCCGCCGGCCCACACGCCGCCATCGGGCTTTTGGCGGAAGGCGATCCAACTGATCGCTTGCGCCACCACGAAGAAGAAGACCACATAGATTCCCAGCAGGCGGCCGAAGTCCCAGGCCGAGGTGTTGACGGCGCAGCCGTAGGCGAAGAGCACCAGGCCGCCCGCCAGCATCCAGACCAGACGGCCCGGTCCCGAGCCGCGCAATCCGGAGCGCACCAGGGCATCGCCGCCGGCTTCCAGCAGGGCGGCCAGCAACAGCAACAGCAGAGTCGTGGTCATATTGGTTTTCCTGGTTTTCACCGTTGCGGGAAGTCCTCGCGATGGACCACGAATTCGGGATACGCGCCGGCGCCCAGCTCGTAAAGGTCCAGGCCCTGCCACTCGCCTTCCGCGGAGACGCGCTGCGGGTAAATCCGGTTGAGCAGCCAGTTCAGGCCGTAAGAAAGAGGCAGGACAAAACCAATCAGGGTGGCGACCCCGATCAGTTGCGCCAGCATCTGGCCCTCCGGCGCATAGCCGGCCCGCGCGAACAGGCCGGCCGCCAGCAATCCCCAGATGCCGCCAATGCCGTGTTGCGAGATCGACCCACCGGGATCGTCCACGCCCAGGCGCAGGTCGAGGAGCTCCACGCTGAAGGCCACCAGCGCGCCCGCCACCAGGCCGATCAGCGCGGCGGCCGCGGGGGCCACAAACAGGCAGCAGCCGCTCGATGCCGCCAGTGCGCCGAACCATCCGTTGGCGCACAGCGACGCGTCCGGACGCCCGAACCGGAACCGCGTGAGCGCCGCCGCCGCCAGAGCGCCCATGCCGGCCGAAAGAGTGGTGTTCACCGCAATCAACGCCAGCGCTCCGGGCGCCGCGCCGGCAAACAGCATGCTCCCGGCGGCATTGATTCCGATCCATCCCGGCAGCGCCAGCAGAGCGCCGAATCCCACCAGCACGGCGTTGTGGCCGGGAATGGCAGCGGTCCCTTCCGCGGAAAACTTGCCCCGTCGCGGGCCGACGATCCAGGCTACCGCCAGCGCCGTGAGGCCGCCCACGGCCTGGATGGTGGATGCCCCGCCCGCATCCTGAAATCCGCGGCCCAGGCCGTGCTGCGCGCCGAGTTGCGCCAGCCATCCTCCGCCCCACACCCAGTGGGCGAACAGCGGATAGGTCCATCCGGCCAGCAGAGCGGTGGAAATGCAGGCCGCGCCCAGACGCCAGCGGTCGGCGCCCGCGCCCAGGGGAATCAGCGCCGCCAGCGCGACGCTGAAAATCTGCAGCCACGCCGCCAGAGACGCCGGGGAGCCATCCAGTGGCAGGCCGCGAAAGAAGAACGGCTCGGCGGCAATCCAATTCCACTGGGCGCCCGCCGCGGCGATGGCATGGAACGGCCGTCCGGGATAGCCTTGCCAGGCGAAGCCGCAAATGAACCAGGCCAGCGCCGCCACGCCCAGCACGCACAGCGCCGACAGCATGGCATGGGAGGCGCTCCGCGACCGGCCCAGCCCGGCGTTGGCGATCGCCAGCCCGGTGAGCGCCAGGGGCGCCAGCAGAATACAGAAGCTCACCACCGCCCGAGCGATCGCGGAGAGATCGGACGCCGCGCCGTTCATCGGTTTCGGCCGCCGAGCGCCCGGTGGGCGCGCACCTCGAGCGCCAGCCCCACGATTTCCAGCGCCAGACCGGCCGCCACAAAGCCGCCCTTGGCAGCCGGAGGACCGAGCAGCGCCACCGCGCTGAGCACGATCGCCCAACCCGACAGCAGGAAGAAAAAACCTCCGGTTTTCAGGAGCATAGAATCAGCCGCGGGCCCATGTGGGGCATGCCTCAGCGCTTGCCCCGCCGGATGGGCAAGGTAATGCCGGCCAAAGCGCCAGAGCATGCCCCACATGGGCCCGGTGAAAGCACTATCTTATAAGGTTTTTATAGGGTTGAGGGCACCATTGCTGCGCCGGATTTTGAATCTCTCCCATAGAAATTATCTATTCGCGCCAGACATAAAGAAAGTGTAAAGTAGGGGGATTCTCGGGTGGGTAGCGCTCCGTCTGCCGCGGTCGCGCTGGGATACCGCCTGAACCACCCCGCGGGCGCGCCCGGCTGGCAGTTCGATTCCGCCTCCGGCGATGCCTAGACGTATGAATTCTCGACCACCAAAACGATGGTCAATGGCCAGTCCACCGACACCATCGTGCGCGACGCCGACGGCAAGCCCAAGCCCAAGCTGGATGCCGCCGGTAAGCCCGTGCCGTTCCTGGTCGCCTATCCGGCCAAGGACGAACACGGCAACTTCCTCAGCCACGAAAGCGCCGCCTCCGTGGTGGGGGTACACAATTACAGTTGGGCGTTCATCCAGGCCACCGTGGCGATTCTCATCCTGGTGGGCTTCGAATCGGTGACGGCCATGAGCGGCGAGGCCCGCAACGCCAAACGCGACGTGCCCATCGCGGTGATCGTCTCGCTGCTGGTGCAGGGGGTGGCCTGCTACCTGTTCGAATACTTCGCCGCCAATTACTTCCTCAACGGCGGCTATACCATGCAGAGCGCCACCAGCTCGGCCGCGCCCATCGGCGACATGATGATCGTGGTGGGGAACGCCACGTTCGGCCCCGGCGGCGGGCGCGTCTTCATGCTGGTGGAGGCCTTCACGGTGTTTCTGGCGCTGATCGGCACCACGCTCTCCTGCATGAACACCGGGGCGCGCGTGACCTACGCGATGGGCAAGGATGGCGAAGTGCCGGCGCATTTCGGCTTGCTGCACTCGCGCAGTCTCACGCCGCATCGCGCCATCTGGGCGCTGGCGGCGATCTCGGCGGTGGTGGGCTGCCTGGCGGTGTGCGTGGCCTTCGGAGACAGCGGGGCTCCCGCGGATACCGCTATCGAGGCCTTGCCGCAGGGCTTCTGGTCGAGCTTCGGCTATACCACTCACGATGGCATGGCGGCGCTGCCGAATTCGCTGCTCACCATCACGTTGGCTTCCAATTTCGGCACCTTCCTGCTGTATGGGATGAGCTGCATCATCTGCATGATCGCCTTCCACAAACATCCGCGGTTCAGCTTCCTGCGGCACGTGGCCATCCCGGTGTTCGGCCTGGTGGCCAACCTGGCCTGCATGATCTTCTACCTGGTGGGGCCATTCATGGGTTACGGCACCAAGATGGAGCCCTTGCTGGCGCTCGCGATCGCGGCGCTGTGGGCGGTCTACGGCGGGATCTATTTCGTGCGCGCCAGCAAGGCCAGCGGTAGGGCTACCATGGTGGAAGGCGGCCGCTCGGCGACGATATAGGCCAGCAGCCGGCGGGTTGACAGACGAAAGCGTCTGTCCCACCTTGCTGCCGAAGGACTTACAGGGGTGGGGCAGGCGGTTGACAGACGAAAGCGTCTGTCCCACCTCGTTGCCGAAAGGACTTACAGGGCAGGTTGGGGCAGGTGGGGCAGGCGGTTGACCGACGAAAGCGTCTGTCCCACCTCGTTGCCGAAAGGACTTACAGGGCAGGTTGGGGCAGGTGGGGCAGGCGGGCCCAAAGGGCACCCCGCCTGCCAACCGATTGTGGGGCAGTTAATCGTGGCTGCAGCAAGGCCCGGAGGGGCACCCCCAGCCGGCCGGGCCCCAGCGAATGGCCGGGTCCAGGCGTTGGCCGTTCCCAGCCGCTGGATGCCGGGGCGGCCTGCGGGCCGCTGTACGCGTTGTTATAGGGAAGATCCCCAGTCGCATGCTGGATATCGAATTCGCGCAGGCCTCCGATTGTGGGCGCGTTCGCGGCCACAACGAGGATTACATCGGCTACGCGGTCCCCAGCCGCGGTTCCCATACCCGCGGTCCCGGCTGGCTGTTTGCCTTGGCCGATGGAGTCGGCGGCCAGGCGCTGGGCGAAGTAGCCTCGCGGCTGGCCGTGGAGACGCTGCTCTCCGGATTTCGCGCCGCCGCCGATGACGAGCCATATTCCGCGCTGCTGCCGCGCCTGGTGCAGCAGGCCAATTGCAAGGTGTTCGAGACAGGGATGGCCACCGGGGGGCCCTATGGGCCCGGCGGCGCCGCCATGGCAACCACGGTGGTGGCCTGCGCCCTGCGCTACGACCGCTTAGTGGTCTCGCACGTCGGCGATTCGCGCTGCTATCGCATCCGCCGCGGCCAGGCCGAGGCCCTCACGCGCGATCACACCGTGGCGGGCGAGCACATCCGGCTGGGCCTGATTACCGCCGGCGAGTACGGGCAGGCCGAAACCCGTCATGTGCTGAGCCGCTCGCTCGGCGCCGGCATGTTCGTGGGCGCGGAAACCCATGAGCACCAGTTGTTGCCCGGCGACCTGCTGCTGCTCTGCTCCGACGGCCTGCACGGCGCGCTCGAAGGGGGCGATGTCGGGGGCGAGGTCGGGGGCGAGGCCGCCGCAGGCGAGGCCGGGGGCCAGATCGCGGCCGCCATCGCCGATACGCTGGGCCGCCGCGACAGCCTCGACGACGCCGTGCGCGGCCTGGTGGATCTTGCCAACCAGCGGGACGGCAGCGATAATGTGAGTGTCCAGCTCATCCGCATCCGCGGTGTGGAACGCGTGGGCATGTACCGGGGCCGTCCTTACAAGCTGGCCTGACCGATTCCTCAATGACTCCCGTCGTACCCGGCACGCAGCTCGATCACTACCGCATCGATCGTGTGGTGGCGCGCAGCGGCATGGCCACCATCTACCGTGGCGTGGATCTGCGCAATGGCCGCGACGTGGCCATCAAGGTCCCGCATCCCGAAATGGAGGCCGACCCGGTGCTCTTCGACCGCTTCCGCCGCGAGGCCGAGATCGGCGCGGCCCTCGACCATCCGGGCGTCATGAAGGTCTACCAGGACCCCGACCGCTCCCGCGTGTACATGGTGATGGAGTGGGTCGACGGGCGGCTGCTGCGCGAGATCCTGGCGGACCAAGGCAAGCTGCCCGCGGCCCGCGCCATCCGCATCACGGTGGCCATCTGCGATGCCCTGCAGTACGTCCACACGCACGGCGTGGTGCACCGCGACTTGAAGCCCGAAAACATCATGGTGGACGAGCGCGACCGCATCAAGCTGATCGATTTCGGGATCGCCAGCAAGATCGGCTCGCGACGCCTCACCTTCGCCAAGCTCTCGCAGGTGATGGGCACCCCGGAATACATCTCGCCCGAGCAGGTGAAGGGCAAGCGCGGCGACGGCCGCAGCGATGTCTACGCGCTGGGCGTGATGCTCTACGAGATGCTGACCGGCAAGACTCCGTTTTCCGGACCGAACGGGTTCGCCATCATGAACGACCGGTTGCTGAACCATCCCGTGCCGCCCAGCGAGGCGGACCCCTCCATCCGCCCCGAATTGCAGGAAGTGCTCTACCGCGCACTGGAGCGCGAGCCCAAGCAGCGTTACTCGACCGCCGCCGAATTCGCCTGGGACCTGCAACATCTCGACCAGGTGGGCGTGGGCGACCGCGTGGAGCTGCGCGATTGGAAAAAGCGCCGCACCTCCATGGGCCGGACGGTGGTGTTCTACGTGGCCATGGCGCTGATCCCGGTGGCGATTTTCGCCCTGCTGCTCTTCGTGGCGCGGCGCGGTTGAGCCGGCAGCAGTTGGTGGCGGAACTGTGCGAACGGCTCATATTGAGCGCCCGGCCTCGGGTAACCAACTGATTCTAACGGGAGACGATCCTGCCAAAACGCTCATATGAGCCGCTGAGCATTTCTGCCCGGGTGGTCGGCCATCCAGGGGTAGAGCGGCTTTCGATCTACACCAAGACGTCAGGGGAAATATGGACGTTGACCCTTCCACATATCAGCAATGGGCGTTACGTGTCAGCTTGATCTCTACCCACCCTCCGGATGGCGCATTATCCAGGACTACGCTGCGGCTGCGGCCGCGTCCTCGATCCCAACGTAGCTCGGCCTCTATTGCGAGCAGCTACCATGATCAATGTGCGCAGGCGCGGAACATTTTCATCCTTTCGTTGCGGTACGAAGGACTATGTCTTACTCGTGCCGCAGAGCCGCCAGCGGATCAATTCGGGATGCTCGCCTTGCCGGCGCATAGCCAGCGAGAATCGCGGCGCTTAGGAGGACGACACCGGCCAGCGCCAGGGTTCCCGGATCATTGGGCTGGGTTTCGAACAGAAACGATTTGACAAGCTGGAACGCGCTCAACGCGGCAGGCACGCTGATCGCGAGTCCCACCGCCGCCAGTAATAGAACGCGGCGCAGAACCATCCATACCACGGCGCCGCGTTGCGCGCCCAGAGCCATACGGATTCCAATCTCGCCGACCTGCCGCGCGACGTTGTACGACATCGTTCCGTAGATCCCCACGCACGCGATCAGGAGAGCGAGAACCGCGAAACCCGTACACAATTTCGCGAACGTGACTTCCTGGCTGATCGTGCGATCGATTTCCGCAGCCTGCGTGACCACGTTGGTGACCGGTAGGCGGGAATCTGCCTCCCGCACGATCTCATACACACTCCTGACATACCTCAGCGGATCACCCGCAGTGCGCAGAGCGTAGGTCACTCGGTCCGGAGAAAACTGGCTGACCGCTACGAACACGGTCATTGCACTCTCCTCATCATTTTTCAGACCACCATACCGCAGGTTAGCCGACACGCCGACGATTTCGAGATCGCGCTTCTCGTCCGGGAGCGTGATGCGCCTGCCGACCGGATTCTCGTTCCCGAAGTAAGTCCGCGCCAACTCCTCGCTGATCACTGCAACCGGCCTGGATCCCGGTTGATCGCGGTCGTCAATCTCACGCCCGGCCAGGATCGGAATCTGCATCGTCGTGAGGAAACGCGGTCCGGCGGCCAGGACGCGCGTGTCTTCGATGGTATCAGCGCCGATCTTCATTGGCCCCCTGATTGGCTGCCCGGCGCGGCCGGCCCTAATGATCGAGGATTGCGAAAGCGTCGCGCTGCTCACTCCGGGGATCGATTCGAAGCGCTTGCGCAGGTTCGCGTAAAAAGTGGCGATCTCCGGGTCGCGATGCCCGGCCTGGCGCGCATTCAACGAGAATAGAAGGATATTCTCGCGGGCGTATCCCAGTTGGACGGAGTGCAGCTTGTTGAGTGTCCGGACAAACAGACCCGCGGCGACCAGGATGAGAAAAGACATCGCGATTTGGGCGACCACCAGAACGTGCTGTGCGCGGCGGCGCGGTCCGCCCCCGCGGCCATCCTTCAGCGTGGGCATGACGTCCGGACGCGTCGACTGAATCGCCGGCGCGAGGCCAAACAACAGGCCGCAAACCACGGAGAGCGCCGCCGTCACGCCCAGCACATTCCAGTCCAATTCCGCGCGCAGCGTAAAGTTCTCCTGCCCGTTGGAGAACAGAAACGTCAGCGATCGCACGCCCCAGATCGCAAACAAGATCGCTAATGCTCCGCCCAGCGACGCCAGCATCACACTCTCGGTAAGCAACTGCCGCACGACGCGGAACCGTCCCGCTCCCAGGCTGAGCCGGACAGCCATTTCGCGGCGTCGCGCGGCGGCCCTTGCCAGCAGCAGATTGGCGATATTCGCGCACGCGATTGCCAGGATCAAGCCCACCATCGCCAGGAGGACGTATAGCGGCTTGGAATACCGGCGGCGCAAGGTACCCAGACCGGCGCCGCCGGGATTCAGCATCAGCGCGGGCAGTTTGGCGCGCTCACCGTCGGTCTTCGCGGTGGTGGCGACCCATTGATGGAAACGAGGAGCCAGCACTGCCTGCGCCTGGGCCATGCTGACGCCGGGACGCAGACGGCCCATCATTTCGATCCAGTAGAAGTTTCCGTCGGGATACATACGAGCCGCTCGGGCGCCGTCCACGAGCAGATTCGTGTGCAACGGAAGGTAGAGGTCCGGCGCCGCCGCTGGGTCGACTCCGAAGAATTCCGGCGGCGCGACACCGATCACCGTGAAGGGCACGTTGTCGACGAGAATCGGTTGTCCAATCGCATTCGACGGTCCCCCAAAGCGATTTTGGCTTGTCGCAAAACTGATTACGGCGACCGGCGCTGCGCCTGGACGGTCGTCTCCGGAGTCGATCAGACGCCCCGCAGCCGGCGACACTGCCAGACCGCGAAAATACTCGCCGGTGACGTACTCCGTGCTGGCGCTCGTGGCCTGTCGGCGGACGGTCAGGTTACGGTTTTGCCCGTTGAAGTATCCGAAAAGCATGGAAAAGACGGGATTCTCGTCGCGAAGCGTCTCGAACGCGCCGTACGGGAACATCCCGCTGACCATGGCGCCCTTGTCGCCCTCCCAGACAATGCCTTGTACCCCGTGCACGACGTGGACCCATTCCCTGTTGCTGTTCTGGGGCGGCCGGCTATGCCAATTCAAGACCACCAGCGACTCGGGATCGGCCACCGGCAGCGAGCGCAACAGGATCGACTCCATCAAGCTGTAGATCGCAGTATTGGCCCCGATGCCGAGCGCCAGCGACAAGACCGCCAGGGCGCTGAATGCCTTGTTGGCGGTCATGGTGCGACAGCCGTAGCGGACATCCTGGCCAAGTTCCGATAAAAACCGTGTCATCCAAATCTCCCGTGACTCTTCGTGCTTCAGTCCGACGTTGCCAAATCGCCGGCGCGCTTCAGCCCTGGCGCACTCCGGCGTCATACCGTCGGCTTGCAGTTCAGCAGCCTTCTCCGCAAGGTGGAGTTCCATTTCCTCACGCAGCGCCTCGCCACGCCTGCCGCTCTCCATCCAATACCTCAACCGTCGTATCAACATGTTCGTCACTCCGCTCCCATGACACGGGCGATCGCCAGCGTGAGTTTGGCGTACTTCCGAGTTTCAACCGCGAGCTGTTTGCGGCCAGCCGCCGTGATCTTGTAGATCCTCGCCCGCCGATTGTTCGACGTCACGCCCCAGACACCGTCGATCCAGCGGTTTAGCTCCAGCCGCTGGAGAGCGGGGTACAGCGAGCCCTCCTCGACGAGGAGCTCATTGTCGGACGATTGTTGAATGAACTGGACTATGCCGTATCCATGGACGTCGCGCAGCGACAGCGTCCGCAGAATTAGCATGTCCAGTGAACCGGGCAACGAATCGTTCTTTTTCGCCTTGCGTCCCATACCAAGAATTCTTAGCTTACGACGACGAGATTATGCGAGTCAAGTTCAGATTGGCGAGCCCTCGCGCCGCGAGACGATTTCGGGGTGCTCACGCGCGCCGGATGCGAATGGCGCTTTGCCGCTGCCGACCAACAGGCTACGTCCGATCTCAACTGGCGTAAAGGGTGGGAGCGCTCGTGCGAGTGGTCGGCAGGCCGGAGGTGATCCAGTTGGACGAGAAGTCGCCATGTCGGACGTTGGCCGGCGGCGGCCCCCAGCCGGCGCTCAAGCAATAGATCCGCCCTGGTGCGCGGGTTCTTTCCGTAGGCTTCCCCCGGCGGACGCCGCTCGATAGCGAGGAACGGCTTGACCGGGCTATGGACCATCTGGCAGCCGGCGGCGCGATGGCAATACTGAGTTTGCTCGTTCTTGCGGCCAGGCTGCTGTCTTGACACCTCTCGGGCGGGGGAATTATGATCCTAATTGCCCACCGATGAAACGACGTGCCGTTCTCCGGTCCTTGCTCGCTGTTCCTGCCGCTGCTGCGCTGCCGGTTGAAGCGCTCGCACAGGAGACCAGGGCAAGTGCTACGGCGAACCGTGAAACTCCGGCGACGCCGACAACCGGGGCGGATGCGGCTGCCGAGGCGGTCGTCAAGACTTTCAATCAGGCTCAGTTCTCCGCGTTGCGCCGGCTGGGAGAGATGCTGATGCCGAAGGCGCAGGATACTCCGGGAGCTTTGGAATCCGGCGCCGCCGAGTTTCTCGACTTTCTGATCGGCGCTTCCCCGGCGGATCGCGTGACGCTTTATCGCGACGGGCTGGACCGGCTGAACGCGGAGGCGCAGCGCCGCTACCGGAAATCATTCGCCGAAGTTACGGTGGAACAAGCCGAGCCGATTCTGGCTCCGCTCCACGCGCCATGGTCCTATGGCGGCCCAGCGGATCCGTTCGCGAAGTTTCTGCTGGCGGCGAAGAGCGATTTGTTGACGGCGACCGCGAATTCGCGCGAGTACATCGCGGTGGTGTCCACACGGCGGCGGAGCGCGGGCGGGGTCGGTCAATACTGGTATCCCATTGAATGAGATGATTGACCACGACGTTCTGATCATCGGGTCCGGCGCCTCGGGAGGAATGACGGCGCACGAGCTGACGCGGCGCGGCATCCGTTGCCTGATGCTCGACGCAGGTCCCGCCGTGGATTTCGACCGCGGCCGCGGAACGAAGAAAGTTTACGAGCTTCCGTATCGCGGGTTCGGGCAGCCGGGACGTTTTCCGCATGTCACGCAGGCGAACGAGTTCAACGCCAACGTCTGGGCCGACGAGAAACAGAACCCGTACACCTACGATCCGGATAGTCCTTATTATTGGGTCCGCGTCCGGCTGATCGGCGGAAAGACCCTGGTGTGGGGCCGCGCATCGTGGCGGTTGAGCGATTTCGAGTTCAAGGGCAAAGACCACGACGGATTCGGGGATAACTGGCCGATCGGCTACCAGGATCTGGCGCCTTATTACGATCGCGTGGAGCCGCTGCTGCGAGTGGCGGGGCGTAAGGAAGGGTTTCGTCAGCTCCCCGACGGCGTGTTTCTTGAAGACACATCGGCCGACAGCGAATCGATCCAACGATTCCTGGCTGCGGCGAAGAACCGAAATATTCCCACGACGAAGCCTCGCCGGGCAACCGGGAGCCTGGCTAGTTCGGTGAACCTGCTGTTGCCGGATGCACTGGCGACGGGGAATCTTCAGATCGTTTCGAACGCGGTGGTTCGGGAAATTACGACCGATAAGAACACTGGCCTCGCGAATGGCGTGCATTTCGTCGATCGGCGCAGCAAGCGCGAATTTCACGCCAAGGCGCGAGTCGTGGTGGTGGCGCCTCGGCGCTCGAAAGCTCGCGGTTGCTGCTGAATTCGGGGATCGCCAATTCGAGCGGCGTGCTGGGACATTATGTGTTCGATCAGTTCTATGTGAAGGACGTGGTGACGTGCATAGTTCCGGAGGCTCGCGGTGGGCAGCCCCGCCGCGGACTGATGGGCGGGGGCGGATATATTCCGCGATTCCGCAATCTCGATACGCGGGAGAAGAATTTCATTCGGGGATACGCGTACGACTTCGGCAGCGGCGGCTCGCCCAGTCCGAATTATTTCCCGCTTTACGGTGAGGCGCTGCAAGAGGAGCTGGCGGCTACCAGCGGCTCGCAATTCTCCATGACCACCATGGGCGAGGTGCTGCCGCGCTACGAAAACTACGTTTCCATCGACAGGAAGGTGAAAGACGAGTGGGGCATTCCGGCGCTTCACGTCCAGCATAAATACACCGCCAACGAGTTCGAGATGGCCAAGGATTCGATGCAGGTGGCCGAGGAGTTATGCCACGCGGCCGGTTTCGAGGTGCTGGCGAAGCACTGGGAGATGGTTCCACCGGGCGAGAGCATTCATGAGATGGGGTCATGCAGGATGGGCGCGAACCCAAAGACTTCGGTCCTGAACCGGTACAACCAGACGCACGATATCAAGAATCTGTTCGTAGTCGATGGGAGCGCGTTCGTGTCGGGAGGCTCGCAGAATCCGACCTTGACGATCTCGGCGCTCGCGATGCGCGCCGCGGAGTATCTGGCGGAGCAGATGCGGCGCGGCGACCTTTGATTCTCCTGTCTCTCCAACGCACCGCCGTGGCGGGAGGCGAGCCCCCGCAGGCTCGGTACGCCAAATGGCGCCGAAACTTGCACGCCAAATAGTCCGGAAAGTGACTCCCGGTGGGCGATGCTGGAGTGTGGGTTTTCCGAGCGTGGCCGGCAACTTCCAGGAGTCGTTTCGCGTGATCGCCGCCAGCCGCGGGGCCGGGGAGATTCGCGAGCTGCCGGGCGTCAGCGTGGCATCCTCCGGAGTGACGCTTCAGATGTTCAACGCGGCCTTTCTCTCCGGCCAGCCGCCGGCGACGGAAAATAAAGGGCTCACTGCCTTGCATGCGCACAGCCGGGCTTCCGGGGCCGCAATTCATCGGGGGTCTTCCGAAGGCTGAATGCGAGTTGCTTCTCGCTTCTGGCTGTCCTTAACTTCGTGCTCCGGCGGCCGGTTATAGCCTGGGGTATTCCGCCTGGGATCGCTCCGCCGGCATGGCAGGCCAACCAGGGCGCCCGCACGGAGGTTCACGCATTCCTGGCGACCCTCAGGCGACCGGAATCGCGCCGACGCGGAGGCCTGTCGGTGGTCCCGTCTCGTTCGGACGGCTCCAACGGCGACGGGATTCGTTAGGCCAAATAGCGCCGAAGCCTCTGCGCCAAGTCATTCGGAAAGTGACACTCACTGGGCGATACTGGAATGTGGATTTTTCGATCGTGGCCGACAATTTGCGGGAGTCGTTTCGGGTGATTGCCGCCAGCCGCGGGGCCGGTGAGATTCGCGAGCTGCCGGGTGTGAGCGTGGCTTCCTCCGGAGTGGCGTTTCAGATGTTCAACGCGGCCTTCCTGTCCGGGCCGGTCGCCGGCGATGGAGAGCTGACGCAGCGCATTTTGCTGCCGGCCATGCATTTCAACTCGCGCGGCCTCGAATGGGCCTACTGGGTGTGCGAGGACTGGATGAACCCGCGCGCGCGGCGGAACTCGCGCCGCCTCTTCGAGCGCTTCGGCATGCGCCACTCGGTGGATCTGCCGGGCATGGTGGCGGAAGAAATCCAGCCCCCCGTGAAGCCGCCGCCCTCGCTCGACGTGCGGCGCGTGTCGAGCGGCCCCACGCGCGACGCCTTCTGCGCCATCGGCTCGGTGTGTTTCCACGTGCCGCTGGCCTGGTTCCAGGAGGTTTTCGAGAGCCCCGCCGTTTGGGAGCACTTCGCCGGATACGTGGGATATGCCGATCAGGAACCCGTCGCGACGGCCGCCATTGTGGTGGGTGGCGGAGCGCTGGGGGTGTACAACGTGGCGACCATGCCCGGCCATCGGCGCCGCGGCTTTGGCGAAGCCGTGATGCGCTATGCGCTGGCCGACGCGCGGCGCCGCCTCGGCATCCGCCGTTCGATCCTCCAATCCACCCCCGCGGGCTTGCACCTGTACGAACGCATGGGCTACCGCAAGGTGACCACGGTGGCGGTGTACGCGTCGTAGTCATTTCCCTTCGCTTTGGCGTTCGAGTTCCTCAAACCACCGGGTGTCGAGGGCGCGGATCTGCCGCACCCACGTGGCGGCTCCCCGATCCAGTTCCGGGCAGTTTTCAGCTTGCCAAGCTCCGGCGGTTTCCCGCAAGACTTCGCGCTGGGCCAGGCGCTCGCTGAGAAGGCGAGAAAGAAATATTGGCCGCTGGGCCCAGAGGCCAATATTTCTCTTTTGGCATCAGAAGGGACGGCCTCAGGGCCCGGCTCGGAACCACGCCTCAGAAGTTCACAATCGACGCGAAGGAGATTGGGTCCAGGCTGGCGCCGCCCACCAGCACGCCGTCGATTTCCGGCTGCGCCATCAGCGTCCGGGCGTTATCTGGCTTGACGCTTCCGCCGTACAGAATGCGGATGGAATCGCCCGCCTCCTTGCCGAACGTTTCCCGCACCTCGGCGCGGATGGCGCGATGCGCGTCGGCGGCCATCTCCGGCGTGGCGGTCTTCCCGGTCCCGATGGCCCACACCGGTTCGTAGGCGATGGCGATCTTCGCAAACTGCGCCGCGGTCAGCCCCGCGATGCCGTTCTGGAACTGGCGGACGAGCACGGATAAGGTGTGGCCGCCTTCGCGCTCCTCCAGGCGTTCGCCCACGCAGACGATCGGCGCGAGCCCGAACTCCAGCGCGGCCTCGGTCCGCTTGAGCACGGTCTCATCGGTCTCGCCGAAATACTGGCGGCGCTCGCTGTGGCCCACGATCGCGTGAGTGGCCCCGGTGGCCGCGATCATGGGCCCCGAGATCTCGCCGGTGAAGGCGCCTTCCTTGGCCCAGGCGATGTTTTGCGCACCCACGCGGATGGCGCTGCCTTTGACGGCATCGGCGGCCGCCTGGAGACTCGTGAAAGGAGGACAGATCACGATCTCGCAATGCTCGGATTTTTCGGTCAGCGGCCGAAATTTCTCGAAGAATGCGATGGTGTCGGCGGGCGTCTTGTACATCTTCCAATTGCCCGCCATGATGGGTTTTCTCATAAAATTTGCGTTAAGCAATCTGCGATAGAAAGCTGGTTCCGTGCGCCAGGCGCGCGCCGAAGTTGGCGGCCACCGTCTGCCCGATATCGGACAGTGAGGCGCGCAGCCCGAGATCGGCGCCGTGGCGCACTTGCGGACCGGCGGCCAGCAGGGGCACGTACTCGCGCGTGTGATCGGTGCCCGGCACGGTCGGATCGCAGCCGTGGTCGGCGGTGAAGATCGCCAGGTCGCCTTCGCCGAGCGCGCCTTCCAGTTGCGGCAGCCAGGCGTCGAATTGCTCGAGCGCCGCGCCGTAGCCCTCGATGTCGTTGCGATGGCCGTACTGCTGATCGAAATCCACCAGGTTGACGAAGATCAGGCCCTCCGGGGTGACGGCCATCGCTGCCAGCGTCTTGGCCATCCCGTCGCAGTTGTTCTTGGTTTTGTCCGATTCGCGGATGCCACGGCCCAGGAAGACGTCGAAGATCTTGCCCACGCTGTGGATGAAGACGCCGCGCTCCTCCAGTCGATCGAGCAGCATGCCCTTGGGCGGCGGCACGGCGTAATCGTGGCGGTTGGCGGTGCGCGTGAAATTGCCCGGCGACCCGATGAACGGGCGCGCGATCACGCGGCCCACTTCATACGGGCCGCGCAGAATCGCGCGGGCGGTTTCGCAGATCTTGTACAGCTCCCACAGCGGAATCACTTCCTCGTGCGCGGCCACCTGAAAGACGCTGTCGGCGGAGGTATACACGATCGGCGAGCCGGTGCGCATGTGCTCGGCGCCCAGCTCCTTAATGATTTCGGTGCCCGAGGCGGCCTTGTTGCCGAGCGAGCGGCGGCCGGTGCGGCGTTCGAACTCGTCCATGATCTCCGGAGGGAAGCCGTGGGGGTACAGGGGAAACGGCTGGTCGAGGTGAATGCCCGCCATTTCCCAGTGGCCGGTGGTGGTGTCTTTGCCCGGAGAGGCCAAGGCGCAGCGCCCGTAAGCCGCGGCCGGTGCGCCGGCGGGCGGAATGCCGGCCAGAGGCTTGATATTGCCGAGACCCAGGCGCGCGAGATTGGGCACGCGCAGCCCGCGCAGGCGAGCGATGTTGCCCAAGGTGTCCGCGCCCGGCGGGTCGCCGAACTGCGCGGCGTCCGGCATGGCGCCGATCCCCACGCTATCGAGAACCACCCAAATGACGCGGCGGAACATGAAATTTGAGGGTAGCATGCGGCGCGGAAAGGCTAGCGCCGCCTAGCGCGCGCCCTCGCCCAGCAGCCGGTTCACCTGCTCCATCACTTCGAAGGCGTCGGCTACGTAGAGCACGTCGGCCTTGCCGCGCGCCCAGCCGCAGTTCGGGTCGAGATTGATGGCGCGGCGCTCGGTGATGAATCGCCAGCCGACCACGTGCGGCTCCTCGCCGTGGCAGCAGGTCGAGAGACCCTTGGGATGGCGCGGGGTGGCTCCGGTCTGGCCAATCTGATTGAGATGGCTCATGCAGGTAAGCACCGCCTGGCCTTCGCCGCTCAGGTCCACCAGCGATTTGCTGCCGCCCAGAGACGCCTGCGAGGCGCGCAGGAATCCCAGAATCAATTGCTCGGCTTTCTCGGGATGGGGCACGCCATCGGCCTGCTTCTTGGTCCACCCGGCGCCGGCGACGAACAGCAAATCGGCGTCGGGGCGGATGGTCTGCTCGCCCGCTTGCGGAGCGCGCGTGCCGGTAACGGTGGTGCGCGAAGCGGCCTCGGCCGGCACGCGCTCGACCACGGCGCTGCCCGGCTGGCCGCTCCAGGGGGGGCAGCAGCCCGATTCCAGCAGCACGAACCAGGGCCGTTGAGAGCGCGTCAGCACGGCTTCCATACGCTGGCGGTAAAACCAGCGGGTCACCGCGGGAACCCCGTTGACCTCCGCGATGCGGGTGGCGTGGGTGTCGATGCGGCCGTCGAAACGGGCCGCCACGCCGGGGAGCGCGCGTGCCCAGCGCGAGGTGTGCGCCGCCAGAACCAGGCTGGGACCGGCCGCGCGCGCGATGGCTTCGGCCGCGGCCGCATCGGTCGCGTAGCGGGGTTGGGCGAAGGCTTCACCCTCCACTGCCAGGAAGCGCTTCGCGCCGCATACGGCAATGTGATCGGCGGCGGCGCCGGTGGTGAGGCCTACCAGCCCGACGGTCAGCTCACCGCCTAACGAAACAGCCGCGGCGAGAGCTTCGAGAGCCGGCTTGGCCAACGTGCCATCGGATTCGGTGTGCGCCAGGAAGAGAATGTTTTCCATGTTATGCCTCCCTAAGGAACCGCGCAGGAATGACAGATGTAGCGCAGGCTCTCCCTTCTGCGCCGGCACTCTTGCCGACGCCCGTTGCCTCAGGCCGTAAGAGCGTCGAGCCGAAACTCGACGGGCCCAGAGGGCACGCCGGCTGAGAGCCTGCGCCACGGGCACAATGTGAAGTTATCCTTGCGCGGATCCTCATCATGCCTCTTTAATCCAGGCGACGATCTCTTGCGCGATTTCTTCCGCCGGCATGTTTTTCACAATGCGCGTATCGCGCCGCTGGGCGGGCAGCGACACCGACTGGAAACACAGGCCCGCGCTCGATACCGCGGCGGCCTTGGCGCGCTGCAGCGCCGGCATCACCAGGCGCATGTTGGCCATGCCTACTTGGGGGTTGTTGCGCGGCTCGGGCAGGTAGCCGGTGGCCCAGCCCAGCACCGCGGGAGGACCCGCCAGAATCGAGACCTGATGCTCTCCGCCTTCGACCCGCTCCAGAATTTCCATCGAGCCATCCGGCAGAACGCTGAGCCGGTCGACGCCGAGGAACTGTTCCGTGATGCCCAATCGCTCGCCCACCATCTGCAAGGTCGTGCCCGCGCCGCGCGAGGCCGATTCCCAGCCGCCGAATAACAGCAAGCGGCTCCGGTCGAGGCCGGGGATGGCGCCAATGGCTTCGGCGAGCGCGGCGGCCGTGGCGAACGAATCGCAGAAGCCCGAGGCAGGCCCATCCAGCGCGACCAGCTCGAAGGGGACTTTTTGCGCGACCGTCATCATTACCTGTTGCAGCTTGGCTTTGGGGCCGAGACTGACGAGCCAGACTTTGGTGGCGCCGGGGCTGCCGAGTGGACTGCTGGAGCCGCTGCCGGGGCTTCCGGGGTTGCCGCGGTTGGCGCCGGGATCGCCGAGTGGGCTGCCGGCGGGGTCGCCGGCGGGGCTGGGGAGACTGCCGGGGACGCCGCCGACTGGACTGCCGACAAGCTGGCGCGCCAGGTTGGCGGCTTCGTACAGCGCGTGGGCGGCCCACGGATCGAGCACCGCGGGCAGCATCATTTCGTTTTTCAGGGCCGGCTGGCCGGATACTGTGACAGGTTCCAGCGTCTGCAACGGGTCGGGAACCAAGGTTCCACATACGACGATTTGAAAGGACATGAATCAGTTCTCGTTGGAGTGCAATCCTCCGGCGCCGGCCTGGAAGGCAAGCGCGCCTTCGGGGCAGTTCCACAGGCAGGCGCCGCAGTGGACGCACTTCTCGCGGTCGAAGGACGGCACGCCGTCCGCGCCCGGGGCGATGGCCTGGCCGGAACACATCTCGATGCACAGCTTGTCGGCGCAACTCCGGCACAGGGCGGGATGGAGAAACCGCACGTGATCGGCCGAGCCCGCGGGCGCCTGCACTTTGCCGCCCATGAGGAGAGCGTCCTGATGGCTGACCAGCAGGCGGCCATCGTAGGGGATGGCGGGCCAGCCGCGGCGGTCCATGAAAGCGTCATGGCAGGGGGTGCCCTTGGCGCGGCACTCTGCGACGAGAGCCTGAGCGCCGGGTTGGTAGGTTTCCAGATCGGTCCAATCGGGGTTGGCAGGCGGAAGCGCCTGCCCCACCGCCAGGCGGCCCTTGGTGAAGGCCGCCAGCGCCATGCCGGCCAGACCGGGCAGCAGGCCGCGGTGAAACCCATTGCGCGCCCTTTCCGCGATGCGCGCCTCTTCTTCGACCCAGCTTGCGCGCCGGCGGGCGACGTAGGCTGCCTCCAGGTTTTCCTTGGTGAGCGGCTTGCCGGCTTCGAGCAGCTCCACCACGCCCTCGGCCAATTGCGCCCCGGTGGTCCAGGCCTCATCTACGCCGGAGCCGGTCAGCGGATTGGTGGATCCCGAGCCCTCGCCAATGCGCGCATAGCCCTCGCCGACCAGAACCGGTTCGCCGCGGCGTCCGGATTCCTGCAACGACTTGGCGCCCCACGATCGCAGGCGCCCGCCTTCGAGATAGCGCCATAGATAAGGATGCAGCAGGAAGTGCTGCAAGTAGCGGTAGCAGGTGCGGACGGGGCTGCGGAACCAGGACGGCACAAAGATACCGGTGCTGACTACACGCTCGGGATGCACATAGAGGAAGCCGAAGATCTCCGGCTCGGGATAGCCGAAGGTGTGGAAGACGCTGCCGGGCGCCAGGTCCACGCCGTCCGGCAGATCGATCACCATCTTCATGCCGACGGCCCATTCGCGGGGGTCGGCTCCCTGTGGTCGCGGCTCGGAAAGCGGAACGGAGTCCGCTCTCTTACGTTCGCGACTCGGAAGCGCAACGTCGCGGCCCGGAAGCGCAGCGTCGTGGTATGGAAGCACAGCGTCGTGGTTCGGAAGCGCAACGTCGCGGCCCGGAAGCGGAATGGCGGGGAGGGATGCCAGTTGCTGTCCGACCGCGCCCACCGGCCCATCGCCCACCACCGTCAAAGCGGAGCGCACGTCCATGCCGGGCAGATAGCCGGTGTCGGGGTGGCCGTCCCGGTCCACGCCCTGATCGGCGAGCCGCACGCCACAGACCCGGCCGCTTTCGACCAGAACCTCGGCCACCGGCATTCCGGGCCATATCTGCGCCGTACCGGAAGCCATCACCTGCCCGCCCACGAACTGGAGAAACTGGCCGATCGACATCACCAGGCCGCCCTCCTTACGGAGGAATGGCGGCAGATAGGGAAGCTCGACCGCGCGTTTCGGGCCGGCAAACGGGCGGATCAGCCGGTCAGCGAAGCGCTGGGCGAGCGAGCGGCGGCTGGCGCCCACGGGGTCGAGCAGGTAAACCAGCTTCTCCTCGACAACCGGCGCCGCCATGGGGATCTGGGACGGATCGAGATCGGGCAGCGTGGCCCGGATGCCGCGCGCACGCGTCACCACTCCCGACACGCCGAAGCCGATATCGTCGGCGCGCTCGTAACAGACCACCTGGAGCGGCATGCCCGGAGCGGCGCGCGATTCCAGATCGGGGGTCTTCGCCAGGGTGCTGAGGAAGCCGGCCGTGGCGGGGCCGAACCCGACACAGACGATGTCGACATCCATGGTCTGGCGGTCGATCGTCTGGCTGTCTAGTGGGGCGTCGCTCATGCCGGATAGTCCAGGGCTTCGGGAATCACTACCTTGGTGAGGGCTTCGGCGGCGCGGTCCTTGGCCAGGCGCGAGCCGGTCAGACATCCATCCAGGCGTACGCGCAGCCGGCTGAACTGCTCCAGGCCGTCGAAGCGGGCGCACGGGCCGGCCTTGGGGGGATGCGAGCCGTCGCTTTCGATCACGTCCGAGCACCCGCGCGCCAGGCTGGCGATGCCGGGGATCACGCTCTCCAGCATTTCCAGTTCATCGGCCTGATAACAGGTGGAACAACCTTCCGTATCCCAGGCCGGGTGGCGATTGTACCCGAACACCAGCTCGGCGCATATGCGTCCCACTTCGCCCGCGGCGTGCGAGGACTGCACGTGGCAGAGATCGGTGAGGAAGTTCAAGAGGCCGGGAAGCCCCTCGGCCACGGTGGGGTGGCCGGGGCCTTCCGCGGCGAGCGCCATCACATCGAGGATCTGGCTGCGCGAGGCGAGCAGCCAGCACAGCGCATCGGCCAGCGGAAAAGTGACGCCCTGCCGCGCGCTCTGATATAGCGCGCGGCCTTCCGCATCCTTGGCCTTTTCCAGGTGGTGGAGGGTCCACAGCCACATTTGCATGGCGGTGGCCAGCGCGCAGGCGCCGGTGCCGGGATGGTCGTTGGCGATGGTGCGCATGTCGCGCGTCCAGTCGCGGAACTGCGCCAGGAAGAGTTCGTCGGTCATGGTGACACTGAGCTGGCGGCGCTGCACCGATTCGGGGCCTTCGTAGGTGGCCTCAAGCTGCGAATCCATCCACTTGTGCCCCAGGAATCCGGGGCAGTCCTCGGTGATCCCGTAACCGCCCATCAGGCTGACGGCTTCGCGCATCATGCGCGATCCGTGGCCGGTATTCCATAGCTTGCAGGCGGGACAGAGCACGTTGGCGACGCTGTCGAGGAGGGCGGTTTCGAGGAGGGGGTCGGGGGTGAGGACCGCTCCCTTGCTCGCCAACGGCGAGGGACGGTCGCGGCTCGGAAGGTCGCGGGTTGGAAAAGCCAGGTTCGGAAAGGGTACGGGGTCGGGGGCGGGGAGCGGTTGGCAGGCGGAAGCGCCTGCCCCACCTTGCAGGTACGCGAGCGCGTCCTTGGAGGCCTGGCGGCGGGCTTTGGCCAGCGCCGAGCCCTTCAAGCCGCGGGCGTCGAAGATCTGCTGGCACTCCCGCTCCAGAGGATCGAGCCGGTCGAAGAGGCGCGCTGCCTCGAAACCGAGCGAAGCGCTGGCTTCGCCGGCGGCCCAGACATCCACCAGGCGATGCACCACATCCTCCTTCATTTGGAGGCCGAGTTCGTAGCGCGGCGTGCCGGGTCCGCCGGCCGAGCTGCCGCGGAAACGGCCGCGGGCGTAGCGGATCACCGGCTCGATGGCGGAGAGGAGCTTGGCCGAAGTCATGATCGCGACGGTCACGCGCGTCCGCCGGAAAACCGCCTCGATGATCTCGCCGTGGCTGTAGCGCGGCACGATCACGCCGTCCTTGACGGTGTATCCGCCGATGATGCGGCTGGCGGGCACGGTGAGCGAGAACACCGGATCGCAGGTGGAGGAGAGCTGGTGCACCAGCTTGCGGGTGGGGGTTCCGCGGTCGAACGTGCCGGGGTCGGTCTCTTCCAGGATCACCATGAGGGTACCCTTGATGCGCGGATCGCCGGATTCCACCGCGGCGGTGACGAAGTTGGCGAACCCCATGTTGGTGATGAATCGGCCGCGCTTCTCCACGTGGAGGAGCGGCTCCTGGCCCTCTTCCCACTCGGCCACGCGAACTTTGCCACCGAGCAAGCCGGTATCCACGCCGACGTAGGGGATGGGCTCGGTGAGGCAGAAGGCGCCGCGCCAGGGTTTGCGGTCTTCGCCGGGCTGGGCGGGTGCGCAGCGGCTGAGGTAGTAATCCTGCTGAGCCTGGGTGCCGCGCTCGTGGATGGGGGCGAGCGCCAGGCATCCCGCCAGGCTGCCAGTGGCGGCGCCCGCATCTACCCACGCCAGCTCGAACGCCACCAACGCCAGGGCGAGGTTTTTGGGGCCTTCGAGGAAGCCGCCCTGCGACGGATCCATGAAGACCGCGGTGATCCCGGATTCGTCGTAAGCCGCCAGCAAGGCGGCTTTTTCAGGGGTCCAGTTGTGGGTGTTGCGGGCGCCCTGCGCCACCAGGCGCGCCACCGGGCCGCGCGCCACCGCGCGTGCCGACTGCACCAACATCTGGAGGTCAAAGCGGTCGCGGAACCGCCAAAGAATCTGCCGGACATCGTCACCTGGCAACGCGCGCAGGTACTCCGTCCGATTACTCAAAGTGGCAACTGTCAAGGTAGGCCTCCCGGAAGGCTGCCGCGGCCGGCAGCGGGATAAATCAACACTCCAAAGTAGCATATTACCGCATTTTAGGTCTGAAAATGATGAAATAAACCACAGGCGCGCGGTTGGGGCCGCGGCGGGTGAGCTTGGACGGGCGCGCAGGATGCTGGACGCCGGCTTGGCCCGCGAGCGTGAGCGGCTTGCCGGTGAAGCTTGGACGGGCGCAGGATGCTGGGCGCCGGCTTGGCCCGCGAGCGTGAGCGGCTTGCCGGTGAAGCTTGGACGGGCGCGCAGGATGCTGGGCCGTCGAGTTGCGCTCTCGCGGGAGGGCGGTTTCAATCACGGGGGTGGCGCGGAATGCGGATGACCGTGGAATAGGCCCACGGTGAGCGGGGATCTCCGGGTTTAGCAGGCTGCGGCTGGGGTTGGGCCGCCGGAGCGGGTTCGGGGACCCGACGCACAAAGTTGTTCCGGGGGATAAAGGGTTCGTCTGGTTCAGGCTCAGGTGGTTGAGGAGATTCGGGTTTGGCCTCGGAAACCGGTTCGTTTGGTAACGCCGCGCGGAGGCCCTTGAGGCGGTCGAATTCTTCGATAGCGCGGCGGTAGTTTCGCTCGGTTTGAGCCTGATAGCGGAAGAACAGCTTCCACACGTCGGACTCAGTCGCCATGCGGCGGAATCCGTCGGCGAGGGCGTGGTTGAGGTTCTGGCCGTCGGTCATTGCGGCGCCCTCGAGTAGGCCATTGCTCAGGGGGTGGAGAAAATTGCCTTCGTCATCGAGGGACTGATTGACGGCGCAAGTGAAGAGTCCGGCCTCCAGGCGGGCGGCGCGCAGCAGGGCGTGCTGGGCGAGAGCGATGCGTTCGACGGCGAAGAGTTCCTGGGCATCGACGGGCTGGTAGACGGAGACGAGATCCTCTTTCAGGTTGGCGACGGCCTCCAGGTCTTCGGCGCGGACGACGGAGAAGTTGGAGGCGGTGAAGCCGTGCTTGCGGGCGTTTTGGGCCGAGCGGGCCTTGCCTTCAGGGGTGCGGGGGCCGGTCGAGCGAGCGGCATTGGCGCGGTTGGCGGCGAACTGTTTTTCGGATGCGTTGGACTTAGACATGCGATGGTCCTCAACCGACGTGTAGCACGGGAGAAACGGCCGACCGGGGGGCGGCGGCGGTAAGCGGTGGGAAGGAAAGGAAATATGGGAGGGCGAAGTTGGTGACTGCTTTAGGTTTGCCCGGTTCCGTGCGCGGAAAGCCGGTGAGCAGATACGGCCTGATCGCCGCGGAATCGAGTAAACCGCGCGTTGAACTAAACCGCAATCCGAGGCCGACTCTTTAATCGTCCGGGGGGAGATCCTTCAGCTTGCCGGCTCCCGTCTCGCCCTGCATCGGGGCCAAGACGACAGATGCATCGAACACCGGCCTATTGGCGTGGTTCGGATTCACGCGCCGCCTCCGCCCGCCGGTCAGCGATCAACTCGTCCGCCAGGCTCACGCCTTCGGGGATGTACTTACGCAGGAGATCCCTGGCGCGGCGCAGTCCCTGTTCCCTGGTTTCAACGATCAATGCGCCCTCCTCGGTTACGGCAACACACAGCTCGGTGGAAGGGTTCACTCCCTCCCTCTTTCTCCACCAGGCGGGAATCATCAGTCGACCCTGATTATCAATGCGAGATCGCCAATATCTCACGATTCAAGGGGCAGTGCTCAAAGCCGCCTTGGTTTCGGCCAGCAGCCGGTTCCGCGGGTTGGAGCCGAAAGCTCATGGGCGCCAGAGCGAGAATGCAAGACCTGCACAGTAAGTGCGGAATCTGCGGTGGCTCATGACTCCGAATTCAAGAGAACGCAGGCAGGCGACGGTGGCCACGGACGTGCATTAACCCGTAGAGAAGAAGCGATGAGGCGGACAAAACGGATCCAAGAGCCTCCGGGAAGGGCGCAGTGACACTTCGTTCCTCAACCGCGCTTGGGCTGTTGCTGGTCTTGGCGGTCCCAGCCGCCTACTCCTATTCGGTTCTCACCCACGAAGCGATCATCGATTCGACCTGGGACAGTGCGATCAAACCGCTGCTGCTCAGACGATTCCCGGCTGCCACCGCGGACGAGTTGAAGCAAGCGCACGCCTACGCCTACGGAGGGTGCATTATCCAGGATCTGGGGTATTATCCGTTCGGCGACAAATTCTTCAGCAATTTGACCCATTACGTCCGGAGCGGCGATTTTATCCTCAACCTGATCCGCGACTCCCAGGACTTGAACGACTACGCCTTCGCGCTGGGAGCGCTTTCGCACTACGCCGCCGATAATAATGGTCACTCGATGGCCGTCAACCGGGCCGTTCCTTTGTTCTACCCAAAGCTTGGACAGAAGTTCGGAGAGGTGGTGACGTATGCCGACGATCCGGTCACCCACGCCAAGACGGAGTTCGCTTTTGATGTCTACCAGGCGGCCAAGGGCCGCTATGCCTCCGACGCATTCAAGAGCTTCATCGGATTTGAAGTTGCGAAACCCTTGCTCGATCGGGCGTTTCAGGATACCTATGGAATGCCATTGGAGAAAGTATTCATGAGCGTCGATCTGGCCATCGGATCGTACCGCCGCGCGGTCGGCACGATTCTTCCGGCGATGACCAGGGTTGCCTGGCAGATCAAGGGGCAGGAAATCAGGAAAGAGGCTCCCAGCGTAACGCGCAGCACATTTCTTTACAATTTATCCCGTTCCAGCTACGAAAAGAACTGGGGCGCTACCTATCGGCGGCCGGGGATCCGGTCGAAGCTGCTGGCAACTGTATTCCGGGTTATGCCAAAGGTGGGCCCGTGGCGGCCGCTGTCATTTAAGAAGATGACGCCCGAAATCGAGAAGATGTACATGGCCAGCGTCAATTCGACGATCGACCGTTATCGGGAACTGCTTGCGGAGCAGGATGGCGGCCGCCTGACGCTTACGAACGACAATCTTGACGTGGGAACGCTCACCGCGATGGGGAAATATAAACTGACGGATGCCGCTTACGCGGAGCTACTGGGCAAGTTGCAGGGCCACTACGCGGACATGCCGCAAGAGCTTCGAAGCGATATTCTGGCTTTCTACCGCGACCTTGGCGTTCCCGGTTCGACCAAGGCTAACGGGAACGAATGGGCCGAGGTGCTCACAGAACTCGATCAATTGCGGTCCGTGGATGGGGACCTCGGGCATCCTCCGGTTCCCCCGGCAGGCGCGAATATTTCGAAGTGAACGACCGCGGCGGAACCCGCACTTCCGCCCGCCCGTCTAAACCGTCAGTGAAGTCCTTGAAACTCAGCCCAGCAATCCTGATGTTTGCCCCGGTGCTGGCTCTTGGCCCGGTGCTGGCTCTTGGCCCGGTGCTGGCCGCGCAGCAGCCGGCCGGCATCCCCAATTTCCATCAGGTGAACGAGCACATCTACCGCGGCGCGCAGCCCAGTATGGAAGGGATTCGCGGCCTGGCGAGCCTGGGGGTCAAGACGGTCATCGACTTACGGGGAGGCGACACCCGCTCCGCTGGGGAGCGCGCGGTAGTGGAAGCGACCGGGATGCGGTACGTCGGGATTCCACTCTCGGACCTCTCCGCGCCTACGGACGAGCAGGTTTCGAGGGTGCTCGCCTGGCTCAACGACGAATCCGCCGGTCCGGTGTTCATCCATTGCCGGCGCGGCGCCGATCGCACGGGCACGATCATCGCGTGCTACCGCGTCTCGCACGATCATTGGGAGAATCGCAAGGCGCTCGACGAGGCCATGGCCAACCGGATGAGCTGGGTCGAAATCGGCATGCAGCGTTACGTGCTGGGGTATAAGTAGGGGACCCCGGTGGGCAAGCGAGCCGGACACAGCGCTACGGCCGGTTCAGGATGGCAATGACGGCGCTGGCGGCCTCTTTCGCAGGGAACAGCCGATTCGGGCGGATGCGGCTCGGCCGGTTCAGACCACCGGACTCGAAATCGGACAGGCCCAGCACCATGGCATATTCGTCGGATTTGGCTTGGCTGGTGATTTGGCAAAGGATGATATCGTCACCGCTCAGGGCCGCGAGAACCAGTGCCGGACACCGCTTCGCCTGAGATAGATCGGAGAATGGACGTCCCCTCTCGCAAATCTGCCCAGGCTGCCTCCTCGTCGGGCGAAAGCCAATCCTCCATCAGGGAGGACTCAGCCAAGAGGACCGGGGCGCCGGCGTCCGCGGCGTTTCCGGATTTGAGGGAATGGATGAAACCGAGCAAGGCGTCGAAATCCTCTTCCGGCACGCCGTCCAGTTGCCGAACGACGATGTCCTTTTTGTTCATCGGTTTCCCGCGCCTCATCTTAGCGGATCTTATCGCGGCAGCGGCGATGTCTTCAAGCCGCCTTCAGCAATGTCCAAATCCAGCCGGCGAACGTGAGGACGAGGAAGGGGTATGCGAAGAACGGTAGCGGCGAGGAGGTGGGCAACACCTGTTCGCCCCAAAAAATTCTGGCCGCCGTAACCGCGAAGAGAATCGCGCCAATGATGCCCGCCAGGCGAACCCAACCGGCGAATTCCCTGGGAACACTCGTAAGCAGAAGGGCGGCGGACCATAAAGCCGTGCCCGCGGCAAACGAGGGAACGCTACCTGCCAGGGTCGTGGCCGTCCCGGAAAGCATTACGGCCTCTCCAATCGCAAATACAAGAAACCCGGCGGCCAGAAAATCATTTCCCTTCCTGAAGAATCTCAAAGCGAGCAGGGCGGTAGCCACTACCAGACCGACAGAGTCTATCGCCCATGAAGCGGCTCGGAGATTTGGTTCCGTGACTACGGTGCCTATCAGGCCAAACACTCCACCAAGAGCGAGGCCAACCGCGGCCAGGACGTTCAGCGGATTTTTCATCGCGGGGCTTATCATACAACAAATGCGGGCCCCGCGTGGTGCGGGTAGTGTCTGAAACGCACTTTTCAGGCACTACCCGTGTGCGGAGTCAGCCGAGATCGGGTAGTGGGCCAGTTTCCGGGAAGGGCGGATGCGTCAACTGCCGGCTGCGGGTTGCATCGGCGGACCCAAGCCGACTTGCGGCTCCTAACCGGCGGGGCTTGGTTCGGGCCTGAAGGCCGGGCTGCGCCCGCAACCTCATTTCGGCGGCTGAGCCTGGAACAACACGGGGTACATCCTCTCGAAAGGCCACGCCGACGGGCCGGCGCCGGTAACCAGAACCCGAAAGCGTTGGGCTTGCGGAGTGAGGCTTGCCAGATAAAGGCCCTCCCCGGTTCGCTCCAGCGCCCCGATATCCGAGACCGGATCGCCGGTGGCGTCGACGAGTTGAAGCTTGAGATCCGAGACCTGTCCCGTGAGGCGGACTTCCACGTCCTGCCGCACTCCGAAGAGCGGGCTCTTCATCCGCGGCATAGGCTCTTCCCCGTTCACGGCGCCGCGACTTACGGAGAAGGCGACCCCGGTCAGCGCGGTATCCGCTTTTGCGAGGACCGACAGCACGAACAACCCTCTGCCCGCGAGACGGACCCGCCAAGGGCCCGCTTCCGGTTGATCGATCCTCAGGATCCGGCCGGCCTGCAAATCGACGCTCAGCGCGCTGTTTCTGTCGGTCAGTTCCGGCCCGCCCGGCCGGTAAACGAGAATGGCGTTGCGGCACTGGAGCGAAGCCAGCAAAAGGAAGCTCGCCGTGCCCGGATCGACCGGAAATTCGAAGTCGCGGGTTCCGTTGAGATTGCCGACCGCGCGCAGGACGGTGGCCGGGTGCGTGTGCGAAGCGTTCCCGACGAGCGCCGACTGTGCCACTTCGTTCTTTTGGAACAGAAACAGTTGTCCACCAGTGCTTTCGGTGACATCGAGAAAGGCAGGGTCGACCGGTCGTCCAGGCACACAGGGCCAACCTGGCCTCGCGCCGCTTTGGCCGTCTTGCGCCTGCAGGAGTCCGGCGAGGACGATAATCGATAGAACACATCCATGCCGCATGGATTCAGGGTACGGGATTCCGCTTCACGTCAAAAGCTGACAAAGGATAACAATCCGGTTGGCCCGATTTGCCACTGCCGCGGCAACGCGGCGCCTGCCGGCACCGCTGCCAGTTGAGGACCGAATGGGAATAGAGCCGAATGAGAAGGGTTCGCCGGACCGAAGGCGACTTATGGGGAGCAATCGCGTCGGACCGGCCGCGAAGCTCAGCGCCAAGGAAGCTCAACGCGTTCCTGGCTAGTGCTGGGCTCCGGTATTTCGTCAAGCCGGGACCTTAATGCTTGCAACATCACTTCTCGGGCTCGGCAGATTCCGATGCGCCCCAATTGAGACGGTAACGCCGCTCGCGTTCGACAAAGGCGCGCCTGCCTCCCTCCAGCAGTCTTGCAGACCGCGGCCCGGATATTCGGATTCTCAAGAGAGCCGCTTTCATACGAAATCGCTGGCAGGCCGCCGTCATCGCGTGGTTGGGAACTGGCGATAATGACCTGATCTGCATCTGTGTTCACGACAAAATTCGCATTGTGCGTCACAACGATGACTTGCCTGCGTTGTCGTGCCGCGCGGAAATGCGGAACCAGTTCATTGAGGACGGATTGCGGATCGAGATTCTCCTCCGGCTGATCGATGAACAGCGGACGCCGGTCCTGGATATCCACGGCGAGGCAGGAGGCCGCCCTGGATCAAACGCCCTTGGGGCCGCTTTCCGAGCCGCAACGGTTGCATCCGCCAAAACGGTGAAGCACCGGCGCCGCCCATCCCCGGCTGCTCCACCCCGCCCTTTCGCTAAAATCGTTCTGAGCCGCTCGCGCGGATTGGAAGGAGTTACCCCCCATGCAGTCTCGCCGCAATTTCATCGGCAAAGTGGCTACCGGGTTGGCCGGAACGCTGGCGGCTTCCAACGTGCTCCGCGCCAACGACCGCATTCGCATCGGCATCATCGGCCCCGGCGCGCGCGGGAGCGAGATCCTGCGCGAGGCCGTCAGCCTTCCGAACGTCGAATGCGTGGGCGCGGCGGACGTCTACACGCGGCGCCTGGAAGACGTGAAGAAGATCGCTCCCGACGCCAAGACGTATCTCGATTACCGGCACCTGCTGGAAGATTCCAGCGTGGACGCGGTGCCGATCGCCACCCCGCAGCATCTCCACTCGGAACATTTCGTGGCCGCGCTGGAGGCCGGCAAACACGTCTACCAGGAGAAGACCATGGCCTTCACGGTGGAGCACGCCAAGAGGATGCGGGCCGCGGTGAAGCGTACGGATGCAGGTCAACTTACCAGGAGTAGTTTCCCAGAACGTCGTTCTGCGTTCACGCCGGGCACTTCGATAGATTTCCAATGCTTTCGGGCGAACTTCGGGATCGCCCAACACTATCTGCCAGATGCCCTAAATCGCTTGCGCGGCTACGCGCTACCGGACAAGATTCCAATGCCGTGCTCAGTGGGCGTCGCAACGGCCCTGCCCGGGGATTTGGTCCAAAGAGCGCTTCCGAACGGCTGGGTACTTGATTTTCAAAAGCGCTTCGGACTCAGCATCGCGGCCGACTCCTGGCCAGCCAGGCCAGTTCGACGCGGGTGCGGCTGAGGTTTTCCCCGTGCCCGGTTCGTTACGCAATGCGACCTCGAGCGGTTTCAAAGCGCTGGGATCCGCAATGTTGCCAAGCGCGAATGCTGCCCACGCCCTGACCACTTCCTCGTCGTCGCCCAGTGCCGTGATGAGCGCCGGTACCGCCTCCGGATACCAGAGTGGGACAGGCCTCCTGGCCTGTCTGAGCCTTTTTCCGCAACCTGCCGGGAAGGGAGGACGGCAGCGGCGAGGAGGTGGGCAACACCTGTCCGCTCCAAAAGAATTCTGGCCGCCGCGATCGCGGAGTAACCACAGGTTGATGTCTTGACATCAGAGTTCCTAGAAACGTATGATGTTTGTATGCGCACGACCCTCACCCTCGAACCCGACGTGGCGCAGCAAATCCGCCAGCGCATAGCTGAGAAGAAACTCTCGCTCAAGCGCGTCGTAAATGACGCCCTGAGGACGGGGCTGGCCGAGGCCCGTAGGAAAGAGAAGGTTCCGCCCTTCAAAGTGGATCCCCACTCCTTCAAATTCAAGCCTGGAATCGATCCGGACAAACTGAACCAGTTGGTGGATGAACTGGAAGTCGAGGACTTCCTCCGCAAGCAGGTCCGGTGAAAAGTGTTGATACCGGACATCAACATCCTGATGTATGCGTACAACGTGGATTCGCCCCACCACGGCGCAGCACGCACCTGGTGGGAAACCAGTTTGAGCCAGGCTCGTCCGATCGGAATGCCGTGGGCGGTCTTGTTGGGATTCATCCGCATCGCGACCAGCCGGCAGATTCTGATAAATCCCCTGCCGGCGAAGGATGCCATCCATGACGTCCGGGCATGGCTGGACCACCCGCGGGTTCGAATCGTCAATCCGGGTGACCGTCACGCCGAGATCCTCTTTCACTTGTTGACGAATCTGGGAGTCGCCGGAAACCTGACCACGGATGCCCATCTCGCCGCTCTGGCCATTGAATACCAGGCCGAGCTGGTCTCGGCCGACACCGATTTCTCGCGCTTTCCCGGCTTGCGATGGTGCAATCCGTTGGCGTCCCGGCATTAGGGCCGCATCGCACAAGATCTCGGGCGAGCCGGTTTCTACAAAGATGTTGCATGACCGGCCGGGGCGGTGAAAGGCGTGAGAGGCGCATTCCGATTGCTCCGCCCCGCCCTTTCGCTATAATCGTTCTGAGCCGCTCGCGCGGATCGGAAGGAGTTACCCCCCATGCAGTCTCGCCGCAATTTCATCGGCAAAGTGGCTACCGGGTTGGCCGGAACGCTGGCGGCTTCCAACGTGTTGCGCGCCAACGACCGCATTCGCATCGGCATCATCGGCCCCGGCGCGCGTGGGAGCGAGATCCTGCGCGAGGCCGTCAGCCTTCCGAATGTCGAATGCGTGGGCGCGGCGGACGTCTACACGCGGCGCCTGGAAGACGTGAAGAAGATCGCCCCCGACGCCAAGACTTACCTCGATTACCGTCACCTGCTGGAAGATTCCAGTGTGGACGCGGTGCTGATCGCCACCCCGCAGCACTTGCACGCGGAGCATTTCGTGGCCGCGCTGGAGGCTGGCAAACACGTCTACCAGGAGAAGACCATGGCCTTCACGGTGGAGCACGCCAAGAGGATGCGGGCCGCGGTGGAGCGGGCCGGAAGCGGGCGGGTGGTGCAGATCGGCCACCAGTGGACTTCCACCGGGGCCGTCACCGACGCGGTCAGTTTCATGCAGGGCGACCTCATGGGCAAGATCACCGCCATTGAGGCCCACATGTACCGCAACACGCCCCACGGCAAGCCGCAGTGGGCGCGGCCGGTGTATCCGGACATGACTCCCGAGAACATCGTGTGGCGGTCCTTCCTGGGCGAGGCGCCGGAGCGGCCCTTCGACCCCAACCGCTACATCAACTGGCGCTTCTTCTGGGACTATTCGGGCGGCAACGTCTACGAAAACATGTGCCACCAGGCTTGTTTCTGGTACAAGGTGCTGAACCTGAAGGTCCCCACGGCCGTCACCATGACCGGCGGCCTGTACCTGTGGAAGGACGGGCGCGAAGTGCCCGACACCATGAACGTCTCGATGGTGCACTCCGAGGAGCTGATGTTTAACTGGACTTCCAGCTTCGGCAACGACTCGTTGGGCGTCACGGAAGAGGTGCTGGGCGACAACGGCAGCATTTCGCACACGCCCCAGAGCATCCGCTACACGCCGCAAAAGGTGAATCGCCGGGAGGGGAACGAGATGCTGGGGGCCACGCGCAACCAGCGGGCCGGCCACATGGCCAACTTCCTGGACTCCATCCGCGGCAGCGCCACGCCCAACTGCCCGTTCGACCTGGGCTACCGGGTGGCCATCGCGTGCCGCATGGCGGTGGAGAGCTACCGGCAGCAGCGCACGGTGCGCTGGGACGCCTCCAAAGAAGAGATCGTGTAAGGCCGACCGTGGACTTCGAGTACACGCCCGAACAGATCCAGTTGCGGAAGTCGGTTCGGGAATTCGCCGAAAGCGAGATTGCGCCCCACGTCATGGAGTGGGATGAGGGGCAGATTTTTCCGCTGGAGGTGGTCCGCAAACTCGGCACGCTGGGCTACATGGGCGCCATTTTTCCGGAGGAACTGGGCGGCGCCGGGCTGGGCTACATCGAGTACTCCATCATCATTGAGGAGCTGTCGCGCGTGGATGGCTCGGTAGGGATCATCCTGGCGGCGCACACCTCGCTCTGCGGCAATCACATTTTCAAAATGGGCACCGACGAGCAGCGCTGCCGCTATCTGCCCAAGCTGGCTTCGGGCGAATGGATCGGCTGCTGGTCGCTGACCGAGCCGGAGGCCGGATCGGACGCCGCCGGCACGCGCACGCACGCCGGGCTGGAGCACGGCGAGTGGGTGCTGAACGGCGCCAAGACTTTCACAACCAATGCGCACTACGCGGATGTCTGCGTGGCCATGGCGGTCACCGACCGGGCCGCGGCGCAGCACGGCATTTCGGCTTTCCTGGTGGAGAAGAACACGCCCGGCTTTCGCACGGGCAAGAAGGAGAACAAGCTCGGGCTGCGCGCCAGCGCCACCGGTGAAGTGATCTTCGACAACTGCCGCCTGGCGCAAGCGCAGTTGCTCGGGCGGCTTAACGAAGGCTTCGTTGACAGCCTGAAGGTGCTGGACGGCGGGCGCATTTCCATCGCGGCGCTCTCCATAGGGATGGCGCAGGGCGCCTACGACGCGGCGCTGCGCTACTCCAAACTGCGCAAGCAGTTCGGGCGGCCGATTTCGGAGTTCCAGGCCATTCAGCACAAGCTGGTGGATATGGCCGTGGACCTGGACGCCGCGCGCCTGCTGAACTACCGGGCGGCATGGATGCTGGATCGCGGCATGCGCGTGACCCGCGAATCGGCCAGCGCCAAGCTGTTCGCCTCCGAAGCGGCCGTGCGCATCGCCAATGAGGCCGTGCAGATTCACGGCGGGTATGGGTTCATCAAGGACTATCCGGTGGAGAAGTTTTACCGGGACGTGAAGCTTTGCACCATCGGCGAAGGCACCAGCGAGATCCAGCGCATGGTGATCGCGCGGCAACTTCTGAAAAGCGGATGAACGAGATGGCGCGCAGAATCCGCGAGGGCGATCTCCGCGCCCTGGCCCGCGCGGCCACCGGTGTGGAGAACCGCGATCCGGAAGCGCTGGCGGCTCTGGGCGAGCTGGCGCCCTTGGCCGGACACGCACGGATTGTGGGCATCACCGGTCCGCCGGGAGCGGGCAAAAGCACGCTGGTGGATGCGCTGGCGCTGGCGCTGAGGGAGCGCGGCCGGACGGTGGCGGTGCTGGCGGTGGATCCCAGCAGCCGCATGACCGGCGGGGCGATTCTGGGCGACCGCATTCGCATGTCGCGGCACCACGCCGACGCGGGGATCTTCATCCGCTCGATGGCCACGCGCGGTTCGGTGGGCGGCCTGGCCGCGGCCACACGCGACCTGGCGCTGCTGATGGACGCCGCCGGGCGCGACTATGTGCTCATCGAGACCGTGGGGGTGGGCCAGGATGAAATCGAGATTGCCGGGCTGGCGGGGACCACGGTGGTGGTTCTGGTGCCGGGAATGGGCGACGATGTGCAAGCGCTCAAGGCAGGGATTTTGGAGATTGCCGACGTGTTTGCGATCAACAAGGCCGACCAGCCCGGCGCGGATCGGGTGGAGCACGATTTGCGCGCCGCGCTAGGGCTGGTGGAAGGCCCGCAGCCGCCCATCGTGCGCACGGTGGCGACGGAGGGAAAGGGCGTGGCGGAATTGCTGGACGTGCTGGAGAGGCTGCCGGGACGGGCGTGGGGCCGCTTGGAAGAGGCCGCAGTGGCGGCGCACCGGCAGGCCGGGGCGGACCAGCAAACCGGCGTCTCTGACACCGAGCCAGCCGACGTGGCGCAGGCACTCTTGCCTGCCGTGTCGAGACTCATCTCGACACGTGTTGGCGGCGGTGACGCGGTGTTGAATGCGGGCGTTGGCATGAGCGGGGAGCGGTCCCTGACGGAAAAGTCTCCAGCGGCGGAAACCGGCGCGTCGGGGGACAACTCGCCGGCTGAAAACCGGCTGGGACCAGAGGGCACCCCAGGATTGGCTGCCCCACAATCCGGAACACGTGTCGAGACGAATCTCGACACGGCAGGCAAGAGTGCCTGCGCCACGTTCGCCTTCTACGCCGCCCCTGGATTGCGGCCCACGCCGGTCGGTGTGCCCGACCTGGGCGCCGCGGCGGAGCAACTGAGCGCTGCGGGAGGCCGGCTCTTGAACCAGCCGCCCGAGGACGCGGAAAGCCATCTGTACGTGTTCGCAGAACCTGTCTTATTGGAACTCATTCAGGAGAGCGCAAGTTGAAAGCGGAAATTGGAATCATCGGCGGCAGCGGACTCTACTCCATGCCTGGATTTGAAGCGCAGGAGGAGGCCCTCATCGAAACACCCTTCGGCCCACCTTCGGACAATTTCGTTCTGGGCACGCTGGCCGGGCGCGCGGTCGCGTTTCTGGCGCGTCACGGGCGGGGGCATCGCATTTCGCCTTCGGAGCTGAATTTCCGGGCCAACATCTACGGCATGAAATCGCTGGGCGTGGAGCGGATTATTTCGCTCAGCGCGGTGGGATCGCTCAAGGAAGAGCACCGGCCGCAGGATTTCGTGATCCCCGACCAGTTCTTCGACCGCACGCGCGGCCGCGTCTCCACCTTCTTCGGCGAGGGCCTCGTGGCGCACATCAGCTTCGCCGACCCCATCTGCCCGGAGCTGTCCGGCGTGGTGGAGCGGGCCTCGGCCGCCACGGGCGTCAACGCCAAGCGCGGCGGAACCTATCTCTGCATGGAAGGGCCGGCCTTCTCCACCAAGGCCGAATCCAACATCTACCGAAGCTGGGGCATGGACGTGATCGGCATGACCAACCTCCAGGAGGCCAAGCTGGCGCGCGAAGCCGAGATCTGCTACGTGACCGTGGCCATGGTGACCGACTACGATTGCTGGCATCCGGGGCACGACGCCGTCACCGTCAACGACATCGTCGCCAACCTCATGCAGAACGCCGAAAACGCCTGCCGGGTGGTGGCCGAAGCGGTCGCCCAGATGCCCGCCATGCGCGCCTGCAAGTGCGGCTCGGCGCTCGCGCACGCCATCCTGACGGACCTCCGCACGGTGCCCGAAACCACCCGGCGGAAGCTGGGGATCCTGATTGATAAGTACTTCGTGTAAGGAGATCGCGGCGGGGGTCCTGGAGCGTTGCCTGGCTGGGGATACCCCCAAACAGTTGCCGCGCGCCCTGGCGGAGGAGCCCTGCGGCCGGGCGCTGTTCGGCATTCTGGCCGAAGGCCTGGCCGACCGCTTCGAGCCGTCCCTATGCAATGCCTACGCGCGGCTCTTCTCGCAAGCCGTGGCGTACGCCAACCCGGAGGTGGACCCGGGCGCGCTGGTGGCCCGCTACGAGCGCGTGCGCCGTCCGCGCCCGGTCCTCGGAAAGCCGCGCCGCATTTTCGTGCTGTCGCGGGTGACTCTGGGCGCCGATGTGGCGGTGACCAGCGTGATGCTGGCGGCCGCCAAGCGCCGATTTCCTCAAGCCGTAGTCTGCTTGGTGGGGCCGCGCAAGAACTACGAGCTGTTCGCGGCGGACCGCCGGATACAGCACATCCCCATCGAATACCGGCGCGGCGGCTTGCGCGACCGGCTGGCCGTATGGAGCGGACTGCAGTCCGCCCTGAATGCCACCGACGCGGTGGTCATCGACCCCGACTCGCGGCTGACGCAGCTCGGCCTGCTGCCCATCTGCGAAGAGGACCGCTATCACTTGTTTGAGAGCCGCTCGTACGGAGCGGACAGCGCCAGCCCGCTTCCCGAGCTGGCGGCGGCGTGGGCCATGGAAACCTTTGGCGGGCCGCCGGCCCGGCCGTATGTGGCGCTGCCGCGCCTGCCCATGCGCGCGCCCTGCGTCGCGGTGAGCCTGGGGGTGGGCGAGAACCCCTTGAAGCGGATTCCCGACCCGTTTGAAGAGGAGCTGCTGCGCCTGCTTGCGGGGACCGGCCTGGGGCTCTCGATCGACCAGGGCGCTGGAGGAGCAGAGGCCGAGCGCGTGGCGCGGGCGCTGGAACGCTCCGGCGCGCGGGCCACGGTTTGGGACGGCTCCTTCGCCGGCTTCGCGGAAATCATCGCCGCCAGCCGGTTGTATGCAGGATACGATTCGGCCGGCCAGCACGTGGCGGCAGCCTGCGGTGTGCCGCTGATCAGCGTCTTCGCCGGCTTCTGCTGCGCGCGCATGTTCGACCGCTGGCAGCCGATGGGCGATGGTTGTACGGTTATCCGGGCCGAGTCGCGGGACCCGCAGGAGTGCCTGGCGCGGGTGAAGGAGGCGCTGGGAGCGATGCCGGCGCTTGGCTGAGGCGCGCACCATACAACCGCTCCCTGACGGTCGCGGCTCCGAATGAGGTCTACGCCTGCAGGCCGAGCCGCGACCGTTAGAGAGCGGCCTTTGGCTCGCACGAGACTGTCATCGTGTAATGCGAGCCTCCGTAGCTGATGCCCGGTTGTCGGCGACCCACTTCCCGATCGCGGCCGCCAGCGCGTCGATCCGCTCTCCCAATCGCTTATCGGCAGCGCGCCACTCCTCCGCTCGGCGGTCAAACTTCTTGTATGGTTCGTCCGCCGGGCGCGCGATGGCGTCGGTGATGTCGGCGATCTTCAGGGTCAACTCATAGAGGATCCGCTGGTTCTCGCGCCATTGTCGGCGCCACTCCTCGCGGAACTGGCGGCGCTCCTCGGCAGACCCGGCGAGATTGCGCTCCATCTTTTCATAGCGCTCTTCGATGGTCATAGACTTACCGCTTGCCGGCCAGTCACGGTTGCTTGGCCAGGTACTGTCCGATTGCGGAGACCAACGCTTCGATCCGTTCTCCCAATCGCTTGTCCGCAGCCCGCGACTCTTCCGCCAGGCGATCGATCTTTTTCTGGGTCTCGTCCGCCAGGCGCGCGACTGTGTCGTTGGTGTCGGCGATCTTCAGGGTCAGCTCATGCAGTTCCCGCTGGGTTTCGCGCCATAACTGGCGGTACTCCTCACGGTCCTTGCGGCGCTCCTCGGAGAGGCCGGCGGTAACGTGTTCAATTCTTTCAAAGCGCTCTTCGATGGTCATAGACTTGTCCGTGGTGACGCGATCGGCTGCGGGCCGGCAATTCGCTGCTGTCTCCATCATATAAAATTTACGGCGTGAGATTGGCAGGTGCATCGGCCTGGCCCAAAACCCAAAACCGGGAGAGCCGCCGCGCGGAGCCCGGCGGTTTCGTTCGGGCTGTTACAATCTTGATTGAATATGGCTCTCCGGAAATCACCCGACCCAAAGCCGCAAATCTCCCAAGTGACGCCTCCCGCCGCGATTGCGGGCGGCGAATTGCAGATTCGCGGGAAGGGCTTCGCCAAGACCGACCGGCCGCGCGTGACCATCGGGGACGTGGGCGCGCCGGTGATTATCGGCTCCGATTCCCTGGTCATCGCAAGGGTTCCGGAAGGCGCCACGGCCGGAGAACTGGTGATCGAGAGCGGCGAGCAGTCGAGCGACTCCTGGGCCTGCGACATCGGCATTCTGGTGGCCGAGAGCCTGCATCCGGTGTCCAACCCGGCGATCGATTCGTTCGGCAACATTTACACCACCTTCAGCGGTTCGCGCGGCCAGAAGGTGCCGGTCGCGGTTTACAAGGTGGACCTGAACTTCAATCTGAAGCCGTTCATCAACGAGCTGATGAATGCTACCGGGCTGGCCTTCGATTCCGAGGGCCTGCTGTACATCTCCAGCCGCTACGACGGGTTCGTGTACCAGGTGACGCCCAACGGCAACATGTCGGTGTTCGTGGAAGGGATGGGAGTGGCCACCGGCATCGCTTTCGATAAGGATCACAATTTGTACGTGGGCGACCGCAGCGGCACGGTCTTCAAGATCAGCCCCAACCGCCAGATTTTCGTCTTCGCCACGCTGGAGCCGTCCATCGCCGCCTATCACCTGGCGTTCGGGCCGGAGGGGTACCTGTACATCACGGGTCCGACCACTTCGAGCTTCGATTCGGTCTACCGCATTTCGCGGGAGGGTGAGGTGGAGGTGTTCTATCGCGGGCTGGGCCGGCCGCAGGGGATGGCTTTCGACGAGGAAGGCCGGCTCTACGTGGCCTCTTCGCTGGCCGGGCGCAAGGGGGTGGTGCGGATCTATCCGGATCGCCGCGCCGATCTGTTTCTCTCCGGACCGGGCATTGTGGGCCTGGCCTTCGCACCCTCGCGAGCCATGATCGTGGCCACCACCAACGCGCTCTATCGCGTGGATGTGGGGATCAAGGGCCGGCCGCTGGTCTGATGAACGCGGAGATCATCGCAGTCGGTTCGGAGATGCTCACGCCGGCGCGCGTGGACACCAACTCTCTCTATCTGACCGGGGAATTGAACCGGCTGGGCGTGGAAGTGGTGGCCAAGTGCGTGATTGGCGACGACCGGGACCGTCTGGCGGATGCGGTACACCTGGCGCTCTCGCGCTCGGCGGTCGTGATCCTCTCGGGGGGCCTCGGACCCACCGAAGACGACGTCACGCGCGAAGCGGTGGCGCAGGCGCTCGACCGCAAGCTGGTGTACCATCCGGAAATCGCCGAAGCGCTGGCCGAGCGGTTCGCGCGCGCGCGGCGCAAGATGGCCGAAATCAACAAGCGGCAGGCCTTCGTGATCGAGGGAGCGGCGATTCTCTCGAACGATCGCGGCACGGCGCCGGGGCAGTGGGTGGAGGAGTCCGGCGGCGTGGCGATGCTGCTGCCCGGCCCGCCGCACGAGCTGAAATCGATGTTCGAGCGGCAGTGCCTGCCGCGCCTGCAACGCATTGTGCCGCCGCTGGCTATCCGCACGCTATTTCTGCGGGTGACCGGGATGACCGAATCCGATCTGGACCAGTTGATCGCGCCGGTGTACAAGAAGTACACCAACCCGGCCACCACCATTCTGGCGGCCAACGGCGATTTGCAGATTCATCTGCGGGCGCGCTCGGCGACGGTGGCCGAGGCCGACGCGCTGCTGGCCGAAGTGGGCGGTCCGATCGATGCGTTGCTGGGCGACTTCGTCTATTCGCGGAACGGCGATCCGCTGGAGGTGGTGGTGGGCGAGATGTTGCGCAAGGCGCGTGCCACGGTAGCGGTGGCCGAAAGTTGCACCGGCGGGCTGCTGGGCGCGCGGTTCACTTCGACGCCGGGCAGCTCGGATTATTTTCTGGGCGGATTCCTGACTTATAGCAATGCCATGAAGGTGGAGTTACTGGGAATAAGTCCCGAGGAACTGGAACAGCACGGCGCGGTAAGTCGCGAGACGGCCGAGGCGATGGCTATAGGCGCGCTCCGGCGCACCAATGCGACTTACGCGCTTTCGGTGACCGGAGTGGCGGGGCCGGATCAAGGTGGTGAGGCCGCGCCGGTGGGCACGGTGTATGTCGGGCTCGCGGATGCGGCCGGCGTGCACGTGACGCACCGGCAGTTTTTCGGCGACCGCGAGCGGATCAGGATTTTTACGGCGCAGATGGCGCTGGATTTGTTGCGGCGGCGGTTGGCGGGGCGGTGAGGCGCGACAGCTCATCACGTACCGCGCGGGCCAGGGATCGCCAACAACGCTTCACCAAGATCATTGACCGGTCAGAGGTCCAGCACGTCCGGCCCTCAAGCAACCCGCAGTCGCGCCGTCGACCGGGACTTTGACTTTTTGACCGTTATCTCGATGTCGCGCCCGAGGACCAGCAAGAGCCGCATCAGGCGCTCGATAGAAAAGCCTGACACCTTGCCCTGCTTGAGCGCCGAGACCTTGGGCTGATCGATTCCGAGAAGCGCCGGCGCCTGGCTCTGCGTGAGCCGGCGTCGCTGAATCTCCGCGACGATCTTTGCGGCCAGTTCGGCCTTCGCCAACAGATCATCGGCCTGTGGGAGGTTCAGGTCCGCAAAGACGTTCCCCGAACTCGGCGTGAATTCTCGATTAGCCATCTTCACTATCCTCATTTCCCGGCCAACTTGCGGGCAAGTTGGAGCCGCTGCCGGATCAAATCCAATTCCCGTTGCGGAGTCGCTATTCCGGAGGTTGCCTTCTTCTGAAAGGCATGAAGCAAATAAATCGCTTCTCCGAGTTGCGCCACGTACACCGCACGATACGTCCCGCCTCGATCGTCTGCGCGCACCTGCCAGGCTGTTCCGCAAAGCCATGCAACATCTTTGCGCTTTCGTGCTTCTGGCCGATCTGCACCTGGTACAACCCAAAACCGAGCTTCTGTCGAACGACGGGCGGGAAACGCGCCATCCGAACGAGCGAGTCGACCAACCAGACTAACTTGCGCGGTTGTTGCGGCTTTTCCGGCACCAGATCCATTGTATGCCAGATTTGGCATAGAGGCATTGTCGAGATGGGTCTGGACGAAGCAGGTAAAAATGCCTGCGCACCAAATTTAACAGCCGCCAGAGCGGCTCACACAATCAACATGCAGTCGCCATAGGAGTAAAACCGGTACCTTTCCGCGACCGCGTGCCGGTAAGCCGCCAGCGCCAGATCCTTTCCGGCGAAGGCGGCCACTAACAGCAGCAGGCTGGTGCCCGGCAAGTGGAAGTTGGTCAGCAGCGCGCCGACCCTCCGGAACTCGAAGCCGGGGGCAATGAAAATGTCGGTCTCGCCGGACATGGCGCCGGTGCGCCAGGCGCTCTCGACGGTCCGCACGCTGGTGGTGCCCACCGCCACCACGCGGCGCGCGGCGCGAATGCGCGCCTGGCTCTCTTCGGCGATGCGGTACCACTCGACGTGAAGACGGCCCTGCTCCACCTGCTCCGGGCGCAGCGGCTGAAAGGTTCCCAGGCCCACGTGCAGCGTCACGCAGGCAATCTCCGCTCCGCGCGCGCGCGATTGGTCCAGAATCGCGGCGGTGAAATGCAGCCCCGCGGTGGGCGCCGCCGCGGATCCCTTTTCGCACGCGAAGACGGTCTGGTAGCGCTCGCGGTCGCTGGGCCGGTCGGGGCGCTTGATGTAGGGCGGCAGCGGCACGTGCCCGATCCTCTCGAACTCGTCGAACAGATCGCCCGCGCCATCGAACCGGATGGTGCGTTCGCCGAACGGGCCGCGCGCCACGATCTCCGCTTCGAGTCCGCCGTCGAAGTGAATCCGTTCGCCCACGCGCATCTTGCGGCCCGGCCGCACCAACGCCTCCCAGTCGCGCCCGCCCGGCGAGACGGCGCGCAGCAGAAACACCTCCACCTGCCCGCTGAGAAATTCGTGGCGCTTGGGATTGTGCTTGCCGATAGGCAGGGAGCGCACGCCCTCGCGGTGCCCGTAGAGGCGGGCCGGGAAGACCCGCGAATCGTTCAGCACCAGGCAATCGCCGGGGCCGAGGAACGAAGGGAAGTCGCGAAACTGGCGGTCTTCCCACCTCCCGGCCTTGCCCCCGTCCGGACGATAGACCACCAACATACGCGCGGCGGCACGGTCGGCCAGAGGCTCCTGCGCGATCAACTCCTCGGGAAGGCGATAGTCGAAATCCGCCAGGTCCATCCAGACTTACTGTAGCGGAAACAACTCGCCCTGCTCCTCGCCGCTCCACAATTCGGGCTGGTATTCGATCATCCCGGAGGCCAGGCCGTAGCGCTCGCGGATGCGCTGGACGCGCTCGCGCAAACCGTCTTTGTACGCCTTGCTCAAATAGGCGCCGCGGGCGAAGGCGGCCCGGTATTTCGGCGCCAGGGCCGGAAAGTGGCGCTCCAGGAAGGGGAAGAACACCTTTTGCGCCGAGGGCATCAGGAACAGAGGCCCGCCGCCGAAGGAGAGCGCGCCGGCCTCTCGGGCAGCCTTCGCCAGGCGGTCGAGCGCTCGCTCGCCATCGGTGATTCCCGGCATGATCGGGTTGGGAAAGACGCTCACGCAGATGCCCGCCGCACTCAACCGGCGGACGGTCTCCAGGCGCAGGGCCGGCCGCGGCGCGCGCGGTTCCAGCAACCGCGCCAGTTTCTCATCGAGCGTGGTGATGGTGAGGTTCACCCCCAGGACATTGGCGCGGGCGATCTCGCGCAACAGATCCACGTCGCGCAGCACCAGGCCGGACTTGGTGGTGATGCCCAAGAATCGGCCCCGCTCGCGTGCGAAGACTTGCAGGATGGCGCGGGTGCGCCCGAAGCGCCGCTCGGCCGGCTGGTAGGGGTCGGTGGCCGTGCCGATGGCGATGTGCTCCTTGCGATCGACGCGGCCCAGCTCCTGCCGCAGAAGTTCGGCGGCGGCCTGCTTGGCGTAGATCTTATCCTCGAAATCGGTGGCGTCCAGTTCCATGAATTCATGGGTATAGCGGGCGTAGCAATACTGGCAGCCAAACTCGCAGCCGCGGTACGGATTGATGGTCCACTGGAAGGGCATGTTGGGCTTGGTGCGATTGAGGATGCTGCGCGCGGGGATTTCGAAGTATTCGACCGCGCGCTTGGCCTCCAGCAGTTCGCTCTGAGACGCCAACCGCGCGATGCCCACGAGTGCCATAACTCATTTTCGCTTTTTATTCGCCAGTTTGCAAGGCCGCTTTCCGGCTCCTGCTCTCCCGTTTCCCCGTTTCCCGGCTCCTTGCACGGCAAATCCGTTCGATGTATGCTGGCTCGAAGTCTGGGCCGGGACACCCGGACCAAAGGACGAAGTAAGGGAGCACCCCGATGAAGCCAGCCTTTCGCGCCTGCTGGGCTCAGTCGCTAATTTGCTGCATATATCTGTTTGCCATCTCTCCGGCTGCCTGGCCGCAAACCGCGGACGATGTGGAAAAGCGGATCGCCAGCCTTCCGCCGGAGCAACGCGCGTATGAGCGCTTCCGTTTCTGGGTCACTACACTGCCGCGGGACCAGCAGGGAGGAGCCGATCTGCCGGCACGATATCGCGAGTACCTCAAATCGCGGGGGTTCTCGGAGAGTGATGCCAAGGCCCAAATCGAAATCGTCCAGACGCAAGGCGCGCGGGCGGAAGTGGAGCGCTGGAACCGGATTCTGACCGCGGAGAAACCCGCCTTCAACACCGAGCCGAATGCGTTCCTGGTGGAGATGGCCAAGGGCCGGAAGCCTGGAACCGCCTTGGATGTCGGGATGGGCCAGGGCCGCAACGCGATCTGGCTGGCACAGCAGGGGTGGGATGTCACCGGCTTCGATCCGGCCGAGAAGGCCGTTGCCCTGGCGCAGGAGAGGGCCGCGAAGCTGGGCGTGCCTCTTAAAACCGAGATCGTGGGGATGGAAAAGTTCGATTTCGGCGAACGCCGCTGGGACATGATCGTCTTCAGCCACGTCGGTGGTCGGGAGATACAGGACGTGCTGCAGCGCGCTCTCAAGCCGGGCGGAGTCCTGGTGCTCGAAGCATTCCACCACGATGCGGCCAAGGGCCGGTCCATCGGCAGGAATGTCGTCTTCGACACGGGCGAGTTGCCGCAGCTCTATTCCCAACTGCGCGTGGTGCGCTACGAAGAACCGATGGCGATTTCCGATTTCGGATTGACCAAGGTGCGGCTGGTGCGGTACTGCGGCGAGCGGCCGGAGTAGACGCCCGCGCGGGAAGAGGGCGCCGTACGGTGTGATAGGTTTGGGTTGTGCGACTCCGGTGGACCCTGGCGGCCTTCGTGGTGACGGCCGCGCTGGCGGCGGACCCCCGCGCCGCCGATTTGCTGAATGCCGCTCGGAAGGGCGACAACGCGCTCATCCGCACGCTGATCAGCCATAAGATCAACCTCGAAGTGAAGGACAAGGATGGGCGCACCCCCCTGATGCTGGCCGCGCAGCACGGCCACGCGGAGGCGGTCCGCCTATTGCTGGCCGGCGGCGCACACCCCGATGCGCGCGACCGCCAGGGCTACACGGCTTACGGGCTGGCGGTGCTTTCGACGTCGGGAGGCACGCTGGAGGCCATGCGGGAACTGCCCCATGCCGGACCTTTGCGCCTGGCCGTGGAGGTGGTGGTAGGTTCCGAAAGCCTGATCACCTCGTGCTTTCTCAGGCCCGCCCAGTTGGCCGCACAAGTCCGCGATCTGAAGCTGGAGGCCGTGGCCCTGGATGCGCTGCGCGAGTACGCGGGCGCCTCCGGCAAGGGCGCCGCGGGGCTGGTCACGCCGGGACCAGACACCCCCGAGGGGGCCCCCGATGCGGATGCCACGGTGTTGCTGCGCCTGCGCCCGTCCTCGGCCTGCGTGCAGCAGCAATCGACCGACGACGTGAGCCTGGCGGTGGATGTCCGGGTGACCCGCACGGGCCGGGAGGGCCCGGTTCTAGAGAAGACCATCGGCGGAGGGTTGAAGGGCCTGCATGCCCGGTCGGTCAACGGCCCCGCGCAGTACGCCCCGGTCCTGGGGGAACTGGCCCGCGGCCATGCCGGGGACGTCTATTGGGCGGTGGTGGCGGCGCTATTGCGATCCGGGAATTGATGCGCCGCCGCGCCACAGCGCCGCGCCCGTGACGCGTCCCGGCCCGGGTTCTTGCACAAACACTACCACGCGTTGCGGGGCGCTGGCCGCCGGCAATTCCACCAACTGGCTGAAAGCGCCGCCGCGCTTCACCGATCCGATCTTCCGCAGACTGCGGACCACCGCGATATGCTCCAGGCGCCGGCCGCGATTCTCGCCCGCCGCCACTTCGGAGGCGTCGCGGTCGTCGGCCAGCGCCAACCAGACGTCGCCCGAGGCGGGCGGGGAGGCGATCTCCACTTGCAAGCCCGCCTGCGTGCGGCTCAGCTTCACCTCGGCCTTGGGGCGGCGCGCAGCCTTGGCGATGGCGTCGGCGGCGCGTTTCGCGTCGCTGCCCACAAACTCGGCCTCGCCATCCACCACCATCTCGGGCGTGTAGGGGCCCTTCGGGTTGAGCAGCGGGGAGTAGCTCTCCTGGCGGCGCGAGAAGAGCGGCGACGAAAACCGGTCCTTCCAGCCGAGGCGATCCCAGTAATCCACGTGCTCGCTGAGCACGATGGCCTGGCTGTCCAGATGTTCCAGGAGCCGGTCGGCGGGCGGGCAATCGGAACAGCCCTCGGAGGTGAACAGCTCGACCAGCACCGGCGCCGGCGCCGGCGTTTGGGCGACAGCCGACGCGGCCGCCGCGAGGGAAATCGAGAGAACCAGACAGCGCCAACCCATGCCGCCAGTATAACGCTTGCTCGCGGGGGCCTCTGGCCGCGGTTCATTCGGTCCACGGATTGATGACTTGTATGCCGCAGAGCTCGAAATCGGCGGTATTGCGAGTTGCCGCCGCTGCCCGCTGAGACCGTGCAATCGCCGCGATCATGGCATTCAACTGCGAGATCGGGCGCCCGCTGCGTCTCGCAAGGCGACAATTCCGGCAAACGCTCGGGCGGCGTCCTCATCGAAGGCCAGGATTCGACCACCGAACTCCTCAGCGAACATCTTCTCCACGGCCGCCAGCAGTCGCATCCGGCGTTTACCCGGCGGCAGCGCCTCGATGCCATACGGAATTTCTGCCAGCGTGATCGTCGTCGGGAACACGGCCGAGGGCACCTCGGCAGCCGGCCAACGCAAAACTACTTCCGAAGGCAAGGGATTGAGAGATTGAGAGCCTCCGAGAGGACGTTCGTGTCGATTACGATCACTTCGCGAGGCTCGGAGGACGTCCGGAGCATCCCGGATTGTTTGAGCCTGAAACCGATCACGGTCTTGCAGCCGGGGACGCCGGCTCTGGCGCTGTCTGGCCCGTTCTGGCCCGTTCTGGCCCGTCTGGCCCGTTCTGGCCCGTTCTGGCCCGGGTGGATGCGGCTAATTTGGACGAGAATGATGTAGAATAGGTCGGCTCGGAAGTTCAAGAGGGGAATTCCGGGTAATATGACGTGAACCATGCGGCGAAATGCCGGGGTGGCGCACTGTTGCCGGCGAAGCGGTGATTGCGGGCTTTTTGGTTTCCGTTTCTTGAGGAGGGGCGCATGTGGGGATTGAGATTTGCGAGGCCGTCGCTCTGTTGGTTGGTATTGGCGGGGATATTATCGGCCCAAACCCCTGCTAAAGTCGACTTCGCAAAGGATGTGCTGCCGATCTTCCGGCAGAACTGTGTGGGCTGTCATGGGCCTGCGCAGCAGACCAGTGGATTGCGGCTCGACCGGAAAAGCGCGGTCATCAGTCGCCGGGGTGTGGTGCCCGGCAGCAGTGACAACAGCTTTCTGTATCACCGGGTATCGGGGAACGCATATGGCATGCAGATGCCCCCAACCGGTCCGCTCCGCCCGGAACAAATCAACATCCTTAAAACGTGGATAGACCAGGGGGCCGACTGGCCGGACTCGCTCGCCAACGAAGCCGATCTCCCGCCGTTGAATCCCAAGGCCGTGGCCATGGTCGAAGCGTTGCACGCAGGCGACCTGCAGGGATTCATGAAGTCCGCCGCCGAAGATCCCAAGCTTCTCAACGCCCGCGGACCGGAGGGATCCACGCCATTCATGTACGCGGTGCTCTACACCGGTGTGCCCACGTTGGAGGGCCTGTTGAAGCAAGGCGCCGATCCCAACCAACGGAATGACGCCAACGCCACGGCCCTCATGTGGGCGGCGACGGACCTGGAGAAAACCCGTCTCCTGCTGGCCCACGGCGCCGATGTCAACGCGCGCTCCAGTGACATGCGAACGCCCTTGATGATCGCGGCTCGCCGTCCCGGCAACACCGCTGCGGTCAAGCTCCTTCTGGAGCGGGGCGCGAATCCCAATCCCAACGCGCATCCGCTGACCGAATCGTCGCCCCTTATTGAAGCTGCCACCGCCGGCGATGCCGCCAGCGTGGAGTTGCTGCTCAACCGCGGCGCGGAGTTAAAGGGCGCCGGGGAGCCGGCGCTCGAAGCGGCTTTCACCGTGCGGTGCTCGAAATGCGCTGCCCTTTTGATCGCCAAAGGTCTTGGCCGGGAAGACTACTCCGTCGCGCTGCCGAATATCGCGGCTCTCGGCGATGTGAACGCCGTCCGCCTGATGCTCGACCATGGCGCGGACGTCAACGCCGTCGATCCGCTCGGCCGCACGGCGCTGATGTACGCGGCCGCGTCCGATCTGCTTCCCCTGGACGAGGTCAAACTGCTGGTCGAACGCGGCGCCGACGTCAACGCCAAGGATGCCCACAAGCTAGGCGGCGATTCCGGACTCACGGTGCTCGATATCGCAAGGCTACACGGCGAAACGCCGGTCGTCGAATGGTTGGTGAAATCCGGCGCGAAGGGCGCCGCCCCCAACTCGCCCGCTCTCCAACCGCGGCGGGAGAACACCATCCCAAGCGCGATCCGGGGAAGTCTTCCATTGATTCAGCGGGCCGATGCAGCTTTCGTTCCGAAGGCAGCCTGCGTGTCCTGCCACAATAACAGCTTCGCGGCGATGGCGGTCGGCGCGGCGCGCAAGAGCGGATTCCAGGTGGACGAAAAGACCGCGGCGCAGCAGGTCAAAGCCAACGTGTTCGGTCTGGAAAAGCTGCGCGACTACCTCCACCAGGGTTTCTTCGTCCCGGTCCAAGATGTGTTCGGCCAGTTCGTTCTGGGCAACGTCCTGATCGGGCTGGACGCGGAGCATTACAAACCCGATCTCAACACCGACGCCGTGGCCATGTACCTGAAATCGCATCAATCTCCCGATGGCCAGTGGGTGTACCCGGTCGCCGATACGCGGCCGCCGATCTGTTCGAACTATATCGGGCAGACAGCGGTTTCCATGCGCGCGCTCCAGCTTTATGCGCCAAAGGCGGACAAAGCCGCCTACGACCAGGCGATTCAACTGGCCTCGGCGTGGATGGCGAAAGCGCAATCGACGAACAACGAGGATCGGAGCTTCCGGCTGCTCGGGCTGGCGTGGGCCGGCAAGGATAACGATGCCACCCACACAGCCATGCGCGAACTGCTCGCCAGGCAGCACCCCGACGGAGGTTGGTCCGATCTCGAATCCATGGAGAGCAGCGCCTACGCGACCGGAAAATCTCTGTTTGCCTTGCAGACCGCCGGGCTGCCCGCATCCGATGCCGCCTATCAGCGTGCCGTCAAATTCCTGCTGAACACGCAACAGGAGGACGGCTCGTGGTACGTCAGGACGCGCGCGATGGCGTTCCAGCCCTACTTCGATGCCGGCTTCCCACACGGTTTCGATCAGTGGATATCCGCCGCCGGGACCAGTTGGGCGACAATGGCTCTCTCGCAGGCGTCTCTGGCGCGCACGGCAATGGCATCGCCTGGGCAATAGCCGATCAAAGGGTTGATCGTGCCTGAGTGACGGCGTATAGGGACAGAACCGGTAATGGCAAGGATAGCCGACCACACGCCCGCAATGTCAGCTCGCCAGGGTTGGGGGTGATGTATCATCTGCGTCAACCAGACGCTGTCCGACCAGCTATTCCATTTCCAGCCGCCTGAAAGCGCAGCGGAAGTTGGGGAACGCATTATGCCTTTCGGCGGCGGCTCATAGGTTTTCCGTTTCAGGGACGCCCAATACACGGGCTACCACAGTGCGCTCGATCTGCGCGGAGCGCTGAAGAAGATCGGCCTGTTCAGCCTGGTCTTGCAGCGTGGAGACGCCATTTACCGGAAGCGTTCCACCAGCTCCAGCTCGCTCGACGCGTGGTCGATCGTGGTATAGATAATCGAACCGTCCTTAGGCGAGACCGTCAACCCGAAATCGGTGGCGCGGGGCAGTTCGGCCAGCGCTCGCGTCTGTTTCGTGGCGAAACTGTAAAAGCAAACCTGCCTCGCGGCAGACGGGATGAATACAATTCCCTCGGGCGTAACATCCCAGTCTCCCCAGGAATTAACGGTTACCGGCAGCGGGGTTTCCTCGCCGCCCGATGCCGGTATGCTCACGATCTGGCCGCTCTGGCTGGTCTTGGGGTAGTACAGCGTCTTTCCGTCCCACGACTCCAGCGGCGCGTAACCGCCGTGAGTCGAAAGCTGTATCGGCGTGGCATTGGGTTCCGGCGCCATTTTCCAAGCTTCAAACCTGCCGCTGCGGCTCGATGCGAAGTAAATCCACTTGCCGTCGCGCGACCAGCTTGGAGCGGTGTCATGGCCTGGGGAATTGCTGAGCCGCCGCGGCGCTCCGCCGTTCGACCCCATGAGATAAAGCTGCGTCGTTCCGCTGGCGTTCGAGCAAAGCGCGATCTGCCGTCCGTCCGGCGACCAACGCCCGCAGCCGGTGGTGATGGCGCGCATGCCGGTCAACTGCACCGGCGCCGATCCGTCCGCATTGGACGCCCAAACCTCCGTGTAACCGGAACGGTCGCTGGTGAAAGCGATCCTGGCGCCGTCCGGCGAATAGCGCGGCTCGAAATCGCGCCGCGTCGACGCCACCACCTCTTGGGGTGCTCCGGGCTTGCCCGATGGCATGGGGAGGCGCCAAATGTTGCTATCGTAGGCCGCCCGCGCGAAGGCCAGGCGGGACCACTGGCCCGGGCCCCGCGGCCGTGAAACGGCCGGGTCGGTGCCCACGTCGATTCCAGCCACGCGGCGCGGCTCTCCGCCGCTGGCTCGAACGCGCCACAGGCCTGAAGTGGCCGGAGAGCTCCCGGCCGAATAGAGCAGCTCCGTGGCGCCAGGCATCCAGGCAATCCGGAGCAGACGCTGGTCCTCCACGGTAATGGGCCGCGGTTCTCCTTGCGGCTGCATGTCCGCCGAGAGCGATAGCAGATAGATTCGCCCACTGGCGCTGCGGAGCCGGGCGAATGCCAGCGTACGGCCATCCGGCGAAAGGGCGGGCCCTCTGTCTCCGAAGGCCGCCGTTCCGGATGGCGTGGTCACTCTGTGCGCGGCGCCGGTGGCAATGGAGACCGCCCAAATGCCGTTGGGGCCCTGTGTTCCGATGGAGCCGGCGATTCCAAAGCCACGCGAAAAAACCAGCCATTGGCCGTCGGGCGACCACGACGGGCAGCCGATCTGCTCGTATTCGCCGACGACACGCTCGGGGCCGCCCAAAGCCGGCGCCGTCACCAGAGCTTCTTTTTGCGCCGTGCTGGCGCTGACGAACGCAATCGAGCCGCCATCGGGCGACCATTCCGGGCAGCCATTGCGCGCGGCCGCCGTGCTGATGCGAATGGGGTTTCCGGGCCCCACCAGCTTCACATAAACGTGCTGCTCGGTTTCGCCTTCCTTCTGCCATACGAAAGCCACCTGATTGCCGTCGGGGGAAAACGACGGGTGGCTTTGCAAGCCGGGAAAGCTGGTGAGCGGGGTGGCTGCCGCGGCGTCTGGCGGCCCCTCGGCCGCCGGTTTGTGGAGCCACCATCCAACGCCCGCAGCCGACAATACCAGCAGCGCGGCCGCCGCAATCCAGACCGGCTTGCGCCCGCGGGCCGCCGCAGCGGGAGATCCGGAGGACGCCAGGGCGCCGGAATCCGATTCCTGCTGCAACTCTTCCAGCGCCACCTTCAGGTCGCCGGTGTTCTGAAACCGCTTGGCCGGGTCCTTTCGCAGGCAGCGGTTCACCACTCGCTCCACTTCGGATGGCGTGCCCTCCGCCAATTGCCGCAGCGGACGCGGGTCGCCGTGCAGGACGGCGGTCAGCGTGGAGAGAGTTGTATCTCCCTGGAAGGCGCGGCTACCGGTGAGCATCTCATAGAACAGGGCGCCGAACGAGAAGATATCCGAGCGGGAATCCACCGGCTGGCCTTGCGCCTGTTCCGGGGACATGTAGCCCGCGGTGCCCACAATCATGCCAACGGCGGTTTGGGGTTGTCCCGCCGCCATGGTCCGAGTGTCCGTGTCACTGTATCCGCGCGGTTCCGCCAGCTTGGCAAGGCCGAAATCGAGCACCTTCACCGAGCCGGGGCGACCGCTCTCGGGTCCCGCGATCATCACGTTGCCCGGCTTAAGGTCGCGGTGGACAATCCCCGCGGTGTGCGCGGCCGCCAGAGCATCGGCAATCTGGGCGGCCACGCGCAAGCCTTCCTCCAGGCGCATGCCTTTTCGCGGAATCGACTGGCCGATCGTCTTGCCGGCGACGTATTCCATCACGATGTAGTCGTTGTCGCCCTCGCGGCCGATATCGTAAATCGCGACAATATGCGGATGGTTCAAGGCCGAGGCGGCGCGCGCCTCCTGGAAGAAGCGGGATCTCTGGGCGTCGCCGGTCTTGCCGGCGGGTAGAATCTTAATGGCAACCATACGATCGAGGCGCGTGTCGCGGGCTTTGTACACCTCTCCCATGCCACCGGCGCCGAGCGGCGCGAGGATCTCGTAGGGGCCAAGTTTGTCGCCTGCAGACAGCGCCATGAGAAGGGGTTCATCTCAGTCTATCCGATCAAGGAGCGAACTGAGCCTGGATTACGGCGCACCCGGCGCACCCGGAAGTTTCCATCGTGTCCATCCCGCCAAACCAGCTTCGGGATGGCCATACGGACACTGTCCGGCCAACCGTTTCCAACGACTTTCCCTGCGGCAGCTCCAGCAGCCACTGGTGGTCATCCCGACCTTGTCGCCGGACCGCAGGTCGCCAACGGGGGGGCCACCACGGGTTGCAGACCGTCAAATCTGTTCCCTGACGTTTCATTCTGCTTGTGTATAATCACGTAAGTATAAGTCAACGAAGGGAAGGCAATGCAGCGTGCAACCGGACTTGTGACGGCTATCGCCCTGATGGTTTTACCGGCGGTGTCGCTTCCGGAGGAGCGCTTCGACGGCAAGTGGCTGACCACCGTCTCCTGCGAGGCGGCGAGGGATGCCCTGGGCTACTCCTTCAGGTTCGTCAGCGAAGTGAAGAACGGCAACTTCCGAGGGCTGTACGGTCCCGAGGGCAAGCCAAGTTCCCTGCTGATCGAAGGGACGGTGGGTACTGACGGCGCCGGAAAGCTTTATTCGACGGGTCGCACCGGCTCGAAGGAATACGTGCCCGGACGAGATACGCCAAGGGGCACCGAGTACAGCTACAGCATTGAGGCGCACTTCAAAGGCGCAACAGGAAACGGCGCCCGCGTAGAGGGCCGCCCCTGTTCGTTGCAGTTTGAGAAGCAGTAAGCTACCGGCGAACGCGCGGGCCGCAGCAAGGTGGAACCGTATGGATCGCAACTTTGGGTGTCACCAGGCGGATCAATCCAACAAGGCACACTGGCCTATCGCGCACATCGCGAAAGGAGGCGGATATGAACAGAAAGCGCCCGGGAAAGGGCACGCCAGGCGAACCAGCGCATGGCCTGAGCAAGGAGCGGCTCAACGAGCTGCTCCAGGAAGCGACCGCGGACGCGCACGATGAATCGGAGCAAGCCATGGGATTCCAGGCGGTGATCGAAGACGAGCTTCGGCTGCCTTTTGATACGGAGATGCTGGGCACGACGGTTACGGTGGAGAGCATCGATCTCACCGAAGACGACCGGCTGGTCGCGGTTTGCCGGAAGGGCAAGGCGCGCCAGCGGATCTCACTCGCGGACTTGCCGTTGCCCTCACCACTTCCGAAGGGGGCCGAATGGATCCTGGCGTATCGGTACTGGCGAGATGGCACCGAGTGAACGGGCGTCAACCTCAGGAAGCGTTTTTCCCGTGCCGCGCGCTCCAGCGGGTCTTGGCGCGCTCCAGAAATGAAGGCTGGCGGTCCCGGCCGGGGCCCTCGGCCAGCGCCTCAAACTGGGACATGAAGCCGGTCTTGCGGCGGTGGGTGGCGCGCATGTGGCTAACGGTGTCCACCCATTCCTCGGCCAGGCCGGCCCGTTCATAACAGCGCCGGGCACGCTCGAAGTTGGAGAGCGCCGCGTCATAATACTTGCTTTTCCCTCCGTCCACGATGCGCATTCCCTGGGCGCGCCAGAGGCGGGCGGCGAGGTCGGGGTGGGCCTTCTCCAGCTTCTTCGCAGCCGGCTCGGTAGCGTAGTGGCTCTCCCGCTGGAGGGCCTCGTCCGTGGCGCCGCGTACCAGTTCCGCGAGACGCTCCATCTCCTTGGTCTCGATGAACAGCTCGATGAGCGAGTGGAGATCGCCGCCCTTGGCTGCGTCCATGGCCTTCGCGTGCCAGGCCGTGCGCCCGGCTTTGGGTACGAGCTTCATGAGTTCGGCGTAGGCATACTTGTCGGGATCTTCCCGGAAGTCGGCCCAGGCGGATTCGATCGCCTCATTGGCGCGGCCCAGCCTGGTCAACAACTCGCGGTGAAGCCTGGTGAGATCGAAGCCGGCTTTGGTGATCCCATGCGGGTTCTCCCGGTCGAGTGCGATCCCGCGCTCGGCCCACGCCAGCGCCTCCTCCGGCTTGCGGCGTGCGACCAGCATAGTGGCGAGGGCGTGGCAGTCCTGGGCGGTGAGCCCGGTCCGATCGGTGAGGGCGAGGTAGGCCGCGACGTTTCTCTGCGCCAGGTAGAGCGTGCGCAGAGCCTGGCTGAAGCGCCGGCGAAGATACTCGGCTTCGTGCCCGGCCGGCTTGCCGGGCGCCGGCTGGGCCGCAACCGCAGCCTCGAAGCGCGCTCGCATCTGTCTCTCGAATGCGGCCAGCCCGGCCTTGTTGAACACCTTGGCGGCGTCCGTTTCGATGTGGTAGAAGAATCCGTAGTTGTCGCTATCCATCCACGCAAGCAGCCGGACAGCCGTTTCGTCCGGGTCGGCGCCCGACGCCTGCCTGGCTTTGATCCATCCGCAGACGATCTCGTCTACGAAGTCTCCAAAGGAGCCGCTCGAATCGTCGAGATCTTCGACCTTCTCGTAGCAGGCGGCAAGGAAGGTTTCGTACAGTGCGGTAGCCCGGACCGGGTCGGCGCCGGTGAGCTTCCGGATCGCGGTGGCGACCGGGTCGAGCCCGCCGACGAACGAGAAGCACGCCCGATCGGAGATGAACGCCCCTGGTTGGAGCGCCAGTTCCATCTGGCGCTCCATCGGATCTGGCCCACGTCGAGGTTTTCGTTTCATCCGCCGCTCTCTCAGTCAGTTTACCCCGTTGGGGGCCTCGCCCCGGCGGTGGGGATTGATGCCGATAGTAACAATCCTCCGGCAGAGCCGGAGGCTTTTGCGGTTGCTGGCCCCTCAAAGGGGCCTGATCGCAACCGCTCAAAAACCGGTCCCGCGCGCCGCACGCTGCTGATCGGGCCGGTTGCGCCCGA
>JBKQPR010000033.1:0-16178 GCA_052144935.1 Bryobacteraceae bacterium
TCGCCGTGGTACCGGTATTTTCTGACTTACGATCCGGCGCCGGCATTGCGCAAGGTGACCTGCCCGGTGCTGGCGATCAACGGCGAAAAAGACACGCAAGTGCCTCCCAAACTGAACCTGCCGGCCATCCGGAAAGCGCTTGAGGATGGCGGCAACAAACACTTCGAGGTAGTCGAGTTAACGGGTCTCAACCACCTATTCCAGACGGCTAAGACGGGAGCGGTGAATGAGTACGCCCAGGTCGAAGAGACGATCGCGCCGGCGGCGCTGGAAAAGATGGCCGGCTGGATTTTGAAGCAGTAGATGGGCGTATCCCGCCAGCTTAGAAGCTGATTCATGCCGGTAAGCTCGCCGCGGCCGGCCAGCCTCAATGGAAGGAAAACCTGTTTACCTGATTTCCGGCTTTGACTTGCCGTGTGTGGCCGGCTTGGCGGCTTTCTTCGCGGATCCTCGCTTTAGCGGGTCCGCCGGTTTGTATTCCAGTTCCGCCGAGAGTATCTCCACGAGTCTCGACAGCGTTTTCACGCGCGCCCAGTATTTGTCGTTTCCCTCCACCAGACACCAGGGCGCGCTCTTGGTGCTCGTCTTCACCAGCATTTCTTCGACTGCCTCCTCGTAGACACTCCACTTCTGGCGGTTCCGCCAGTCCTCCTCCGTCAGCTTCCAGGCTTTGTAGCCGATCGCCTTACGCTCCTCGAACCGCCGGAACTGCTCCTCCTGGGAGATGTGGATCCAGAACTTCGCCAGAATCACCCCGAATTCCCGCAACTGGCGCTCAAACGAGTTGATCTCCTTGAAGGCCCGCTTCCATTCCTCTTCCCTGGCGAACCCCTCCACCCGTTCCACCAGCACCCGGCCGTACCAGGACCGATCGAAGATGGCGATCTGCCCGCGCTCCGGAAGCCGGCGCCAGAAGCGGTACAGGTAATGGCGTGTCTTGTCCTCGCCCTGCGGCGCGGCGATCGGGTAGACCACGTAGCCGCGGGGGTCCAATTTCTCGGTGATCCGCTTGATCGCGCCGCCCTTGCCTCCAGCGTCCCATCCCTCGAATACGACTACGACTGGCCGCTTCCGCAAATAGATCTGGTATCCCAACTCGCGAAGCTGAATCTGCCGCCGCGTTACTTCGCGCACGTAGGCGTCACGATCGAGCGCTCGGGTCAGGTCGATGGTCTCCAACATCAGAGTCCTCCTCCACCCAGGGATTCCATCGCCTCCCGCAATGCCGCGTCTTTGGCCGCTGCGCCCTTCACCTCGACCCTGGGCGGCGCGTTCGCCCCGAGGCGCTTTTCCATGGCTGTGATAATCGTCTCGAAGATCCTCTTTCGCGCCAGCCATTTCGACGTGGCTTCCACGATCGTCCAGGGCGCGAATTCAGACTCAGTCCATTCGAGCATCTCCTCGGTTGCGCTCAGGTATTCGCCGTACTTCTTGTGGCGGGCCCAGTCGGCATCCGTCACGCGCCAGGCTTCCAGGGGGTCCTTTTCGATGGCCTGGAACCGTTCCTTCTGCTCTTTCTTATTGATGTGCAGGAAGAACTTCAGGATGGCGGCGCCGTCGTCGGATAGCATGCGCTCGAACTCGACGATGTCGCGGTATGCGTCACGCCACACCTTCTCCGGGACGGTCCGCTCCACGCGATCCTCCAGCACGCGGCCGTACCAACTATGGTCGAAGATCACCATCTCGCCCCGGTCGGGGACTTTCAGCCAGAAGCGCCACAACCACGGGCGTTGCTGCTCGTAGGTGCGGGCTGCGGTGATGGGGTACAGCTTGAATCCGCGGGGGTCGAGCCGTTGCGTCAGGGCGGAAATGGCCGTTCCTTTGCCGGCGGCGTCCCACCCCTCGAATACGATCACGGTCGGTATGCCGTGTTCCCAACAGGCCTTCTCCAAATCGTACAGGCGCTGCTGCAAGCCCGGCAGAGCGAGTCGGTAATCCTCGCGCGAGAGTCTCTTCTTCAAATTGATGTTTTCCAGCATGGCGTCTGGATCAATTCTAGTGCACGGCTACACCCGGAAAGACGAGCCCGCCCGAAGCGTCGAAAGCAGCGGTCGCGGTCCAAACAGCACGAGCGCGCCGCCGGGGCGCACTCGGTGCACGGAAGTCCAGCGGATGTGGGCATCTGGCAGGACTTGGGGGACTTCTGCTTTTTCCAGCTCATGGTCTTCATGAACTCCGAAATTCCGTACGGCGGGCTGCTGCATGGAACATATCGGTGCTAAGATAGCGTGCCATGGTACGAGCAATTTTAATGGCAGGGTTGCTGCCGTCTCTTGTGGGGGCAGCCGATTTCACCGTTGGCTCCGCGACCGCGCGCAGCGGGCAGAAGGCCACCGGGTATATCGGCGTGCCGGCGGGCGTGGATGCGGCCGCGAGCATCCCGGTGATGGTAGTCAACGGCGCCAGACCTGGGCCGGTGCTGGCCCTGGTAGCCGGATCTCACGGCACCGAGTACGCGTCCATCCTTGCGCTGCAGAAATTGGCCCAGGCTGCCGATACGGCGGAGCTTTCGGGAACACTGATCATCGTGCCGCTGATCAACGTGCCATCGTTCGCGCAAAAGGTAACGCACTTGAATCCGGTGGATGGCAAGAATATGAACCGCTTCTATCCGGGCAGGCCCGACGGCACACAGACCGAGCGCGTATCGTGGGCCATTGCCAAGCAGGTGGTGGAGAAGTGCGATTACCTGATCGACCTGCATGGCGGCGATCTGGATGAGAACCTGCGGCGCTACGCCTACTGGGCCGCCACCGGGAAAGAGGCGCAGGACGCGGCGTCACGCGCCATGGTGCTGGCCTTCGGGCTCGACCACATCATCCTGCAGGACTTCCGGACGCCGGTTGCGCCGGGCGGCGCCGTGACCATCACACGCTTCGCGGCGGGGATCGGCAAACCTTGCGTCACGGCGGAAGCGGGCCACGCCGGCGCCAGCGATGCGGACGATGTCGATTCGTTGATTCAGGGCTGCTGGAAGGTGGCGCGGCACCTGAAGATGCTGTCCGGCCCGGTCTCCCCGGTGGAGCATCCGCTGTGGCTCTCGCGCGTTTCCATTATGACCAGCGAACTGGATGGCGTCTTCTATCCGCTGGTAGGCCCGGAGGCGTACGTGTCGCAGGGCATGAAGATCGGCTACGTCACCGATTATTTCGGCAAGAAGGTGTGGGACGCGACATCTCCGATCGCGGGCGTCGTGCTTTACATCGGCGCGTTGCCGTCGCTCAAGAAGGGCGACACGATCGCGCATATCGGGGAAATTGGGAACTAGGACATAACCGAAAAGCAGGCCGATATCGGACAGGGGACCAGCCCTGGTTGTTTCCAGCGTTATCCTGCCGGTTCAAGGTGGCTGCCTACACTCCGACCAATGGGACCGCGCAGATCGGCCTTTCCGTACCCGTCAATCTTCTGCAGGAGTTCCGGCCCTGTATTCGCCGGAAGATACTGGGGCGCGGCGTCCCTCGCCAGATGGGCGATGCCCGCCAAAAAGGTGTCGAAGCCATTCGATAGAGGCCCGGATCGATGCCAAGATCCGCCGATCGTCTCGCTGGGCGGAGCCAGCAACCTGGTTCGGTGCTCTGTGCTCCCGGAATTTCGAGGTTATGGGGCCGGCCGCCGAAATAATGGAGACCAGCCACACCACGCCGGCCAGGAACACCATCACCATCAGCCAACGCAACGCGCCCGCCAACAGCGCGGCGCTCAACGCCGGCCACTCGAAGCGGAATTGGCCCAACCGGCCGGCGCGGTCCATCATCCAGTGCCACCCGGTATGCGCCACCAGCGCCGAAAGAACAATGGTGCCCATCCGCTCTGCCACGGCGAACCGGAAGAAGGCCTCCAGCAACGGGATCAGAAACACCAACACCAGAAGCTGCCCCAGCTCGACTCCTATATTGAAGGACAGCAGCGACGCCAGCAGGTGCGAGCCGGCAAACTGCATGGTCTGGCGCAGAGCGAACGAGAAACCAAAGCCGTGAACCAGCCCGAACCCGAAAGCGATCATCCAGCGACGCCCGGCCTGGCCGGCCCCCACGATATTCTCCAGCGCCATATATACGATGGAAGCCGCGATCAGCGTTTCGATGAGCGGCGGAAACCATAAAGCGTCCGGCCCCACGTTGTAAGCCGAGCCGATGAGCGTAATCGAGTGCGCCACGGTGAACGCCGTCACCACGGGAATGAGCGCGCGCAGGCGCCGGAGAGGGATCACCAGGCAAAACAGGAACAACAGGTGGTCGGTGCCGTCCAGGATGTGAAAGAAGCCCAGTTCGACGAACCGCAGCGCAGCCTGGTGCCACCGCGGATCGAGCCGCACCAGGCCCGGATCGCCCTCGAACTCGAACGCGCGAACCACTCCGGAGGGCGGCAGAAACCGTAGAGCGGTCACCACTCGCAGGCCCAGGTGCGACACGCGGGGGTGGATCGAGAACTCCGACCGGCCGGACTGAATGGGATACTCGAACAGCACGTCGAGCATCGCCTGGTTCCAGGGGACGTCGAGCGAATCCGGCAGCCTGGCGCCGGTAACATGCGCCAGCGCCTGGTCATACGATGCGAACGATTGGTCCGATTCCAGTGACACGCGGGCCTCGACAATGCGCGGCCGCGGCAGGCGGCGATGGCCTTCGTAGATCTCCAGGGGATCCGCGATCCACACGGTGGCCCCGTCACGGAGCGAGGCGTCTACCCGCGCCAGATCCAAATAACCTGGGCCGCGCAGCGGAAATTCGACGTCGCGCATAGCTTTGAGCGGCGCCCGCACCAGCAGGCGCAGCCGCCCGCCCGCGGGCTTGAAGAACGCCTGCACGGTCACATCGTTGGGAATGTCATGGGCGGCCGCGAATTGTGGCAGCGCCAGCAGCAGCGCCGCCAGAGGCTGGAGGAATTTATGAGGCATGGCTCCTCGAACACTGAATCGTGTATAGTAGCTTACATCCAAACGGTGGAGGTGCGGCATGCGACGTAATGTATCGATTGGCGCGTTTTGGATCACGCTCCTGGCGGCGCTCGGAACCGGATCGGCGATACTCTCCCAGAAGGCCCGGGTGGAGGCCGCGGGCGTGCAGGCGCCCAGGTTTGAAGTCGACCCGATGTGGCCCAAACCGCTGCCGAATCACTGGCTCATCGGCATGACCATCGGCGTCGCCGTGGATGCCCAGGATCACATTTGGATCATCCATCGGGGCGCTTCGCTCGAACCCAAGGAAGTGTATGCCACCACCAACCCTCCCGCCGCGGAGTGTTGCGCGCCCGCCCCGCCAGTGCTCGAATTCGATCAGGCGGGCAACCTGCTCCGCCATTGGGGCGGCCCTGGCAATGGCTACGACTGGCCGGATTCCAACCACGGTATCACCATCGATTACAAGGGTGACGTTTGGATTGGCGGGAATGGGGCGGGCAACAACCAGGTGCTGAAATTCACGCAGGATGGAAAATTCCTGATGCAGATCGGCCACCCCAAGGCCAGCAAGGGCAGCAACGACACGGAGAACCTCAACCGCCCGGCCAAGACGTTTGTCGACCCGCTCACCAATGAGCTCTACGTCGCCGATGGCTACGGCAATCGCCGCGTCATCGTGTACGACGCCGAAACCGGCCAGTACAAGCGGCACTGGGGCGCATACGGCCACAAGCCCGACGATACCAACCTGGGTCCCTATAATCCCGAAGCGCCGCCCGCCCAGCAGTTCCGCAACCCGGTGCACTGCGCCGAACTCTCGAATGACGGCTTTTTGTACGTCTGCGATCGCGTGAACGACCGCATCCAGGTATTCAAGAAGGACGGCACTTTCGTGAAGGAAGTCTTCATCGCCAAAAACACGCGCGGCGACGGTTCCGTCTTTGACATCGCCTTCTCCAAAGATCCGCAGCAGAAATACATCTACCTGGCGGATGGGTCGAACCAGAAAGTTTACGTGATTCTGCGCGAGACGCTGGAGATTCTGACCAGCTTCGGCGACGGGGGGCGCCAACCGGGCGAATTCTACGCCGTGCACAGCATTGCCACCGATTCCAAAGGCAACATCTATACCACCGAGACCTACCGCGGCCAGCGCGTGCAAAGGTTCGTTTATAAGGGTCTGGCCGCGGTGACCAGGAAAGACCAGGGCGTGGTGTGGCCCAAGAGATGACGACGCGGCGGCCGGTTGGCGCGCGGCCGTCTACAGGTGGATGATGCAACGGCCGGCGTGGCCAGCGATCGGGGAAGCCGGCGCCGCGCGGCCTATCGGCGGGCTGCCGGCCATTTTACCGGCTTGGCGTGGCCCGCGCAGGGCGCCCCGGTCTCTTCGTCTCTTCGGGCAGTCGCGGAATTCATGCGGTCCTGTCCCATTCCAGGGTCTTTCCGATCACGTAGTCTACTTCCTCCGCCGTCAACTCGGGGAACATGGGCAACGAGATGCAGCAGGCCGTGTTGCGCTCGGCGTTCGGGATGGGACCGGCGATGCGCGCCTGCTTGCCCCACGGATAGCCTTCCTGCTGGTGAATCGCGATCGGGTAGTGACACTTCGCGTCAACGCCGCTTTGGTTCAGGAAGTCCAATAGCCGGTCACGCTGGTCCGCCTGCCGGGTCTCGATGACATACAGATGAAAGACGTGGCGATAGCCGGGCGTCTCGAAAGGCAGCGTGGTGTTGCGCGCATCCTTCAGGCAGGCTGAATACCGGGCCGCCCACTTCCGCCGCAGGTCGTTCCAGCCATCAATGGCTTTCAGCTTGGCGCTCAGCACGCCGGCGTGGATATCGTCCAGGCGGCTGTTGTATCCCATGCTGTGGCACGACCGCTTGTCCGACCCGTGATTGCGCAGCTTGCGGACGGTGCGGTCCACATCCGCCCGATTGGTGACTACCGCGCCACCATCGCCAAACGTGCCCAGGTTCTTTTGAATGATGAAACTGGTGCACACCGCGTCGCTCAGCTCGCCGATGCGGAAGCCATCGCCATGCGCTCCGATGCCCTGGGCGTTGTCTTCGATCACCAACAGGTTGTACTGGTCGGCGATCCGGCGAATCGCCTTCATGTCCGCGCATTGCCCGTATAGATGCACGGGCACCAGGGCCTTGGTCCGCGGCGTAATGGCAGCTTCGATCTTGGACGGGTCGATACAATTCGTGCGCGGGTCCGAGTCCACGAACACGGCCGTGGCATTGGCTACCCAGATGGCTTCGGCGGTCGCGAAGAACGTGTTGGGGGTGGTGATACACTCATCGCCAGGACCGATGCCCAACGCCAGGAACGTAAGCCACAGCGCATCGGTTCCGTTGCCCACGCCCACCGCATATTTCATACCGTGATACGCGGCGAATGCTTGTTCGAACCGCTTGAGCATCGGCCCCATCACGTACTGACCGCTCTCCAGAACCTCCCGGATATTGGCGTCGATTTCATGCCGAATGCCTTGATACTGCTTCACATGACCATAGAACGGAACCTTCATGCCCGAACGTCTCCTTATGAATCCGTATGGTAGCGTAACCTGGGGAGCCATCTGACAAGTCTTGAGATGCCACGAGGTTTCAATGGAGGCTCAAAGCGGGCAGAAAGGTACACTCGCGGTCCGCGAAAAAAGGCCGGGTCGCGCCGGACCTGGGGGCGATATTGGAAACCAAGCCTGACGTGTACGGCAGAACCGGCCTGTGCCACGCCGGCACACAGACTGCCCGTCCGGTGCGGGCGCTTTCGGGATCGGGTGCGGCACGCTACCGGACGTGTTTCGCCGGCGGGTTGCGATCCCCGGCGAATTTCTGCTGATGCCAGTAGGGGTAAGGCAGCGGGAGGGCACTGACTTGGTCGAGACGTTCCACCTCGGCGTGAGTGAGGGTCCAGTTCGCGGCGGCGAGGTTGTCCCTGAGTTGCTGCTCGTTGCGGGCGCCGATGATGACGGTGTCCACGCCCGGTTTGCGCGTGACCCAGTTCAGCGCGACCTGGGAAATGGAAACCCCTCGCTGGGCGGCGACTTCGGCCAGCGCGTCGACGATTCTGTAGAGCCGCTCCTCATCGACGGCGCCGGGCGCGTCGAGACTGTTCAGCCGCGACTCTGAAGGCTTCGTCTGGCCGCGGCGGAATTTGCCGGATAAGAGGCCGAATTGCAGTGGGCTCCAGGCCATGATGCCCGTCCGCTGGTCAAGGCCGGCCGGCACGAGTTCGTGTTCGGCGTCGCGGGCGAGCAGCGAATAGTTGATCTGCTGCGAGATATAGCGCGGAATCCCGAGCCGGTCCGAGATGGACAGGGCTTTCACAAGTTGCCAGCCCGAGTAGTTGGAGCAACCGGCATAGCGGATCTTACCGGCGCGGATCAGATCCTCGAAGGCACGCAGGGTCTCGTCGAGGGGCGTGAGGGAGTCGAAGTTATGGGCCTGGTAGAGATCAATGTAATCGGTTCCCAGACGGCGGAGACTCGCCTCGCAGGCTTCCAGGATGTGGCGGCGTGAGAGGCCGGCCTTGTTCGTGCCGGGTTCGAGTCCAACGAAGACTTTGGTCGCCAGGACGATGTCTTTGCGGCGCGCGCCCAGTGCCTGGCCGAGCACTTCCTCCGACTTACCAAACGAGTAGATGTCGGCCGTGTCGAACAGGTTTACGCCTGCTTCGGCACAGATTTCAATCTGGCGCCGCGCCTCTTCCGCTTGCACGTTGCCCATCGCGGCGAACCGTCCTTCACCGCCCAGCGTCATCGTGCCGAAGCTCAGCACCGAAACTTCCAGGCCGCTCGCCCCTAACAATCTGTATTCCATGGTTTCTCCTCAGACCAGCATACCGAAGGTGGACGAGGAAGTTCATGAAGCCCGTTTTGGAGAAGCGGCGGCGTGGCCGCCAATGCTCTGTGACGCTGAAGGATTTACCGATTGACGCCCGAAGGTCCGGGCCGCGGAGCGCAAGCGGCGCTATCCTTGATGTAAAGGAAAACGATCATGAAACCTGTTTTGATATGGGCCGCAGTTCTGGGCGCCGCTGCCAGCCTCGCTTCCGCTGAAACCAAGAGCGGCCAAACCGAATCGATCACCGTCAGCGGCAAGACGATCTCCATTAAGTACTCGTCGCCGGCGGTAAACGGCCGGGCCGGAAAGCTCTTCGGCAAGGATGGGACTATCGGCGGGGACGCGAACTATCCCGTCTGGCGGGCCGGCGCGAACGCCGCGACCGCTCTGCACACCGATGCCAGTCTCGATATCGGCGGCCTTTCGGTTCCGAAGGGCGACTATACGCTTTTCGTCAACCTGGCAAACACCGAGAACTGGGAACTCATCGTCAACAAGCAGACCGGTCAATCGGGGTTGGAATACGATGCCAAACAAGATCTGGGCCGCGTAAAGATGACCATGGCAAAGCCGCCGGCGCTGGTCGAGCAGTTGAAGTATACACTCTCCAACGCAGGCGGCAAGGTCAACCTGCAGTTGGCTTGGGAGAATCACGTCGCTTCGGTGATGGTTACTGTGAAGTAGTCCAAATAGGGAGAGAGACCGCTGGTGCAGCAGACGAACCGCGAAGGGAAATGGCTCGATGGGGGATTTCCGGCCAAGGTCCGCCGGCTTGATCGTCAGCGGATGCAAACTCTCGGCCCGCGGCCGCATGGCCGCCGCCACCGCAGCGGGAGGGAAGCCGCGCTGAAACGGCAAGCCTGATTCGGCCTGGCGGCCCGGCGCCGGCCAGCGAATCTGGGCGGCCGACTCCGCCGGCCGACACCAGCGCTGAACTGGCTCGGCCCGCGTTAGGAAGCCCGTAGAGCCATTCCGGGGCTGGATTGGTAGGTTGGTATCCCCCTGCTGGTGCGGAGCGCAAACGACGCGGCCTGTCGGCGGGCTGCCCGGCCATTTTACCGGCTTGGCTTGTCCTTGCTCGCGTGGACAGCCGTAGCGGCGTTCCAGGCCGTCCAGGGGGGTAGCCCTTATCTTTGGAGCCGAATGCTCTCCTGCGCCTTCCCGCTCCTCTGCCAGCCTGGCGGCCGTTAGCCATCAGCGTGCTGATCGGGCCGCGGGCGCCCGGTAATCACCTGGTTGCAACCGCAGGGCTTACCAGCGCGCGCGGGACCGCAGACAGAACCCTGCGCCAGGCGAACACTCGGCCTGCTCATAATCTTGCCGTCCGGACCCACCGCAATACGGCACGCGGATGGTGGCGATTTCAGGTTCATCGCCCCAAGCCGTAGCGTTCGAATGACGTCTGATTTCCCCTTGGCACTCTGCTTGAACTATGTAGCGGAGCGCTTGATCGTAAACTCTCTGGGCTGGCCACTGCCCTCGCGCTCGCGGGTCATTTTGATCTGATCTCCGCTCATGGCGCCTTTGTACAGGAGCTTGATAGAGTTGCCGCCGAAATCCAGACTGGTGGAGAACGAGATCTGATTCCCGGCAACTTTCCCTTCTTGCAGGGGTATGTCTCCCTGAGGCCCGGTCATACTGCCAGTGAGCTTCTCGCCGTCCACCTTGAAGGTAAACGTCGTCGGAGTCGTATCGCCTCCGCGTCCCGGCATGTCCCCGGTCCACTTCCCCGAGATATCGGCGGCCATTGCCACGGCGAGCAATAGCGCCAGACAACCAGCGATCCTTATGGTAGTTTTCATCATGATCCTCTTTCATCACGCTACATTCAGTCCTACGCGACCCATTGTACTCGTTCTTGGTTTGCAGTGATTTCCGACTTCGGAACCTTGACCGCGACGTGGACAGCCGGATCGACTACCTCCGCCACGTCATACACCATCGATGTGCCCGGCACAGAGGAGACTTCGGCGGCATTGACCCGCACTTTTTTTCCAGCCGGCGGACGAGGTTGGTGGTGGTGGCGCCGCCGAATGCATCGTCGAGTTTGAAAACCACAGGACTTGCAACCGAATCCCGCGCGAGGCCAGCACCTAGCGCACGGCTTGCGCCGCGGACGGCAAGCTCGGCGGCGAGCCGTTGGACCCCGGGGGCGTGGCCTTCTGCTGGAACAAAGGGCCGGCCGGAGAGAGCCGCCCACGCGGCCAGCGAGAGGCGCTTGCGGAAGCACCGCATTCGGCAGACGCGCTGCAAGAGATCACCCGCCCTGAGCGCAAAATGCCGCGGGCCGCTTTCAACGCGCGCCATCCCGTACCCGGCCCCCGGCGTCGATCACCTGCGGCTCCGCGGCGGATTCGCGCTCCGCGACGGCCTTCTTCTTCGGCACACCCTTGACATGGCAGTCCACACATTGGACCCAGTGGACGTTGTGTTTACTCTTCGGATTGAGGAAGGTGGTATCCATCTTCTCCACATCGAGGCCGCAGTTGGAGAGCCGCGGATGGCAATCGGCGCAAGATTGCCTGGTCATCTGGCCGTGCTTCTGATGGCAAGCCAGGCAACTCAATCCTTCATGGATGCCCAACGGGGTGCGGTCGTCACCGGCGCCGGCCTGCATGTTCGACAACGGGGCATGGCACTGATAACACAGGGACTGGCGTTGGTCCGGGCTCATTCTCACGCGACGCGGGCCCTGGTAGATCGCAGGCACTGGGAGGTTGCCGGCGTCTATGTTCAGCCGGGAACGGCGATCGAAGAGGCCAATCGACGGCCGGATGATTTCCTGTCTGGCGCCTATCTGCTGCTCTGGCTTCACCATCGGTTCACCCTGGCGGTGAATCGAATGACAGGCCAGGCACGGGATCGCGGGGCGGCTGGCATACGCGGGATCCTTGAGCCGCCAGGGTCCGGTGGCATTCACGGGATCGACCAGGTCCTGTATGCCGCCTTCAAAGTGCATACCGTGGCAGCGCAGACAATCGTCCATCAGCAGACGCTTGCGGTTATGCTCACGGTCCGTAAAGATGCGGGCGTAGGTTGTCGAGTGCGCACCGGAGTTCCATTGCGCAAACTCCTGCTGGTGGCACTTCTGGCAGCGCGGAAGCATGGCGAAAACATCTTCGGTTCCGAGATGGACCTGCTCCGGAACGTCGCCTTCGATGTGCGCGGCTACGCGCCGCAGGTTCGTTTTTAGCGAACTCGCGTGACACTCCACGCAGTTGATGTTGCGGTGCGAAGAGCGATGCCACAGGTTGTAGTCGATGCCTATCTCATGGCACCGCGCGCAACCGGTACCCCACGACGACTGGTAATACAGATCGCACGCCGGCACGCTCAGCAGCGCAACCGCCGAAAGAGCCGCGGGTGGTAGCCACCATCTCCATGGTATGCTCATGAGCGGAACCTGCTCGCTTTCCACGTCTTCACGATGTAATCCGAAGCGCGATAGGCGTTGGCCATGATGGTCAGCGCCGGATTGAAGCCGCCATTGGTCACATGGACGCTGCCATCGACCACGAAAACGTTATCGGCGTCGTGCACCTGGCAGTACTGGTTCACCACGCTGGTCTTGGGGTCGTTGCCCATGCGGCACGTGCCGGCCTGATGCTGGCCGCCGCTGGTCCCGTGCCCCGCCAGCTTAAGCCAGGTTTCGACGGCCCCGGCTTCCTTGAGCCACATCGCCGCTTTCGCCGCCATGGCCGTGCTGGTCTTGAACGTGTCGGGGTGTTTGTCGCCGGAGATGCGCAGGACCGGGATTCCCCAGCGGTCTTTCACTCTCGGATCGAGCCGGACGCGCGAATCCCACATCGGCATTTCCTGCGTGGGTCCCTGTACGGCAATCGTGTGGCGGTAATACTTCCGCATGGCGTCCTTGTGGGCCTGGCCCCAGCGCGGTGTTCCGGGCGGCAGCATGCCCAGGAACTGAATCGGCAGCCGGATGAACTCGTTGGCCAGCATGGCGCCGCCTTTCAGTCCGGGATTGCCATGATTGAAATCGCAAATGGCGATGCCCGCTCCGGGGCCGAGATCGTCGTAGACATCCTCTTCGAAATAGCCGAACGCGCCCGTGTAGGTATGACCCTGGAGATTGCGGCCCACCCAGTCGAAGCGGTTGCCGAGACCGTTTGGGAAGAGCCTGTGCTTGGAATTCAAGAGCAGACGGGAGGACTCCGTAGCCGCGCCCGATACCACCACCAAGTCCGCTTCCTGGGTTTGCAGGCGGTCGTTTTCGTCGTAGTAAGCTACGCCGGTGGCGTGACCCCTGGTGTCGAACCGGATCTCCTTCACCATGGCGCGCAGACGGAGTTCGCACTGCCCGGTGGCAAGAGCCACGGGGATCACCGTGTTTTGCGTCCCACACTTGGCGTTGACTTCGCAGGCGAATCCCACGCACCAGCGGCAGCGCATGCACGGCGGGCGCCCGCCGAACGGCACGGTGTTGCGCAGCATGGGGATATCGAAGGGGTGGAGTTTCAGGCGCTCGGCCGCGGCCTTGAGGAGAATGTGCTCTTTGGTGGGCGCGAGCGGCGGCATGGGCAGCGGCTTTTTTCGCTCGCCCTTGAAGGGATTGCCCGAGTCGTCGCCGGAAACGCCGATTTCCCACTCGGCCCTTTCATAGTACGGCTCCAGATCGTCGTACGTGATGGGCCAGTCCTCCAGTGTGCTACCCTCCGGCGCGCCGTAGGTGGACCGCATCCGGAAGTCGAGCGGATGGTAGCGCCACGCCATCGCGCCGTAGGTCAGGGTGCCTCCTCCGACGCACGCGGCGTTGTTCGAGTAGCCCGGCTGGCTGGGCAAGACGGTGCGCTCGCGGCCTTCCGGATCCACGATTACGCGAGGGTTGCCTTCGTCGTCAGGCCCGCTGTTATTGCCCAGGATCGAAGTCCGCTGATTGCGCAGATCGTCTTTGCGGTCGTCATTCGGCCCATACCATTTTCCGCGTTCCAGCAGAACCACCTGAAGGCCGTTGGTAGAAAGCTGCTTGGCCACCACGCCGCCGCCCGCGCCTGCCCCGATCACCACCGCGTCAACTTTTTTCACGGCCGGCTCCTGGAGCGAATTCGTAGCGGTCTCGGCCGCGGACCGGGACCACTGGTATGCGGAGCATGCGCCAACTCGCGAAATCGCGATTGCCGCCGTGGCGCGGATTTCCGTAGAATCCCTGCATCGAGTGAGCGATCACGAGGTCGAAGAACGGCCGGATCGCGGGATCGTGCTCCATCTGGTGAAGGATGGCGCTTTGCCGCTCAACCGGGGCCCCCGCGAAATCGCCTCCGGCCAGATGGTCAACCGCTGCCAGGCCGGCGCGGTAGATTTTACGGTGCTCGCGGAACTTACCGGTCAACTGCCGGTCGATGTAATGGACCACGCCGGCTTGTGCGGCTCCGGGATCCTGGTCGCCGGGAATCACGCGGGTGCAGACGGCGGCCAGAGTGTTGGCCTCCGGTAGCGTCAAGAATCGATACGGACCATTCGTTCGACGGCATCCAGCGGCCGTTCCCGCCACTGCTGCGATGGCGGCAGCGTGGAGGAATTTTCGCCGGTCCATGGAATCCGACGGTTCCCCGGAGGGACCATCCGGAATCCAGACCTCATGGCGGGGGACTCTTCGCGGCATTGGTTTTTTCGTACTCCTCGATCCGGACGGGCTACGTGCCGCCAGTAATCGGCATGTGCCTCGACTATCGGCGAGCGGGCCGCAGCGAGGTAGTTACCGTCCGGAAAGATGCTCTTGAGATTGCCGGGCTGGACCGAAAGGAACGTATCGGTTCCCGGCGATGCAGGGTTGGCGCGGGTCACCGTATCCCGGCAGTTGTCCAGCCGGACGAACGGTGCGCTGCCGGCATGGTTGCTCCCGATGCGATCGAGTTCCGGATGCTTCGCATCGCGGATGGGACCCCCCCCGCCCTGGCTCGCACCGATGCGTACATTGCGCCGTGCGAGGCCGCTCGCGTTGAAGGCGCCCGGGCCTCGATCGCCGGATGCCACCAGGTCCGATATCTGCAATCCGGAGATCGGCATCTCCGGCAACCTTTCGATTCTCGCGGCCACGGGCGAACGGCTGACGGTTACGTTGCTGAGCACGATATCTCGAAAATACCGGCGTGCGTCCGGAAACCGGATTCCGAACGCACAACCGTATCATAACTGGTTTCAACGATCGCTTCGGCCTCGGTGTTTGGAATTACCCGGTCGTGAAAACGCAGGTTCTCCGCCAGGATGCCATGCGCGTTCCCGGACCGGGCCGGGCGGCGGGAAAATGGCCGAAGATAGACCTGCTTTCCTCTCGGCGCAGTTGACAGCGGGGCCACTACTGCTACTGGCCACCCCGGCCGCCACGGCCGCCACGGCCAGCGCCACCCCCACGCGGCGCCTGTGCCTGAGCCAGCAGCGCGGCAAATTCAGCGCGAGTCATTTTTAGTTTCTCGGGATGAGCGTCAACCCACTTTTCAAAAGCGGCATATTTTTGTGGCGTCCAACCGCCTTCGAATTCCGCGCCGTTCTTGCCTTGACTATTCAATTCAAAGTTAAAGGCATCCTGAAGGTTGGTGAATTCGGCCTTACTGATAACTGCTGCGGCCAGCGCCGCCGGAATAAAGATAACCCCATCCTGCTTGGCCAGGACCAAGTCCCCAGGCAACACCACGGCCCGTCCGATGCGGATCGGAACATTGATTCCGGTCAGTTGCATTTGAGCCCATGCCGAAGGATCGTAGCCCCGATAAAATCCATTAAGGTTCGCGATTTCCCGGTTTTCTTCCGCATCCCTGATCCCGGCGTCAAATATGAAGCCCGAATGGGTGTGCGCGGCGATGCCGCTCCCGAGGTTGGAACCGATGAGGGTGCCTTCAATGACTTTTCCATACCCGTCCGCGACCATAGTGTCACCCATCTGAAGTTCATTGATAACCCAGCTATTGGTTCCGCTGACACGTCCCTCCGCCTTGCCCTCGGCCGCGACGGCTGCAGCCATGTCGGGCCGCCGGGGCATGAATTGGGCCGTGAGCGCCCGGCCGGCAAAGGGCTTTTCGATGTGGAGAGCCTGCCAGCCACCCTCAAACTGGCTTACGTAGCCTTGGCCGCGTAAAAAGTCCCAGATGTCCTCGATCGATACGTCCAACGCGCGCTCAAGCAAATTGTCCGGCACTTTCGGGCGTCCGTCGGGGAATCGGTCACCTTTCCACTCCGACGTGTAAAACATGACCTGTTCCTTCGTCTGCCTCACCTGAGCGAAGCCAGTCGACGCCAACACAGTGCAGGCGATCAGAATTCTTGAAATGATCTTTCTCATTGAACTTGAGAGTACCGAGTTCCAGCCCGTCAGTCAGGCTTGAGTAGGGTCAGCCGTGAGTGCTCGATACTCAGGTCGATCCACTGGTCAACCAGGCGTTTGAACCGCTTGTGGGTCACAGTCTGGCGG
>JBKQPR010000034.1:0-14167 GCA_052144935.1 Bryobacteraceae bacterium
AACGGAGGAAGCGCGGAGAAAAACTCTCTTTTCGCCTTTCTCCGCGCTTCCTCCGTTATCTCCGCGTCTCCGCGGTGAATAGAGACCCGACCCTTAACGCCCAGCCTCACTTGCCGGCCCTCCGGCTACTATGAATCTGGAAGGTCTCGCCCGATCCGCTGTTGCTGCGGCCCAGCAGATCGGGCGTGGTGTTGGTGAATAGCGGCGAAGAATCCAATACCTTAAGCAGCGGCGCTGCCTGCGGCGCTTCTCCGCTGAGCCGTACCGAATCGCGCGTGAGGGAGATCGAATTGGTCCACGCGGGAGGCTCGATGAGGCGGGTCAGCTCGTTGAGAGCTCCCAGATCGCTGGGCGTCTGGCCGCGGAATTGGTCCAGAAGTTGCGTCCGCGCGCGGGCATTGTCGATGGCGCGATCGAGCGCCGCGGCCCGCTCGGCGCGCGGCTCCAGCCGGGCGATTTCGGCGTCCAGCTTTTTCAAGTACTGCCGCTGGGACCAGTTGGCATAAAGGGCCATGCCGCCGCCCACCAGAAGCAGCAGGCCGGCCAGCACCACGGTCGGAAGGAAGGCGCGGTGCGAGCTCAAGCGCCGGTACTCCACGGGCAACACGTTCGCCGCCGGCGCCAACCAGGGACAGGCCCCAGCCAGCGCCGTGGCGTACGGCAGTGCGTTGCGGGAAAGATCGTTCTCCACCGGATTGACGGCCGGCGAAGGCAGGACTTCCTCGAGCTTGCGCGGGGCCGTATCCGGCGGCAGGCGCAATTCGGAAAGCGCCAGGAGGGCCGCGCGCTCCGGCGGCAGGTCGAATTCGGCGGAAAAAACCGGCCGCGCGGGGCTCTCTCCGTAAACCTCCACGCCGCCCGCGGCGCCCTGGCTGAGCGCGATGAATCCGCCCTGGCCGGGCCCAGAGGGCAGCGCGCCGTTCAGCCGGATGGCGGCGTGCACGGCAGCGGCCGAAAACGTGAAGCTGGCGGCGGCGATTCCGGCTTCCGAGAAAAGCTGCACGTAGCGGTCGATCACGCTGCGCCGCACGATCCCGATCAGCACCGCGCCATGCTCCAGAGGGGACCATCCCCACGCCACTTCGTCGTCGCCGTAGGGATGCAGCGTGTCCAGTTGCAGGCCGAGCGCGCTTTCCAGATCCTTGGAGGCCACTCCGGGCAGCGCCACCTGGCGCACGATCACCTCGCGGCGCGGCAGCAGCACCGTGGCGCTGCAGTCGGCCATCCCCAGGGCCTTGAGAAAGCGGTGATACTCCGCGCCCCATTCGGCCGCCGGACGAGTGGCGAAATCGCGAATCGTCAGCCGCCCGGCCACCTGGATTCGCGAGGGCCGCACGCGCGCCGCGGCCACTTCCAGATCGGCGGCGGCGATCTCGATGCCGACTCCGGCGCCGAAGGCCAGCAGCTTGCGGACATCCCGAGGAATGGCGGTGGTCAGGGTCATGCCGGGGTCAATGGCTCCAGGCGTGGTCGTACCAGCGCAGAAAGTCGATCGGCTCGTTGTACTCGGGCGGCATGTATTTCACCTGCGCCGCCACGGTGCGCTTGAGATCGGAAAGCCGCCCATCGGCCAACCGCAACTGGGCCGTCGCGCGCAGCAGCACGATGGAGTTGGCGCCGATCCGCAGCCGGCGGGCGGGCGCGCCGATGGAAGCCAGAAAAGCCCGCAACTGGGGATCGGTGAGGGGGGCCATGCGCCGGCGCGCCACCAGCGCGCGGATGGCGTCGGGCGCGAGGCCTACCGCGGCCAGCACCGCGGGCGCAGCCGAGTTGGCGTCCACCTGGTTGCCGGAACCGTAGACCGAAAGGCAATCGGCCAAGCCGCCGCGAGCCACCAGCCGCGGAGCATCCGCGTCCCCATTGGGGGCGCCTTCCGGGCCGCCCTCGGGGGTGCCCTCGGGGGTGCCCTCGGGGCCGCCCTCTGGGGTGCCCTCTGGGCCCGGCACATAGGTGCCGTAAAAGATATCCGGAGTAATTCCTTTCACCAGCAGCAATTCCTCGATCTCTTGCAAGGACGCGTGCGGCGGCCGAAAAGACGGGGTCAGCGAGGAATAATACAAGTCGAAAGGGCTTCCCTGGGGCGCCGGCTTGCGCCAGTCGTCGATGGCCGCGGCGATCTCCTGGGCGCGCTCCGGCGCGACCCCCAGCGCCAGCCCCAGACGGTACAGATCCTCGACCGCGGCGTGGTTCACGTTCAGCCTGGCCGTTTCCGGAATGATCTCGACGCGCACGTTCCCGCTGGGAAAGACGTAATTGACCTCGGTGGCCCCGCGCGGAATCGCGCTCGGTCCGGGGCTCGTGGCGCTCCAGAGAAGCTCCAGCGAGGCGCGTTGAACGCCCCCCTGGGCGAGGTAGTAGGCGCGCAGCCCATCCACCGCCGTGGCCGTGCGTTCGGTCTCGCTTTTGACGGTGCTGGAGAGCGAAAAGGCGATGGCCGCCAAAGCGGCCGAGAGCCACAGGACGGCCAGCAGCGCACTGCCACGGGTGGGGCGTCGATTCTCACCGCGGAGACGCGGAGGAAACGGAGAAAGCGCGGAGAAAATCTGAGTGGTTTTCTCTGCGTAGCCTCTGTGTACTCCGCGTCTCCGCGGTGAGAAGCGATGCCACTCAGTAATCCTCATATTCGATCTCCGGCGAACGCAACAGGTTGATGGGAGCCATCACGGTGATGGGCTGCAGGCGCGAGCCGTCCGGCTGGAGCGGCGCCATCTCCACCCGAATGCCATAGGGCCATCCCGGACCCGGCCATTCGGTAACCCAGACCGGCGGATCGTTAGCGGCCCGGCCGGGTGCGTAATAGCGGAAGCGGCAGTACGCCATCTTATCGGCCAGCACAAAGGAATCGGGATTCGCCCGCATGGGCAGGAAGCGGAATATGAGCCGGCCGCTCGCCGGATCGGGCGCCGCTCCGGTACACAGTGCGCCGGCCGATCGCGGCCCGGTGTACGTGGTCTCGTTGACCACCAGGCGGACGCCCTCCCCATCCTCGCCGGGGATCACCATCAGATCGAGCAACTGCGGCTGGCCGCGCCATCCCTGTTGCAGGGAAAACGTGGTCGCGAGGCGCATATTCTGCGGCTCCCCCTGGAAGAAACCGAACTTCATCCCCATGCCGGCGCAGTGGGCCACCACCGGCATCAGGCCTTGCAGTTCCTGCTCGAGGACGCGTTGCGCGCCCACCACCCGGCGGTTGTCCATCAGCCTGCCGTTGGCCTTGGCATAAACATTCAGACCGATCCGCATGGCCATCGCCATAGCCGTACTGAGCAAGCTCAGCAGCGTGACCGCGACCAGCATTTCCATCAGGGTCACGCCCGCAACCCGGCGGTGGTGGGGCAGGCGACTCGCCTGCCAAGCGTGCGAGGCACTCTCCGCTGACCCGCCACACCGCTCCCTGCGGTCGCGGCTCGGTATGCGGCCTTGTGCTGAGCAGGTAGAGCGGCTTATCGTGGCGCAGGCTCTCAGCCAGGCTCTCAGCCCGCAGCGCCGAGTCTCCACTCGACGCTTCTCGCGCTGTGGCAAAAGGGATCGGCATAAGAGCCGCCGGGCCCGGAGGGCACCCCGGCTGAGAGCCTGCGCCACGGCCCTAAGCGCCGTCGTCCCCGGACTTGGCAGGCGAATCGCCTGCCCCACATGGCGCCGGGTCATGGCTGCCCTCCCGCTGCCGGCGCCACATCTTGCGGCAACAGCACGCGCGGCCGGAAGGCGTCCACGGTAAAGGTGCGCCGCCCGGCTCCGGACATCCACCACACCTGGAGTTCGATGCGGTCGAGCGCCAGTTGTCCGGGCGCGGGCCGCGGCGCCATCTCGAAATTTTCCAGGCGCGCCTGCCAGCCGGCCTCGATGCCGCCGGTCAGGGCCGGGTCGAAGGGGCCGGAAACCACGGTATTGCGAGGGATCGTGCGGTCCAGCAGCAGCTCGTTCATGCGCAGCCGCGCAAGCTGCGCCACGCGGTCGTAATCGCGCAGCCGCGCGGCATTGCGCGTGGCGCCGGAGATGCCGGAAAGCAGCCCCACCACCGCGATCCCCATGATGGTGGTGGCCACGATCATCTCCAGCAGCGTGAATCCGCGGGGCTTTGCCGAATAACGGCGGGTCACTCTATATGGACGCTTTCCACGCGCGGAAAGCCGGTCATCGGATCGAGACGCACCAGGCGGTGCGATCCGTGGCTGTTGGCAAGCTGGATGCCGATCCCCGGCGCGGTATCGCCCGGCATGAGGATCAGGCGGCGCACGGGATCGGACGCATCCTCCAAAGGCGGCACAAGCGCTTCGATGGTGATGCCCTCGGGCAGCTTCAATTCGCGATGGTATCCCGGCTCGGCGGAGTAGGCCGCCAGCCGGTTTTCCCTGGGCGAGATGACCACCTCGACCGCCGTCTGCCGCCGCTCCGCATGGTTCAACGCGGCGTTGAGGAAGCTGGCCACCGAGCCGGTGGCCGAGCTCATCCGCACGCTATCGATACCGGCGGCAACCGCCGGCGCTGAGACGGCCGCCACCAGCCCGATGATGGCCACCACCACCATCATCTCCATGAGGGTGACGCCGCGTTGGCGGCTCCACTGTTCCTCACCGCGGAGACGCGGAGACAACGGAGCAAGCGCGGAGAAACTCATTGGGTCTTCTCTGCGTAGCCTCCGCGTTCTCTGCGTCTCTGCGGTGAGAATCGGACTAGTTCTTCCAACTGACGATATCGGCATTCAGCCCTTCGCCGCCCGGTTGGCCGTCCGCGCCCAGACAAATGATCTCCGGCTCGTCGCCGTGCTCGCCTGGATATTTGTAGACGTAATCGTGCCCCCAGGGATCTTTGGGGATGTCCTTGGGCATGTACGGGCCGGCCCACTGAGCGACATCCTGCGGCTTCACCCGCAGCGCCTGCAAGCCCTGCTCGGTAGTCGGAAACGCGCCGGTATCCAGTTTATACGACCCCAGCGCGGTCATGAAGTTTTCCAGTTGGCTGCGCGCCGCGGTGACGCGCGCCTTATCCGCATTCTTAAACATGGAGGGAGCCACCAGGGCCACGAACAGCCCGATGATCGTGACCACCACCAGCATTTCGATCAGGGTGACACCCGCCTGTCCCCGCCTGTTTCGTCCCATCTTGCGCCGGTTGTTCATTGAGATACCCACCCTTACATTCCCACGTCGTTAATGCTGGTGATGGCCAGCAGCATGCTCAGAATCAGGGCGCCCACCAGGATGCCCATCACCAGGATGATGATCGGCTCGAACACCGCGGTGAATCGCTTGATGGCCGCCCGAGTATCATTTTCGTAGATATCGGCCATCTGCGTAAACATCTGGTCCAGCCGCCCGGTCTCCTCGCCCACCATGAGCAGGTGGCCGGCCAGCGGCGGAAACACGGCCGCCTTGCGGATCGGCGCGGCGATCCCTTCGCCCCGTTTGACTCCCTGGGCTACACCGCCCATGGCGGCGGCGATCATGCGGTTGTTGAGCGTCGCCGCGGCAATCGCGATGGATTGCACCAGCGGCACCGAATTCGCCACCAGCGTCGCCATGGCGCGCGCAAAACGCGCGGTCTCGGCCTTCAGAAGCGCATCGCCCAGCAGCGGAATTTTCAGCCGCGCGCCATCCCACCACAACCGCCCCGCCGCCGTGCGGGTGTAAATGCGCCAGCCAACTACAAGCGCGACGAGAGCGGTTGCCACCATCCACGAATAGGTGCGCGCGAAATAGCTGGCCTGCATCATGATCTGGGTGGGCAGCGGAATCTTCATGGTGGTCCCGTCGAAAATCGAGGCAAACCGCGGCACCACGAAATTCAGCAGCAGGGTGATCGATCCCAGTCCCACCGCCGCCAGCAGCGCCGGGTAGATCATGGACGAAATGATGTAGTTGCGCAGATCGTCGCGCGTCTTTTCGAACTGCGAAAGCCGCTCGAAGATCACCGCCAGCGCTCCCGAAGCTTCGCCCGCGCGCACCATGTTGATGTACAGGTCGGAGAAATGCTCCGGATGCGTAGCCAGGCTGTCGGCCAGCGAACGGCCGCCTTTGAGCACCCGCAGCACGTCCAGCACGATGAAGCGGAAGCTGGGGCGCTCGCACAGCTCGCCCGTGATGCTGAGGGCGCGGTCCAGCGGCACCCCCGCATTGAGCAGCGTGGAGATTTCCTGGGTGAAGAACAGAACGTCGCGGCGTCCGCCTTTTGCGAAGGAGGGCAACTTAATCTCGATGGCCGTGGCTTTGGGCGCCGTTCCCACATAGATGGGCGTCAGCCCCTGCTTGCGCAGTTCTCCCGCCACGCGCCTTTCGCTCTCGGCGCTCAGTGAACCGGTACGCACCTTGCCGTCGGAAGCGACTGCGCGGAAGAAAAAGGTGGAGGCCATTAAGATTCCTGGTGGGGCGCAGCCGCGAACCACTCCCTCAGAAGCTGTAGGGGAATCGGTTGACAGGCGAAAGCGCCTGTCCCACAACAACGCAAGCCCTTGCGCAGCAATATTGGACAGACGCTTTCGTCTGTCAACCCGGCGATCTCAGAGATTCCTTTACAGCTTCTCACGGTCGTGGCTCGAAACAGGGCCGCGAGCGCCAGCGAGCGGTTTCCCTGCAGCACTGGATCTGGTGGTCTGGGACCTCCCATCAAAACTCCTGGGTAACGCGCAGCACTTCTTCCACCGAGGTGACGCCGTCGCGGATCTTCCTCCAGCCGTCCTCGCGCAGGTTGCGCATCCCGTTCTGGCGCGCCACCCGCGTCAGCGCCGAGGCGTCCGCGTTGGCCATGATCAGCTTGCGGATCTCGTCGTTCACGTCCATCAGCTCGAAGATGCCCATGCGCGAAACGTAGCCGCGCCCGCCGCACTCCTGGCAGCCGGCGCCGCGGTAGACCGGCATCATCTCGCCCTCGGGCGATATCGCCGTCCCCGCCTCGATCTTGCAATCCTGGCAGATCACCCGCACCAGGCGCTGCGCCAGCACGGCCACCAGCGAGGAAGTGATCAGGTAGTTCTCGACGCCCATGTCGGTCAGCCGGGTGATGGCGCTGGGGGCATCGTTGGTATGCAGCGTGGAAAACACCAGGTGCCCGGTGAGCGCGGCGCGGATGGCGATATCGGCCGTCTCGCGGTCGCGGATTTCGCCCACCATGATGACGTCCGGGTCCTGACGCACGATGTGCCGCAGACCGGCCGCGAAGGTCAGCCCGATCTGCGGGTTGACGTGGATCTGGTTGATCCCGTCCATCTGGTATTCCACCGGGTCTTCGATGGTGATGATCTTCCGGTCCGGCAGGTTGATGCGCTTGAGCGCCGAATACAGGGTGGTGGATTTGCCGCTGCCGGTGGGGCCGGTCACCAGGAACATGCCGTGCGGCAGGCTGGTGAAGTGCTCCATGCGCGACAACATGTGCTCGTCGAAGCCCAGCCGCCGCAGGTCGTAGAAATCCCCCGTCGAGCGGTCCAGCAGGCGCATCACCACGCTTTCGCCGTAGAGCGTGGGGAGGGTGGAAACGCGCAGATCCACCTCGCGGCCCAGAACCTTGATTTTGATGCGCCCGTCCTGCGGCAGGCGCCGCTCGGCAATGTTCAGCTTGGCCATCAGCTTGAGGCGCGAGATGATGGCGGCCTTCAATTCGCGGGGCGGCGGCTCCTGGTTGAACAGCACGCCATCCACGCGGAAGCGGACGCGGAACTCTTTCTCGAACGGCTCGATGTGGATGTCGCTCGAGCGTTTCTCGATGGCATCGCCGATCATGGCGTTGACCAGGCGGATCACCGGCGCTTCGCTGGCCATGTCGCGCAGGTGCTCGAGATCGGCGGTAGCCTGATCGTCGTCGCCTCCGCCCACCAGCGTCTGCCGGTCGCTCTCGCCGTAGTACTTGTCGATGGCGTCCAGGATCTCCTGCTCGGCCGCCAACGCCGTGAGTATGTGGAATCCCGAGAAGCCCCGCAGGGCACTAATCGTGTCGAAATCCAGCGGGTCGGCCATCGCCACCGTCAGGGTAGAATCGGCCAGCGCCACGGGAAAGGCGCGGCACTGCCGGAGGAAGCGGTGCGAGAGGCCATCGATCTCGGGCGCCGCCGGCGGCGGCCCGTCCACCGTCACCAGCGGCAGCCCGAGTTGATCGGCGAGCGCGGCGAGCACGTCGCGCTGAGCGATCAAACCCATGTCCACCAGGATCTTGCCCAGTTTGTCGCCGCGTTCCTGCTGCAGCTCCAGGGCGCGCTCCAGATCCTCGGCTCCGATCTTCTTCCGCTCCACCAGAATCTCGCCCAGCCGCAGGTACCGCGGCAGGCCGCTGGGGGCCTCCGATGCGGGCGTGGCGTGCTCTGTGGGGGTCACTTATTGTTCTTCCGTGGTTTGCACCACGCCTGCCAGAGCGTCTTTGCGGGTGGCCGATATGGTAATTTGGCCGGGCAGCCCGGTGCGGTCTTCCCAGCTCAGGTAATCCAGACGCACCGCTACCACAATCTGCTGGTTCTCGGGAACCTGGGGAAGGTCCTGGGCGGCTCGCTTCATCATTTCGATCATGGCGGCCCGGAGTTTCGGCACGCGCTCGACCTTCCGCTGATGCACCTGGTCATGCAGTTCCTTGCTGATGGTGGGGCGGAATGGCATGATCGTAGGGGTGACGACGAGGCTGAGTTCGGAGCTGAACACGGCCCCAAAATTCTCGAGGTAGAAGCCCCGCGTGCAGCAGATCATGTCCACCGGATCGTTGGCGCTGCCCAGCGCATAGAGCCTCGTATCGAGCAGTTTCTCCACGGTGACGATGGCGGGCCGCCCTGGCCGCAGTACGCCGGCCGTGTTGAACTTGGCCGCCGGCATGATCTGCGCCTGCGCCGACACCGCTAGGAATAGAAGCAGCGCCGGCAGAAGTGCCGACGCGGCAGAGACGACCCTCTGCGCCACAAGAGCCTCAACTCTGGGCACGCCGCGACGATTTTCCGTGGGGCAGAGCCCAAAGGGCACCCCCGCCTTGTGTCGCCTGCCATCTGTGCGAAGCACAGCAGTTGTTGTGGCGCAGGCACTCGTGCCTGCCGCGTCGGCACTCATGCCGACGCTCCGTGTGCGCTTGCCCGTCATCGCGGTTCCCCTTCACCAGGTCCACTGCGATAGGCCGCGGCCTGGTAGCTCCCCTGACGCTTCACGTTCAAGTCGTATTCCTCGGCCGCCAGCATCAACTTCTGGCGGGCGGATTCCAACTCCGCCACCAGCGCCCTGGTCCGCTCGGTCTGCTGTTGCTCGCTGGCAGCCACAGCCCGCGCCACCGCCGCGTCGATGCGCGCCTCGATCTCCGCATTCGACATGGACGCCTGCGCCACCGTCACAGTCTGCGGAACCGGCTGGGACGCCGGGCCCACAGGGCGTCCCACAGTCAGCGCAAACACCACCAGCGCCGCCGACAGCATGGCCGCCGAGGCGAATCCCAGCCGCGGCCCCGACGTCCACAGCGCCGACCACCCCCGCCGCCACGGCGAAGGCTCGAAAATCTGATCCGAGACAAACGCTACCCGCTGCGGGATCTCTTCGTCGCCGAGCGAGAACAGGGCCGCCTGGGTCAGGCCGAGCCGGTCCAGCTCTTCCCGGCAGGACGGGCAATTTCGCACATGGGCTTCCACCTGGCGCCGGTCTTGATCCGGCAGCTCTCGGAGGAAGTAATCCCGCAAATCGAATGGCGAGCAACTCATGACACACCTCGTGCCTTTATGGGAGCCAGTTGGTTCTTGAGCAGTTCAAGCGCGGAGTAGAGGCGCGATTTTACGGTGGAGACCGGGCAGGACAGAATCTCCGCCATTTCCTCGAATTTGAAACCCTGGTAGATTTTCAGCACCACCGCCTCCCGCTGATCGGCCGACAGCCGCTCCAGCGCGCCGGCCACCGCCAGGCTCAGCTCGATCGGAAACACCGAGCTTCCACCCACTGTGATGCCGCCGCCGGTGGCCTCCGGCTCCAGGTCGTCCACATCGCTTTCGGGCCTCCGTTTGCGGAACATCGAGTAGGCCTCGTTATGCGCGATGCGGTACAGCCAGGGGGCGAACCGCTCCGGATTATCCAGCTTGCCGAGGTTCTGGTACGCTTTCAGAAACACGTCCTGGGTCAAATCCAGAGAGTCTTCGCGATTGCCGGTGATGCGCAGCAGGTAATTGTAGACACGCTTCTCCCACCGGGACACCAGGAGGTTATAAGCCTCCACGTTGCCCCGGGCAGCCTGGCGGATGAGGTCGGCATCTTCGGCCGCCCGAAAGATCAAGCTCTGGCTCCTGGTGAGAAGACGCGGCCCGCCCGTAAAAAGTCGAAACTGGCGGATGCGGGCCGATCTCCTATTTTACTTCCCCTGGGAAGGGCCGGTTGGGTTCCTCAGTTGGCAAACGGGCGCTGGAACTCCGGACTTCCAATGAAGCCCGGGGCCGCGGAACCGGTTCCAGGAACGACCGGCGTCAATCCGGAGCTGGTTCGCCGATCAGCAACAGCGCCTAAGAAACATTCGGTCTCCCGCTGGTGTCGATCTGGCGGCTGGTTACATTGTTCACCAGGCTCACTTCCGAGTCCGGATCAAACCGTGCTGGATAGGTGGTCATGGCAGATCCTCATCTTCAGCCCGAGGTCCTTCAGGATGAACGCCGCGGGTTCCCAAAGAGCCAGTCACGCGCCCTTTACCAGCCGCTGCCACTCTTCCATGCGTTGGCGCAGCGCTCGCACGGGCGCGGGCGCGTCCGCCGGGGGCAGCAGACCGCCGATCACGGCCAGAGAATCGGCGCCGGCGCGCAGCACTTCGAGGGCGTTCGCAAGCGTAATCCCGCCGATCGCCACCAGCGGCTTGTCGAGGAGCGGCCGCGAGCGGCGCACTTCTTCGACTCCCACCACCGGGTCGGGATTCTGCTTCGATGCCGTGCCGAATACCGGGCCCAGGGCCACGTAATCCACCGGTTCGCCGCCCGCCGCCGAGAGCTGATTGACGCTGTGGCTGGAGAAGCCGATCGCCCGATCCGGCCCCATCAGCTTGCGGGCCTCGCGTGGCGGCAGGTCGTCCTGGCCCAGGTGCAGGCCGGCGTCCAGCAATAGGGCGAAATCGGCGCGGTCGTTGACGATGAGGTCCACGCCCGCCTCCTGGCACAAGCGCGCCACCTGGCGGCAGGCGGCGAAGAGATCGCGGCTCCAATGGCCCTTGTGGCGGATCTGCAGGATGCCGGCGCCGCCTTCCAGGAACGCCGCGGCGGCGCCTTCCAGGGCAATGGCGCGGCGGGCGAGCGATTCCGTATCGAGGATGGGGTACACGCGCGGCAGTTTCATGATGGGCGAATCATTTCTTTCCCGGCTCCGCCACGAACCGGTATCCCACGCCGCGCACCGTCAACAGGTGCTTGGGTTTTGTGGGGTCGTCCTCCACGTACCTGCGCAGCCGCACGATGAAATTGTCGATGGCGCGCGTGTCGGTGTCTTCGCGGAGGCTCCAGACGTCCTCCAACATGCTGCGCCGCGAGACCGGTTTGCCTTCGTGGCCGATCAGATAGCGCAGCAGGTTGGCCTCCATCAGGGTCAGCGGGAAGACCCTGTCGCCCACGTGCAGCTCCAGCAGATCGAAATGCACCGACTTGCCGGCGAAGACGTACACGTGGTTGGGCGGTGCGTTGGGCGGTGCGTTGGGCGATTGTGGCGCGGGAGCATGGTTGGGCGCGGATTGCAGCCACTCGCGACGCCGCAGCAGGCCGCGCAGACGCGCAATCAGGATGGAAAGATCGAAGGGTTTGGGCAGGTAATCATCGGCTCCCGCCTCAAAGCCGCGCAACACATCCTCGGGGTGGCCGCGCGCGGTCAGCATGAGGGTGGGGACGAACTGGCCGGCCTCGCGCAACTCCGACATCACCTGGAAGCCGTCCTTGCCCGGCAGCATGACATCCAGCACCATCAGGTCGAAGCCCGCCGGCTCGCTCGCCAGCGCGTCAAGGGCGGCCTCGCCGGTCTCCGTGACTTCCACCTGGTAACCTTCCGCCTCCAGGTTGAAACGCAGCCCTTCGGCCAGGTGCTGCTCGTCTTCCACCACCAGAATTCGGCTCATTGGGCTGGCTCACTGCGCTACGGGGAGTTGCAGGACGAAAGTACTTCCCCGCCCCGTACCTTCGCTTTCGGCCCACACGCGCCCGCCGTGCCGTTTGGCCACCGCGCGCACGATGTACAGGCCCAGCCCGGTGCCTTTCACACGCGAAGCCAGCGGCCCCGGCACGCGGTAGAAGCGCTTGAACACGCGAGTCAATTCCTGTTTGGGAATGCCCGCGCCGTGGTCGGTGACGCGCACCGAGACAAACCCGTGCTCCGATGCCGTCTGAACCAAGACTTTCACCTCTTTTCCAGAGTACTTCACGGCGTTATCGATGAGGTTGGAGACGGCCGCGCGGACCTCGTCGGGGTCGGCCAGGATGGTGAGCGGCGCGGTGGGCCGATAGCGCAGCGCCTCTTCCGAGATGCTGTGCAGAGTTCGCGCGCGCGACACGCAACCGGCCACCAGCTCGCCCAGCTCGAACCGCGCCACGTTCAGCCGCCGCGTGGAGGCGCCCGCGCGGCCGGTGCGCAGCACCTGCTCGATGGTGGCCAAGAGGCGATCGCAATCCTCCAGCATCACGCGGTAGAACTCCTGGCGCCTGGCTTCCTCCACGGGACGCTTCTGCAGCGTCTCCAGATAGAGCCGGATGGAAGCCACGGGAGTTTTCAGCTCGTGGGTGACCGCGTTGATGAAGGCGTCGTGCTGTTCGTTGCGGCGGATTTCGCGCACCAGGAAGGTGGTATTCACGACCACCCCGGCGATCACCAGCGACAGCAGCATGATTCCAAGGAAAAGCAGGATGCCGGTACGCCAGCTCAGCAGGATATAGCCGATGTACAGCAGCAGCAGGATGAGAATGAGGCCCGCGCCCATGGCGATGAAGAAGGCGATCGATTTGCGCCGGCCGGGGAGGACCATGATTTCAGCTTACCGCCCCTTGGGACGGGACGAGACGCCAAGTCCCCCGGTCCAGCCGGCACTGCGTCCGTCCGGAGTTCCCGATGCTAGCGGGGATGGAAATCACCGCCCTTACAGTAGTTCGTTCAGTTCGTCGGCGCTCATCCGGCAGTCTCGAAGGATCTTTTGCAGCAGGCCGGGGCCGATCGTCTCGCCCGAGTCTAACGGCACTTACTGTACTTTCGGCCATCCTCGTGACGAAGGAAGCGATGGCTGCCTTTGATTCGAAGAGCGCAGAAGCCCCCTTTTTCGAGTGCGGCAATCAGGCCGGAGCCGGTCACCCTGGGGACTCCGGCTCATGCGGCAATAGTAACCCGCTGGATCCCAACGAACTCCAGGGTCTGCTCTGCCGCACCCTCGACTTCGAGGCACAGCTCGATCGCCTCGCGGATGCGTTCGATGACCTCGTCCAGCGAACGCGCCTGTGTATGGCATCCAGGGATCTGTGGAACGGAGGCAACGTAGTAACCTTCCTCGTCGCGCTCAATGACGGCATCGTACTGGCGTAGCACCGGATGTGTCCTCGCCCTCTATTCTAGACCGGATTCCCAGGAGGTTGGGGACCCCTTGCTCATCGGCCGCGCGGACCGAGGCCCGCGCCCATGGCGATGAAGAAAGCGATCGATTTGCGCCGGCCGGGGAGCACCATGATTTCAGCTTACCGCGCGGGCCGGCTAGAGATTTTTGGGAGCCATTTCTTCCAGGCGGCGGGCGATGCGGTCCCATTCGCGGATGGCGGTATAGGCGGTGTCCTTAAGGTAGTTGACCGTGCCCAGGGGCGTGTTGGGGCGCAGGTGTTGTTTGACGTCTTGGATGATGGCGTGGAGACGGAGTTCCAGGTCCGCTATGACGGGCGCTGAGGCCTTCCTGGCGGCGCGACTCCGGGCGCGGCACTCGCGGACGAAGCCGCGGATGAGGGAGGCGTTTTCGGGAGCGATGGGCACCTGCCGGCCATCGATCTCGAGGCAGTTGTCCATCACGTTGTCGATAATCTCGCGGTAAGCCTCGGCGGAGATCTCGGCCAAGCCGGAGAGACGGAAGTAGGCGTCTCCGAACTCATCATACTGGCTAATGATGCGATCGACGTGGCGGCGGCTGAGACCGACGTACTGTTGGCAGAAGTCTTCCCAGGATAGGCCGAGTTGGTCGTGGCAGCCGGTGTCCTTCATCTGCTTCAGGGACAGCGCCTGGGCAGCGGAGCACTGGTTGG
>JBKQPR010000035.1:0-44845 GCA_052144935.1 Bryobacteraceae bacterium
TCGCCCTTCTTGATCTTCAGCGATACATCCCACAACCTCGTTAGGTCATACCAGACACTACCGGCAACTCGTTCTACAGCCGTGACTTGCTCATCCGTTCCGCTATATCTTGTAAACTCCCGCTAGCGCGCCTGGATGCCGCGTTCCTATGCGGTCGCCACAGGGGCGTGGACGAGCGCGTGGCCGAGCACCTGGCCGACGAAGAGATCTCGATCGGCAATTATGTCCTGAGCGGCAGAGAGCTGGCCGCCGCGGTGGTGATCGATGCCGTGGCGCGCCTGCTGCCGGGGGTTTTGGGCAATGAAAGCTCGGCGGCCTTCGAATCGTTCCAGGAGACGGGACATGGGGAAGGCCTGCTGGACTGCCCCCACTGGACGCGTCCAGCCGAGTTTCGCGGCTGGAAAGTGCCCGACGTGCTGCTCAACGGCAACCACGAGGAGATCCGCCGCTTCCGCCAGTGGATCGCGCGGGAGAAGACGAGGCGGTTGCGGCCCGATCTGCTGGCGGATGCGGGGAGTGGGGAGGAGAAGGAAGGATAGCAGGGGCGACCCTCTGCCCTGGCTGGTACAATCGGCGGCCTTCGGAACGGCCGAGTTTCGCGGCTGGAAAGTGCCCGACGTGCTGCTCAACGGCAGCCACGAGGAGATCCGCCGCTTCCGCCAGCGGATCGCGCGGGAGAAGACGAGGCGGTTGCGGCCCACCACTGCGGGCCATCTGCGGGCGTACCTGGAACAACCATGAAAGCCTGGACACCACCCACATGTATATCCAGGCCGATCGCAAGACCAAAGAACAGGCTCTCGGGAAACTGCACCCGGTTGAAGGCGGCCTTCCCCGCTTCAAGCCAGACGACGCCCTTCTGCTTTCCTGTCGGCGCTCAGATTATGCCGAGTCCTCCCAAGACTGGGCGCCCGACCCGCTGCCGCTCACCGGGGCCGACTCGGCATAATCCGGCACCCGGCATAAGGCCGGCTTACGGATCACCCTACGCCCGATGGCCCCACCTGGGAGTTTTGCCCGCCAGGCGGTGAGCCACCAGATCGTAGACAATCGAGTTGAACACCAGACCGATGTGAGTTGCCGAGACTTCGAAATCGGCGCCCGGATCGCCGGTCCTGCAGACGCGCCAGTCTACGATTCCATCGGACTTCGTATAGATGGCGGTCTGAAACACGGCCTTCGGCAGTTTGACCGCCAGGGATTCCAGAAAATTGCAGGTGCACGCGGCCGTGTAGCACGCCGGCAGGACACCCTCGCCGTGACGTTGCAGAATCTGCCCGCGCACCATCTGGGCGGCGCGGAGTACGGTTTGGTGCAGCGAAACACCCCGGAACGGCGACCCCAGGGAAATTACCGAAGCGATGCGGTCGGGCATCTGGTATGCCGCCGCGCGCGCGATCACGCCGCCCAGGCTGTGGCCCACCAGATGGATTTTTCGGCCGGTTTCCTTGTAGGCCTTCTGGATGGTCTCGTTCAGCTTGTACTGGATCAACAGGTTGGGGCATTCGGCATTCAGGCCGATTCCAGAAAAGTACGCCTTGTACCCGATGCGGTTGATCCAGGAGCGGAACTCCGTCAAGTACAGATCGGTCAGCAGGAACGCTGGAACGACCACCACCGCCGATCCGTCTCCCGGAGGTATGCCGAACCCCCAATACACGGGGGACAGGCGCAGGTAGACCATTTCGATGCCGATCAACAACTCGTTCCAGATGGGCAGCGGGACAGCTTCGTGGGCTCTGCGAACCTCGGAGGGTTCGCGGGCTTGGTCGGATTTGTTGGCGCCGGAACGACATGGGTCCATCAGGATCAGTGTACCCTACGACTTCATCTCATCAGCGGCCCTGGCGCCTTGGCGTAAGGTTATGTTAGAAGTCGACGAGTTGCTCGAGAAGCAGCCCCTTTCGGTATTACGTGTCCAGCGCCTGACTGCAGGGCTTTCAAGGTGGGTCAACAAGCGTGAAGAGCGCCGGCAATCGAAGAGAATATCCAGAGCCGGACGCCCACGGAAGTTTCATCGGCCACCACGGCCGCAACCCCAAACTGCCAACGACACGGCCGGATAATCCGCGCCTTTGATGTTCTACGTGTGGCCGGGACCGGGTCGCGTTTCAGGCGGAGGGGCCGCTCTCATGCCCCTCCGCCCTCCGAGGACCGGAGCTGGACTTAAGCTCCCACGGTCTCGGCAACTTTGTGCGCGCCGGCGTGGCGCTTCCGGGCCGGTTTCGCGTGTTCCGCCGCGGCGTGCCCTTTGGACGCCTGGTGCGGGGGCTTGACCATCTGGTCCAGCAAAGCCTGTTGGGATTCCACCAGGCCCTCGGCCGTATGCTTGGCCAATTCTCCCAGGGTCTCCACCGGAAGCGGGTTCATGGCTCTGAAGGCTTCGCGGACCGTCTTCGCGTTCACCTTGAGTTGCTGTACGGCCACGTCCAGCAGTTTCTTCTGGGCATCGATGTAGGCCTCGCCGCTCTGCCGCGCCAACTCCGTCAATTCGGTCTTTTTGGAAGCCGCGTGGCCTTTGCCGTTGCCGTTGGTTTGCTTGCCGGTGGCAATGGCGGTTTCCTCCGCCAGCACGTCCAGGAACTTCTTCTGGCTGCGCACGAAGGTTTCCACGCTCTCGCGCGCCAAATCGGTCAGGTGGATGGCTTCAAACGGCTCGCCGGACTTGGTGGCGTCGATCCACTCATCGGTCTGCCGCGCCGCCAGGGTCAGGAAATGCTGCTGCATTCCGATGACCGTATCGATACCGCGGCTGAACAGATCGGTCACGGCGGCCACCGGCGCCGGTCCGCCGATTCGTTCCTTCACCACGGTGGTGACGATTTCGTTCTCGCGCTGTGCCAGGTTCAACAGCACGCGCTCGGCGGCGATGAAGTTCGAGATGCCTTCGCCGGTCATTTCGGTGAGCGCCGTGCCTGCAATTTTACGTGCCTCCGTCAGGCGTTCCTGGAAGGCACTGATCGTATGGGCGTTTTGCCGCATCACCAGATCCGTCACGATCCGCTGAGAGGCGAAGAAGTTTTCAGTTCCTTGCCGCAGCCAGCCCGCCAACATGGATATGGGGGAAGGCGCCTGGGCCGGAACGGTTTTCTCTGGCATGAATATTACTCCTTTTTGCTGCAATGCAGCATGTCACCTTTAATATAGACCTAAAGGTCTTTTTATGTCAATATAAAATTGATTGAACGCAGCGCAGCAAGGGTGCGATTGTAGAATAGGCTACCGTGCTGATCAAAAAATACCCTAACCGCCGCCTTTACAACACATCTTCCAGAGCTTACGTAAACCTGACCGATCTGGCTGCGCTCATCCGGAAAGGCGAACAGATCCAGGTGGTGGACGCCAAAACCGGTGAGGATCTCACCCGCGTGGTGCTGACCCAGATCATCGTGGAAGATGCCAAGGATGCGCCCACCGGGTTGCCGCTCGAACTGCTGCGCCAGTTGATCATGGCGTCCGACCGGGCCGGCCAGGAATTCCTCATGTGGTATCTGAAATCGGCCTTCGATACCTACGGAAAAGTGCAGGATGCGGTCGAAGACCGGCTGAAGGATGTGCGTTCGGCCGCCCTCTCGCCGCTCCAAATGGTGAAAGGCCTCTTCACCCCTCCCCCCGAGCCGAAGGCGGAGGATGAACTGGAGCAACTGCGGCGCCGCGTGGCGGAACTGGAGCAGCGCCAGCCAAAGCCTCGGGCCCGGGGGAAACGCCGGCAGCCTTAGCCGGCCGGCGCCTGCACCGGGCTGCGAACGAGATGAGGACTGCGATGGGATTGACGTTCCTGTCCGGAATCAATGCCGGAATCGATCCGGGTCCGCTCGCCTTATGGGCCGGCATGTTTGCCGCGGGCGACCCGGCCGGCCGCATCTCCACGGTGGAAACCGCTCTCCAGGGCGGGCGCGGCCGATACTGGCGGCGCGAAATCGGGAAGTGGATCGGCCGCCTGGTTCCGGTCGAAATCCTGGTCCCCGATTCCGCCGCGCGATGGCGTCCCCTCGTCCGGGACGCTTTCCAATTCCTCTTTACCCGCCTCTCCGGCCGGCGGCTGGCCACCAAGGTGGTCGAGCAATTCGAGCTTGCCGCGGACACGCCGCCCGAGCAACGCCTGCTGCGCCTGGTCAATAAAATGCCCGGACTGCAGAAGGTCGGGCAGGTCCTGGCGCGCAACCGCCGCCTGGCGCCCAAGCTGCGCCGGGCCCTCTCCGAGCTGGAAAATGGGATGTCGGACGTGACGCCGGAAGAGGTCCGCAGCCTCATCCAAGAGCGCTTGGGGGATCGCCTGGCCGCCTACGCTGTCGAGCTGGAACCCGCCATTCTCTCCGAAGCCAGCGTCAGCGCGGTCATCCGCTTTACCTGGAATTACCCCGGACGGGAACGCGAACAGGGAGTGTTTAAAGTCCTCAAGCCTTACGTGCCCGAGTGCTTCGGCGAGGACATGACGCTGCTCCAGGACCTGGGAGAATTCCTCACCTCTCCCAAGCGCGGCTATGGATTCGCCATCCACGACGTCAAGGACATGCTGGCCGAGGTGCTGCTGCTGCTGGAGCATGAGCTGGATTTCCGGCGCGAGCAGGCCACTCTGCTCGAAGCCGTGAAGATGTATCGCGCCAGCATCGGCATTCGCGTGCCCCGGTTGATTGAACCGCTCTCCACCAGCAACGTCACCGCCATGAGCGCGGAGGCGGGTGTGAAGGTGACCGAGGCCTTCCCCCACTCGCCCATCCGCCGCGCGCGGGTTGCCGAGCAGTTGATCGAAGCCCTGGTGGCGGTGCCCTTCTTTTCGCGCGAGGAGGAGTCCGTCTTCCACGCCGACCCGCATGCCGGAAACCTGTTGTACGACGAGACCAACCGCGAGCTGGTGATTCTGGACTGGGCCCTGGCCGAGAGGCTGAGCCTGGAGTCCCGCCGCCAGCTTGTGCTGCTGTCGGTGATGATGACGCTGCGCAACCCCGAGGGCGTCCGCCGGGCCATCCGCGATCTCTCGCTCAGCGCCGACCATCGCAATCGGCGCCGGCTCGGGACGATCGACAGCGCCGTCACCCGGTTTTTCGAGGAGATGCCGCCGGACGCCGCCCCGGGCACCCTGGACGCCATGCGTCTGCTGGACCGGATCGCATTAGAGGGCGTGCACTTTCCGCCGCCCCTGTTCCTGTTCCGCAAGATCGTGCTGACCCTGGATGGCGTGCTGTACGACGTGGCCGGTCCCGGCGTGCGCATCGACGAGGTGATCGCCCGCGAGTTCCTGACGCGTTGCGCCTCCAGCCTGGGCCTGTTTCACGCCCCCTTGCAATGGAAGGATTTCGCCGCCATCGAGTGGAACGCCCTGCTCTATCCCGTGCGGCGGTACGGCTAAGGCTACCCATGCGCGGTCCGGCACGCCGGGCTGCTATTCCGGATCGCAGGCAGCCGATCATGCCAGCCAGCCCAGTTGGCATTTGTTGGTACCGCCCGGAAAACTATGCGCGCCTCCTGGCCATGTTTACGGATCGCGAAAGGCTCCCGGATGCATACGAAGAATGGCTAAAGGAGGCGAAGAAGGTTCCGGCACGCTGACGCTGGAAGGATTCAACGTGCTAAAAGTGTCCATTGACCCCGAGACCTTTCCCGCATGGTGCAAGGCAAACGGTTTCGAAATGGACGGTAAGGCGCGCACCCAGTACACACTTGGTATTGCAATGGTAGCGGAACACGACCTCACGCACCGCTTGGCTGTGGAATCCACCACCCTGGCCTCCACCTCCTACGTCATGGATCGATCCCTGCTCGAACTGGAATTCCGCGAGCGCCGTCTATCGGTTCTTCGAGGTACCAGCGGAGTGCTTTGAGCAACTGCTGGCTCCGAGTGCAGGCGGGGCGCCCTTTGCCCGCCTGCCAACCGCTTTCGCGGCATTATCCCCGAAGCCGTCTAAGCGCCTCTAAGCGCCTCCGGCCGGCCGAGCGTGGGGAAGGGGCAGCGTGCTACGCTGAAATTTCCCTATGAGCAACATCGAGATTACCCTGCCCGACGGCAGTAAACAGCCGCTCCCGCCGGGGGTTCGGCCTATCGACATCGCGCAATCCATCAGCCCGCGTCTGGCGGACGCGGCGATTGTAGCCAAGGTCGATGGCGAGCTGGTCGATTTGACCCGTCCGATCGAGAAAGACGCCAGCCTGCAGATCCTCACCAATAAGGACCCCGAGGCGCTGCCAGTCTACCGGCACTCCACCGCTCACCTGCTGGCGGCGGCCGTCCTGGAACTGTATCCCGAAACCAAGTTGGGGATCGGGCCGCCGATCGATACCGGCTTCTATTACGATTTCGACCGCGCCACGCCGTTCACCCCCGAGGATCTGGAAAGGATCGAGAAGAAGATGTGGGAGATCCAGGCCCGCGGCCTGCCCTACGAGCGCGTCTACACCCGTAAGGACGAAGGCCTGCGGAAGTACGGGGACGCGTGGATGAAGTGCGAGCTCATCTCCGAACGCGCGGGAGAAGTGTTCAGCGAGTACACGCTGGGACCCCACTTCATCGATTTCTGCCGCGGGCCGCACCTGCCGAACACTTCCAAGATCAAGGCCTTTAAGCTGCTGTCGATCGCCGGCGCGTATTGGAAGGGCGACGAGCACAACAAGCAGTTGCAGCGCATCTACGGCACGGCATTTTTCAGCCAGAAGGATCTGGACGCGTACCTCAAGCAAGTAGAGGAGGCCAAGAAACGCGACCACCGCAAGCTCGGCAAGGAGCTGGATTTATTCAGCATCCAGGAATTGGCCGGCCCGGGGCTGATCTTCTTCCACCCCAAGGGCGGGATTATCCGCAAGCAACTCGAAGATTGGATGCGCGACCAGTATCTGAAGCGCGGCTATGCGCTGGTCTACACGCCGCACGTGGCGCGCTTCGACCTGTGGAAGACTTCGGGGCACGCCGATTTCTACGCGGCAAACATGTTCGCACGCATGAAGCTGGACGATGCGGAATACCAGCTCAAGCCCATGAACTGCCCCTTCCATATCCTCATCTATAAGGACAAGCAGCACAGCTACCGCGACCTGCCGGTGCGGCTGGGCGAGCTGGGGACGGTCTACCGCTACGAGCGTTCCGGCACTCTCAACGGTCTCTTCCGTGTGCGCGGCTTCACGCAAGACGACGCGCACATTTTCTGCACGCCGGAACAGATCGAGAACGAAATCGTGGACTGCCTGCAGTTCGCCATCGACACCCTGCAGACTTACGGCTTCGATCAATACGAAGTCGACCTTTCCACGTGGGATGGCGGCGCGAGCGGCAAGTACGCCGGCTCGGCGGACCAGTGGCAGCTCGCCGAAAACGCGCTGAAGCGGGCCACCGAGCGGCTGCAGGTGAAAGCCAGGCTGGTGCCCGACGAAGCGGCTTTCTATGGGCCCAAGATCGACGTCAAGCTGCTGGACGCGATCGGACGGCCGTGGCAGCTCTCCACGGTGCAGTTCGATTTCAACCTGCCGGCGCGCTTCGAGATGGAATACACCGGCGAGGACGGCAAGGCGCACCAGCCGGTGATGGTGCATCGCGCGCTATACGGCGCCATCGAGCGCTTCTTCGGCATCCTGATCGAGCACTACGCGGGCGCGTTTCCGGTGTGGCTGGCGCCGGTGCAGGCGGCCGTCCTGCCGATCACCGACCGCCAGACGGAGTATGCCAGATCGGTGGCCAAACAACTGGAAGCGGCCGGAATTCGCGCCGCGGTGGACGACCGCAACGAGAAGGTCAACCTGAAGATTCGCGAAGCGCAGTTGCAGAAGATCCCGTTCATGCTGGTGGTGGGGGATCGCGAGCAGCAGAGCGGCCAGGTGGCGGTGCGCAATCGCAAGCACGGAGACCAGGGGGCCAAGAGCCTGGAGGCGTTCATCGCCGAGTGCCGAGCGCTGATCGACTCCAAGGCCGTGTCGGAATAGGCCGATGCACGCTACCGCCGATGCCACCAACCGGTACGCCGCGGGACATCCGGAATACCGGGACCGCGGCTTTTACCGCACGGTGCGCGGACTGCAGGTCTCGAGCCTGGGGATCGGCACGTATCTGGGCGGCGCGGATGAGGCCACCGACCACGCGTATATCGACGCGCTGATCGCGGCCGGGGAAGGCGGCATCAACTTTTTCGATTGCGCCATCAACTACCGGCACCAGCGGTCGGAGCGGTCGATCGGCGCGGCGCTGAAACATCTGGACCGCGAGCAGATCGTGGTATGCACCAAAGCGGGCTTCCTCACTACGGGGGCCATCCCCGATTCTCTTCCGGCCGCCGATGTGGTGGGGCGGATGCATTCCATGGCTCCCGATTTTCTGGAAGACCAGATCGGGCGCAGCCGCACCAACATGGGGGTGGACACAATCGACGTGTTCTACCTGCACAACCCCGAGACACAGCTTGGTTTCCGCACGCGGGAGCAGTTCGAAGAGGGCATCCGGCGGGCCTTCGCGCGGCTGGAGGCGCTGGTGGAGCGCGGCTGGATCCGCTGGTATGGCGCGGCCACCTGGGATGGGTTGCGGCAGAAGGACGGGCTGAGCCTGCGGCGGCTGGCAGCCATCGCCGGCGAAGAGGGCGGGCCGGAGCACCACTTCCGCTTCATCCAACTGCCCTTCAATTTGGGGATGGTGGAGGCGTTCGTGGGGCGTCCGGACAATCTGCTGGAGGCCGCCGCGGAGCTGGATATCGCGGTGGTGGCCAGCGCCACGCTGATGCAGACGCGCGTGCTGGCGAACATGCCGGACGCGGTGCGGGAACTGCTCCCGGGCCTCGCGAGCGACGCGCAACGGGCCATTCAATTCACGCGCTCGACGCCGGGCATTGCGGTGGCGCTGGTAGGGATGAGCCGCCGCGAGCACGTGCTGGACAACCTGGGAGTGGCGCGCGTGGCTCCGGCCGCGCGGGAGCAATACCTGCGGCTCTATCAGTGACGACATTGATCGATCCCGCGGGCGATCTGGCGGCCCTGGATGCGGCCATCGAGGCGCTGCCCAACCAGCCGGCGGTGTTTCTGTTGTGGCCGAAGGAAGGCCAGCCCTACCTTTCCAAGACCGGGCTTCTGCGCCGCCGCTTGCTGCGGCTGCTGAAGGAGCGCGAGAAGCCCTCCCGGCTGCTCAACCTGCGGCACACGGTGGAGCGGATCGAGTACCGCTTGACGGGGTCGGCGCTGGAGACGGCCGTGGTCCACTACCAGTTGGCGCGGCGGCATTTTTCGGAGAACTACCTGGAAGTGCTCAAGCTGCGGATGCCCTCGTACGTGAAAATCGTGCTGTCGAACGAGTTTCCGCGCAGCCAGGTGACCACGCATTTAACGCGGTCGGCGGGGCTGTACTTCGGTCCGTTCCGTTCGCGGGCATCGGCGGAGCGGTTCGAATCGCAATGTCTCGACCTGTTCCAGATTCGCCGCTGCCAGGAGGACCTGAAACCCTCACCCGAGCACCCCGGCTGCATGTATGGCGAGATGGGGATGTGCCTGCGGCCGTGCCAGGAGGTGGTGGGGCCGGAGGAGTACGCCCACGAGGTGAGCCGCGTGGTGGACTTTCTGCGCACCGAGGGCCACTCGCTGCTGGATTCGATTGGCCACTCGCGCGACGGGCTGAGCGAAGAGATGCGTTTTGAGGAGGCCGCGCGCCAGCACAAGCGCTACGAAAAGGTGACGGAAGTCTTGAAACTGCGCGACGAGCTGGCGCGCGATGTGGATCGGTTGAATGGCGTGGCGATCACCCGGTCGGTGGCGGCCGATGCGGTGGATCTGTGGCTGGTGCGCGAGGGCCACCTGCTGGAGGCGCGGCGGTTCAGTTTTGAAGTGCAGGAGGGGAAGACCGTATCAATGGACCGCCGGCTGCGCGAGACGATTGCCGGCGTGGAAACGCCCAGGCTGACGGTGCGCGAGCGGCAGGAGTGTCTGGCAGTGTTGGCACGCTGGTATTACTCGAGCTGGCGCGACGGCGAATGGCTGGACTTCGGGGGGTACGACGAGTTGCCGTATCGCCGGCTGGTGCATGCCATCTCGCGGGTGGCGCGGGGGGAATAAAAGTCTCTCGCAAGGGACAACCAAGATCTCTCGCAAAGCCGCCAAGCCGCAAAGTTTCGCAAAGAACCATACGGAAAATCGAAATACAAAAAACACACACCAGGCCCGATCGTATTTTTCTTCCTGTTTTTTTCTCGTTTTGTTGTAGTTGTTTTCTTTGCGAAACTTTGCGGCTTGGCGGCTTTGCGAGAGATCTTTCATGACGCCTTTGCGAGATTCCGTGTGCTTGGCGTGCTCGCATTCCCCGGTCTGCGCCGCGCCTGCCTTATAATGAGAAGCCTATGAGAGATTGGGGCTTCGCCCAAACCAGCTCGTCGCAGGAACTAGCGCTGCTGCACCAGTTTTCGGTGAAAAAGCCGTACCCGGGGGGCGAAGTGGAGTTCCGGATCACGGTGAAGGAGTTCGTGACGCCGAAGGAGCCGACCATGCTCTTTTTTGCGCAGGCGGACAAGCAGACCAACCAGAAGACTGCGCCTTATACGCCCTGCGGATGGGGGAAGACACTGCTGGAGGCTCTGTCAGAGTGTATACGGGCGCTGAACAAGTTCCCTTACGAGGGGTAGGGAGGAAGTCGGAGCGGCAACATCGCGGAGGTGCAGACGAAGGAACCGGCTCCGGCTGCTCTACACCACCGAACATAATGGCCGCGATACTCTCGGATTGGCGGTGCGGTTTACCATCCCGGCGGTTGCGAATGGGCGTGTGTTTATGGTTTCGAGAGTCGCCGTTTGACGTGTTTTGGCCTGCTCCATCTCCGGGGCGCCCGGTGAGTGCCGGCGGTGGGCACGCTCCGATGCTGAGAAGCCTCTGATAGAGTGAGGCGCAGGTCCCTGGAAAACGGGTTATGGCAAAACACATTTGGCATGGACTCGCCCTGATCGCGGTAGTGACGCTCCCGGCGCAGGCGCAGCCGGGCGGCTGCAACGCCAGCCATGCTTTGCCGGCGGCGACAATCGAGCTTTCCACGCGCCCTTTCGCGGTGGCGCCGTCGCGAGACGGGTGCTGGGTCTTTGTGTCTGCCCAGGGCGGCGCATTCAATCAAGCCGGCATCGCGGTTTTGAAGCGTGCCGAAGGGCGCCTGGAACTGTCCCGCATGCTTCCGCTCAAAGCGCCTGCCGGGTTGGGAATGGTCCTGACGCACGACGGCAAGCTGCTCATCGTTGCGGCATCCGACGCCGTGGTTTTTCTGGATGTCCGGCAGGCCATCTCCGGCGTCGCGAATCCGGTGCTGGGATCGTTCAGCGATGGCTCGGGCGCGGGCAGCATCTACGCCAACGTCACGGCCGACGATAAGCTGCTGTTCGTGAGCGACGAGGGACGGCGGTCGATCACCGTAATCGACCTGGAAGGGGCGCGCTCCAACGGGTACAAGGCCGGCGCGATCGTTGGAAAGATCCCGGTGGGTAACGCTCCGATTGCGCTCACGTTCTCGCCGGACGGCAAATGGCTGTATACCACCAGCGAGGGGGCCTTGCCCGATTGGAACTGGCCGAAGGCCTGCAAGCCGGAGGGGCGCGATCCGGCCACAGCGACAATCGCCAATCCGGAAGGCGCGGTGATCGTGGTAGATGTTGCGCGCGCCAAAACCGATCCTTCGCACTCGGTGGTGGCGCGCATCCCGGCGGGCTGCAGCCCGGTCCGGATGGCGATTTCGCCCGGTGGCGACCGCATCTATGTCACGGCGCGGAACAGCAATGCGGTGCTGGCTTTCGATACGGCGAAACTGGTATCCGATCCCGAGCACGCCAGGGTCGGGATGGCGCCGGTGGGATCGGCTCCGGTGCCGATTGCAGTGTTCGATGACGGCAGGAAAGTGCTGGCGGGGAACTCGAACCGCTTCGCCGGGTCAACCGAGCCCCAAACCCTCACTGTTTTGGACGCGGCCAAGATCCAAGAGGGCGCCGAGGCGACCTTGGGTACGATTCCCGCGGGGGCTTTCCCGCGCGAGATGGCGGTTTCCTCCGACGGCCGCACGTTGTTCGTGACGAACTTTAGCTCCCAATCGCTCCAGGTGATCGACCTGGACCACCTGCCGATGGCGCCCCACCGGCAGCAGTAGCCCGCTGGTGCGGAAGCCGGTCCGAGCCGGCCACGGCGTGTGGCGCGGAGCGAAACGTGAGACACTGATCCGCAAGTATGGGCGATTTCCCGGAGTTCATGAAGCACCCCGCGAACCGGATCGCGGCCACCAGCCAGGCGACCCCGGGAGTTGAAGGTTACGTGTTCGATGGCGCGGACGGAAGCCAAATGGCGTTCTGGAATTGCCAGCGGACGGCGACATCCGCAGAGCACGCGCACGACTATGACGAATACATGATCGTCGTGGAAGGCTGCTACTCCCTCATCATCGACGGGCAGCGGATACCGGTGAAGGCCGGAGAGGAGTACTTCATCCCGCGGGGCGTCCTGCGCGGCGGCGAGGTCGTGGCCGGAACCAGGACGATCCACGCATTCGGAGGGCGCCGGGCAGATCGCGTGCCTGCGCGCCGCGGCGGATCGCGGGAGCAACCAGCCGCGCGGGCTTAGCAGCTTCAGGCAGCCGCCCGGGTTGGCCAGGGCGTAGCTGCTCACCATGGTCCGCCCAGATCGACGATTCGAAACGGGCCCGGCCTGGCGGATGGAAGCGCGCGGGTCAGAGGTCCTTTGGTCCATTATGTACAATCGAAGGACCGATGCATCTCCATCGTGAACGTCCGATTTCGATCTGGTTCTTCATCGGTGCGCTGCTGATCGTGTACGGCTTCCTGATCATGGGGCAGGGAATGTGGGACCTGTTCGCGCCGCCGGCGCATCCCACGGTACTGGCGAAGCTCCGGTCGGCGCTGTGGTGGGGCGCGCTGCTGCTGGTGGTGGGCGGGGCGATGGCTGGGCGCTCGGCGCCGTGGTAGGCCCGGCGAGCTGCGGGCCGCCGGTCAAACGGCCCAGAGATCGGTGTCGCTGAAGGGTCCCAGGAGCGCACCGGCCTGGCGGAATTGTTCGCGGCCGCAAGCCAGCGCGGCGAGGTTCATGTCGTAGTAGCGCTGGTTGGGAACCAGCCGCCCGAGGGCCGCCCGGACGCGTTCCTCATCCAGCATGGCGGTGGCTTCCAGCAGCGCGCCCAGCATGGCCATGTTGGCCACTTTGGAGCTGCCCAGCTCGTCGGCGAACTGGGTGAACGGGAGGGCCGCCGCGCGGACATCGGCGCGCTGGCAGTCTTCCGGCAGCGTTGCGCCGTTGTACAGCACGATGCCGCCTGGCTCGACCGTGGGCAGGAATTTGCGTAGCGCCGGTTCGTTCATGGCCAACAGCACGTTGGGGCGCGAAACCATTGGCGAATCGATGGGGCGGCTGGAGAGGCGCACATGGCAGTTGGAGGTCCCCGAGCGCATCTCCGGGCCGTAGGAGGGCAGCCAGGAGACTTCATAGCCGGCCTCCATGCCCGCCTCCGCCAGCACTTCGCCGAGCATCAGCACGCCCTGGCCGCCGAAGCCGGCTACCTTGATGCGCTGGTCGGCTGCGGGAGGCGGCAGGCGTTCCGGTTCGACAGCGGAGCCGTCTTCCAGGCCCAGGATGGAGGGCAGGGCATCGAGTGTGGGCGCGGGCGTGGTCTGCGGCCCGGCTTCGATCTTCCGGTCGCGGTAATTGGCCACGCCGAAAACCTGCGCCATTTCTTCGCGCACGAAGGTCTGGGCCTCTAGCGGCTGCATCTTCCAGATGGTGGGGCAGGGCGACAGCACCTCCACGAAGGAGAAGCCGTAGCCCTTTACCTGGTTTTCGACGGCTCGCTTGACCGCCCGCGCCGCCTGCATGATCTGCTTGTTGTTGCCCAGGGCCACGCGCTCGATATAGGCCGGCCCTTCGAGCGAGTTCAGCAGCTCGCACATGTGGATAGGGAAGCCGTCGGTCACGGAATTCCGGCCGAACGGCGATGTGGTGGTTTTCTTGCCCAGCGGCGTCGTGGGCGCCATCTGGCCCCCGGTCATGCCGTAGATGCCGTTGTTGACGAACAGGACCGTGATGGCTTCGCCGCGATTGGCGGCGTGGACGATCTCGGCGGTACCGATGGCCGCCAGGTCCCCATCGCCCTGGTAGGCGATCACGATGCTCCCGGGGCGGCTGCGCTTGACCCCTGTGGCGACCGCGGGCGCGCGCCCGTGGGCCACCTGAATGTTGCCCGCATCGAAATAGTAGTAGACGAAGACCGAGCAGCCCACCGGGCTGATGAGCACGGTACGGTCCTGAATCCCCAGCTCGTCGATCGCCTGCGCCAGCAGCTTGTGCACGATGCCGTGGCCGCAGCCGGGGCAGTAGTGGGTCTGATGGCGCAATTCGGCTTTGCGTTCATAGCAATCGTAGAAGGCCGCGGCCTTCTGGTGGGTAACGGTGTAAGAGGGCGCGGATTCAAGCGTGGATTCAGGCGCAGATTCAAGCATGGACGAGAGCCTCCTCAAGGGCGAATTTCCGTTCCACGAAGGCCAGGATCTCCTCGGCCGTGGGGACGTTGCCGCCCATGCGGCTGAAGAACTCGATGGGCGCGCGTCCATCCAGCGCCAGCCGCACATCGTCGCGCATTTGGCCGTTGCTCATCTCGACCACCGCGAAGCCTTTGGCGCGGCGGCTGAGGTCGCGAATCGCGGCCACCGGAAAGGGGTAAAGGGTGATCGGGCGGAGCAGGCCGAGGGCCATGCCGCGGGCGCGTGCCAGTTCCACCACGGCTTTCAGCACGCGGCCCACAAATCCGTAGCCCACCAGGATGACTTCGGCGTCCTCGGCGCGATACAGTTCGGCGCGGGCTTCGGTCTGCTCGGCGAGCCGGTATTTGGCTTCCAGCTTGCGGATGTGCTGTTCCATGAGATCGGGCTCCAGGTAAATGGAGGTCACCAGGTTGGGGCGGGTTTGGGCGGTTCCAGTGACGGCCCAAGTCGGCGGCGTCGGAACGGGCGCCGGGGCGGCGAACTCGACCGGCTCCATCATCTGCCCGATGTAGGCGTCGGCCAGCACCACCACGGGATTACGGTAGGCATCCGCAAGGTCGAATGCCAGTCTGGTGAGGTCGGCCATCTCCTGCACGGAGGCGGGCGCCAGCACCAGGTTATGGTAGTTGCCGTGGCCGCCGCCCTTGACCACCTGGTTGTAATCGCCCTGTTCGGGAGCGATGTTGCCCAAACCGGGGCCGGCGCGCATGATATCGGCGATTACGCAGGGCAATTCGGCGCCCGCGAGGTAGCTGAAGCCCTCCTGCATCAGGCTGATGCCGGGCCCGCTGGAGGCGGTCATGGCGCGCACGCCGGCGGCCGCTCCGCCGTAGAGCATGTTGATGGCGGCCACCTCGCTTTCGGCCTGAAGGAATACGCCCCCCACCTGGGGGAGATACAGCGCGGCGGCCTCGGCGATCTCGCTGGCCGGCGTGATGGGGTAGCCGTAGAAGGCCCGGCAGCCCGCCAGCACCGCGGATTGGACGATGGCCTGGTTGCCCTTGGTGAGTTGTTTGTGCATGCGCGATGCTCCTTACGCCACCAGGCGCAACACCCGGATGCCACCGGGCTCGGGACAGGCGAAGAAACAGATGCCGCAGCCGGTGCATCCGGCGCCCAGATACTCGGCCGGGTGGTAGCCGTAGCGGTTCAGGCGGTCCGCCAGCCGCAGGACCCTGGGCGGACAAGCGGTCACGCAAAGCCCGCAGCCCTTGCACTCCTCGCCATTCATCTGAACCATGCCGCGATCGGGTTTGCCATTTTTCGTCATAGACCCACCTCCGGTTGGTGCGCAGTGTGTCCGTTTTGATTATAGGCCCAAGACAATCGGATCTTCAAGTAGTGAATTCTACCAGATGGTTGACGATGCGGGTGATGCCGTCCTTGATGAGCGCCACGTCGAAGTTGATCAGCAAGCCGAGGCGCTTGTCGGCCAGGCGGAGATACGTAAGGAGCTGCTTTTTGTGGACCGGGGCAAGCATCTCGACCGATTTGATCTCCACTATGACTTTGTCTTCAACGATCAGATCGGCCCGGAAGCCGGTTTCGATGCGGACACTTTCATAAACCACCGGGATCGGCGCCTGGCAGACCATCCGGAGGCCTCGCCGGCCAAGTTCATACGTCAAAACCGCATGGTAGACGGATTCCAACAAGCCAGGCCCCAGCCTGACATGGATGTGGAAGGCGCTGTCGACGATCTCTTTGGCGATGGCGTTCTCGGTCATAAGGGCGCGGAAAGATCTCGCGCAAAGCCGCTAAGCCGCAAAGTACCGCGAAGAAAACAACACATAAAAATAAAGATATAGAGATCCATAGTGCAACCAAGCCGCAATCCTTATCTTCAATTTCTTTAAATTTCTTGCTGGTTTTTCTTCTTCGCGCTACTTTGCGGCTTGGCGGCTTTGCGAGAAATGTGTTTGTGTTCTTGCCTCGCGAGCCGCCTCCCGCTCCGGGAGATCGCGCGCCTTGCGGGTCTTGCGGTCCACCAGTTCCACCAACCCGGCGGAGAGCTTCTTGCCGATCACGATGCGCAGCGGGATGCCAATCAAATCCGCGTCTTTGAACTTCACGCCGGGGCGCTCGTCGCGGTCGTCCAGTATGGCGTCCAATCCCTGCTCCAGGCACCCCTGGTAGATCGCTTGCGCGGCTTGCCGCTGTGCCGGGTCGGAAATGTTGGCGGGGGTGATTACTACATCGAAGGGCGCGATGGCGGCGGGCAGCATCATCCCGTCCTTATCGTGCGAAAGCTCGATCGCGGCGCACAGAATGCGCTCGATGCCGATCCCGTACGACCCCATGATGGGGGTAATCTCCTTGCCGTCCTGGTTGAGCACCCGCAAACCCATGGACTCCGCGTACTTGTAACCCAGCTTGAAAATGTGCCCGATCTCGACGGTTTTGCGGATCTCGATCGGAGCGCCGCAGCCGGGGCAGAGATCGCCGGCGGCGACTTGGCGCAGGTCGTGCAACTCGGCCTGGAAATCCTCGCCGAGGGTGACGTTGCGCAGGTGGTAATCGTCGCGATTGGCGCCGGCGATCATGTTGCGGCGGCCCTGGAGCGCCCGGTCGGCCAGGATTTGCATGTTGGTCACGCCGACCGGACCCAACGACCCCGCGCCGGCCCCCAACCAGGCGCCGATCTCTTCGGGCTTGGCGGGGCGGAATTCAGGGTCGCCCGACACCGCCCCGAACTTGGCTTCGTTCAGTTGATGATCGCCGCGCAGCATCACCAGCACGGGTTTGCCATCGGCCACCAGGATCAGGCTCTTCATCTGCGAGGTCTCGGGCAGGCCGGTGAATTCCGCCACCTCGGCAATCGTCTTGCGCCCGGGCGTGTGGAAGGGTTCGGGGGCAAGGTCGCCCTCCGGGTCGGGGACCTGGGGCGGCGCGGCCTCGGCTACCGCCTTTTCCAGATTCGCGGCGTGGCCGCAGCCCGGGCAGACGGCCACCAGGTCTTCGCCGGCATCGGACGCCACCATGAACTCGTGCGACTGGCTGCCGCCCATGGCGCCGGAGTGGGCTTCCACCACCAGGTAGGCCAGGCCGCAGCGGTCGAAGATGCGGCAATAGGCCTGATAGTGCTTGTCGTAGGCGGCGTCCAGCCCGGCCTGGTCCATATCGAAGGAGTAGGAGTCCTTCATAATGAACTGGCGCACGCGCAAGAGGCCCGATTTGGGGCGCGGCTCGTCACGGAACTTGGTCTGGATCTGATACCAGATCTGCGGCAGTTGCTTGTAACTGCGCAGCTCGCCGCGGGCGATGGTGGTCATCACCTCTTCGTGGGTCATGGCCAGGCACAGTTCGCGGCCAAAGCGGTCCTTCAGGCGAAAGAGATTGTCGCCCATGATGTCCCAGCGGCCGGATTCCTGCCAGACCTCGGCGGGATTCAGGGCCGGCAGATACATTTCCTGGGCGCCGATGGCGTCCATCTCCTGGCGCACGATGTTCTGAATCTTCACCAGCGAGCGCTGCGCCAGAAAGAGGTAGCTATAAATGCCCGCCGAGAGCTGGCGGATGTAACCGGCGCGTAGCAGCAACTGGTGACTGGCGACCTCGGCTTCAGCCGGCGTGTCGCGGAGTGTCGGGATATGCAACTTGCTCCACAGCATAGGTTTGGGAAAAGGGTTCCCCAATTCTAGCACGGCAGGATGCGAGGCTTCCCCGTATGCCAATTGCGGCTAAAGGGCGGCTCGTTACCGGGCAGCCCCGGGCAAATGATGCCGTCGAATCCGCCGCAATCGGTTTGGGGGCCGCGTCATTGCTGTCGGGGAAGTTGCCACCGGGCAACCCGGCTATCGATTGGTCATTCGGGAACCACCCCGTGGGGCGGACCATCGGTCCACGGCGCAAAGCACCGGCGGAAAAAACCCGGTACTCAGTACCGGTTCTCTCTGCTAAGAATCAATGATTTAAGGAGTGAAAACGGGTACTTAGTACCGGGTTTTCGACGGCTGAAAGCCTTGACTGAAAGCCGCCTGCCGCCAAGATTGTTTTGGCGCGGCGCCGCTCTCATCCTGTGTTTTCGAGCCTGGCTGCCCCACAATTTGCACACCGGCCGGCACACCTCCCAAACCTGCTACAATCCATAGTTTCGTACCCGGCAGTTCGCGCCGGGACCACGCCTGAAAACGCCGCCGTGCTGCATCGGGTCCTCAAAGCATTTCAGTACCGCGACTTCCGCCTGATGTGGATCGGCGCCTGTACCTCCACCATCGGCACCTGGATGCAGATCGTGGCGCAGAGTTGGCTGATCTACAGCCTCTCCAACTCCAGCTTCATGCTGGGGTTGAACGAGGTGCTGGCCGGCCTGCCGATCTTCCTCTTCTCCCTGGTCGGCGGAGTGATTGCCGACCGCATGGAGCGCCGCCACCTGCTGCTGCTCTCGCAATATGTGCAAATGACCTGCGCGTTTCTGCTCACCGCGCTGGTCGGCCTGCACGTGGTGCATGTCTGGCACATACTGACGCTCTCGTTCATCGCCGGACTGGGGCAGGCATTCGGCGGGCCGGCTTATGCCGCGCTGGTTCCGACCCTGGTCGACAAGGAGGATATGCCCAACGCCATCGCGCTCAACTCCATCCAGTTCAATGCCGCCGTGGTGATCGGGCCGGCATTGGCGGCCGTGGCGCTGGCGAAGTTTGGCAATGTGTGGTGCTTCTTCCTTAACGGCGTGTCTTTCCTTGCCCCCATCATCGCGCTGTACATGCTGCGGGTGCGCTTCCTGCCGGTGAAGACCGGCGAGAGCATCGCCGCCGACATGCAGCAGGGCTTCCGCTTCATCGGCAAGCAGGGCGCCATGGCGGCGCTGATGGTGCTGGGATTCGGCATGACCTTTCTGGCGGTTCCCATGCGCACGTTCCTTCCGGTCTTCGCCAAAGTGATCTTCCACAAAGGCCCGGAAACCTACGCCCTGTTTCTGTCGGTGATGGGATGCGGATCCATCGCCGGATCGCTCACCATAGCGGGCATGGGCAACTACCGCAACAAGGGCAGGGTGGCGCTCACCATGATGATCTCGCTGGGCACGGGGATTGGCGGTATGGCCCTGTCCCGCAACATCGCGTTCACCTGCGCCATGCTGTTCCTGTGCGGCGCCTCCATGATGGCGGTGTTCGCCTCGGTGACTTCGCTGGTGCAACTGATTGTCACCAATGAAATGCGCGGCCGGGTGATGAGCATCTACAATCTTGCGTTCCGCGGCGGGATGGGAATCGGAAACCTGTCCGCCGGGTGGCTCGTCCCAATTTTCACGGCTCCGGTGGTGCTGGCCGTGAACGGATTTGTGCTGGCAGCCCTGGGCCTCTATTTTCTCCTGTTCCAGCGGCGGGTAGCGGCTCTCTGACAAAATGGGATTATGAACCTGGCATTGGTAATGGCGGGCTTCCTGGCTGTCTCTCCCGCCGTGCTGCAGACCGCGCGGGACCAGCAGGACCGGCCCGCGCTCGACAAGATTGTGGAGCAGGACGCGGCGGAAGCGGCCAAAGCGCCCAACGATGCCGAAGCTCAGTACCGGCTGGCGCTGGCGGCGTCTTACAGCGCCGAGGTGGCGATCGAGCAGCGCGACCGGAAGGCCGCCCGGGCGGTGGCCGAGCGCGGCATCAAAGCCGGTGAAAAAGCGGTGGCTCTGAAGCCCGAGCGCGCCGAATATTACCGCGTGCTGGCGACGCTCTACGGCCAGGCCATCACCGACATCATGAGCGGCCTGAGCTACGGCCCGCGCTCGAAGGACGCCATCACCAAAGCCCTGGAGCGGGCGCCCAATTCCTCCGATGTTTATGTGGCGCGCGGAGTGGGCAACTACTATCTGCCGCCGCAGCTTGGCGGAACCAACCAGGCGGCCCTGGCCGATTTCCGCAAGGCTATCGAACTGGATCCCAAGAACGCCGAGGCCTATGTCTGGCTGGGGTTGTGCCTGCGCAAGGATAATAAGGATGCCGAAGCGCGGCAGGCGTTCGCCCGCGCGCTGGAATTGAATCCCAACCGCGTGTGGGTGAAGCAGCAGTTGGAAAAGACGCCCGCCAAATGAAGGCAGGTATGTGTCCCTTTGACTCGGCTACCGCTTCGCCGGCTAGTTCCCCGACCGCGAGATTCGGTGCTACTCCAAAACCGCTCGCTAACGGGGTGCCCTCCGGGCCCGGCTCTGATCGGAGCCACGACCGTGAGGGAGTGGTTCTCGCTAGAAGCACAATATCTCGCGGCCGGAGACCCCGGCGGGGCTGGGCCGCGTGGGCCGCGGCTCCACAAGATCCGGCGGGCGGCTGAGTGAAGGGGATGCTCACTTGAAGGCCTATGCGGCCGGCGGCATGGCCCTGGCGCTGGCCCTGTTGACGTTTTTTCAGTTCCCCGGCCACACCTGGTTGCAACAGGATAGCCAGATCTACGTGCCGATCCTGGAGCACCTGCGCGACCCCTCCGTGCTGGCCAACGATATGCTGGTCCAGAAGCCGCACGTGGCGTTCACGCTCTACGATGAGGGCGCGCGATTGGGCCAGGCAGTCAGCGGTCTGGGCTTCCGCGAAGTCCTGGAAGGCGGACAAATCGCGGCGCGCGCGCTGGGTGTGTGGGGCTTATACCTGATCGCCTTGGCGCTGGGGCTGACCGCCGGAGAGGCCTGGCTGGTGGTGGCCATCGTTTCGCTGGGCGCCACCATCGTTGGTCCCGCGGTGCTCAGCGTGGAATACGAGCCGACACCGCGCGCGCTGGCTTTGCCGCTGGTGGTCTGCGCCATCGGCCTGGCGGGAGGCCGGCGCTGGAAGGCGGCGAGCGTGGCGGGCGCGGCGGCGTTTCTGTTGCACCCGCCCACGGCGCTGGCATTCTGGCTGGTGTTCCTGGTGTTGGCCGCCTGGAACCGCCGCATCGCCTGGCCCGCCGGAATGTTCCTGGCCGCGCTGGCCACGCTGTTGCTGGCCGCCCGCGCGCAGGCGGGACCGGGCGAAACCCAGGCGTTGTTCTCCCGCCTGACGCCTGCCCAGGAGCAACTGCAGCGCCTGCGGGCATCCTACAACTGGATTTCGAGCTGGTCCCCCGCGGCGATCGCTCTTTGGCCGGCGCTTTTGGCGCTGGCGCTGGCGGCCTTTGCGCGCATACGTCGGAAGGTTCCGGCAGAACTGCGCGCCTTTCTGGTTGGCCTGCCGGTCTTGGGCGCCCTAAGCATGCCGGCGTCGTGGCTGCTGCTGGAAGGGGCCAAGTGGTCGCTGGTGCCGCAGATTCAGCCGCTGCGGCTGCTGGTCTGGGTGGCGCTGGCGCTGCAGATCCTGACGGCTGCCGCGGGCGTCGATGCGGCGCGGCGGAAGTCGCGGCTGGAGGCGGTATTCTGGTTCGCCCTGGCTTACCTGTTGCCGCTCCAACCGGTGATTGCCGGGCCCCTGGAGGTGGCCCGCCTGGCGCTGCTGCTGGCGCTGGCCGCGGGCACGGTGCTGGCCCGCCAATACGCGCCGACGGTTGCGCTGGCCGCATTTTTCGCTATTCCCGCCCTGGGAGGCGTGGTGAATTATCCGCAACTTCACACGCCCGAGCTGGCGCAGCTTTCCGCCTGGGCGCGCGCCCACACCGAGCGGGACGCGGTGTTCGTGTTTCCGGACGCCGGGCACGCGCTCGCTCCGGGCATTTTTCGCTGCGAGGCCCTGCGCGCCGTTTACGTGGATTGGAAGGGCGGCGGACAAGTGAACTTTTTCCGCGACTTTGGCGAGCAATGGTGGTTCCGTTGGCAGCAGACCGTGGGCCGCGGCTTCCAGGCCGGCGATTTGCCGCGCTACAGCGGGTTAGGAATCGACTACGCGGTAGTCGATGTTTCGCATCAGTTGGCGCGGGCGCCGGTGTTCGAGAACGCGCGCTACGCGGTGTACCAGGTCCCGGCGGACTGAGGCGGGGTGCCCCCGTGGGGTGCCCCCGTGGGGTGCCCCCTGGGGTGCCCTCTGGGCCCGGCGCCCTTCGGGGTGCCCTCTGGGCCCGGCCGCGCTTGCAAGGAATGCTCCAGGCAGGCCCGGAAGGCTGGCCCGGAGGCGCCACACACCTCGGTTTCAAACATGCGATCCCACGAGCGGCGCAAGGCGCTTTCCGCGCCGCCGCTCTCATGCGCGCATGGAGAAGGGGATCCCTCACGATCTCCAGCACGCATGCAGTGAAGGCCCCCCGGCCGGCCGCCACGAATCCCGTGACGCCCGATTCCACCAGGTACTTGGGACCGCCCGCTGCCGTTACCACTGCCGGCACGCCGCTGGCCAGCGCTTCCAGCACCACGTTGCCGAACGTGCCGGTTTCCGAGGGGAAGGCGAAGAAATCCTCCGCATAGGCGCGCGCCAGCGCTTCGCCGCGCAAACTCCGGGCATCGCGGCATTGCGAAGCTGGGCGCGCCGCCAAGCCGCTTCGCTGCGGTCTTCGGCAATCGAAAGCTGAAAGGGCGGCGCCCCGGCCGCCAGCACGCCGCGCGCCATTTCCGCGAGGAACCGCACGTTCTTCTCCGGCGTCAACCGGCCCACGAACCCGATCGTAAAGGGGCTGCCCGCGCGCTCGCGCCGCGCGAGCGTGAACATCTCCGTGTCGATGCCGCGGGTCATGGGAAAGCACGGCTTGCCCGAGTAGGACTGGATCGATTGACCGCAGTTCCTGGTTGGGCGCCAGGGTCACCCGCGCCCGTCCGAAGAACCACCGCACGCGGCGGAGGATAAAGCGCTCGGCCGCCCGCTTGTGCGGCGCGCCTCCACGCGCCGGGAAGGAATCCCAGCCGCGCCCGCGATCAGCCCGAAGACTTCGAGCCTCTGCCCTTCCAGGACGAGAGATCCACCGATCTCCGCCGCCGGGATTATGCGACAGTACTAGGCTTGGCCTTTTCTGCGCTTGTCTTGCGGCGTATTCTCCGCCTTCCAAACGGTCGGGATCTGCCATCCGGTTCGACGCCTCGGGGTCGGACGGCCGGGAAGCCATTTTACCTGCCACGTCGCCGGAGTGGTCTGCGGCGCGGCCCGCCACGAACCCGTCCGACGGTCCTGCATAGAAGATGGATCCGGCAGACGATCAGCCTTTTTTTCAATCGGATACGGATCAATATGGGCCTTCGGCCGGCTCACTCGATCACTGCGTATCGCATCCGCAACTCCACCTCCGGTTACCGCACCACTACGAAAAGTGGGCGGGGCCTATCCATTTGGCGCCCCTACGGTGGGGTACGGTCCGGTATAGGCCTTACCCGGCATACGACGTACCATATCCCCTCATCTGTGGGCATTAAGAAATAAACCATTTGTAAAACTAAGGTAAATTTCTACCCACAAAAGTGTTGCATACAATAATTTGCAATGATAAACTCTGTGCAAGGGTGGAGAAGACAAAGCCGCCCCGACTTGGCCGCTGATGATAACGAGCGTATTAATTATCGCGTTCTCAATAATTCTGCTGATTTATTGGTTCCGGTATTGCTGCATTCTGTTGATCCGGACGCATGCTGAGCAACAGATGGCGGCTGCTCCCGCCTGCGATGCGCAATTCAGCTTTAACCATGTCCGGGAACGTCTGCGTACCGAATCTGAGTTGGATGCCCTACGCCGTTCTCTGGATCGGGACTACGCTCTCTTTGCCTATCTTCTCGAGCACGCCGTTGGTCTGGGAGCCACTTCGCTCGAAGACCGCCTCCTGGTGCTCGATTACAAGGTGATGCAGTGGTGGTACCGCTTGACTAAAACCGCGGCTCCCGAGCAAGCCCGTCGCGCGCTGGACGAGATGGCTACCGTACTTGGTCTCCTCGTCGGCAAGATGGGTGAACGCGCGGTGGCGCAGAGCCAAGCTTAGAATCGCCGTCGCACTCCGCCAGGTTGCCGAAACCGCGGTGAAATCGTACCGTTTCCTCTACCGTTCCGCGCTTTCGGCTCTCCGCCTGCTCTACAATGTAAAACGTGGGATCTGAAGCGACACTCCAACTTGCCGTTGACCGTCTGAATTCGGTGCGCCGCGAAATCGCCAAGGTGATCGTGGGCCAGGACGATGTGGTGGAAGGCGTACTCATCTGCCTGCTGGCCTCCGGACACGTCCTGCTGGAAGGCGTTCCCGGCCTCGGAAAAACTACTTTGTTGCGCACCTTGGCGCGCGCCCTGCAATTGAAATATTCCCGCATTCAATTTACCCCCGATCTTATGCCCGCCGACATTGTGGGCAGTATGATCATCGAAACCGACGATCGCGGCGGCAAAGCGCTGCGCTTTCAGCCCGGCCCCATTTTCGCCAACCTCGTGCTGGCCGACGAGATCAATCGGGCCACTCCCAAAACGCAGTCGGCGCTGCTCGAGGCCATGCAGGAGCGCACCGTCACCAGCGGAACCGTCACCCACGAGCTGGACGGCCCTTTCCTGGTGATGGCCACCCAGAATCCCATCGAGATGGAGGGCACCTATCCGTTGCCGGAAGCCCAGCTCGACCGCTTCCTGATGAAGATTCTGGTCACCTACCCGAGCCGCGAAGAGCTCAACCGCATCGTCGATCGCACCATCCAGCGCGAAGAGCAGGCTCCCGTGGCGGTGCTCGACCGCGACGCCATCCTGGAAGTCCGCTCGGTTTGCCGCCAGGTGCTGGTGGCGCCCCACGTTCAGGAATACGCCATTCAATTGGTAATGGCGACCCAGCCGGAGCAGAAGGAGGCCCACGAGCTGGCCAAAAAATACGTGCGCTATGGCAGTTCTCCGCGCGGCGCGCAGGCGCTGGTGGAATGCGGCCGCGTGTTGGCTCTGATGCGCGGCCGTCTCCATCTCTCGATCGACGATGTGCGGCACGTGGCGCACGCCGTCCTGCGCCACCGCATCATTCTCAACTTCGACGCGCATGCCGACGGCCACACGCCCGAGACCATTCTGGACGTCATCGTCAAGGGCGTAACCGCACAGGCTTCCGTCGCGTAGGTCCCTTATGGCGCCCGCCCCTCTGCTCGACCGCGAGTTTCTGGAGAAACTCGAACGCCTCACGATTCAATGGCAGAAGTCCTTCGCCGGGCTGGTCGGCGGCCATAACCTGTCGCGCTTCGCCGGCTCCGGGCTGGAGTTTCTCGACCACCGCAATTTTCACCATGGCGACGATCTCCGCGCCGTCAACTGGCGCGCCTATCTGCGCCTGGAAAAGCTCTTCCTGAAAATGTTTCAGATCGAGCCGCGCGTGCCCGTCCGCTTGCTGGTGGATATCAGCGAATCCATGGCGGCGCCCCACCCGCAGAAGTTCGAATACGCCCGCAAGCTGGCCGCCGCGCTCTGTTACGTGGGCCTGGTGCGGCTGGACAGCATCGAGGTGCACCCCTTTTCCAACCGCCTGGCGCAGCGCATTTTCGCCACTGGCGGAAGGCACCGCTTCCCCGGCGTGATGGACAAGATTGCCGCCTGGGAGTTGCAGGGGTCCACCGATTACCTGGCGGCCATCCGCGAATTCATCGGAACCTATTCGCAGCGCGGCCTGGTGATTATCATCTCCGATTTCCTCGACGATCGCGGCTGCGACCGGGCCCTCCAATACCTGATCGATTTCGGTCACGAATTGATGTTGCTGCAAGTCTGGGCCGACGAAGATCGCGTTCCGCCCTGGACCGGCGAGCTGGACCTTCGCGACGCCGAAACCGGCGCCGCCCTGCGCCTGGATTTCGACGACGTCGCCCGCCAGCGTTACACCCGTGCCTTCGACGAGTACGCTTCCCAAATACAAGCCATGGCTTTTCGGAGCGGCGGCCGGTATGCCGGAGTCGCCACGTCGCAACCGATCGAAGACCTGATCTTCGGGGACTTGATCCGCGCGCAGGGGATTGCGTAATGTATCTTCTGAATCTTTCCTTTTTGCAATTCCTGGCGGTCTTCGGCTCCATCTCGGCGTTTGCGGTGGCGCTTTATCTCCTGGATCGCTCGCGCCGCCGGCAGGTGGTTTCGACGCTGCGCTTTTGGGTCGCGGCGGAGCAGCCCGCCGCCGCCGCCCATCGGCGGCACATTCAGCAGCCGTGGTCGCTGGTGCTGCAACTAGTCAGCATGGCGCTGCTGGTGCTGGCCATCGCGCAATTGCGTTGGGGCGCCCCTGGCCAGGCCGGCCGCGACCATGTCCTGGTGCTCGACACTTCCGCCTGGATGGCGGCCCGCTCCGGCAACCGCACGCTGATGGATCTGGCGCGCGACCGCGCCCGCCGCTATCTGCGTGCGCTGCCCGCCCGCGACCGCGTGATGCTGGTCCGCGCCGATGCCTTGGCCACCCCGGCCACGGCTTTCGAACCCGACCGCCGCAAGCTCGAAGCCGCCATCCAAGCCTCCCAACCCGGAGCTACCGCGCTCAATCTGGACCAGGCCCTGGCCTTCGCGCGCCACATTCAATCGCAGGCCGGCGGGGCGTCCCATGGGCCCGCCGGCGAGATTGCTTTCATCGGGACCGGCCGCACGGCGGAGCACGAGGCCGCCGCCCCGCCGCCCCCGCGCAATTTGCGCGTGCTGCTGGTGCCGGACCAGATCGAAAATTGCGGTCTCCGCAAGATCGGCATGCGGCGCTCGGCGGCCGACCCCGGCCTGTGGGAGATCTACGTTTCCGCGCGCAATTACGGAACCCAGCCGCGCAACGTCACGCTGGCGATCGATTTCGGCCCAGGGGGCAGCGCCGGCCGCGTGGCCGCGGGAACCCAGCGCCTCACCCTCCCGCCGGGCGCCGAAAAGGAGGCCAGCTTCGAATACCGCACCGACGCGGCCGGGATCCTGGGCGTCACTCTTTCGCCGCACGACGCTTTTCCCGCGGATGACCGAGCCGAACTCGAGCTTCCCGCGCAACCCAGGCTGGCCGTGACCGTCTACTCCGCCGAACCCGACCTGCTCAAGCCCCTGCTCGCCGCCACTCCGCGGGTGGCCGCCGTCTACCGCAAGCCCGCCGAGTATCGCAACAACGATGCCGGCCTGGTGATTCTCGACCGCTTCGTTCCGCCCCAAAGGCCGGCCGCCGATTCCCTCTGGATCGACCCACCCGCCGCGGGATCGCCCATTCCCGTGCACCGGGTTGTGGAGCAGGCCCCCTTCGCCGGTTGGGACAGCGCCCATCCGGCCGCCGCCGGTCTGCGCACCAAGGATTTCAAGCTCGATCGCGCCACCGTCTTCGAACCGGCCCCGGAGGACGGCCGCATCGGCGAAGTGGACGCCGGCCCGGTGATTGTCGCGCGCCCGGGCCATCCCAAGATCGTCGTCTTCGGGTTCCACCCGGCGCTCTCCGCCCTGCGCTATGAGCTGGCCGCCCCGCTGCTCTTCGCTAACCTCTTGCGCTGGTTCTCGCCGGAGATCTTCCGCCGCTGGGAGATCTCGGGAGGCAGCGTCGGTTCGGTCAAGCTGGAGATGGACCAGGAGACGCCGCCCAAAGACGTGCGCGTGACCGCTCAAGACGGCTCGCCCGTGCCCTTCACCGTCCGCGACCGCACGCTCGACTTTTTCGCCGGCGTCCCCGGCCCGGTGCGGGTGGTAGCGGCCGACCGCGAGTATATCTACTCGCTCACCCTGCCCGAAATCGGAGATGCGCGTTGGGAACCGCCCGCCGATGCCCTCAAAACCATCCCCCACTTCTCGCTGGCCATCGATACCGTCACCGACCTGTGGCGCTGGCTGGCGCTGGCCGGTGGAGCGGGCCTCCTGGCCGAGTGGATTCTGTTCGGCCATTTCCGGCGCTTCCGCCAGTCCCGCGTGCTGCGCCCGGTGCTGCTGCGGTCGAAGGCCTCCGACCCCGAGGAGGTGCGGCGATGAGGCGTGGCAGTGTATTCACCGCAGAGGCGCAGAGAACGCAGAGAAAGCGCGGAGAAAAACTAAGAAAATCCTTTTTATGTGTGTTCTCTGCGCTTCCTCCGCGCCCTCCGCGCCTCTGCGGTGAATACACTGCCTCCCGGGAGGCCCCATGACCTTCCAACACCCCCTCGCCCTACTCCTTCTCCTGCTCCCCACCGCCTGGGCCGCGTGGGAATGGCGCACTTCCGCCCGCCGCTTGAATCTGCTGCTGAAAGCGGGCGCCCTGGCCGCCATCCTGCTGGCCTTGGCCGAGCCGCGCATGAGCGTCTACCAGAGCAAGATGGCGGTGGCCCTGCTGGCCGACACCTCGGCCAGCGTTTCGACCGGGGACTTGCGCGCCGAATCGGCCTTCGCCGATAAGCTGGAGCGGGCCCGCGGCCGCCACTGGACCCGCGTGATTCCTTTCGCCCGCGCCACCCGCACCGCCGCACGCGAAGAGCGCCCCAAGGACGGCTGGCAGTTGCGCCACACCGCCGCGCCCGGAAGCCACGGCACCAATCTGGAAGCCGCCCTGCGCGACGGCGCCGCGTCCCTGCCCGCCGGCATGGTGCCGCGCCTGGTGTTGCTCTCCGACGGCAACGAGAACCTGGGCAGCGCCGCGCGCGCCATCTGGCAGGCGCAACAGCTTGGAGTGCCCGTCGATACGGTGCCCCTGGCCGGCCGTCCCAAGCCCAACCTGGTGCTGGAATCGGTGGCCGTTCCCGGCGAAGTGTTCAGCGGAGAGCGCTTCCCCATCGAAATCACCCTGGAATCGCCGCGCTCCGCGGCGGCTTCCGTGGAAATGACCGCCGAGGGCAAGACCATCGGCGCCAGCCGGGTGCAACTCGTCTCCGGCGCCAACCACCTGCGCTTGCAGGCCAACCTCAACTCGGTGGGCGCCATCGCCCTGGCGGGAAAAATCTCGGCGGGCGATCTCGGGGAAGCCCGTTTTGAGGACGCCGTTACCCTGCGCCAGCCGCGCGTGCTGCTGGTCTCGCACGATCCGCCCGCGAGCGAGGAGCATCTGGTCCACGCGCTGGAGGCCAATCAGTTCCAGGTCGGCCGCGCCTCGGGCGGCATCCCCGACAAAATCGACGGCTTCCAGCTTATCGTGATCAACAACTGGGACATGGAATCGATTCCCGCCGCGCGCAAGGAGGCTCTCGAGGACTTCGTCAAGAAGGGCGGCGGGATCGCCTGGATCGCCGGCGAGCACAACGTCTATGTGGACAAGAGGGGCCAGGAAGACGACCCGCTGGAACGCACTTTGCCCGCCAAGATCGCGCCGCCCCGCTCGCCCGAGGGCACTGCCGTCATCCTGATCATCGACAAATCCTCTTCCATGGAGGGCCGCAAAATCGAGCTGGCGCGCCTCGCCGCCATCGGCGTGGTGGAGAACCTGCGCCCCATCGACACCGTGGGCGTCCTGATCTTCGACAACTCGTTTCAGTGGGCCGTGCCCATTCGCCGCGCCGACGACCGCGCCGCTATCAAGAAGCTGATCTCCGGCATCACCCCCGATGGCGGCACGCAGATCGCTCCCGCGCTCACCGAAGCCTATCAGCGCATCCTGCCGCAGAGCGCCGTCTATAAGCACATCGTGCTGCTCACCGACGGCATCTCCGAAGAGGGCGACAGCATGACGCTGACGCGCGAAGCCCTGGCCAACCACGTGACCATCTCCACTGTCGGGCTGGGCCAGGATGTCAACCGCGCGTTTCTGGAAAAAGTGGCCCTCTCGGCGCAGGGTAAAGCGTACTTCCTCAACGACCCCCAGGGCCTGGAGCAGATCCTGCTGCGCGACGTGGAAGAGCACACCGGCAACACCGCCGTGGAAAAGAACATCCAGCCGCGCGTGCTCAAGCAGGCCGAAATCCTGGAAGGCGTGGGCATGGAGAACGCGCCCGCCTTGCGCGGCTACGTGCGCTTTCAGCCGCGCCCCACCGCCGACGTCATCCTGGAAGCCGACCGCGGCGATCCCTTGCTGGTGCGCTGGCAGTACGGCTTGGGCCGCGCGGCCGTGTTCACCTCCGACGCCAAGAACCGCTGGGCCGTCAACTGGGTGGACTGGCCCGGTTTCGACCGCCTGTGGGCCAACCTCTTCCGCGACCTGCTGCCGCACGCTCCCGAAAGCGAGACCAGCGCCGATTTCGACCGCGCCGCGAACGAGCTGGTGGTGGACTACCGCCTCTCGCACAACGTGCCCGAGCCGGAGAAGATCCCCGATGTCTACGCCTTCGGGCCGAACGGCTTCCAGGCCCCTCTGCAAGTGGCCAAAGTGGCCGCCGGCCACTACCGCGGCCGTCTGGCCATCGGCCAGAACCAAGGCCTGTTCCGTGTCCGCCCGCTGGCCGATTCGCCGGCGTTTCCCGAAGTCGGCTTCTACCGGCAGGAAGACGAGATGCTGGAGTACGGCAACAACCAGGCGCTCCTGCGCCAGATCGCCGCGGCCACCGGAGGCCATTTCAACCCCACTCCCAAGGCGGCATTCGACAACGGAGGCCGCAGCATCCAAACCGTAATGGACCTATGGCCCGGCCTGCTGGCCCTGGCGATCCTGCTGAACCTGGCCGAGCTGGTGCTGCGGAAGTGGAAGGGGATCCTGGAGGCGCTGCACCTGAAAAAAGCGGCGCCGCGGCCGGCGGCGGGGCCTGTGGTGGCGCCCCAGACGAGCTGAGCCGCTGCCGGGGCCGCGCGGGTCGAAAAACCCAAAGGAACGCCGCCGGCGCGAGCGGACTTCCTCTCGCGGCATGACCCTGCCGGGCGGGCCCTGGGCTTCTCAGCACGTTCTCTCCGGCGCCTCGTCTCACCGGCAAGAACCTCCGCTGTCAATGACTTGCGGCAAGGGATCTCTCCGGTCAGGCTGAGCGTAGGCGGTCCCGTTTGGTCCTGTCCATAGATTTCGCAATCCTGCTCTAAAGAATTCTCCGCATACAGCCGATACGGTTTACGTACCCAGGCACTGAGCGTGGGTAAAAATAAGGAGAAAATCAGCCGTATGTCTCGAATTCCTTTTACAAAGGCGCTCCTTGTGGTGCTCGCGCTGGCCATCTGCACGGGTACTCTGCAAGCAGCGGCGACAATCGCAGCCAGCCCCACTTCGATCACGCTCCACTGCGATGTGGGCGTTGGGCCAACCGCGGCGCCCATTGGAATTACACTGTTGTCGGCAGGCGCCGCCGAAAACGTAACGGCGTCGTCTTCATCGGCGGCCGTGGTGCTTCCCAACCCAGCCACCCTCAGCGTCGCCTCGACCAGTGTGGCCACGAGCTTCAGCTTCACCATGGCTTCCGCCTGCGCGGGCGCCACCAATAACCAACAAGTAACGCTTACGTTCACTCCAGCGGGTGGCACGGCGCTCACCGTGACGGCAACCCTGGCCGTTACCCAACCGACCATCGCAGCGAGCCAAAGCACGATGACGCTTAACTGCGACACGGTGCTCGGGCCTGCGCCCGCTGTGTCGATTGGCATTACACAAGTTACCTCGGGCGCCGCTATCCCCATAAACGTGGCGGCCCCAGCGGGCTTAACGGGCGCAAACGGCCCTCTGGTGATTCCCACCACCACCGGCTCCATCAACTCGACCACCGTGGCCATCCCGTTCACCTTCCAACTGGCTCCCGGCTGCAAGAATTTCATCCCCGCGGGGATCCAAGGCTCCACTCCCACGCCCACATCGGTGGCGATTACGTTCATTCCAACGGCCGGTACGGGCGGTGTCACCGTGACCGCGACCCTGGTGGTGACCAATTCCGCGTCCGCGCTGGCGCCTTCGCCCAGCGCGGTCACGATCACTTGCACCAAGAGCGGAGCGAGCTACACGAATCTCACCTCGCAAACCGTCAACGTCACGTCCGCGGCCAACCTTGGCACGCCCTTCACCGTGGCGACTACGCGGTCCGATTATCCCGCCTGGCTCTCGGTGTCGGCAGGCGGCACGGCCTCCACCACAGCGGTTGCGCTGACGGTGCAACCCATCGCCGGTTGCGGCGGTTTGGGCGTGGGATCCACCGTCTATCAGGTTCATCTGTTGAATGCGCCGGCGCCGGACAAAATCTTCACGGTCACGATCCAGATCGGCGCCACCTCCACGTTAGTGCCGAACCCGACTTCGATCTCGCTTTCCTACCAAACCACCACGGGCACCCCCGTCTACACCTCGCATAGCTCTACCATCGGCGAGACTTCGCCCGCGGTGTTCTTCCAAGTGGATCAAACCACGATCCCAGTCTGGCTCACGGTGGGCACACTCACGGGGACCACTTCGGCGCCCGTGCCCATCAGTTTCACGCCGAACGCCGCGGTGCAAACCCTGGCCCTGGGCAACTACAGCGCCGGCGTTCACCTCAAGGTCTCGGGCCAACTGGACTGTGTGATACCGGTCGCCCTCCAGGTGGAGAACCCGGCTTCATCGCTGGCGGCTGCCGAAGGGAATGCGCAAAGCAAAAACTGGACCATCGGGACAGCCCTTCCGACGTTCCTGATCACCCCGGTTTCCACCGACTCGCCGATCGCGTACACGGTCGCCCAAGGCAGCGCCACCGGGACCCCATTGAACCCGATGACGCTCAGTGCGTCCCAGGGGGTGGCCTATAGCTTCGGCAGCAGCCCGATCACAGTGTCGTTCTCCCAATCGACCTTCGGCGCAGTGACGCCGAGCACTGCGAGTCTGACCGGGTCGGTGGTCTTCACTTACGGCTCCGGTTCGACTTACACCGTCAACCTGACGGTAGTCATCAAGTCGCCGGGCGCCTCGATCAGCGCCCTCTCGCCTTCCACCGTGCCAACCGCCACGACCGGAGGCTTCACGGTGAGCATCGGCGGTTCCGGATTTGTCACCGGCAGTTCGTTGATCGCCACCAACGCCGGGTTGGTCGTCAACGGCCTCATCATCTCGGATGTCAATGTTGTGCCAACCGTGATCGACTCCACCAGCATCGTACTGGCGTTTACCGTGCCGGCAGCGGGCACGGACCCGTACCTGACGCTGTCCAGCGCGGGTTCGTTGATCATCGGCGTTTGCAATCCCGGCGGCGCCACCTGCTCCACTCCCACGTCAACCGCCACCCTCACCATCGGCATCAATCCGATCGTGCAGGCGGTCACCAGCGCCTCCTCGTACGCCGAGATGGCCGCGCCCGCCTTGCTGACCGTGGCGCCCTACGATATCCTCAGCATCTTCGGGACGAACTTCTGCATCTCCAGCGGCACGGGCTGCACCGGCTCAAGCGCGACCCTGTACGGAACCATGGACCCGGTCACGCTTCGCTTTCTGGCCACTCTCAGTCCCGACGGCGGGGTGCGAAACTTGAGCGTGGCGTTCCAGACCCACACCAGTTCTCCGGTCCTGATCGGGAATGCCCCGCTGCTGTTCGCCAGCAACAACCAGATCAACCTGCTGGCTCCGGATGCGCTCAAAGCCTACATCGGCAACGCAGTCGACATCGTCGTGAGCTTCGGTGCGCTCCACGGTTCCCCCTTCACGGTAAACGTTGGGCATACCGACCCGGGCATTTTCACCCTCTCTGGCGATGGCGTGGGCGACGCCGCGGCGGAAACGTCGACCTATGCCATCATCGGCGAAAGTAACCCGGCCGTCATGATGAGCACCGCGGCCGACGCGCCGCAAATCACGCTCTACGTTACCGGCCTGGGCAGGCCCGACAGCACCACCGGAACGGCGATCGCGCAATACGGCGTTACGTGCATGGCAACGGACGACTACTGGGCCAACGTCAACGCCGGCAGCGGGGTTGCCGTGCCCCTGACATCGAACGACGGCCTCGTGCTTCAGAGCGCCTATTTCGATGCCGCCAATATTCAGCCGTGCGTGACGCCCTCGGGCACCGACGCTCCCACGGTTACGATTGGAAACGTGGCGGGCACGGTGAAGTACGCCGGCTGGGTATCCGGCGCCATTGCCGGGCTGTATCAGATTAATGTGCTGCTCCCGGCCAGCACCGGTTCTTTCGTCGATGCGGCGGGCGACGCCGGCCAACCCGTGCTTGCCACGCCGCTTCATCTGCCCGTCGTCGTCACCGCCAATTCGAGGACCAGCCAGCCCAGCGGCGTGAACCTCTGGGTCCAGCGGGGACTGAACGTGACTTACACGGGCCTCTTGACCGGCACCCATAGCCAGGCATGGGCGGACCAGGCTATAACGGTAGCCGACGGCGGCGGCACCTACTCCTACGCGCTAACCAGCGGTACGTTGCCCGACGGCATCGTTCTGAATGCCTCTACGGGAGCCCTGCATGCCGCCACCGGTCTGGCAGCCGACGCAGTATCGGAAACCGTCACAATCACCGTGACCGATACATCGAGCACTTCATCGGCCGGCATTACCGGCGCCGTGACCATCGCCTTCACCATCGGCTAAGACTCGGCTGACTCGATTTGTCCGAAACTAGCCTCGGCGGCGGGAGATCCAACTCCCGCCGCCCTTTTTCGTGGTTCGAGCATGTTCGACGGCCCCGGCTGTACCCGCCCGCACTTCCCCCCAGGGCGGCGTATACTAGAAACCATTGGAGGGTTGGTTCATGTACAAATCGATCGGTTTCTTCGCGTTGGGCCTGTGCGCGGCGATGGCAGCCGGCCGGCCGGATCTGAATGGAGTCTGGCAACTCGATAGCAGCGGCCTGCCTGGCGAAAGCAAGCTCAAAAGCGAAACGCTGGTGATCCACCAGAGCGAGGATTCCGTACAGATCTCCGAGGATAGGACTGGGAAGAATGGCAAGGAGTTCAAGGACGATATCCAGTGCAACACCATGGGCCAGGAATGCAAGCTGAAAAACGCTCAGGTTTCGCTCTGGTACAACGGCTCCATCCTGGTGCTGGTAGAGACGCACAATGACGTCGTCACCAAGACGCGCTTCACTTCTTCCGAAGACGGCAAGACGCTCAATATGGAAGTCACCCACATGGCGCCGGGCAATCCGAGAACGGAGAATCTCACGTTCACGAAACAGAAGCCATAGGCTGGAAAGCTAACCTTTTTTCCGCCGCCCGAAAAACCACATCGTCAGCCCAAACACTTCCATTACTGCGCCCCACCCCAGGTTGACGTTGATCCCCAGCGAGCGCTGGTAAATCGCCGGGTCGCTGATCGCTCCGTAGCCCAGCAACAGCAGTCCCATGATCGAAAATAACAGCCCGATCGGAAAACGGATATCCAGTCGCATAGCTCCTCTACCGGAAAATAAGATTCAGCACCAAGGTCATTGACAGCACAATCACCCCCAGCACCGCGGGACGATGGTGCCACGCCACGTGCTCTTCGCTGGGGCGGGGTGTCAGCGAATAAACCAGACCCACCAGTTCGCTCTCGGGGCGCGGCTTGGTCAACAGGCTCACCGCGATGGTCACCAGGAAGCAGGTGGTCCAGGCGTAGATCGCCGTCCAGAAGTTCTGCGCCATTTCGCTGGGATAGCGGTGTGCGATCCCAAACCAGCCGCCCAGCCAGCCGCCCTTGATCCCGGCCATCGCGTGGACCGGTAAAGTCAGCCCGTGGTGCAAGGCCGCGGCCGCGGTTCCCGCCAGCAATCCGCTGAAAGCGCCATGGCCCGTCGAGCGCTTCCAGAACATCCCCAGCAGGAAGGTGCCGAACAGCGGCGCGTTCACAAACGCGAACACAAGCTGCAGCATGTCCATGATGTTGTTGAATTGCGTGGCCACATACGCCGCCGCGACCGAGGCGGAAATGCCGAAGATGGTGGTCATGCGGCCCACCCATAAGTAATGCTGGTCGCGCTCGTGGGGGCGGATGTACGCCTGGTAAATGTCATAGGTCCACACCGTGTTGAAGGCCGTCACGTTGCCGGCCATGCCGGACATAAACGAAGCCATCAGCGCCGCCAGTCCGATTCCCAACATGCCCGAGGGGAAGTAGTGGCCCAGCATCATGGGGATGGTCATGTCGTAGTTCAGCGTGCCATCGGGTTTGGCGGGCAACGCGAAACCGGTCTGGCCCGATTGCTGGGTCAGCGCGATGGCGATCATGCCCGGCAGGATCACCAGGAACGGGAAGAACATTTTGGGAATGGCGGCGATCAGCGGCGTGCGCCGCGCGGCGGACATGTTGTGGGACGCCAGGGCGCTCTGCACCACCAGGAAATCGGTGCACCAGTATCCGAACGAGAGCACGAAGCCCAGCCCCATCACCATGCCGAACCACTCCACGCCGAGAGGGTTGGCGGAGGCCGATCCGAGGTGCTGCCACGACTGCGTAAACGCGCCCGGCGCGAAGCCGCGGCTGGTGGACACAAGCTGCAGCCGCTGCTGCAGGCCGCTCCATCCGCCGGCGTCTTTCAGACCCAGCGCCACCAGCGGCAGGAAGCCCATCACGATCAGGAAGAATTGCAGCACTTCGTTGTAGATGGCCGAAGTCAGGCCGCCCAGGAAGGTGTAGCCGAGCACGATCACCGCCGAGATCAGCACGCTGAAGGTGAACCGCCAGCCCAGCAGCGTCTGCAGCAGGAGGCCCATGGCGTAGAGCGAAATGCCGGAAGAGAAAATGGTCATCACGGCGAACGAAATGGCATTCAGCCCGCGCGTCTTTTCGTCGTAGCGCAGCTTCAGATATTCGGGCACCGAGCGCGCCCGCGAGCCGTAATAGAACGGCATCATGAAGACGCCTACGAAGACCATGGCGGGGATGGCGCCCACCCAGTAAAAGTGGGCCGTGGCGATCCCGTACTTGGCCCCCGACGCGCCCATGCCGATGACTTCCTGGGCCCCCAGGTTGGCGGAGATGAAGGCCAGCCCGGAAACCCAGGCCGGCATCGAGCGCCCGGTCAGGAAGAAGTCGGTGCTGGTTTTCATGTAGCGCTTGAGCGCCCACCCGACTCCCAGCACGAAGCCGAAGTAGACGATCAGGATCGCGTAATCGACGGCATGAATGGCGATGTGAGGCATGTCTCCTCTTATCAGACCCGCAACAGGGGGCTGCCTTTCCGGACAGACGATGGAACCAAGCCATTATGGCACGCTTCGGCGCGCCGTTCCGGCCCGATGCCAACGGGCGAAACTTTGGGGGACTTCCGTCAGGCCGGCGCCAACGGGATGATGGCCGGGCACTGCCGGTTCTGGGATAATCGGACCGACGGGAGACAGCTCATGTCCGGCATACTGCCCGCGATCTTCTTCGGGCACGGCAATCCCATGAATGCCGTGCTGAACAACTCCTACACCGAAGGGTGGCGGCGCATCGGCGAGCGTACCGCCAAACCGAGAGCCATTTTGTCGATCTCGGCGCATTGGTTCGTGCCGAAAACGGGAGTCACCATCGGCACGGCGCCGCGAACCATTCACGACTTTGGCGGTTTCCCGCGAGAGCTGTACCAGGTGCGGTATCCCGCCCCCGGCGATCCCGATCTCGCCCGACGTGTGCGGAACCTGCTGGCCCCCTTGCCGGTCGCGCTCGACGATTCCTGGGGCCTGGACCATGGAACCTGGTCCGTGCTTCGGCACGTCTACCCGGCCGCGGACGTTCCGATCGTGCAGCTCAGTATCGATGAGGCGCAACCGCCATCGTTTCATTTCGAAATCGGCCGGAAGCTCGCGCCGTTGCGAGGTGAAGGCGTGATGATCGTGGGCAGCGGCAACCTGGTTCACAACCTTCACGCGTACGCCTGGGGCCGGCACATGCCCGACCCGTACGATTGGGCCGTCCGATTCGAAACCGAGGCCAAGGGTCTGCTGATTTCGGGCGATGACCAACGGCTGGTCGATTATGAGGCGCTCGGGCGGGAGGCCCTGCTCTCGATTCCGACGCCCGATCATTACCTGCCGCTGCTCTACGTGATCGGCGCCCGGCAGCGCGGCGACGCCATCGCGTTTCCCGTGGAGGGAGTGGACGGCGGATCCATCTCGATGCTGTGCGTGGAGGTCGGACAACCAACGTCGTGAACCCGGCGCCGGCGATGGGTGCGCCGGCACGCAGTCCCCAGCCGACCGAGGCCCACCCTGCGCTCTGGCTCCGCGCTGCGCCCCGCGTTCCGGCCCTGCACCGGCCCTCGTTCCGGCCCTATGCCGTGCCCACGCTCCGCGCTCACGCCGCCGCGCTCCGGCCCCGCGCTCCGGCCCCGCGCTCCGCCCCCGCGCTCTGCGCTCCGCCCCGCGGCACCCGCGTTCCGCCCCGCGCTCTGCGCTCAGCCCCGCGCTCCACCGCCGCGCCCCGCGCTCCGGCCCCGCGCCCCGCGCTCCACCGCCGCGCCCCGCGCTCCGGCTCCGCGCTCTGCGCTCCGCCCCGGCGCTCTGCGCTCTGCCGCTCCGCCCCGGCGCTCTGCGCTCCGCCCCGCGCGGCACCCGCGCTCCACCGCCGCGCCCCGCGCCCTCGTTCCCGCCGCCTCCCGCGGCCCCCGATATACAATGGATTTTGCGCTCCCAAATCCCCTTTTTGTTGTTCCTCGCCGCCGCCCCTCGTGTGACCCATGTACTCGCCCAGACCCCGGCCCCCATCCCTGCCCAGCCGGCCGAGACCATCGTGGTCACCGGCACCTTCGAGCCGCTGTCTCTGGAAGAAATCGATCGCGCCATCCGCGTGCTGCCGGTCCGCGACAACCCCCTCCTGCTCAACACCATCGTCGACGTGCTGCGCCTCGATCCCTCGCTCGACCTCCAGGAGCGCGCCCCCGATGGCGTCCAGACGGACCTCTCCATCCGCGGCTCGAATTTCGAGCAGACCCTCGTGCTGCTCAATGGCATGCGTCTCAACGACGTCCAGTCGGGCCATCACGATATGGACATCCCCGTCCCCCTCGACGCCGTCTCGCGCGTCGAAGTCATGGAAGGCTCCGGCTCCACAATCTACGGCTCGGATGCTTCGGGCGGCGTCATCAACATCATCACCGCGCCGCCGGAGGGCTGGGAGGCGCGCCTGCGAACGGCCTTCGGCAGCTTCGGAACCAACCAGGAGCGGCTGTCCGTTTCCGGCGGCACGGCCAAAATTTCCGAACAGCTCAGCTTCTCGCGCGATTTCTCCACCGGCTTCATCCCCGACCGCGATTACCGCAACCTCCAGTTCGCCTCCCTCACGCATTACCAAACCTCCCTCGGCGCGGGCAACGCCACCCTCGCCTACATGGACCACCCCTTCGGCGCGGACCAGTTTTACGGCCCCTACAATTCCTGGGAAGACACCAAAACCTGGTTCGCCGGCTTCGAACAGGCCGTCGGCGACAATACCACCGCCGATTTCAGCTACCGCCGTCACAGCGACCTCTTCGTGCTCCTCCGCGACGATCCGGAGTACTACACCAACCACCATTCCGACGAAAGCGAGCAAGCCGATGTCCGCCACCACCAATCCCTGTTCACCGGCGCCACTCTGTTCTATGGAGTGGAAGCGCTGCACGAATCCATCGTCAGCAACAACCTGGGCGACCATTCGCGCAGCCGCGCCGCGGTCTACGGGGCCGTGGATTTCCGCGCCCTAAAGCGCTTCTCGCTTTCCGTTTCGGCGCGCGAAGAGGTCTACCGCACGTGGTCCGGCGAACTCTGTCCCACCGTGGCGGGCGGCTATTGGCTCTCCCGGCGCGTGAAACTGCGCGCCTCGGCCAGCCGCGCCTTCCGCATTCCCACCTACACCGACCTGTATTACGAGGACCCCGCCAACCTCGGCAACCCCAACCTCCGCCCCGAGCGCGCCTGGACCTACGAAGGCGGCCTGGACTGGATTCCCACGAGCCGCTGGCGTGGCGGCCTGACCGTGTTCCAGCGCCGCGAGCGCGACGGCATCGACTACTGGCGCGCCTCGCCCGACGACCTCTGGCAGGCGCTCAACATCGACAACCTGAACTTCACCGGCGCGGAGGCCGCCCTCGACTACACTCCCGCCCGAGGCCAGACCCTGGATTTCCGCTACAGCGTGTTGCACGGCTCCGAAGACACCGTGCCGGTCGGTGAAACCAAGTACAACTTCAATTACCCCGTGCATTCCGGCGTAGTTGCGTGGCAGGCGGCCCTCGGCGGCGGAATGATGCTCCGCACGCGCATCGGGGTGTTGAAGCGCCTCGATCGCGATTCCTACGGCCTGTGGGACATCTACGCCGCCGAAACCCGCGGCCGCGTCCACCCGTTCCTCCAGGTGAGCAACGTCACGTCCACGTCTTACCAGGAGATCCCAGGCGTCGACATGCCCGGCCGGGCCATCCTGGGCGGAGTGGAGCTGGTGGTGCGCCGCCCGTGAACGCGGCGGGCCGGCCCGCACAGGGGGACCGTTAATTCCCGGATGGTCTTTAGGCGTTATCGGAATCCCGTCTTGTCCACCACCGCGCGGTCTCGCCATCATCCCAGGAGGTTGATGAGCTACCTCGTGATGCTTTAACGCCTCAACCGAACGCTCTCCAGGCCCGGCAGAAGCCGCATCTCCGGTTTGTCGTCGTCAGCCCGCCGGACCCGGTGGCGCAGCCAAACCCGATCGGACCGGCCGCGGCGGCTGGCCCCCCTTGGCCGCGCCCGGCGCCCTACTTCACCGTCACCTGAATCTGAATCACCTGCGAGATCGGCATCACCGAAATCTGCAGCGAGCCGGATTCCGCCTTTTCGCCGGCCTTCAGCGTCAGGACGGCCTTCTCGTTGCCCTTCAGGCTGGTGTTGTCCAACGTGGCCTCCACCCCTGCAACCTGCCCAACCAATGCCAGGTCCATCACCCCAGGCGCCGTATTGGAGATGGTCACTTGCGCCGATTCGCCGCGCTTCAGTTCCACGCCGCGCTTGTCCGCCTTCACCAGGCTGTAGAGAAAATCGGGGGTACTGGGGATCTTGGGTAACGCCGGTTTGTCCGCGTCACCTTGGGCGGTCGGGCTAGGCGGTCCGGGCGTCATCCTGCCGAATGGGGATGCCCGCCGCTGCTCCTCGTCGACAAACCACACCCACTTCCCGTCTTCGATCTTCCAAGTGCTGGGAATAGGGATGTTCAACGGCTTACCGGCGAATCCCGGCACCGGCACTAACATCGCGCAAACCACCGTCGCCTTGGCGCGCGTAAAGTTGTCGGAATACTGGATGCGCTGAATCTCGCAGTGCAAGTAGGCGGGCTTGTTGTTCGCGTAAAAGTAGTCCTTGGTATCCTCCGCCACCAGCCGTTCGGCTTTCCGGAACTCTCCACTGATGTGGTATTGGTAAAACTCGGTAATCCGCGCGCGCAGGGCTTGGTCCACCTCGGCCGGCGGCCGATTGAAGAGATCCTCGGCGTTCTGGGCGAAGCAGGAGGCGGCAAAAGCAGCCAGTATCGTAATCCGCAGCATGGGTATCTCTCATTGTAGGACGCTCGATGTCGCCTGGAAAGTCGGTGGATTGCGGCTGATTGTGCCGGCCGCGGCCCCGTCGCGCCATCCCACGCGGGGAACAACGCCGCTATCCCGTTCGCGCTTGCGCTCGCCGGGAGGAAGCCCGTGACGCTCCGTCCCCGAATACACGAAGTTTTAATTGCGGCCGTGGCGCGGATGCCCAGGGCCAGCGTCAACACCGAGACCGATGGCGGAGGGATCGCAGAAACTTCCTGCGTTGCCGACAGAGAGCTTCACGCGCGAGAGTTTTTACGAGATCGAACCTGAGTGGCGGCCCCGCCCGGCCCTCCAGGAGCTGTCCCCGTTCGCCATCTCCACGAAGAACAACTCCCTTATTTCTGTGTATTTAGCCCATCGCATTTCGGACTCTACCTCGGCTCCGTGCTATACCTCGAATCAGCAGGGGATCGATGCCAAACTTCCATTCCAACACTCAGAGCGCCGTCCGGCCACGCACTCGCTTCGAGCTTACCTCGCCAGGTTCGCCAAACGAACCCGTTCTTGCTCGCTACCTGCACAAACCGAATGAGTTGCCAGCCACCAGTCGAAGCCGTTTGGCCTCTTCCAACACCGTAGTGGCGTTGTCCCCCGACGTTTACCAAACGAACCGATTTCCATTCACAAGTCAAACCAGACAAACGGTTTACAAGCCTCCGGGAGCGATTTTGCGCTCGCGGGCGATGGCCACCAAACGCCGATGCATCTGATCGACGAACTCCGGCCCTAAGGACACAGCGGGTGCAGCCTGCCGTGCGAGGAAAGCCCTTCGAGCGTGGTGATTTCACTCTTGACTGAAGACGCAGGAATGATGCAGGAACGAACCGCCGCGCCGTTAATGATCACTGTGCAGGCCCCACACTGACCAAGTCCGCAGCCAAACCTCGGGCCCTGTAGACCGAGGTCATTGCGGAGGATGTAGAGCAGCGGTGTGGCCGGTTCGATATCCAGCGTGTGCATACTGCCGTTGACCTTAAGCGTGAGATTGCTCATGCTGAGTGCTCCTTGCCAATTGGCGCGTGCGCCAATGCGATGCGTCTATTCTATCGGTTCCCAACCCTCAGTTTGGAATCCTCAGATACATCTTTTCCTCCGCGAATAGTTGGGGGACGCCTCCGTGTCCTGGCACTCGCCAGGAGACGGCGCGTGACCGCGGCGCATCAAGTCGCTCGACCGTACAAACGGCTCGGCGAGCTTTCGAGCGGATCACGTTTACTCGGAAAAGAGCCGAGTCTCCGTTCGGACCGAAAAGCCGGCATGGCAGCGGAGGACCTCCTCGCGCGCGAACGCGGGTTTGGGGGGTCGTCTGGCTTCCGGATAACGGGCAGATGGCCGGAGACTCGGAGAATAGCTCCCAGACGGCGCTTGGGGGAAGCGTGCCCGAGCCACCCACACTATTCCTGTCGATATATCCCCGTCGCGCCAGCGATCGGAGATAGATCCGCCCTGACGTTCCAGTGTGGAGGATCTCCAGCCATTAGCTGTTCCGCGGTGGCCGGCGCTTAGGAAGGCAAACGCTTTGAAGGGATGATCCGCACTTCCTTACCAATCAAACCGGCATACTTGATCGCTTTGCCGAGAAGGAGTAGCTCGTCAGGGCCCAACTTGCCCAATGCCACATACTTTTTGCAACGGTACTAACGCAGTTGGTGAGCGTGGCGCCTGAACACGCAACCGCCCCAGACATTTTTGTAGTTTTTGTTGGATTGCCACTGGACATTTCGAAGTCGTTCAGCTATAGTCTGGTGGATGGACCTCTAGTTTCCCCTTCCGCCACCGCTCCGGAGGCGAGCGGCGTGGCCGTCGCCCCTTACAAAGCGGACGTGTTGGCGTTGTTCCAGCAGTTGCTGCCGGCGGAATTTTTCCTGGCGGCCCTGAAGCAAGCTAAGGTACGCGAGAACAATCGCGTCTATACCAGCGCCGTGGTGGTCTGGCTGATGATCTGCCAGCGTTTGCAGGTGCAGCGTCAGGGTACCCTGGAGGGCGCGGTGTTGGAGTTGCTCGGCGGGCTGCCCAGCAGCTTTTGGCCGCAGCCCTGTAAGCGTTTGGAGCAGGCCGTCCAAGAGGGAGGACCGAGGATGTCCAATGAGACCGGGGCATACAACAAGGCTCGGCAGGAGTTGTCGCTGCCGGTGGTGGAACAGTGTTGCGATCACGCCTTCCAGCAGTTAATCGGGCAGTCCGTGTGGGCGCCGGACCGGCGACCGGCGTTTTTCTTTGACGGCACTATAGTGCGCATGCCGCATGACGAGGAACTGGTGGCAGCCTATCCTCCTACTGCCAATCAGCACGGAGTATCGCACTGGCCCTCGCTGCGCCTGCTGGTCGCGCACGATCTCTTTACGGGGCTGGCGATGCGCCCACAGTGGGGTCCGGTCAACGGCAGGCAGGCGGTCAGCGAACAGGGCTTGCTGGAGGAGGCCATCGACCGACTGCCGAGCCAAGCGACCGTAGTAGGGGATGCTAATTTTGGGGTATTCTCGGTGGCTTATACGGCGGCGCAACGCGGCCACCCGGTGGTATTGCGCTTGACGACCGTGCGGGCTCGGCACCTGGCCGGGGGACACCTACAGGATGGAACCGATCGACGAATTCAGTGGAGACCGACTCGCGAGGATCGCCGCAGTCACCCCCAACTTCCCACCGATGCGGTTGTGGCGGGGCGTTTGATCGTGCGTCGAGTGCAGCCCAGCAATGGCGCCGCACCGTTTTTGCTGGCGCTATTCACCACCCTGGAGGACCCGGTCGAACAGGTAGTAGAGCTGTATGGGAAGCGTTGGAACATAGAAGTGGATCTGCGCCACTTGAAGAGCACGCTACGGCTGGAAGATCTGACCTGCACGAGCACGGCCATGGTGGCCAAGGAAATCGATGTGGCGATGCTAGGGTACAACTTGGTACGTGCCGTAATCTATCAGACCGCGCGGAAAGCCGGGCTGGAGCCGCGGGTCTTCAGTTTCACGAAGGTGAGGAGTGTGCTCCAGGTGTTTCTCCCGCGGATCGCGGCCGCTCCGGACGAGGGCACCGCGCGGAAATTGTCCGACGACATGCAGTACTACCTGAGCCGATGCCGACTTCGCCAACGCAAGCGGTCCTCCTATCCCCGCGGCGTGTGGTCCAAGCCCAAGGCCTACCCGGCGCGCCACGTCTAAGCTCATGCCACGAGTCAATCTGCAGTCCACATCGCTGAATGGCGCTGCCTACCAGGACCAGAGCGCCGTTCTGGACCTGGAATTCCGGACCGGAGCGATCTACCGTTACCTGGGTGTTCCCGCACAGGTCTACAAGGAACTGCTGAGGGCGGAATCCAAGGGGCGGTACTTCAACCAGCACATACGGAATCGCTTCG
>JBKQPR010000036.1:0-5826 GCA_052144935.1 Bryobacteraceae bacterium
AGTACTTTGTTTTCAACGCCGGCGTAAACCCTGAAAAATGCCGTGAAACGCGAAAGCCGCGGCAGATTTGGCGGTCTCGCTCCGTTCCATCCGGCCCGCCGGGGGCCCAGCTGAGCCGCGACCGTCAGGGAGCTGTCTTGGTTGCCTGCGCCCGTGGCTGGCTGGCCAGCAAAATCAGCGCCTCCAGCGTACGGGCCTTCTGCGCCTCTTCCAGGATCAGATACCGGCGCCCGCCGCCCGCCGCTTCAGTGAAGTGGGTCTGCCCGCTCTCGTCCACCGTCACGTGGCCCTCGGGTGAGAGGGAGAAATACCGGCGATCCGGCCGCACCGCGTAGAGCACGGCGGTCAAATCCCAAGTGGGGCGGTCGTAGGGCATGCGCATATAGTTGCGATACGCCTCCGCCACCGGATGGTCCGCCACCCAGGCGAAATCGCGCTCGATGGCGGTGGCGGGGAAGAGCAGCGCCTCGCCCACTTCGAACCCGCTGAAGACGATCGGCGAAGGCCACGCCTCGAACACCCGCCGTGCCGAAGGAATATCGGTCATCACGTTGTACTCCGGTTTGCCCACCGGGAAATGGCCGGCCATGGCGCTGAGCAGGCGCACCTTGCGGGCCACCAGTTGCGCGCCGGGCAAGGGGCTGGCGGCATCCGCGGCGGAGTCCAGCAGGCGGGCCAGGTTGGTGCTGAAACCCACCTGCACGATGGTGACGCTGCCATCCGGCTCCGCGGCCAGCGCCCGGCGCAGCACCGCGACGGCATCGGGCGCGCTGGCCCCGTCCGTGAGCCGGTGCGGATACACATACGCTCCCGCCGCCGTGCGCCGCTCGGCCGGGATGCGGATCATGGGTGTATCGTTGGGCGTCTTCCCGTTCTTCACCGCGCCCACCGGAATCGAGGGCCGTCCGTAGAAGGTGTTCACCAGGTCCACGAAAGGCGCTGCGGACTTGCTGTCCTTGGTGAGGGTAACGGCCAGCAGCCGGACTTCGCCGCGGCTTTCGAACGCGTGGATCATTGCCAGGGCCAGCGCGTCATCCACGTCGTTCCCCATGTCGGTATCGAAAATCAGGCGCACCGGATCGGCCGCCGCGAGCGGCGCGGATCCCAGCAGCACCGCCGCCAGCACAATGCCTAGCCGAGCCGTGACCGTCAGCCGAGCCGCGACCGTCAGGGAGCGGTTGCCCTCGCCGAGTCCGAAATCCCGAAAACGTATACGCGCTCTCATTGCCCCAGTGTAATCGCACGCGGGTGCTACGATGAAGCCATGAGGGGCGCGCTGTTTCTCTGCCTGGTCTGCCTGCCGTGCCCTCTGTTCGCCTGCAAGTGTACGGTTTCGCAGTCGGTGTGTCACGAAACGGCTTCCAGCGAGGTCGTCTTCATCGGCACGGTGGAATCGGTGGAACCCGCTTTTCTGGACCCGTGGAGCATCGCCCAGCGGCCCTCGCTCCTGCTATTGAATCGGGAGAGCCAGCTTCTGCACGACGAACAGCCGGGCGGCGTGGCGCAGATCAAGCAGACCCTGCAGAAGCTGTTCCCGGATCTGCCGGACTATTACCGCGCGCAACTGGATGCCGGCAAGACCTCCGCCGACCTGGTTTCGCTGTTCTATTCCATCCTGAGCCAGGGACGGCGGGCGCGCTTCAAAGTGAAATCGGCCTTTCGCGGCGATGAGGACGAAGACGAAACCGTGGACGTCTGGACCAGTTTCGACGATTGCGGCATTGACTTCCAGACCGGCGAGACCTACCTGGTGTACGCCGACGACGATGAGGAATCCGGCCGCATCGAAACCGACCGCTGCTCGCGCACGCGCCGTTTGACCGATGCCGGGCCGGACCTGGCCTACCTGTTCTTCTATCGCGACAACGACGACGCCGGGCGTCTCGAAGGATTCGTGACTTCCAATCCGCTCTACCAGCGCGAGTTGGACCACATGCGCGATCCCGAGAGCATCGGCTCGCCCTCGCCCGAGGTGGTGGTCGAGCTGCTATCCAAGAGCGGCGCCCGCTACACCACCACCGACACCGGAGGCCGCTTCCTCTTCGACGGCTTGGCGGAGGGAACTTACAAGGTTTCGGTCTACGAGAAGGGCTATCCCGGCATGGTGCACAAGCTGGCCGGCCCGCGGGAAGTGGATGTGACCGGGAAAGGCTGCGCCAACACAGTCCTGGTAGCCGCCCCGCAGCGGTGATGGCAAACCGCACCGTGGCGCCGCACCTTGCGCGACCCGATAACCGTGTTGGACGGCCTCGGCGCCGCGCCCTCCCTTCGGATGAAGCGAAGGTTTTCTGAGGCTTGCCCCCGGCCCGGTTTTTCGTAGGCTGGGGAGCATCGGCGACCACGTGCAGGTGCTTCGCATCCGTCACGCCGCGCAGGCTTGCCCGGCTTGGCTCTTACCGGCTAACGCTTCCTTCTTCGACCAAGGCTGCAGTCCGAATTTGTTTTGGCTCACTCGAGGGCCACGATTTCACGAGCAACCACATCCCGTAATGGTGGCAAGGCCAGTTGCAGAGTGTCCCACACCAGCTTCGCGGCAACATCCTCGTAGTCGTGACGGTACACGTTGCCCGCCCCGGCCATGTTTTTCCGGCAATCGACGGGTGCCGCGCTTTCATCTCATCCGGGAGACGCCGGGATGCCTTTGAAATGATTTCAAGGCAGCGCGTTACGGCATAGACCGTGCGAGTGTCGTCGCGAAAAGCCTCGTAGTCAAGGCCCGCGGCGAAATGGGCTGCGAGGTTGATATGTGCTCTATATCGCGCAGGGCCGCCGCGGCGGCATCAGAAAGCATAGATGGCGCCAGCGGTGGCGGCCGGCTTCACATAAGGTTTCAGTCCGTCCCGGTTCACCACATCAACCTGGCCCTCAAACAAGGCGGCGATGTAATCTTTCAAGCCGGCATAGTCGAAAACGGTGATCCGGGCCGCAGGATCGAATTCGATCATAATGTCGGTGTCGCTTCCGGGGCGTTGATCGCCCCGCGCCCGTGAACCGAACAAGGCGGCATGAGCCACGCCCCGCTGGCGCAGCGCCGCTTCGTTCTCCCGCAGCCGGGCTATGATCTCTTCACAGTTCATGACCTGCCTTCAAGGTTTACCCGATCCAAATATACCTGAACAAAGTGACCCTTGTCGCGACCTGGTGAGATGGCCTTGGCCGCAAAACTTCCGCGCCGGTCTCCGCGCTTCGGGTTCCCATCGCTGACGCGTCCGGCCTACCAACGCGCCCTGGACCGCCTGCGCGATCCCGAGAGCATCGGCTCGCCCTCGCCCGAGCTGGTGGTCGAGCTGCTATCCAAGAGCGGCGCCCGCTACACCACCACCGACACCGGGGGCCGCTTCCTCTTCGACGGCTTGGCGGGGGGAACTTACAAGCTTTCGGTGTACGAGAAAGGCTATCCCGGCATGGTGCACAAGCTGGCCGGCCCGCGGGAAGTGGATGTGACCGGGAAAGGCTGCGCCAACACGGTCCTGGTAGCCGCGCCGCAGCGGTGATGGCAAACCGCACCGCGGCGCCGCACCCTGCGCGACCCGATAACCGTGTTGGACGGCCTCGGCGCCGCGCCCTCCCTTTCTTTCTGATGACGCGAAGGTTTTCTGAGGCTTGCCCCCGGCCCGGTTTTTCGTAGGCTGGGGAGCATGGAATTGCTCACTCCTGATGAGATCGCTCGTTTGACGCCCCCGGAAGGTCTGGCGCTCATCGCGCAGCTTTGGGATAGTCTCGAACATGAGCAGCTTCCCTTGACGAGTGCGCAGGAGCCGAGCTTGAGCGCCGCCTCGCTTCGCTCGACGAAGATCGCCGCAACGGCGTAACGTGGGCATCCCTGAAAGCTGAACTTGAGCGGCGTTGCCCGTAGTGTATTCCGTTATCTTCACTCCGGCCGCGCGGGCACTCCTTGACAGTGGTAACATATGTGTTACTATAGCCAATGATCGACGTTCGAGAATATCTCGATTCCGGGGGCACAGCCCCAATGCCGCTTGGTTCAACCGCTTGAACCCGCAGGCTGCGGCTAAGAAGCGCCAGCAGCACGATATCGAGGCCGCGCTCGCCAACTGGCAGGACTGCAAAAGAAGGAAGCGGGAGGACCACCATGCCCCTAACGCGTGATTTCAAAGAGACCATTCGTGCCCGCGTTGAGCGCGACCCGAAGTTTCGGAAGGAGCTTCTCCGCGAAGGCATCGAATCCATGCTCGCTGGCGATATAGCCACGGGCAAGACCATCCTTCGCGATTACATCAATGCGACGGTCGGCTTTAGTGCGCTGGCCCAGGCGACCAACATTTCATCCAAAAGCCTCATGCGTATGCTCGGCCCCGCCGGTAATCCGCGCGCGGATAATCTCTTCGAGGTTGTTAGTTTTCTCCAGAATCGTGAGGGTGTGCGTTTTCAGCTAAAAGCCGCACCCAGGTGACTTACGGAAGAGAGCTATGAATCGGACTGCGCATACTCCCGGCGATCTCGCCAGCCGGCTGAGTGCGGCGGGTGGCGGCTTGTCAACGTCTACCAGTTCGAATGGCGGTTTGGTCGGCAGGATGTTGGATACAAATACTCGGCACGAGAAAGATACGACGTGAGCCGTGCTCGATCCCACATTCACGACTCGCAAGGTCCCGGTGGCCGGAATCGGCCAGCCTCGTGTCGGGCCAAAATTCAGGATCTCGTTTTCCTTGTCCAGCGACACGTTGCGCACAACCAGTTTCGGTCGGTGGGTGAGAACCAGGGACTGGCGCGTAAGATCGGCGATGTTAGCCGTGGTCCCGTTGGATTCCCGCGTTATATCGTTAGATTCCCGCGTGAGCGCGAGCATGGCGTCGCTGGAGCGGACGAACGCTTGGTAAGCGGTGACGGCGCCCCTCATTTGTTCAACCGACTGTTCTATGAGGGTACTGTGATGGCCGAGAACCTTGGCCTGCCGGATAAGCGCCGCCAATTGCAGCGCGCCTACTACGACCAGGAAAAAGGTAAAGGCGGCGACCCACCATGTGAAGTCCGCGAGTTTTCCCGTAAACGCGGCAAGTTCCGTGTTTATCTTCAACTCCTCATCGGCGTTGTTGGGGGCGGCCTTCTTTTCGATAAGGGAGCCACGTTGGTCCTGACTCGTCGTAGCGTCCTGCTTGGTCAGTTGCTCATGGCCGGTGGAATTCTGTTTTCATGAGCGGTTTGGGTGCCGTGGTTTTTGGGGATTGGCTGAGCTTTTGGGGGTTCCTGGGCCTGTGACCACATTCCGAGAGCCAAAAACACGAGTAGGATTAGGGTTCGCATTGGCGCATTGTAGCGCCGCGGCCGCGATAAAAATCATCACATGAGCGAGACTTGGTATGTCTTCAAATTAGAGGAACTGGACACAATCAGTTTCGAGTGCCCGAATTGCAAATCGGTGATTACGTTTGCGGCAGAGGGCGAGATTGTTGGTCTGCCGGAAAGAATGTGTCCTGCCTGCAACAAGCTAATTCCGGACGCTGGCGGTCTGCTAACCATTTATCGCCAGTTCTCAACCCACTTTTCAGGCATTACCGATTGCCGCTCCGGCAATTCCTCCTGTACCGGCCGCTGCCGGGGGTATTCATGCGAAACCGTGCAAAGACCCCATGAACACCGATCCGGCTGGCTCAGGAACGGAAACAAAGCACTCCCCAAACCAACCGTTGAACTAAACCGCTGAGCGGTAATCTTCTGCGTTCCGGCCTTGCGCCGGACCCCCCCTGGCGTGGCGCGAGGCTCCTTTGAAACACTGGATCAGGTTATTTCCAATGACCAATCCAACTTTCAAGGAGCCTTCGCATGACACCGCTTCGTCAACGCATGACCGAAGACATGCAGTTA
>JBKQPR010000037.1:0-44816 GCA_052144935.1 Bryobacteraceae bacterium
TCGATGGCGCAAACGCTATCATCGCCCTGCGCTGCTGCAAACTCAGTGGACGCTACGAGGACTTCTGGGAGCGCCGCTCCGCCCGGCGTGCTGCCTGATCCCTTCCCTCAAATCTGACGTGCACCCGTGGCACATCGGCCCGCCCTACGACACCCCCACCCACGGGCCTCACGTGATGGCCTTGACCCCAGAGCAAGGCACGGTGACGTTCGGCCGCGCAGGCTTCCTCATCCATGCCGATTCCATCTCGCATCCCGGAAAGGCTTCGTGCGGCTGCATCGTACTTTCGAACGCCCTGCGGAACCAGATCTCAGCGAGCGGGGATCGCGAGTTGGAAGTGGTCTGACGCCCTCGCCGGGCCGGGCCCGCACGACGGCCCGGCCAGTCTTTATTCCGACTCCTGTCTCCTGACTCCTGTCTCCTTCTCAACGCGTTAAAATCGGCGTATTACCCTCGTAACTCGCCATCCGTCCCGAGTGCGCTCACGCGCCCGCGCTGCCTTGTACGCCTGCTAGACCTAGTTCGGCGGCGCGATCCTGCATGGCCTGCACGCAAAACGCGATGTGATCTTCCAGCGGAACGCCCAATTCCTGCGCTCCCTCTACGATGTCCTGCCGGTTCACCGAGCGCGCGAAGGCCTTGTCCTTCATCTTCTTCTTCACCGAGACCACGTCCACCTCGAAAACGCTGCGGTTGGGCTTGACGTAGGAAATCGCAGTGATGAAGCCGGCTAGCTCATCGCACGCATAGAGCGTCTTCTGAAGCGCGGTCTCGCGTGGCACGCCGGTGTGATTGGCGTGTGAAAGGATGGCCCGGCGGATCTCCTCGTCCACGCCGCGCGCGGCCAGAATCGCTTCGCCCTTTTGCGGATGCTCCTCCAGCGTGGGGTGGATCTCCCAATCGAAATCGTGAAGCAGCGCCGTGAGGGACCATTTGGACTCGTCCTCACCCGATTTCCGCGCGTACGCCGCCACGCACGCCTCTACCGCTAGCGCATGTTTGCGCAGCCCTTCCGACTTCGTAAATTCGCAAAGAATTTCCCAGGCATGTTCCCGAGTGACCATGTTCCTCATGATATACCGGACAGGGCATCGCCCCAAGCCGCCTGCCGCGCGGCGCGAAACCTCTCGCGGTCGCGTTTCGCGACAGGCCGCTGCCGCAAGCCTTGGGCGGTGCAGATTTCGAGCACTACCAGACCGGGCCGATGTTGCGGATGGCGGATGATGCGCGCTGCCGGCAACTCCACCTCCTCCCGCGCCAGCGCCACGTAGCTGTACTTTTCGTCTTCGTACCCCAGTGCGCCGCCTTTTACGCGGCGATGCAAGGACGACCGCTCCACGCGCGCCGCGAAGTGGCACCAGTCGGCGCCCGCCATGGGACACTCGATCGCACCAGGGCACGGCGCCAGCATGTGTGCGCCGGCTGAGAGGAGTTCGGCACGGAGGTCGCGGATGAGTGTGAAACTGCGGGGAGTGCCGGGCTCGATGGCCACGAAGGCTACCTGGGCGGCGCGCCAGAGGCGAGGGACGAGCGGCCCACGCGCCGGGATGAGCGGGAAGCGCTCCCTCGCGGGAACGTCTCTGGCGGCCGGGACCGAAGCGCGCGTGAAATGCGCCGGGATGAGTCCCCGACCCCCGGGGGGTACCCCGGCAGAGACGGGCCAAGAGGGCGCCCCCTGCGCCACAATTGTGCCGCAGGCACTCGTGCCTGCGGGGTGCCCCCTGGGCCCGAGATTCGTCCCGATGCACTCGCCCAGCGAGTAAGCGGCTATCACCAGGTCGTGCGGCGGCAGCGCCTCTATGCGGGTGACGTCGCCGTGCACGATCGTGGCATCGGGCAGCCATTCGCGGGCCGCCGCGGCCATCGCGGTATCGCGTTCGATCAAGGTGACGCGAGCCTCGGGAAACCACTGGCGCGCTGCCAGCGAGGCCGCTCCCGCGCCGGCGCCGATATCGAGCACGCTGGCCACCGCGCGCTCGCCCAGCAACCGCCGCACTTCACCGAGCACCGCGTACGCCGCGGCGTAAGTGGCGGGCATGCGCGTCACTAAGTATGCCGCCAGCCGCTCCGCCCCGGCCACGCGCGCCGGCCGGCCCGCACGGTAGGCATCCGAGAGGGCCGCCGCGGCCCGCGCCAGCGCGGAGAAGCCCACCGCATCGGCACGCTCTTCGATGATCCGCTTGACCGGTCCGGGCAGTTGCACTTATCCATCATAGGAACTTCTGGCGAGGCCCGGTGTCTATTTGGGTGGAAGTCGGCGCCAAGATAGTTTCCGAGACGCGCAACTTCCCGGACGCGCCCGCGACCAACGGATTCCCCGAGTTTCACTGCCCGAGGAGACGTGTCTCCGCGCGCACGGAAGGAGGACTTATGTTCGAACAATCGACACTTCCCAATGCTCCGCGGCGCTGGTGGGCCACTTGCATCGGCTTGAGCGGCGAGGCTCTGCTGGTAGCGAGCCTGGCGCTGGCCCCTCTCATATGGCCGCAGGTGATTCCACGGGTGGCTTACGCGACCGCGCTGGCGACGCCGGGTCCGCCGCCTGCGCCGCCTCCCAAAGGCAGCGGCGTGCGCCCGCAACGGCCGAGCGCCATCGTGAGGACGGTCCGCGGCGATGCCCTCCTCGCGCCCGCCGCGGTTCCCATACACGCGGCGATGATTGTAGATCCGCCGCCCGAGGTGGGCAACTTCGGAGTCCCTGGAGGCGTCGAGGCAGGCGTGCCGGGCGGGGTCCCGGGCGTGCTCGGCAGCTTCGTTCCGGATGTGCGGGCAGCCGTCATGGAGCATCTGCCCGAGCCGGTGCACCGAGCCCCGCCGGTGGCCCCGGTCACCCGCCTTATACGACGGGGCGGCGACGTCAACCCCGCCGAACCGATCTTCCGCCCCGACCCGGTCTATCCGCCAATCGCACGCTCCATGCGGGTCTCCGGAGTCGTGGAACTGGTCGGGGTGATCGGCGCGGACGGCCGAATCAAGGAATTGCGCGTGAAAAGCGGTCATCCGCTGCTGGCACGCGCCGCGCTGGATGCGGTGGCCCGCTGGATTTACAAGCCCACCCTGCTCAACGGGACGCCGGTGGAGGTGGAAGCGCCCATCACTGTGACGTTCCGATTGAACTGAGCGTTGCTGGCGCTAGCCCGCGTGAGACATTCCGATCAGCGCATTGATCAGCACCGCGGCCATGCCGACCGGGATGGCGACTTTCCAGCCGATGTTCATGAGCTGGTCGTATCGGAAGCGCGGGAACGTGCCGCGGAACCAGATCAGCAGGTAGATCAAAATGGACACCTTGAACAGGAACCAGAACAGGCCGATCACCGCGTGGTTCACCACGGGGACGGCAAAAGCCGCGGCCATCGCGAAGAGCAGCAGGATGCACGCCACCAGCACCTTCTGCTGGATCGGTTCTTTCAAGGGCCGCACCATGGGCACTGTGAGGACAGCCGATCCGGCGAACAGCAGCACCGGGAACACATAATTCAACGGGATGTCCAGCCAGCCCACGCTGGGGAACGGGCGCAGCCAGCCGCCCCAGAACAGCGTCACGGCCACCGACGACACCACGAAGATGTTGCAATACTCAGCCAGGAAGTAGAGCGCCCAGCGGAAGCCGCTGTACTCGGTGTGGAAGCCGGCCACCAGCTCGGATTCGGCTTCCGGCAGGTCGAACGGGGCGCGGTTGGTTTCGGCGGTCGCGGCGACGATGTACACGGCGAACGGCACGATCATGAAAAAGTAGTTATCGAAGACGAACCAGACGCCGCGATCGAGCTGCGCCTTGACGATGCCCTGCATGCTGAGCGTGCCGGCGCACATCACGCCGGAGAGCAGCGCGAAGGCCAGCGCCACCTCGTAGCTGACAAGCTGGGCGGCGCTGCGCAACGCGCCGAGCAGCGGATAGTGGCTGTTGGAGGACCAGCCGCCCAGGATGATGCCCAGGATTCCCACCGCCGACATGGCCGAGACGACCAGCAGCCCGACGTTGACGTCGCTGATGTAGATATCCTTGGCGAAGGGCAGCACAGCGAAGGCGGTCAGCCCGGTGAAGGTGGAGATTACGGGGGCGAACCAGAAGATGGCCTTATCCGAGTCGGTGGGTATGATGTCTTCCTTGATCAGCAGCTTGAGGGCATCGGCGATGGGCTGGAGCAGACCGTGCGGGCCGACGCGCATGGGACCCAGGCGGACTTGAAAATCGGCCAGCACTTTGCGCTCGATCAGTGTGATGTAGCCGGCCACCAGCGGGAACGCCGCTATGATCACCAGCATCACCGCCAGCGGGCGGAACCACGGATTGGAAAGAATTGCGTCCATATTAGTCAGTGAGGCCTGTATTCACCACGGAGGCACGGAGCACACGGAGGAAGCACGGAGAAAGACAAGAGAAAAATATGCTTGGTTTCTCCGTGCTTCCTCCGTGCCTCCGTGGTGAGTACAGTGAATTCAGCAACGCTGGTTGTTTCATATTCCTCTTACCGCATCAGCGAGGTCTGGGCCAGGCGCAGGAAGGGCTCGGGGTAAATGCCGATGGCCAAAGTCAGTACGCCACTTACCGCCACCGCTACCCGTAAACCGAAGCTGGCCGCCAGCGGAGCCTTCTCGGTGGATTCGCGGATGAACATGCTGCGCACAATCTTGAAATAGTAATAGATCGCTACCGCCACATAGAGCGTGGCCACGACCGCCAGCGTGTAATGCCGGGTCTGGATCAGCGAGAGAAAGATATAATACTTGCCCAGGAAGCCGGCGGTGGGCGGAATGCCCGCCAGCGAGAGCAGAAAGATCAGCATGAGGATGGCGTAACCGGGGCTCTTGTGCATGAGCCCGGCAATATCGTCCAGATCCTCTCCGATGATATTGGCGCGCCGCAGCGCGATCACCACCAGGAAGGCCCCCAGGTTCATGAAGGTGTAGACCATGACATACACCGCGATGCCGTTGATGCCGGTCTGGTTGCCCGCCACCAGGCCCAGCAGCATATATCCGGCGTGCGAAATGGAGCTGTAAGCCAAGAGGCGCTTGATGTTGTTCTGGTTGATGGCGGCCAGGTTGCCGATCGTGAGGGTGATCACCGCGACGGCCGCCAGCAGAGGTTCCCAGGCGGCGCGCGCGGAGGCCAGCGGGCCCAGGAATATGCGCAGCAGAAAAGCGATCGACGCGGCTTTGGAGGCCACCGAAAGATACGCGGTGACGGTGGTAGGCGCGCCTTCGTAGGCGTCCGGCGCCCACATGTGGAAGGGTGCGGCGGAGATCTTGAACAGCAGCCCCACGGCGGTGGTGGCCATCGCCAGGAAGACCAGCGGGTCCCAAGGATCGCGCTGCTGCAGGGCCGCGGTGATATCGGCCAGCTTGGTGGATCCTGCCAAGCCGTACATTATTGAAAAACCGTAGGCCAGGAAGCCGGTGGAAAAGGCCCCTAAGAGCAGATACTTGAGGGCGGCTTCGTTGGAGCGCTTATCGGCCCGCAGAAAGCCCACCATCACGTAGAAGCACAGAGCCATCAGCTCCAGGCCAATGAACAGAGTGATCAGGTCGGTGCCGGTGGCCAGAAAGTACATGCCACACTGCGCGAATAAGATCAGGGCGTAGTATTCGCCGTGGTGCTCGCCCGCAATCTCCAGGTACTTATAGGAGACCACGGTTACGATCACAGCGGCCACCAGGAAGATCCAGTTGAAAAAGATGCCGAAGCCGTCGACCGTCACGGATCCCTGAAACCCCAGCAGCTCGGTGGCGCCCTGGGGGGCGAGAGTGGCGAGAAAGGCCGACTGTTGGACGAGGGCGGAGCCGGTGAAGCCCTCGCCCAGCAAGACGAACAGGACCAGCCATTTCTTGTGGCGCGGATCGGGGAAGGCCATGAAATCGACGATCAGGATGGCGCATCCGAACAGCGCCAGCATCACTGCCGGAATGATGGTGAAGTGATCGGTGACGGTGTAGAACTGGCTCATTGGCCGCCTCCCGCCTGCGCCAGCGTGCGTGGGCTGGGCGTGCCAGGGAGGGCCGCGTTCTGCGGACCGCCGCCGAAATAGCCGGGCCGCACGCGCTCCACGATCTGGGCCACGGGCCTTTGCAGAATTTCGAAATAGGGCTTGGGATAGATTCCGATCCAGATGGCCCAGGCGATCAGCGGCACGAAGGTGAGAATTTCCCTGAGATTCATATCGGGGATGGTCAGGTTCTTGCCGTTGGTCACCTGCCCCAGCATGGTGCGCTGATAGAGCCATAGCATGTAAGCGGCGCCCAGAATCACGCCGGTCACCGCGAAGGCCGCCCAGACGCGGTTGGCTTCAAAGGCGCCTTGCAGGATGGTGAACTCGCCGACAAAACCGTTGAGCAGCGGCAGGCCTATCGAGCTGAGCATGGCAAAGGCGAAGATCTTGGCAAAGGTCGGCATGACGTGCGCCAGCCCGCCGTACTCGGAGATCTGGCGCGTGTGGCGGCGCTCGTAGATCACGCCGATGACCATGAAGAGCATGCCGGTGGAGATTCCGTGGTTGACCTGCTGGATCACGCTGCCGGCGATGCCGTTGGGATTCAGCGAGAAGATGCCCAGCGTGCAGAAGCCCAGGTGGCTCACAGAGGAGTAGGCCACCAGCTTCTTCCAATCCTGCTGCATCAGGCTGACCAACGCGCCGTAAATGATGCCCACGATCGACAGGATGGCCAGGATTTGCACGATGGTCTGATCGGCCGAGGCCTTGGGCAGCAGCGGCAACGAGAAGCGCAAGAAGCCATAGGTACCCATCTTCAGGAGCACGGCCGCCAGGATGACGGAGCCGGCGGTGGGGGCCTCCACGTGGGCGTCGGGGAGCCAGGTGTGGAAGGGGAACATCGGCACCTTGATGGCGAAGCCGATGAAGAAGGCCCAGAAGACCCACTGTTGCAGGCCCAGCGGCAGGCTGGTTTTCATCAGCTCGGAAATCTCGAAGGTGTAGAAGTGAAACTGGTTGAAGTGCTGGAAGAAGAGGGTCAGAATGCCCAGCAGCATCAGCACCGAACCGGCCAGGGTGTAAAGGAAGAACTTAATGGCCGCGTAGAGTTTGCGCGGGCCGCCCCAGACTCCGATGATGAAGTACATGGGGACTAACACGAGCTCCCAGAAGACATAGAAGAGAAAGAAATCCAGCGAGATGAATACGCCGATCATGCCCGTTTGCAGGAGCATGAACATGGCGTAGTATTCCTTGACGCGGTCCTGGATGCCGTTCCAGGAGCACAACACAGCGATGAAGCCCATCAGGGTGGTAAGCATCACCAGCAACAGGCTGATGCCGTCGATTCCGATGTGGTAGTGGGCGCCCAGAGTGCGAATCCAATCGGCGCTCTCCTCGAATTGGAACCCGGGCCCACCCACCTGGAAGCGGGAGACCAGCGGGAGCGAGATCAGAAAACCGGCGAAGGCGACCAGGTTGGCCCAGATGCGGATCAGGTCCTTGTTCCGGGAGGGAATCAGGAGCAGGATGGCCAGCCCGGCCAGCGGTGTGAGCAAGACGATGCTGAGTAAGTGCTGGTCCATATAGTTACCGCGCTATGTAATATCCCAAAAAGGCCAACACGCCCACCAGCGTGAAGAAGGCATAAGCCTGCACGCGGCCGCTTTCCAGGATGCACGCGGGATAAGAGAGCATCTTCACGAAGAAGGAAGTGAAGCGCACGGCGCCGTCGATAATCCAGGTGTCCCACCAGCCGGAGAGCGTGGCGCTGAAGCGCGTCAGCCATCCGGCGGCGTTTACTCCGCCATCCACCACGTTGCGGTCGAAAGCGCCCATCAGGCGGCCGCCGCCCTTGCCCAAGCCGTTGACGAAGAGGAAATCGTAGATCTCGTCCACGTACCACTTGTTATAGAGCAGGGTGTGCAGCGGCTTGAGCGACTTTTCGAGGGTATCGGGAATCTCCGGCTTGTTGTTATAAAAGTAGCGCGCCACCACAATGCCGATGATGGCGAAGGCCACCGAGACGCCCATGAGAATCCATTCCACGGATGCGCCGTGCTCGCCCTCTTTGGCGGCCACCGCGGCGGCCGAGGCGAAGGCCGGCTCCAGCCAGCGCTCGAAGGCGCGGAAGTTCTCGCCGAGGTTCCAGAGGCGGGGCGCTCCCAGCCAGCCGGCCAGCACGCTGCCGATGGCCAGCACGGTGAGCGGCACGGTCATGGAAGCGGGCGATTCGTGAATCCTGGCGGCCACTTCGGGACTTACGTGCGACTTACCGTAAAAGGTCATGTTCATGAGCCGCCACATGTAAAACGCGGTCATCAGGGCGGTGACCACGCCGATGCCCCAGAGGGCCTTCGACCCTTGCGGCGAGCTATAGGCCTGCCATAGAATCTCATCCTTGGAGAAGAAGCCGGCCAGCCCCGGAATGCCGGCGATGGCCACGGAGCCGACCCACATGGTCCAGTGGGTGATGGGAATCTTATCCTTCAGCGCGCCCATGCGGCGCATATCCTGCTCGCCGCTCATGGCGTGAATCACGGAACCCGACCCGAGGAAGAGCAGGGCCTTGAAAAAGGCATGCGTGAATAAGTGGAAGATAGCCACCCAGTAAGCGCCTACGCCGAGCGCCAGGAACATATAGCCAAGTTGGCTGACCGTGGAGTATGCCAGGACGCGCTTGATATCCGTCTGCACCAGGGCGATCGAAGCAGCCAGAATGGCGGTAAATGCGCCCACGGTGGCCACCACCGTGGAAGTGCTGGGCGTGAGCACGAAAAGCGCCGAGGACCGCGCCACCATATATACGCCCGCGGTCACCATGGTGGCGGCGTGGATCAGCGCGGAGACCGGCGTGGGGCCTTCCATGGCGTCTGGCAACCAGACATACAGCGGAATCTGCGCCGACTTACCGGTGGCGCCGAAAAACAGCAGCAGCGCCATGATACTGAGCACGCCGAAGCCGGCGATCTCCGGGAGGAAATGGCCGCTGCGCAGCACCGCGTTGACGTCGGTGAAGCGCACCGTGCCCAGCACCGACAACATCAGCAGCATGCCCAGCACAAAGCCGGCGTCGCCCACGCGGTTGAAGAGGAAGGCCTTCATTCCAGCGTCGGTCGCGGATTTCTTCTGGAAGTAGAAACCAATCAACAGGTAACTGCACAAACCCACGCCTTCCCAGCCTACGAACAGCAGCGCGTAGTTATTGGCCAGAACGAGCATCAGCATGAAGAAGACGAACAGGTTCATGTAGCCGAAGAAACGGTAGTAGCCGTTGTCGTGGGCCATGTAGCCGGTGGAATAGAGGTGGATGATGAAGCCGATCCCGGTAACCACCAGGATCATGACGGAGCTGAGCGGATCGAGCAGAAAGCCCCAATCCACCTGGAATAGGGACATCTGGCCGTTGCCCATGTGGAAGGGCAGGCCGGGGATCCAGGTGTACAGGAGGATCTGGTGGATGCGCTGGGGCAATTGCGAAAGCTGCCACACGGCGCCCAACGAGAAGAGGAAGGAAAGCAGCACCATCCCGGGGCAGATCAGGTCGATGAGGAATTTCAGCGGCGAATGGGCGTGGGCGTGGGAATGGGAGTGGTCGTGGCCATGGTCCTGGCCGTGTTCGTGGTCGTGAGTGTGGGCGTGGTCGTGAGTGTGGGCGTGGTCGTGAGTGTGACCGTTGGCAGGCGAATCGCCTGCCCCACCATGCCCATGCTCATGCCCATGCTCATGCTGGTGGTCATGTTCATGCACATGCTCATGCTGGTGCTCATGGGCGGGCGCCGGCTCCACGCCGGGAGCCACTGCCACGGCGGACTCCGGCTGCGGATCGAGCTTCCTGCCGAACAGCAGCATGAGCAAGGCTCCGAAGAGCGGGAACAGAGGTATCAGCCAGATCTGATCGAGAAAATTCACGGTTCTCCTACCACTTCAGCAAGTCGATCTCATCCGCCAGCACGGTTTCCTTGTTGCGAAACAGCGCGATCAGGATGCCCAGCCCCACAGCCGCCTCGGCCACCGCGTCGGTAATCACGAAGATGGCGAAGATCTGCCCGTTGACGTTGCGCAGGGCGTGCGAAAAGGCCACCAGGTTGATGTTCACGGCATTGAGGATCAGCTCGATGGACATCAAAATGACGACCACATTGCGGCGCGTGAGCACGCCCACAGTGCCGATCAGCAGGAGAGCCGCGCTGAGCACCAGGTAATGAACCGTTGTTACGGGATACATCGTCAAATCCTCTTTTTGGCCATGATGACCGAGCCGACCACCGCCACCAACAGCAGAATGGAAGCGATCTCGAAGGGCAACAGATATTCGGAAAACAGGACGTCCGCCAGCATCTCGGTATTGCCGAGCACGGGCGGCACGGGCGCTGGCTCGCCGAACTGGAAGGCGCCCTGGCCGCGATACAGGAAGTAACCCACCTCGGCGCCCACCAACGCGACGGCCGTCAGAGCCACCAGCCACTGGCGGTTGAACTGGCGCTCGTGGGCGGCCTGGTCCAGATTCACCAGCATGATGACGAAGAGGAACAGCACCATGATGCCGCCCACGTAGAGCACGATCTGCACGGCGAACAGGAACTCGGCCTGCTGCAGGAGGTAGATGCCGGCCACGCCCAGCAGCGAGACAATCAGCGAAATGGCGCTACGCACGGCGCTGCGGCAGGTGATGGTGAGGACGCCCCCGCCCAGCACCAGCAGGGCGAAAGTGTAAAACAGGACCGCGTCTATGTAGGTGGGGGTCATAGGAGGTGCGGCGTCCGCTCCCTGACGGTCGCGGCTCGGTAGCACGGGTGAACACGGATGAACACGGCTTTCAACATTTGTATTGAGTGGGATTGGGGCCTTCCTCGAGCATCTGGCGGTCCCAGATCTGGCCCTCACGGGTGTAAGTGGCCATTTCGAAATCCTGGGTCAGTTCCAGGGCGTCCACCGGGCAGGCGTCTTCACAGAGGCCGCAAAACATGCAGCGGGAGGTGTCGTAAGTAAATTCGGCAAGTTCCTTGCGCCGGGTGGCCTCGTTGCGCGCGCTGGTGACCACGATGAGGTTCTCCGGGCAGGCCAGCGCGCACAAGTTGCAGGAGATGCAGAGGGTCTCTCCGTTATCGGGATTGATATTCAGGCGCGGGGCTCCGCGGTAGCGCTCGGCCACTTTGGGGCGCTCCGCGGGATACTGCTCGGTGTAGATGTACTTCGGATTCTGATTCCGGAACGTGACCCAGAGGCCTTGAAAGAGGTCCACCAGGAAGATCTTGTTTAGAAGCTTACGCATAGAAGTTAACCTTCTTGTTGAGGCGGAGACGCGGAGACGCGCAGAAGCAATTTGTTCTCAGAACTTTTCTCCGCGTCTCCGCGTCTCCGCGTCAAGGTGTTACGCCGCGTCATGTGTTACCGATCCACCTCGCCTAGCACGATGTCTAATGTTCCGATTACGGCCACGATGTCGGCTACTAACCCGCCTCTTACCATCCGGTCGAGAGCTTGTAAGTTGACGAACGACGGGGGGCGCACCCGCACGCGGTAGGGCTGCGTGGCGCCATCGCTCACGATGTAATATCCCAGCTCGCCTTTGGGGGCCTCGATGGATACGTAGGCCTCGCCCACCGCCGGCTTGATCACCTTTCCCACCTTGCCCATGATCGGCCCCTCGGGAATCGCTTCGACGGCCTGACGCATGATGCGCACCGATTGGCGCATTTCTTCCATGCGAACCATGTACCGGTCGTAGGTGTCGCCATTTTCGCGTGTGGGGATTTCGAACTCGTACTTTTCGTAGCCGGAATACGGCTGGGCCTTGCGGAGATCCCACTTCACTCCGGCGGCGCGCAACACAGGGCCGGTCACGCCGTATTCCTTGCACTCGTCGGCGCTCAAAATGCCGACGCCCGTCAGGCGGCCCACCCAGATGCGATTGTTGGTGAGCAGTTCCTCGTATTCGTCGATCCTGGGCAGGAGCCAGTCGCAGAAGGCCATCACGTCCTCCTCGAAGCCGTCGTAGGTTTCGTAGAGCAGGCCGCCGATGCGGAAGGCGTGGGTGGTGAGCCGCGCGCCGCAGTACTTTTCGAAGATTTTGAGGGCCTCTTCGCGCTCGCGAAAGCAATAGAAAACCGGCGTGATGGCGCCGATATCGAGGGCGTGGGTGCCCAGCCACAGCAGATGGCTGGCAATGCGGTTCATCTCCGTGAGGATGACCCGAACGACCTGTGCGCGCGGCGGCGCCTCGATATTGAGCAGCTTCTCCACGGCCAGGCAGTAGCCCAGACCGTTGGAGATGGCCGCCACGTAGTCCATGCGGTCCACGTAGGGGTTGAACTGCGCGTAGGTGCGGTTCTCGGCGATTTTTTCGACGCCCCGGTGCAGGTATCCGATGACGCACTCGGTGCCCAGAATCTTTTCGCCATCCAGTTTGAGGATGACGCGCAGCACACCGTGCGTGGAAGGGTGCTGGGGGCCCATGTTGAGAACTAATTCGGTGGAATCTAAAAATGTGGCGTCCGGCATACCGTGTTCACTGGCCGCTATCGATCTCCAGGTTCTCCCGCACCCAGGTCTGGTCCTGCTGAATTATAGAATAGTCCTTTCGCAGCGGGTGTCCCTGCCACTCTTCCGGCAGGAGGATGCGCCGCATGTCGGGATGCCCGGCGAACTCGATGCCGAACATGTCGAAGACCTCGCGCTCCAGCCAATTGGCGGCCAGGTGCACGGTGACGGCGGTCTCGGGCTTGTAGCCCTCGGGGATGTACGTTTTCACGCGGACGCGCTCGTTGCGCGCGAAGCTATAGAGGATGTAGACGACGTCGAAGCGGTCGGCGCGTTTGGGCCAATCGACTGCGGTGACATCCACCAGGTAGTCGAAATCGGCTTCCAATTTGAGGTACTCGAGGACCGGGATGACGGAATCGGGTTTGGCCACGATGAAATTCTGGCCCAGGTACGTGGAGGTCTCGAGCACGCGGCCGGCGAAGCGCGCCTTCAAATCCGTGGCCAGTTCGCTCTCCCATGGGGTGGCCGCCATGGTGGCCGGAGGTTTGGGAGGAGCGTGTCCGGCGGCTGCCGCCGCGGGCTTGGGAGGAGCGGGTTTGGCTGCCGGGGCGGCGGGTTTCTGCGGCGGCTTGGGCGCCTCGCCCGCCTCGGGTTGAGGCGCTGGGGAGCCTTCCGGCTTTTGCTCGTCAGCCATGTGTGTTCCTGATGAAGATCACTACATTTATCACCTGCGGCTCCTAGTGTCAAATTGCGGCAGGGAGTGAAAGTGGCGTGGATCAAAGGCGGGCAAGACTATTTCACCGCGGAGGAGCGGAGGTTTCGCGGGGCGAGGCGAGAAGTAGAGTCCGCCGCGGTGCGGGGCTTAGCGGTGGGGTGGGCGGTGAAGGGGGCCTCCGAAGGCTGGTTTTTTCGGGGGGTATGGAAGAGGCGGACGTTGGGGGTGGGCGACGGTTTTGGGGTTCTGGTCGTGGGGGCCCGAGGATGAACTCCTCGATGGCGTATCGGGCCCAGATGGCGCCCCGGCGCTCGGTCTGGGCCTGATAGCGGAGGAAAAGCTCCCATGTGTCGGATTGGCTGACTATTTGGCGGAAGCCCTCGGCCAGGGCGAGGTTGCGGTTCTGGGCGCGGAGGACACCGATGTTTTCGACGAGGTCCGCGGACATGGGCGGATGGGAGTATCTGCATTACGGTCGATGGCGCGGTCGAGGGCGCAGGTGAAGAGGCGGCCTCGAGGCGGGCGGCGCGCAGCAGGCCTGCTGGGCGATCGGGCCCAAAGGGTACCCCGAAGAGTTCCTGGGGTTGACGGGCCGGTAGACGGAGACGAGCGCGGATCCGCCGTTGGGCCGCCGCAGCGGAACCCAACCAGGTGCATGGCAGGGCCTTGCGGCCACTGCCGGGCAGAGGGGGAGGGTACGCTGCCGGGGAGGTAGTGCGGGAGTAGTTGCCGGCTGCGGCGGATGAGTTTCATGAAGTGTCCAAACATGGAGAGGGCGAACCGCGCCAGGATGGCGGCACCAGGAACCGCGCGAGGATTCCGCTCCCGCACTGCGGGTAGAAGCTGAGTTTTGGACTGGTCCGTAGGGCATCCGCCGGGCAGGAATCGGCGGGCCAGGGAAGCAGATGAGTGAGGAGGAGCCGGCCGGAAGTGGATTCCGACGACGCCGTTTGTTAAAATTAAGCTTGCATTGGGACGTCGTCTAACGGTAAGACTGCAGACTCTGGATCTGCGTATCGGGGTTCGAATCCCTGCGTCCCAGCCAACCCAATCCCACTAAGGACCGTGACTAAACCCAGAGAGAAACGAGCCAACGGGTTCGGAGCGGTGCGCCGTTTCGACTAACGCGGGCCAAGCTGAACCGATTCGGCGATCGGAAGCAGCCGGGATCGGTTGCGATACCGCCGGACCCAGACGTGGCGCGCATGTTGGGCCGGAATACTTGTTAACTGCCGTTCCGCTTCCGCGCGCAGAGGATCCGGGAGTGGCGGCCTTTGCCCGGGGGGCCGCGGTCTTTGTTCGATTTCTCCGTCCCAGTGCTTCAAGCGCGCAGATTTCGCCGCGGGAACGGCAAAACCGCGCTATAGTTGCAATTCCTATCGGGTTCAGGCAATCTGGTAGGTTTTCCTCGATCCGAATGCTGGAACGCGTGCTTTATCACGACCATTGCTTTGACGGGGCAGCGTCGGCGGCCTACTTCAGCCGCTTTATCGCGGGTGCGATTCACCCCGATGCGGAATTTCGCTACACGGGTATGGCCCATAAGGCTGCCCAGACGTTCGACCCGGCGCTGTTCGACGGCGACGAGAACGCCATTGTAGACTTCAAGTATTCGAGCGACCCGCGGCTGACGTGGTGGTTCGACCACCACCAGAGCGCCTTCCTCAACGCCGAGGATGCCGAACATTTCCGCCGGGACACCAGCGGGCGGAAACTGTACGACCCCAGTTATAAATCTTGCGCATCGTTCATCAGCGTGGTGGCCCGCGAGCGGTTTGGTTTCTCGGCGCTGGATTTGGCGGACCTGGTGAACTGGTCGATCGTGATTGACGGCGCACAGTATCCCGACGCCAAGACGGCGGTGGAATTGGGCGCGCCGGCCATGAAGCTGACGCTCGTGATCGAGGCCGCCAAAGGCTCCGGCATCGTGCAGCGAATTATCCGGTGGATGATGCACCGCAATTTGAGCGAGATCATCGCCGAACCGGAGATTCAGGCGCTCTACGAACCGCTTTACCGCCGCCACTTGGAATCGATCGACGTCATCCGCAATCAGTCGCGGCAGGATAACGGCGTGGTGTTTTTCGATCTGGCGGGCTACGACGTGGAAGGATATAACAAGTTCATCCCGTATTACCTGTTTCCGGCCTCCATTTATACGGTTTCGGTAAGCCCGTCGGCCTTCCGGACAAAGATCTCAGTGGGATCGAATCCGTGGTCGGAAAAGGCGCCCAAGCACAACCTGGCGTCCATCTGCGAGCGCTATGGCGGCGGCGGCCACGCGCGCGTGGGCGCCATCAGCTTCGAGCCGGGCGAACTGCAGAAGGCCCGGCAGGTGGCCAGCGAAATCGTGGAGGAACTGAAAAGCTGACGTTCATGGCTTACCGGAATGGCGGCGCTGGACCGCTCCCTATGGTGGTGGCTCTGAAGCGCATCAAGCGGCTCTGAGGTCGGAGCGCGGTCAGAATTCCTTGAACTCCTCGAGCGGGAACTCCTCCCGTGGCGGTCCGTTGGCGATAGCCTGAGCCGTCGGGGAGATGGTTTTGCGCAAAGCCGGCGCCGGTTCGCTTCGCCGGCGCACGGGCGCCTGGATCGCTCTTCCGCCCGTGTTTCCGGAAGCAGCCTCGGCGCCGCCCACCATGGCCGCCAACCGCTCCGCGACGTCCTTCAGAGTGGCCGACTGCGCGTTCAACTCCTCGGCGGCCGAGGCGCTTTCCTCGGCGCTGGCCGCGTTTTGTTGCGTGACCTGTTCCATCTGGGTAATCGCCTTGGCGACCTGCTCGATGCCCTTGGCCTGCTCCTGGCTGCCCACGCTTACCTCGTCTACCAGCGTCTTCACCTGGGCCGACTCCTGGGTGATGGCCTTGATCGCTACCGCCACCTGATCCACTTTGGTTTTGCCGTCGTTGGATTTGGCAACCGATTCCTCGATCAGCGCGGCGGTATCTCTAGCCGCCTGGGCGCAGCGCTGCGCCAGATTGCGAACCTCGTCGGCGACCACCGCGAAACCCATCCCCGCCTCGCCTGCGCGGGCCGCTTCCACCGCCGCGTTGAGCGCCAGGATGTTGGTTTGAAAGGCGATTTCGTCGATCACCCGGATGATTTTCGAGATCTTCTCGCTGTGGCTGGAGATTTCACCCATGGCCACCACCATCTGGTCCAGCGATTGGTTCGTCTGAACGAATTTCTGTTCGGACTGCGTGACCCGGTCGGCCGCTCCGCGGGAATTCTCGCCGTTCTTGTGCGCCATCGAATTGATCTCTTCGCTGGATGACGAGATTTCCTGGAGCGAAGCCGCCTGCTCGGAGGACCCCTGCGCCAGCGACTGGCTGGAGGCAGTCACCTGGGATGCCGCGCTGGCCACCTGCTCCGCCCCACTCAACAACTCCCGCGCCGATTGGCGAAGATCGCCGGTGGTCTGGCGGACCAATACTACCACCACTCCGCCCACAACTAGCGCCAACCCGAGCAAGATGAAAGAGATCCAGCGGCTCGCCCCGAAGACGCCGGAGACCGACTCCTGGTCCGCCCGCAGGGTCTCGTTTTGGATGGCCGCGAGCCGCTGGGCGGCCGTGGCGATCTTGTCGTGGATCGTGGCGACCTGCTGGCGAAGGCGAACCACCTCAGCCATGTTCCCCGCCCCGGCCTGACGCACAATCTCGTCGTAGCTCGGCCGCCACTCGGCTTCCAGGCCGGCGATGTCCGCCACCAACTTCCTGCCCTCCTCGTTCGTGAGCAGAGGCTGGATCTCGGCCAGCGAATTTTGGACCGCGCCGGCGCTCCGTTGAAATGCGGCCCTATGTTGTTCGCCATCCGCCCGATCCTTGTCAAACACAGCCAGGACAAATCCCCGTTGGGCCGACATCATGTCCGAAGTACCCGCGACGATGGCGTCGGCCAAGGCCAACTTGCGCACGGTCTTGTCGACGGCGTTGTCGAACAGGTTCCTGAACGTGCCGATGGAGCTCAGGCCCAAATAGCCCTGTACGGCCGACATGGCAAACATGGCCCCAACCGCTGTCAACAACTTCTTTCCAATGGTCATGGTTCTCTCGATTTTCCCTGCTTCAGCGTCCTTCCAATTGATCTATCGGCACCAAGCGCCATTTTCTTTAGCCTCATTCCGCCGCGGCGCTCTGTCATACTGAAAAACAGCCGATGAACGCACCGGAATCGTTCCCCTCACAGGCGGCGCGCTGGCTGACGTTCGCGTCGGCCGTCTCGATCCTGTTCTCGATCGCGGCCTCCCAAATTCTGCTGGCGCTGGCGCTCGCCGCCCTCATGCTATCCGGCGACAAACTGCGGCTGCCCCCCATCAAGCTGCCGCTGGCGCTGTTCCTGCTCGGCACCGTGCTGGCGCTGGCCTTTTCCGGCCACGTCCGCGAGGGCCTGCCGCAGATTCGCAAGTTTTATGTCTTTTGCGAGCTGTTCGTGGTCTATTCCGCGCTGCGCGATCTGCGGCTGATTCGCTGGCTGTTTCTGGTTTGGGCGGGTTTCGCCAGCATTACGGCGATCCGCAGCTTTGTCCAGTTCGGAGAGAAGGTGCAACAGGCTCACCAGTTACACGTCTCCTTTTACAATTACTACATCGGCGAGCGCATCACCGGCTTCATGAGCCATTGGAACACCTTCTCGGCTCAGGAAATGTTCGCCCTGATCATGCTCGGCGCGTTCCTGATGTTCGGACCGGTGTCGCGCAAGGTGTGGATCTGGGTAGTTTGCGCGGGCCTGATGACTATGGCAGTCCTGCTGGCCGAAACCCGCATGGTGTGGATCGCCACCGCGGTGGCGGGGATTTATCTGGTGTGGTTCCGGAAGCGCTGGCTGGTGCCGGCGCTGCCGGTCGCGGCGGCGCTGCTCATCCTGGTTTCGCCGGCTTCGCTCCGCGAACGCTTCACGTCCATGGTGCATCCCACCGGGGCCGATTCCAACCAGTTCCGCATCGTGACGTGGCGCACCGGCCTGCGCATGATCGAAGCGCACCCGTGGCTGGGACTGGGACCGGAGGGTCCCCACTATCAGTTCGACCAGTATCTGCCTCCGGACGTGACCGTGAAGCCGAGCGGATGGTACGGCCACCTGCATAACATCTACTTACAATACGCCGCCGAACGCGGCATCCCAGTGATGCTCATCCTGATGTGGATGTTCGGCCGGATCTTATACGACTTCTGGCGAGGGTTGCGCGGTTTGCCGCCAGGGCGCGGTTACCGCCGGTTTCTGCTGCACGGCGGCATCGCGGTTCTGCTCGCTACACTTACCGAAGGCTTCGCCGAGTATAACCTGGGAGACAGTGAAGTACTTACTATGTTTCTGGTGGTGGTAGGGTGTGGGTATGTGGCGATTGACTTGGGGGAGAAAGAAGTGCCGGCGCCACTGCCCAGATCAGCGTGACGGCCAGCACCGTGGCAAGGATGCAGCCCTGGATTTGGAACGAGGGCATGGGGTTGTCGAAGAACTGCGCCATCGATCCCCATAGCGCGCTGGTCCACAGCATCAGCGCGTAGGCCAGGTAATTGTCGCGCGCGAACCAGAGACAGCCGCCCACCAGCAGGGCGATCCCGAGCGCGGCCGGGGCGTACTCCAAGGCAAATTCACCAGGCGTGCGGACATCCCCCGACACCAGGCTCATGGCGACCAGGAGGCCCAGCAGAACCACCATCCAGGTCTTCGCGAGCTGCCGGGCGAGCAGCACGACCGCACCGCCGAGCGCGGCAATCTGCGGCAGCCTTTCCACAGCCTGCGCCAAAGCCGCCACGGCGGGGGAGGCGCTGCCGATCAGGCCGGGCGTGGCGACGCCCAACGCCGCCAGCGTGTGGAAGCGGGCGCGGAGCAGCGCCTCCAGAGCCTGCCACAGCAAAGCGATCCCGCTCAAAGCGGCCAGCGCAGCCAGCGCATCCAGTCCGAGCGCACGGCGGCGCTCCTTGGAAAACACCTGCAAACTGGCCGGGAAACAGGAGGCCAGCAGCGCCACCGCCGCGGCCATCATCAGAAATCCAAAGATCACCGACGTGCCCACGCCGATCCATTCCACGGCCTGGAAGGTGGCGAGCGGTATCTCGGTCCGGTAATCCTTGAGCATCAGGCGGAGCGACAACACGCCGGCAATGGCCATCGCGGCGGTTGCCAGGCCGGCGATCCGCAGCACCGGCCGCCAAGGCACCTGGCCGCGGCGCACGTTGCGCAGCACCATCCACAGGCCCCACACCAGAATGCCCGCCCCCAGGATGATTTTGACGGCCGTCAGAGCGTAGGTGCCGAGCGTATCGCTTTCCCGGAAGCGCAGGTACGCCTCGGGAATGTCCCAATGCGAGCGCAGCCCGGTAACCTGGTCGCCATCCACCGACATGGCAATGCGGAAATGGGCCTCGCCGACGTTGCGCGGGTCGCCCGGCGGGGCCTCCCATTCAAGGCTGTGGTCCGTGCGGGCCTTCTGCTTTTCGGAGCTGTTCACCTTGAGGGTCATGCCGGTGAGGTTCCAGCCCTGGCGGGCGGCGAAATCGGCGGCAAGCTGGCGGGCGGCCTCGCCGGAGAGACTGGCGCCGGGGCGATCCTCCGGAAGCGTGTGCGAGAAGCCCAGCGGTTGGCCGGTTTCGGGTTCGATGGCGACCAGAATCTCCTCCTTGTCGAGAGGCTTGAAATAGCGCGTAGCCCAGATATGCAGCGGCCGATTCTTCTCGAAGAGCTGCGATGCGGCCGCCAGAGGACGCCGCTCCACGAAATACTTGGCCGCCAGGCGGTCCTCCTGATCCCAGCGATCCTCGGCGAAGGTGACGTGCAGGAAGCCGCGCGGATCGATCCCCAGCGAGCGCGCGTAAGCATCGGCAGCCGCCAGAGCCTGGGCTTCCGCGATGCGGTAGTGGGGCTTGTCGCCGAAGCGCTCCTTGGGAATCAGCAACGCAAGCAACCCAAGCGCCAGCAGAGCTGCGCCGGCCAGCCTCATGCGGGTGCTCAGCGGGCGGCCATCGGAGGCGGCGGGCTCGGGCGCGGCTTCCGGCGGGACTTCCACGGGCGGCTTCTCGTCGGCGTTCGCGAGGCCGGTTTCCGGCTCGAATCCGCCGCGGCGCCAGTAGGCCACCAGGGCCACCACCACTGGCAGGACGATGATGCCCGCGCTGGCGGCTCCCGAAAGGCGGAAGTACAGGGAGTGCGAGCGCAGCAGCAGCATGGCGCTGTACATGGCGTCCACCGAATAGTGCCACACCAGGGTGGGCAGGATGCCCCATCGCAGCATTATGAAGCCGAGCGCCACGCCGCCGATGCCCACCTCGACGCCGCGAATATAAAAGGGCTGCTGCGGATAGCCGGCGTGGCCGAATCCCCAGATGAACCCGGCCAGGATGACGGCGGGCACTGTGTAGCGAAGCACTTTCCGCAGAAAGGGAATCGCGAACATGCGGAACAGAAACTCCTCGGAGACGGCCGGAAAGTAACCTCCGAACAACACGAAGAGCCAGGGAAACCGCGTGTTGAGCAGGTCGCTGTAGGGCACGTCGGCCGGCGACCATGCGCCGAAGCGCTGCGCCACGATGTAAAAGACGGTCTGATAGGCGATGAAGATGGCGGTCAGCGCGATGCCCAGCGAGGCGCCCAGGAAAAATCGCCTGGTGCGCAGGCCGCGCAGGCGGAAAAGGTTGCCGAGCGAGATCTTATCGGGCAGGGCTTCGCGATAGAGCGTTTCGGCGCCCGCCGCCAGCACGAACAGCAGGCCGCCGAAGCCCAGCCCCGCGAGCAATCCCTGCAGCACCTGGCTGAAGACGAAGCTGGAGTACGAATCCGTGGTGGGGTAATCGAACTCGCTGAGCGGGAACTGGTTGAGATGCGCCAGGAACGCCAGCACCATGCCCACGATGCCGATCCAGGCGGCCCTGCGCCAGCGCACATCCTGGCGGCGCAGGCGCAGCACGATGGTGACCACCAGACCGGCCACCAGAAGCGCCATGAAGGCCAGGTCGACCGTCTGGGCGGCTTCGTTCTTCGAGCGCAGCCGCCGGTAATCGCGGGTCCATTGCTCGGGAATTTTGAGATACTCGCGATACTGGGCGACCTGGTTGCCGTCGATCTCCACTTCCGCGCGGTAGGTGGCGTCGTGCAAGTTGAAATCGCGCTCCTTCCAGGTATAGAAGCGGTCCACGCGGTGGGGCCGCACCTGCTCGGAGACTTCGACGAATTCCAGCGACTCGGGCGGGCGGGCCATGCGGGTGCGCAGGCAGTCTTCGGCCAGGGCGCGGGCGGCGGGTTCGGCGAGCGCGGGCAGAGCCAGGTCCTCGGCGATATCGTGGTTGAAGCCCACCAGCTCGCCGCGCGGGGTGATATCGACGCGGAACTCCTCCTTCTGCTGCGGGCGGAACCAGCGGAAGGACCAGCGCCACAGGCGCACGCGCGTGCCCATGATGCGGTTGGCCTGCTCCAGGCCGGCTTCGCGCTCCAGGAAGGTCTTGGCGTCGTCGTCGAAAGTGAAGCTGGAGGCTTCCCGGTAGCCTTGGGCATGGAGCGCGAGCGACGGGACATCGAAGCCCAGCGACGGGAGCAGCTTGCGGGCCTGGACGGCGGCATCCTCGCGGCTGACGCGGAAATCGATGGAGGCTTCCGGAAAAGCGCGGTAAAAATTGCCCGCGGAATACCACACGCTGATCACCAGCAGCGCCAGGCAGACGGCCAGGAAGCGGTAGTCGGAAGGCCGCAATCGGTCTTTCATAGAGTCTCCCGCTTGGCGGCCCAGTGGAGACCGATGCCGCCCAGCAGGTAGCGGCGCACATCCACCGCGCCGTAACCGGAGCGGCGCAGGAGGGAAGAAAACTCGTCGATGGAGACGAAGCTGCGCAGCGAATCGGGGATGTAGGTGTAGATGCGGGGCCGGCCGTGCAGCAGGAAGCCCCAAATGGCGCCCTGGGCGTAGAGACAGGCCAGATAGAGGCGGCGCAGCAGCGGATTGGCGGGGAGGAAGAAATCCAGGCTGACCAGGATCCCGCCGGGACGCGTGACGCGCTCGATTTCGGCGACCGCGAGGCGGAGGTCGGGGAAATTGCGCAGGCCATAGCCGACGAAGACGCAATCGAAGGTGTGCCTGGGGAAAGGCAACCGGCCGGCATCCGCGCAGACGGCTTGATCGAGGCCCCGCCCGCGGGCGAGCTGCAACATGCGCTCGGTGAGATCGACCGCGATGGTGCGGGCGCCCGGGTAGTGGCGCGCGGCTAGAAGCGAGAAATCGCCGGTGCCGGAGGCGAGATCGAGCACCATGGGATTCCGCGGCAGGCGAGTGCGGTTGACGCCGACCTGTTTCCAGCGCAGGTCCATCCCGTAAGAGAAGGCGCGGGTAAAAAAGTCATAGCGCGGCGCAACGGTGGAGAACATGGCCCGCATGAGGCTGAGGTTTTGGCGTTCGGGTGGAGGGGGCACTGCGGGGATTGTAGCAAAAGGAAGGGGGCGCATCGCGCGATATGACGGGTGGAAGTGTTTCCGGGGAGGCGGCGGCGACGGCGGGACCGGGCCAGACCCGGCTCGACGCATTATTGCAGAGTGTCTCGATTGGTGGCCCCTAACGCTGTAAGTCACTCGATTTCCTTGGGTTGCGGCGATAAGCCAGAGTTTTTCGACGCATCGGAGTGGCTCTTTTTGCACGATGCGTCGAAGAAGCCCGGGGATTGGGGGAAAACGGCTCGGGGCCAGAGTTGGGCACAGGCCCAGAGGGTACCCCGTGAGGAGATCGGGGAGTGGAGGCGGGTGTTCCGGCGGGCGGGGTCATCGCCAGGGCGAGGGGGCACTGGGCGGCTTTCAGATGGACGGCGGCGGGCATGGAAAGGCCGGTCGTGGCGGCATGGATGGGTGCCGGGCCCAGAGGGTACCCCGCTGCGGCGAGTCTTTGGCCTGGTCCCGCCAGAACAGGCTTTGGATCGGCGGCCGCGGCCGGGCGCCGGGCGGAACTGCGGCGTCGAGGCGATCCAGTTGTGGACGGATTTCTGCGGGTGGTCCGAAGTATCCCCGTTGCTTGCGGGAGGAGCGCTGGGTCCTGCAAGTCCTCCCGCCGCTCCTCAGACCGTCCGCCTTCAGGTGTTTACCTGGGTGGTACCGGTTATGGTAGAGGAAGGGTACGCAATGCACCTAGGCCGAATAGGAGGCAATTGACAAAATAGTTCTAGGAGTTCCAGAACATGACTTTGGAATGCGTCATCCGACGGACCGATTCCTGGATTCTAACCTGCGCTCAGAACTCGCGGCCGATCCCCAGCCTGAGACTTAGAGTCCAGCCATGGCTGATGTTGTCGATCGCCTGCGTTTGTTTGACACAGGCGCTGCGCCTTCTGTTTACTTCCGATTCCCTCGGCATCCCGTTGGGATTGGTACTCCTCCTGATCTTTCCGAGGTGCTGCTATCTCGGATGGCGCGATTATCGGGCGCTGAAAGAACATCGAGTTGCCCTCGCGCTTCGGTGGTACCTCAATCGGGTTGGCCGAATCGATCGACCGCAGCTTGCGCTGCACACTCGCACAACTCGGGATTGGTGACGTCGCACCCCACGCCGATGGCCCGCCCCCTTCGGCAACGACGCCCACGGCCTTCGCCTGGGCCGCGTTCAGGTTTGGATGCTAGCACGTCCGCCACCAAAAGGTTTAGTGGGGATGACTATTTGTTATTACCCATTCCCCACGTTCGGCCCGTATTCTAAAGCGACCGGCATGAGTGGAGTGGTCGCTGACTTTTTGATAGTGACCCCGTAATTGTACATGTGGTCCATGTTATCCACGGATGTCCCCATCCTGTTGAAGGATATGGCCGATAAGGCGGTTATGCCGAGTAAGACGGGAGCGGTGGCAGTGCTGCTGCTGGCGTGCGTCATCAGCCCGGCCGGCGCACAGCTTAGCGGAACCACGAGCCTGGTGCTACAGGTTAACCCGGAGGCTCGCCTCGACCCGCAGCAGGTTGCTGTCAATTTCCGGGTATCGGCCGGCGGCGCTTCCGACGTCACCAGGCAAACCACCAGTGTAGCGGCGTGGGTGAGAGCGTTGCCTGGCCAGCAGATTCGAGTCACCGCGCGCCTGGTCAGCCTCAACGGCCCGGATGGCGCGGCGTCGGTTATGGCGGTCCGCTGGGCAGGATCGACGACCCGTGCGACCGCAGGGGGCCAGGCGGCCACCTGTTCCAGCGGCACTTTCGAACCGGGTGCCACCCACGACCTTGTGCTAGGCTGGCAACGGTCGGGAATCCTCACCTGCGCGGTGAACTTCGAACTGGCCGCGGCGCAGAATCTTCCCCCCGGACTGTACTCGGGCATCGTGGACCTGGCGCTGGACACACGCTGACCCGATCTTAAATCGAAGCTCCCGGCGATTGGCTGGTTCTGGTTGTTCTCGGGAGACGCAGCAAGGTCGGCGTGGGTGCGTTGAAGGTTGGTTCATCAATGCCGCCGCGCGGGAGCCACGCGACGCCAACCCTGCCGTTAAGCTGCCAGCGACTGGAGTTCGAGATTTTCAATCGCAAAAGACCCTTGCGCGCGCAGGGCCGCCTTCCGAGCGATCTGCTGCTTGAGGTCGGCGAGCATGTCCTGGAACTGACAGGCAGCCGCCACGCCACGGCCGAGCCGTGCGAGATCGAGACGCTGGAGATGGGCGGCGTGTGCGCTAATGCCGCTCGATATCCGGGCGAGCAGGCTGCTCTGATAGTTCCGTGTGTTCATGAGAACTATTATGCGGGGCCGGTACATGAAGAGAAAAGTCCTACGGTTGCTACGGCGGTAAGTGGCACTCGTACCAAAGGACCTATTACGCAGAAAGGCCACGAGCTTCGGCCCCAGGAGCGCGTTCTGAATTCGGGACCATGGATTCGCAGTGAAGTGGTTCCATTCGTTCGCACGACAACACCGGAGAGAATCAGTTGCAGGCCGTTATACCCCCCGTCGAGCAGGACGGCCCAGTGGATGGAGATGTCAATCCTCTGTCCATGAACGCAAAGGAAGCCTGAGAACTCCATGAGGCCGACCGCACCTTGAGGAACACCTGCTCGCCCGCCCGGAGTGCGTTGATCGGGCGGAGGATGCTGCCGCTTGCGTGGACACACTTCGAGCGGCGATTGTAATGGGGAACTTCGATCTAGAGTAATTGGTTTCGCAACCAAAGCCAGACGGTGCTCTACTGGCTCGTCGCGACACGGCATCGCCCAGCGCGCGCTCAACCGCTTTGCCGGCAGTGTCTCTAGCTGCGGACATTCTAGTCTTGCTCCCCCCAAGAAGCCAAAATAGAATTATACCAGGCCCAAGAATATATCAGATAAACCGGTCCCGTTAACTAAAGGGATCTTCCCAAATCCCCTTGTAGTTTTATACCCTGTGGGTGGCGTCCTTTGGGTAAGTGTAGCGAGGCGTCATTTTCTTTTGGAGAAAACCGCAATGTTCAGATTACTGCAAGGCGTCGTTGTCTGCTCAGTGCTCGGATCGATTCCTGGGAACGCGGGAGCCATCGTCAACGTGCAGTTTCGCCCGTCATCGGGAGCCGTGTACAGTGGTCCCGGCGCGGTAGTTGGAACGGCTGGAGATGAGTGGAATTCGTTCACGACAAACGACCAAGTGGCTCCGGTAGTACTCGAAGACTCTGCCGGAAACCCCACGACCGATCTGATGACCTGGAGTGTGCAGTACATGGTTTCTCATTCCCCGAATAGCGGGTTTGACTCAACCATCTACAAGAATCTGATGGATAACTATCTCGCGGTGATAAGCAATACACCGGCCAGTACGATCACGCTCACCGGCCTCGCCGCTGGCAATTATGATCTGTACATCTATACTCAGGGCGACTACGCTTCTGCGGGGCGTATGCTGACGGTCGGCGTAAGCGGTCTTTCGTCGGAGACCAGCTCCTCAACCGTCGCTACCGCGAGCACGTTTGTTGAAGGTCAAAACTATCTCCTCTTCACGCCGACCGTGAGCGCCGGCGGGACGCTGACGATGACACTCTCGAATCCCTCCGGATCCAACGAGGCGGATATGAATGGCTTCCAACTCGTGGATCTCGGTCCGGAGGCTGGTTCCGCTCCGGAGCCAGGTTCATTGGCGATGACAGCGTTCGGCGTTCTTGGCGTTCTATGCGCTTTGCGCCGCCGTCGCACATCGGTGCCCAGTTAGGCGACAAAACGCGGCGGGCCATGCTTCGAGTCGTTTCTGGGTGTCAACCGGCTGAAGGCCCGGATACCTGCCGCCAAGTTCCCGGTAATGCTCTCGGACTCTGGCCTGAACGGCTCTCGGTTTGTCAGGTTCCGACAGATTCGCGAAGCCTTCCGCCAGCCAAAGCACACCTTCCGTGGGCGTCCAGGCGATGAGCCGACCTTCAGAGCGTCGGCGCCGCGTCGCCGCCAGGCATTGCGCCAACGCATCACCGAACTAGCCGTCGGCACCCGTGCCGCCCGTTGCGCCAGGCCGCAAAAGCGTCGAGTGGAGACTCGACGCTACAGGCTGAGAGCCTTGGCTGAGAGCCTGCGCCACCGCGGCATACTGTTATACACGGCTGCATAGATAACGCACATAATGCACTAATAGGTACAGGAGGCTAATGCCTGTGCCTGGACCGAAGGGCAGCGCCGATCTGATTGCCGACCTCGTTGAGCGACAAGCCGGACTTCAGCAACGCCAACGCGCGCGGCTGAGAGCCTGCGCCACGTCTGCCGCTCGCTCATGTGTGAAGTTTATTCTTGCGCGGTTCCTGATTGACGCAAGGGCCAAACCCCAAAAGGCGCAGGAATGAAAAATGGCTCTTGCACACAAGCGCGTTGTTTCCCCCCGCGCGCGTAGCAGTGTGAAGTATTGAGCACCGTTCCATTCATTCGGCTCGGCTCCCGAACAGGCGCATGGCGAATTCAGAGCGGCGCACCGGCCCGGTCCGCACGGCCTGCCAGGCCGGCAGCTTGTGTGGGATTTTCTCTTCTCGCCAATCGGTCCAATAGAACGGAAGGTCGCCGTGAAACCAGTTGCGATGGTCCGCCGCCATCCATCCGCGGCGTAGCGTTTCAGCGATCGCCGCCGCGGCGGAAAGATGCTGCCCGAGGTACGCAGTCAGAGCCATAGCGGCTTCCGCCCGCGTGACCGGCGCATCCGGAGCGGCATGCAAGCCGGGTCCGGTGAGTGGGTATACTCCCCGGATCGCAGCCATCTGAATCGCCGCAAACGCCGGATGATCCGGTCCCAGATCGTCAAACCACACCAGCGGGACACCCGCCCGAGCCAGTTCCCGCTGCACGGCCGCGGCTTGCGGCCTGGCGCCCTGCTCAAGCTGCAGGCTCGCGATCATTCCCGCCGATTCGCCCACGTTCCATTCAATAGGGTGCAACCGGAACGCTCCATTGGTTAAGTGCGTCACACCCAGATTCTTTGCCGCCGGCAAAAAGTTTTCCACGGTATCGCGCGGCAGCAGAGCCGCCATCGGCACCTGAAACGGCCGCGGCATCATCATGCGCCCGCGTTCGTCGGCCCCGCACGGGTGGATATCCACCATGTAGAAGCCGACGCCGACCGAATCCGCCAGCCATTTGGCGCGCGGCCCAGGTTGATACCGGTCGACGATGTCCTGCTCGGCCACCCGGCCTTGCGCCAAAATCCTCCGCGACTCGCGGATATAGGGGTACTTCGACATCCCGTCGGCGGTCTGCATCACGTCCGGGCGCAGCATGAGCTCGGGATATCCGGAGCCGCTTCCGTCGTCTCGTGGGAGATCGTTCTGCAACCAGTAGAGGAAAGCCAGCGAGGTCTGTTTCGCTCTTTGCAGGATACGTGCCGTGTCCTCCGGCGTGCGATCCAGAATGGATTCCGTTGCGTAGTCCTGGCGGGGCCAGTTCATCAGGGCGATATCGTGAGGCACTCCCGATACGAAATTGGCCGCCGCCAGAAGCCGCCGCCAGGGAAAGAACGGGCCGGGCGACATGTTGTTGGGCACCGGCGGGTCCTCGCCAAACATCCGGTACCGGACCAGCCCCTCCCAGCCGAGCTCGGCCGGATAATCGATCTGTAACGTGAATGCCTGACGCTTCACAATGGCCTGGTAGTCCGGCGGGAGAACGATGCGGTGTTGCTCCCCGTCCCGCCTCTCGACCGCGAATGGATACGTGAAACTTTGCACGCACGCACGGTTCGGTTGCTCGGCGGCATCGGCTTCCCCAGTGTCGGCCTTCGCCTCCGAACCGGCCACGTAAGCCACCTTGGCCAGGGGCAGCAATTCGCCGGTCTCTGTGGCATCCAGGACAAACCGGGTACGGATGCGAATGGCGGCGTGCTTTTCGAACCGCCACGCCAAGGCCCCCTCGATGCGCGATCCCTCGCGGCTCAACATCAGCACTTTGGTCCGCGGCAGAAGCTCGATTTTTCCGTTCTTCAGCATTTCGCGGAGGACGGCTTCGCCGACTCGCGGCTCAAAGCAAAGCGGCGAAACATAGCAGGATCCCGGATTCAGGTTTTCCCATCGCGCTGCCGCCTCCGTCAGCCGGTAATTCGTCCGGTAGGCCTCCCGGATGCCATTGCGGAATTGGTAATAGCTGCGTGTGCCGCCGGCGAATTCGATGAAGCGGTTCTCATCGAGCGCCGGGACGCCGCCGGAGGTCGCTTGGCCGCCGACCCAATCGGTCTCATCCGTCAAACAGACGCTGTGCCCTCGTCCTGCCGCCGTCAGGGCGGCCGCCACCCCGCCCATGCCGGCTCCGGCCACCAGCACGTCACAACTCAACTCCTCGGGATTGGGCCCGGCGTGCACGTGCAGGACGGCGCGAAGCGGATCTCCATTCGCGGGAACACCGGGTACATCGAGGACGGTGAAGTCCTGTGAGCGAGCCGGCGCCACGACCAAGGCCACCAAGCTCAGGAGTAGCGGATATCGATTTCGGGCGTGTCGATCCATGGTCCTCCCTTCAACTTCGAGTCCAGGCCGGCCAACATGATTCCGTTGGCCACCAGTGTCCGCTCGACGGGATTGGGCAGGCGCCTGCTCAGCACCAGATCTTCGAAATTACGAACCATGAAGCCCCAATGGTTATGCAGGTAGAGCTGGATGTAAAAACAGGAGGACACCGGCTCCGCCTGGCCCGCGACGCGGGCGGCGAAGAGGAAGTCGCGCGTCATGCTGTTCAAATTGATCACGGTGGCCAGGGTACCGTCCCGGTACTCTATCAGGAAGGCTTGGGGCGGCTCGTGGTTGTCTACGGGCGCGGGGTTCACGCGCCGCGTCAGGGCCGCATCCAGCAGGTCTCGCGACCAAGCCGATTGGCGCGCCAGGTCCCAGACTTCCTCGCCATCGGCGTAGCGCACGCGAGCCACACCCGTCTCGCCGCCGGCCCGGCGCTCGGCCATAGCTTGCAACATTTCGATGGCATGGTAAACATGCTCTTCCAAGTCCGAATTGCTCACGGCCAACAGCTCACGGAAGTGTGTGCCGCGGTCGAATTCGAGCGGCGGACGGCGCCAGGTCAACGGCAGCGTCGATCCCGCCATGAATGGAATTTTCATGGCGCGCACGGTGTCGTACATCTCTTTAGCGTCTTTCCATTCATAGGCGAGGTACTTATCGTTATGCAGCGGCACGATGCGTCCGTCCTCCTTCATCACCCGCGTGATTTCGTCGAAGTACCGTTTCCGCGGGTACATGAAGTTTCCGCGGGGGGTCCGCGGGTAATTGCCGTGCTCGCCAATCACCGCAATTCCGTCCACAGCCAGTTTCGCGCCGCCCAGGCGCAGCGCCTCCGCAACCGTTGGAAATAGCGGGATGGCGTGTTCCCGCGCCTGTTCGTGCGCCATGTCGTTTACCGGGAACTGGTCGACGTACAACGAGGCTACCTCCACGCGCGGCGCGTACCACTTGCCGTTCAGGCGGTAACCATCCAGCAACCGGCTCATAAACACATCCGCGTGTGAATTGGGAAAGTACGCGTTCAGGATGCACGCCACCCGCGGCCGGCGCCGGGTGGCCGCGTGCATCAACCGGCCCGCACCCAGGCCAGCCGAACCGAAAAGAAATAATCGCCGCTTCACAACTCTATGCTCCCATGCGCCGCGGTGCGTCAAAAGGCCGGCTTCAAGGCAAGCTGCAGCATGCGCCGGTCGCGCGAAGCCCGCATCCGTACGCCGCGGCGCCGGAGCCGATCATTCCGCCACCGGCGCAACGTGTCTTGCCGGCAGCCTCAATTTCAAAAAAGGCGATTGTTCCTAATGTGCCACCGAATTTTTCAATTCCTCGCCAGTCTATGGCTTCATCCGCGAGCCTCCCGCGGAGCGTATTTTTCCTGAACCAGGAACAGGTAGGCGGCGATTCCCAGCACCAGGAAAAACCAGATCGCCTGCATCGGTGCGTCGTATTTCCCGGTTGCCTGCTTCAGCCAGCCCGTGAGGATAGGCGCCACAATACCGGGTAGATTGGCGGCGCAGTTCTGAATCCCCACAATGCGGCCTATGGCGCCCCCGGGGATCAGCGTCTGCGTCAGCGCCCAGTAGTTCGCCGTCGCCAGCCCCAACCCGCTGAGCGAGAAGACGGCGAAGAACAGCGCTACCGAAACCGAATCGGAGAGAGCGCCCACCACCTCGGTCGAAGCAATCACAAATCCCGCGATGGTGAAGGCCTTGCGCACAAAAACCGGGTTGTGCCCGCGGGCGATCAGTACGTCCGCCGCCCATCCGCCTAGCGCCGCCACCGCAGCCATCCCGCCAAAGCTGAAGAACGTGTACAGCCCCATGTCGCCCAGCGAGAGATGGCGCCGCTCCACGAAGTAAGCCGGCATCCACGTCATGCAGAAATAGACGAAGTACATGTAGCAGAATGTCCCGACAATCGTGCCCCAAATCACCGGACTCGCCATCACTCGCCAGAACGGCGTGGCGGGAGCCTGGTTCGATGCCGCGGCTGCCCTCTCGATCTGGCGATCGTCATCGCGCACCGCAAACAGCCACGGTAGCAGCCAGATCATGCTGCCCACGCCGAGAACGATAAACATCGTCCGCCAGTCGTAAAGATCGATAAGCCAGGCGGCCAGCGGCGCGCCGATCGCCGGACCAATCTTGGTGCCCGTCATGTACACCCCGATGGCGAGCCCGCGCTCCTTCTCCGCAAAATGAAAGCGAATCCAGCGCATGCTCGCCGGCGTGACCACCGATTCCGCGACGCCCAGCAGGAAGCGCAAGCCGATCACTTGCGCCAGCGTCCCACCCAGCGCGGTCGCCGCCGAGACCAGGCTCCAGGCGAAGAAGCCGATGGCATACGGATACTTCACACCGTAACGGTCGACCATCCAGCCGGCCGGGATCTGCAGGAAAGCGTATGACCAGAAAAAGGCCGAGTTCAGCGTGCCCCGGCTCGCGTCGGTAAGCTGGAAAAGCCGCCGGAACTCCGGCACCACCACGGCCACCGAGATGTTCGATCGCGCCACATAGGCAATAATCACGCCCACCACCAGCAAGCCGATGATCCCCCAGCGCCAGGAGGCGGAGGCCGGAGTTTGCGTCGGGCGTACTGTCGCTGCCATGGGCTATGGACGATTCTAACGGAAAGCCGGATCAGGGTAGACCGGCGTTTTTTGCCGGCGGCGCAAGCGGCCGGGCCCACCCTCGACGAAGAGCGCGGCTGGGGGCTCGCCATGGATGTTTGCGCTACAACCGCTGGCTTGCTTTGACGCGTGCGGCTCTTTACCGCATCCTCGACGCGAACTCGTAATGCCCGGAGGCCAGTTCGAATATGGCTTTGCCCTTCTCGGTTCCGGTGAACTTGACGCCCGGGGCTTGGGTCGCCGGCCTGCCGCTTTCGGTGATCGCTTCGGGCGCGGCGCTGGGCAGGTAAAGCGTGGCGGTGGTTCCCGCCGGCGCGGTTATGGAGGCGTGCAACGCGCCGTTTTCGATCCGCCAGTCGCTCACTATGGCGCCATGCATGGATTTGTAGCGCGTGCGCGCGAAGGTCAGATCGCCCACCGGCGCCGGCTTCAACAGGAAATGAAGGAAGCCGGGCGCCTTTTCGTCCACCCGTATGCCGCCGATGCCTTCTATGAACCAGGCGCCGATGGAAATCAGCGTGTCGTGGATGTGGGAACCGCCGGTCCAGCTTTCCCAACTGGTGGTGGCGCCCTTTTCGAGCATGTTGCCCCAGCCCGGATAATCCTTCTTGGTGGTCATCTCGTAGATGAGGTCGTTGCGGTCTTCCTCCATGAGTTCCTTCAGCAGGAAGTACAAGCCGTGCATGCCGGCATCGAAGTGCCCCGTATTCTTGACCCGAATGGTCTCCTCGAGGTTTCGGAGCACCGCCGGACGCACCTCGGGCGGCGCCACGCCGATCAGCAGCGGAAATGCCAGGTAGGGCTGCTCGCCGGTGGCGTAGCTGTTCTTGGCGGCGTCGAAGAACCGCTCATGCAGCGTGCGCCGGAGCGTGTCCGCCCGCTCCGCGTAGAGGGCCGCGTCGTCGGGCTTGTCCAGCACGGCAGCGATCTTAGCGGCCAGTTCGAGGGTGTACAGGTAGTGGCAGTTGTTGATGAACCGCGCGCTGATCTCATTGCGCGCAATATCTCCTCCGCCGGCGGCGCGGCGCGGCGCCACCCAATCGCCCAGGTAATTCCATTGCGCCTGGCGGATCCCGATGCTGACGTACGGCTCCAGGATGTGGTCTTTGGTTTTGGTTTCCGCGAAGGCGAGCCACTTCCGGATCGTCGGATAGTTGGTTTCGAGCGCGCGCTTGTCGCCGTAGTTCAGATAGAGCTGCCACGGCATCGTCACCACGAAGCCGCTCCACATAGGCCCTCCGCCGCCCTGATCCGGGTAGTTGGGAGCGGTGTACGGCAGGTCGCCCGATTGCGGATCCTGCGCGTCGCGCCAGTTGGCGGACCAGCGGTTGTAGAGGCCGCCGGCGTCGAAGTTGAACATCCCCGTCTCAATGGACGTGCCGGCGTCGCCGCCGTAGCCCAGCCGCTCGCGCGTGGGGCAGTCCACCACGTAGCCGCCCAGGGTCAGGCATTCGTAGGTCCAGGTCACCAGGCGGTAGATGCGATTCAGCAGCTCGCTCGAAGACTCGAACTGGCCCGCGCGCGAGTAAGCCGTGCGGATGAAAGAGCCTGTGATGTCCGCCGTGGCCGGCGCCTGGTCCAGGCCGGTGACGTGGGCGTAACGGAAGGCGTGGTAGTTGAAGCGGGAGCGAATCGTCTGGCCGGCTCCCGCGCGCGTGACATATTCGTCGCGCTGGTTGAAGGTGGCGTACCGGTTGCCCGTGGGAGGATCGTCGGCAAACTCGATCTTGAGGTTTTTGCCCGCGGCCATATTCGCTGGAAGGCGCAGTTCGAGCCAGCCGGTGAAGTTCTTCCCCATATCGATCAGCCAGCCGCCCGCCGGGGTCTTATCGATCTTCACGGGCTTGAGGGTTTCCAGGATGCGGTTCGGCTCCACCATTTGGGCGGAGGTGGTGACGCGCGGTGGATCGAATGTGGCAGCCGCTTCCCAGTCCGCGTCGTTCAGGCCCACGGCGTTCCAGTCCGGCAGGTCCAGTTGCGCGTCGTAGCGCTCGCCGCCGTAGTCGCCGAAGGCCGTGCCCTTACCCAGCGGGGTGATGGGGCTGGCCTTGGCCTTCCACGTTCCGTCGGTTTCCAGCTTTACCGCTTCTCCACCCGGCAGAACGATCTCCAACTGTGCGCGCACCAGCGGCCCGTCGTACACCACGCCCGGATGACCCTTGACATACCACCCGCGGCCCAGCCACAGCGCCACCGAGTTCGGGCCCTTTACCAGGTAGCGCGCAACATCGTGCGTCACATACCAGTTGCGCCGGGAATAGTCCACCACCGCCGGCGCCAGAACGGCGTCGTCCACCTTCCGGCCGTTGATGTACAGCTCGTAATACCCCAGCGCGTTGACGTACGCGGCGGCCTGCTGGGGCTTCTCCTCGAGCGTGAACGTCTTGCGCAGCCACGGGAAGGGAAGGGGCGTGCCCTCTTGGACGCTCGCGGGCCGCGCGAGCCCGATCCAGCGGCCCTGCCAATCGGCATCGCCGAGCAGGCCCATGGACCAGTAGGCCGGGCCGCTCCAGGTGCCGCGGCCCTGTTCGTCCCACACGCGCACCTTCCACCACGCGCGCACGCCCGATTGGAGCGGCCGGCCCTCGTAGGCCACGAAGGTGGTCTGCGGGGATCCCACCTTGCCGGAATTCCACAGGTCGCCGTTGTTCCGCTGAAGGTTCTCCGGGCTGCTCGCCACCAGAATCTGGTAGGCGCTCTGCCCGTGCTGGCGCGTGCCCGAGGCCAGGGCCCAGCTCAGGCGCGGCCTTTCCACGTCGATTCCGAGCGGGTTCACGAGATACTCGCAACGCAGCCCTTCCACCGGCGAAGGAGCTTGGGCGGACGCCATGCAGCCAGTGAGGACGAGCGACCATGACGCAAACAGGGCAGCTATGAGGGCTTTCATTCGACCATCTCCTTACGGGCCGGATCCTCGCCGCTACCGGAACAGCAGCGGCGCGAATTCGTGCAGGTCCCGGCGCCAGGTCTGCCACTCATGGGCCGTGCCCGGCGACTGGTAGAACACGTTCTTGATGCCTGCCTGCTTCAGGGCCTCGCTCATGGCCAGCGCGGGCTTGAGCATTCTCTCTTCGGCCGTGCCGGCGCCGAACCACAGCAGGTGAACTTTCCTGGTGAACGCGGCAGCGTCGGCGAATGCGCCGTTGTAGGCCGTCTTCAGGTCGAGCCCGGCGCGCAACGGGGAGCTGAACGAGCCGATCCACGAAAACTTGTCCGGATGCGTGAGGGCGATCTGGAGCGTCTGGCCTCCGCCCATCGACAAACCGGCCATGGCCCTATGGTCGCGGTCCGCCAGCGTGCGGTAGGCCGCATCGATCATGGGGATCAGATCGTTCAGCACCACCTGTTCGAAGGCGCCGGACTGGCCGGTTCCGCGGCCCTGGGCGGTGGGCGCCTGCACCGTGCCCGGAGGGGTGGCGTAGCCCTGCTCCATCACTACGATCATGGGCTTGGCCTTTCCCTCGGCGATCAGGTTGTCGAGGATGAAATTCGCGCGGCCCTGGTTGGTCCAGCCGCGCTCGTCCTCGCCGGCGCCGTGCTGCAGGTACAACACCGGGTAGCGCGCGCGGGCGTTGCGGTCGTACTCCGCCGGCGTGTAGACCATCGCGCGCCGCCAGGCGGCGGTGGTCTTGGCGTAATACCAGCGGGCGCGCACGTCGCCGTGGGGCACGTCCTTGACGGCGTAGAAGCCGGCGCCCTTTTCGGGCACCTCCACGCCGCTCGACTCCTTGCCCCAGCCGAAGTACGTTTCGCTCGCGGGGTCGCCCACGGCCAGGCCATCCACCATGAACCAGTAGTAGTGGAAGCCGGGGACCGCCGGCGGCGTGGTCACGGTCCACGCGCCGTCCGCGCCGCGGATCATGTCGATGGGGCCTTTGCCCAACCCGTTGTCGTCACCGCCCGGCTGCAACTGCACCTGCCTGGCGTCGGGCGCTTTGATGCGGAACGTAACGCGCAGGTCGGAGCTCACGCGCGGATACTCCGCGCCGCGCACGTTCGAGGACGCCGGCTGCGAATCGGAACCAGCCTGGGCCCAGCAGAAACCGCAAATCAGAATGAAGCAAATCGGAACCCGGCGCATGAGTTTTCTCCCCTCCTTACGCTACTGCAATATAGCCCGGAATTTCCATTTTGGACTCGGCACATCCACGGCCTTCGCCATCCGCGCCGGCCGGCTCCCGCGCTGGCCGGCTCCCGCGCCTTTCTCACTCCCCTGCCTACGCGCGCGAGGGAGAATCCCCTTCATTGTTACCAATGAGAGCGGCTCCGCGCAGGCGGCGCCAGATTCCGGAGATCGCCACGGCCGCGGCAGCACTGCGGTCCTTCTCCAGGGATCGCCCGGCCGTCTCCAGTCCCAGCAATATGCCGCGGAAGTGGCCTCGTGTGAGATCGAGGGTGACGCGCTCCTCCCGCGCAGGTTGGGTCATCCTGGTCGATGCTTCCAAAATGTTGACGTTTAGGCGCGGAACGCCGAGGCTCGCGGTTTGCTCATCAAATTGGACTACGTTCTGTGCGGTGGGTGATTTTTGGACTCCGGGCATCGATCGCGGACAGGCATGTTTGGCCGGCCGGGCGATCCCACCGCTCGCCTGACGCTGTCCATCACGAGGACAACCAGGCTGCCGGGATTGGACGCTCTAAACGCCGGGAAGATTTTGAGGACTTCGACCGCCCGAGCACCCCCGCCCTATTCAGGCGATACTGAGAAGTGCAATCGGAGAAAACGGAACGAAGCCTCCGATTTACTCGTATGGCTCTTCAATGACGTCGCATGCGTCATTCTGGGAAGCGGTGATCGGCGCTGTCCAATCGCTTCGCGCCAGCAAGCTCAGGAGTTTCCTGACCCTGCTGGGCATCATCCTCGCCACCACGACCCTGGTCGCGGTGATGTCGGTGATCTCGGGCATGAACGCCTACATCGCCAACCAGGTCTCGGACATGGGAGCCGACGGGTACGCCGTGCAGCGCGAACCCATGGCGGAGTTCGACACCAAAAAACTACTCGAGGAGCTGCGGCGCAACCCGCAGTTGACCAAGGAGGAGTTCGCGTTCCTGCACGAGCATCTCAAGCTGACCAAAGAACTCGGCATGTCCACGAGCCGCGGCGCCTCGGTCCACGCCGGCAAAGAGAGTATTCAGAGCGTCGAGCTTCAGGGCGCCTCCCCTAACATCGCGCTCATCAATAACGTCGAGGCGGTAGAGGGGCGGTTCCTCTCCGACACCGAGAACAACCGGGGTCTGGACGCTGCATTCATCGGCAAAGACGTCAAGGAACAGCTCTTTCCCAACTCGATCGCCGTGGGACGAAACATCGTCATCGAGGGAATTCCCTTCGAAATCGTTGGCGTCGCCAAGGCCAAGGGATCGGTCTTCGGCCAGTCCCAGGACAAGTTCGTCATCATTCCCATCGAGACGTATTTCAAGATCTGGGGATCGCGCAACGGCATGGGCTACGCCGGCCTGGCGATCGATCACGGCCGCCTGAACGAAGCGCAGGATGAAGTTCGCGTGCTGATGCGCATCTACCGCCACCTGGGTCCAAAGGACCAGGACACGTTCGCCATCCTGACCTCGGGTTCGCTGCTCGATTTTTGGAACCAGCTCACCGGCGCGATAGCGGCTACGGCGATCGCCGTGGTGTCCGTCTTCATGGTGGTGGGCGGCGTGGTCATCATGAACATCATGCTGGCGGTGGTGACGGAGCGCACTCACGAAATTGGCATTCGCAAATCCGTGGGCGCGCGCAACAGCGACATCCTCAACCAGTTCCTGGTGGAATCGTCCATGCTGGCGGCCTTCGGAGGGCTGATCGGCGTGGCGGTGGCGTGGCTGGTTGCCGTGCTGGTTCGCACGGTGACGCCGGTGCCCACGTCCGTGCCGATTGCCGCGGTGGTAGTGGGCGTGACTCTTTCCGCCGTGGTCGGACTGTTTTTCGGGATCTATCCGGCACAGCGCGCCGCGAAGCTGGATCCCATTGAAGCGTTGAGGGCGGAGAAATGACGCTGTCTTCGTTGCACGCCGGAATCGGGCTGGCGCTCGACACCACGCGCGCCCACAAGCTGCGTTCGTTTCTTACCGTGCTGGGAGTGATTATCGGCACCGGCGCGGTGATCGGCGTAGGTTCTATCATCGCGGGACTCGACGGCGCCATTACCAACATCCTGCGCAGCTTCGGCCCCAACACCATCATCGCGCTGAAAGGCCCCGTGATGGCCGACTGGACTCCGGAGATCCTGCGGCGCAAGCCGCTCACACTCGAAAACGCGCGCGCCATCCAGGCGCGTTGTCCCGCGGTCGAGCATGTCAGCCCCTACCTGGCGGCGTGGGCCATGTCCGCGCTTGAAATCCACAAGGCGCGCTATAAGGGGAACGACGTTTACAACATCGATCTCGGCGGCACCGAAGAAGGCTACGCCGCCGGCGGCACCACCATGAAGGCCGGCCGCTTCTTCACCGACCAGGAAAGCGCCCATCACTCGCCCGTGGCGGTGATCGGCGCGGACGTGGCCCGGCAGTTGTTGGAGACCGCCGACCCGATCGACAAGTGGATCCAGGTCGACGGCCACTCGGTGCAGGTGGTCGGCGTCATGGATCCACCGGCCGCTTCCATGCCGGGCCAGCAGGATCTGCGCGTGCTGCTCCCGTATTTCACCATGCGCAAGATGTTTCCCAACCTCAAGGAGCATATGCTGGTGATCGTCGCCTACCCCGGCATGATCGACCAGGCCGTGGACGAGGTTCGCGCGGTCCTGCGAATCGAGCGCCGCGTGCCGTACAGCTCTCCCGATACTTTCTCCATCTCGACCTCCCAATCGATGATCGAACGATTCCGCCAGGTGACCGGCGCGGTGGCGCTGGTGATGGTGGTGCTCAGCTCGATCGGCCTGCTGGTGGGCGGCATTGGCGTCATGAACATCATGCTGGTGAGCGTCACCGAGCGGACCCGCGAGATCGGAATCCGCAAGGCCGTGGGCGCCCGCAAGAGCGACATCATCGTGCAGTTTCTGACCGAAGCGGTGGTGCTGACCATGCTGGGCGGCATCTTCGGGCTGACCCTGGGATGGATCATTTCACGCGCCGCCGGTCTCGTCTTCCCCAACCTGCCCACCGCCGTGCCCCTATGGACGGCTGTTTCCAGCCTCCTGGTTTCGATGGGAGTCGGCCTGTTCTTTGGCATCTGGCCGGCAGGGCGTGCGGCGCGATTGGACCCGGTAGTGGCCCTGAGGTACGAGTAGCCCGGCGCCGCGGTGCAGGATCCGGCCGGCGAACGGACTGCGCGCGCCATCGCACAAGCCGCCGCCTTGAGCACGAACGATGACGCTTACCTCAACCAGCGCGGTCCATGGCGCGGATCCGTTTTTGACCTCTGCGCCGCGACCTTCATGAGCAAACCACTGGAAGGTCACGGCCAAAAGGCGGCTAAACAGAAGATCAACTGGTCCACTACCGGAGGATCGGCTGCCGGGCGCAGCAAGCCGAAGTCGCCCGCCGTCGACGTTCGGAGGTCGTGAGGGGGCGAATCGCGTCCAACGCAGAGGCCCCAGGTACAGCGTGGCCCCACGCCTTTGACGGCGAGAACCCGTCCAATGGGGGTAGCCCTTATCCTTGAGCCGAATGGTCTCCTGCGCCTTCTCGCTCCCCTCCGCCAGCCTGGCGTTCGCTAGCCATCAGCGTGCCGATCGATTCGCGCGGCGTCCTGTGATCACTGGTTGAACAACAATGACTTGCCAGCGCGCGACATCGCAACCGAATCCTGCAACCTCCGTACACCAAGAGGACCATGGCGTACCAATCATATAGGCTCGCGGTACGCGGAAACAGGGACGGATCGGACCAGTAGGTCAAATCGGACCATCCAGGACGCTCAATCCTGGGGATAGCGTTAGGATTGGCTCGGAGGGGCCGTATGACTGTCAACCTCGGAAGGTGGGAAATCCGGACGATCCCGGCGAAACAGGCTGGAGATGGACGCGCGCCGAAGTGCCGGATTGTGCGGATGTCACGGGACGTTACAGTCAGTGAGCCGGACCTCGATCAAACGGTCGGCGATTTCATCACCCGTCATGTCCTGGAGAGAGATCCGGTGCTCTTCGAGGGCTAAGATCGTGCTCGCGTGGCGTGGCGTGATCGCCCGTTACGCAGGGTAAGGGTGGCGAATCGAGATCAAGATCGCGGAGGGGGAATCGTCGTGCCGACCAACGGAGGATCTCGACCCGGCAGTCTGCCGGGACCGCCGTCCCCGTCTGCGCACGGTTTGCGAGACGCCGCCATCCGGGCCGGCGAATGTTTCGAAACGGCTGTTGTGACCGTGTTCCCAAGCACGCCTGTCCACCTTCGCGAGATCTTTCACGGATTGAACTGGAGGATTCACGAGGCCCAGGGTGCTCGGGACGTGGCGCAGTTCCTGTCTGAACGTCGAGCGCCAGTGATTCTGTGTCATTGCTCTTTCGCCGACGGGAACTGGCGAGACCTGGTGGACTGCCTCTCAGGCCTGCCGTGCCCTCCCCGGCTGGTTGTGACTTCCGAACTGGCCGACGATTTCCTTTGGGCCGAGGTCTTGAACCTAGGAGGATATGACGTACTCGCTCAGCCATTCCGAGAGTCGGAGGTGGTGAGGACTCTGACCTCAGCGCTTTGGCAATGGGCGCAGGAAGCCGCACGAGCGTTGAATTGGGCCGACGCACCGAGCGAGCAGCGCCCGATCCCGGGCTCGATGCGGGAAGAGTAGGAGGCGCTAGCCGCGCTTGACCAGCTTGCGCAGGCTCTTGGGGCGCGATCGGGCGACATCTGACCATCACCAGTGCGGCGGCTTCGTCCCGATCGGCGTTGGCCATTGAACGCGCCGCGCTACGGCGCAACATCGATGCCTTTCGCGTGCTCCTGAGAAACGGTCCCGGCGGTGGGAATCCTGCGGACGCGGCCTTGAAGAAGACCTTGATTGCCGGAACCGATCCGGTCGCACTGGACCCGTACGCCGCTAAAGTCTGCTGGGACCTGGACCGGCACACGCTGCGGTACTTGAAGCTGGCCAGTGAGCGCCATTTGGGAACGCTAAGTTTCGAGACAACGCGAACCCGATCTGTAATGCTGCCAAGGCGAAATCGGCTAAGCGAATCTGTTACTGTGAAACCGGAGAAGGAAACATGCAGCCATTCCGGTTTCACGTGTTTGTCTGCGACCAGCAGAAGCCCGATGGCGTACCGTGCTGCGGGGCGCGCGGATCGGGCCAGGTCCTGGAAGCGCTGCGGCGCGAAGTCGACGCGCGCGGGCTCGAGGACGAAGTCCAGGTGACGGCGTGCGGCTCGCTGGGCTTGTGCGAGCACGGGCCGAACCTGGTCGTTTATCCCGAAGGCATCTGGTACTCGGGCGTGACCCCGGCGGATGTGCCGGAGATCGTTCGCTCGCATTCCCAGGAGGGCACGCCCGTCGAGCGCCTGGCGCGCCCCGATCCCGCGGTGCTGCGCGCCGAGATCCTGAACAACCGGGAAAAGATGGTGGCGGCGCGGCGCGCCCGGGAAGCTGCCGGAGTCCTCCCCGACGACCTGACCGAGCGCATCCGGGCGTTTCAGGCGAGTCGCGCCGTCCTCACGGCGCTGGAGCTCGACCTGTTCACGGCCGTGGGGGACGGCGGCGACGCGGTGGACGTGGCCGCCAAACTCCGCACCGACCCGCGCGCCACCGAGATGCTCCTGAACGCGCTAGCCTCCCTGCTCCTGCTCGTCAAGCACGAAGGGGTCTTTCGCAACGCGCCGGCGGCCGCACGCTACTTCACCGCCGGGTCGCGCGACAACGCCCAGCCGGCCTTGCTGCACACCGCCCACCTATGGCAGCGCTGGTCGACGCTCACCGACTGCGTGCGCGCCGGGACCGCCGTGGCCCGCGACGAAATCGCCGGCCGCGGCCAAGACTGGAGCCAGACCTGGACCGCGGCCTTCATCGCCGCCATGCACCGCAACGCCTCCGAACGCGCGCCGCTGGTGGTGCGCGCGGTGGGCGTGGAGAACGTCCGCCGCATGTTGGACGTGGGCGGCGGGTCGGGTGCTTATTCGATTGCTTTCGCCCAGGCCAACCCTGCATTGCGGGCCGACATTCTGGACCTGGTCACCGTCGAACCCATCGCGCGGCGCCACATCCAAGCGGCCGGGGTGGGAGACCGTGTCGAGGTCCGCGCCGGCGATCTGCGTTCCGGCCGGCTAGGCGAAGGATACGACCTGGTGTTTGTCTCCGCCATCTGCCACATGCTCAGCCCCGCGGAGAATCTCGACCTGATGCGCCGCTGCCGCGAGGCGCTGGCTCCGGGTGGCCGCGTCGTCATTCAGGACTTCATTCTGGAGGCGGACAAGACGGCTCCCCGTTTCGCCGCGCTGTTTGCGCTCAACATGCTGGTGGGCACGCCCGGCGGCAGCAGCTACAGCGAGCCGGAGTATGCCGCCTGGCTCGGCGAGGCGGGTTTCCGGGAGGTCCGCCACGCGCGCCTGCCGGGAATCACCGGACTCATGATTGGGTCGCGCCCGTGACGGACAGCCCCAGCCGGTGCCGATCTGCGGGACCCGATGCCTCTTCACCGGCGCCCGCAGTTCGGCCCTGAGCGCCGCAATATACTGCTGGGAGATGGTGGCCCTGTGAAATCGTCCCCAAAAGGCGAGCCGCCCGAGTGCGTCAAGCCGGCGGTCTTTCCCGGAAGAGCCTCTCGCCTGCGGCGGCACTGAACCGCAACGGTCTCGGGGCTATGACGTTCCGCAACACCGTTCCGGATAATCGCTTCTGCGCGGGATCCCGCCGCGGCCGGCCTGGCCAACGGCTTCTACGCCTCTACCGTCACGCATGTTGGGCGGAATACCGGTGCCTGCGGGCACCTGGCCGATGCCGCACCATTGGGATGCTGTGATGCTTTGACATCCGGTGCAACGCGGAACATCACACCAGCGCATTCCGGCTGGTTCAGCGGCTTGCGTGGGCGGCTATTCCTGAAGAGACTCGACATTTCGTTTTTTTGCTCCGTGAGGGACAATGAATCGAGTACGAGAGGCTCTGCAAATGAAATATCGGTATTTAGTGGTGGTGCTGATCGCGCGCGCGGCGGCAGCGCAGTCTCCCTTGCCCGGGACCGCGCTCCTGAACGGCCATGGCGATCTGGCCGCGGAGATGGTGAGCGGCATCAACGACTATCTGGCGGGGCAGTCCGCAGCGTCTCCGGCGGAGCGCGCCCGCTACTGGCATCGCGATTTTTCGAGCGCCGAGGCATATGCGCGCTCGGTCGAACCTAACCGCAACCAACTGGCCAGGATCATCGGAGCGGTGGATCCGACGGTGCCGGTGAAGGCGCTCGAGTTGGAATCTTCTACCACGGTTTCGGCAGTGATCGGCCGGGGCCGGGGCTATAAGATCGAGGCCGTACGCTGGCCGGTATGGGAGGGCGTGTTTGGGGAAGGCCTGCTGCTCGAACCCGATCGTCCACCGGTCGCCAGGGTCGTCGCTTTGCCCGATGCGGACGAGAGTCCCGAGGCGCTGGCGGGTCTCTCGGCCGAAATTCCCGCGGCCGCGCAGTTCGCCCGGCGCCTGGCCGAGAGCGGCTGCCAGGTGCTGGTGCCGGTGATTATCGATCGCCAGGACACCTGGTCGGGCATTCCCGGCGTCGGCCAGATGACGAACCAGCCCCACCGGGAGTGGATCTATCGGATGGCCTTCGAAGTGGGCCGGCAGATCGTCGGATACGAAGTGCAGAAGGTGCGCGCGGCCGTCGGCTGGTTTGCCGCGGAGAACGCGGGTCACGCCGTGCCGATTGCCGTCGCAGGTTACGGCGAGGGCGGGTTGCTGGCCTTCTACAGCGCCGCGCTGGACACTCGCATTGACGCCGCGCTGGTCAGCGGCTATTTTCAGCCGCGGGAGCAGCTTTGGAAGGAGCCGATATACCGGGATCTGTGGGGCCTGCTGCGGGAGTTCGGCGACGCGGAAATCGCCGGCATGATTGCGCCCCGGGGACTGGTGGTGGAGGCCAGCCGCACCCCGCAGGTCGCTGGCCCGCCCCCGCCGACCCCGCGGGTACGTACCGGCGCCGCTCCGAAAGGGGCGCTGGTTACACCTCCCCTCGCGGAAGTGCGCGCCGAAGCGGAGCGCGCGCGGCCCTTCTTTCAGGAACTTCACGTCCCCGCCAAGCTGCAGGTGATCGCCAGTGAAGAGGGCTCGGGCCTGTTCGGCTCCGATGCCGCATTATCGGCTTTGTTCACCGCGGCCGGCGTGAGGGTGAAACTGGCGGCATCCGCCGGGCCGCCCGAGAATCTGCGGAGCGGGTTCGATCCTTCTGCGCGCATGCATCGCCAGTTCGATCAACTGGTCGAGCGAACGCAGGAACTGATCCGGCAGTCTCCGGCGCGCCGGGAAACTTTCTGGGCGAAGGCCGACGCCTCCTCGCCCGAGAATTGGAAAGCCAGCACCGGGTTTTACCGCGATTACATTTGGAATGAGGTGATCGGCCGCATGCCGGATCCGGAACTGCCCCCCAATCCGCGCACGCGGCTGATCTACGACCATCCTAAGTTTCGCGGGTACGAAGTAGTGCTGGACGTCTGGCCGCATATATTCGCGTATGGAATTCTGCTGGTCCCCAAAGACATCAAACCAGGTGAGCGCAGGCCCGTGGTGGTCTGCCAGCACGGTCTCGAAGGGAGGCCCAGCGACACCGCCGATCCCGACATCGACTCGCACTACTATCACCAGTTCGCGGCGAAGCTGGCGGAAGAAGGATTCGTCACCTACGCTCCGCAAAACCCCTACATCGGCCAGGATCGCTTCCGCATCCTTCAACGGCTGGGCCATCCGCTCCAACTCTCGCTGTTTTCGTTTATCCTCGGGCAACAACAGCGCACCCTGGAGTGGCTCGCCCAGCAGCCGTTTGTCGATCCGCAGCGGATCGGTTTCTACGGACTCTCTTACGGGGGTAAAGCGGCGGTGCGCGTGCCGCCTTTGCTCGATGGCTATGCGTTATCCATCTGTGCCGGAGACTTCAACGAATGGGTGTGGAAGACCACCAACGTCGATTCGCATTACAGTTATACTTGGATCCGGCGTGAAAACGCGGTTTCACGGCTGAAGGGGCTTCAATCTGGCAGCCCTGGCGAGTATCGTTTCGGCGAGGCTTTCTATCATCGGTGAAGGTCGGAGTCTGAGCACCGGACGAT
>JBKQPR010000038.1:0-14394 GCA_052144935.1 Bryobacteraceae bacterium
GCAGGTCCCCTCGGGGCCGGCAGGTCCCCTCGGGGCCGGCAGGTCCCCTCGGGGCCGGCAGGTCCCCTCGGGGCCGGCAGGTCCCCTCGGGGCCGACAGGGCCCCCGGGGCCGACAGGGTCCTCGGAGCCGCCGGCAGGCCGGCACGGCCCCTGGGGATGGGCGATCAGGGGTCGCCACGGCCCAGAGGGCGCCCCTCGGACAGACGCCGTCCGCCGGTTGTTTCACGTGAAACAACTTGGTTTGGGCGGCCGGCAGGGGCCGACTGTCCCCCGTGCGCCCCCACGTAGATCCCAGGTTGTTTCACGTGAAACACTTCCGTTCGGGCGGCCGGCGGATTGCGGTAACGGCAACCGCAGCCTGAGTCCGAGAAGCTGTGAAAAGCGCCCGCAGGCGGGCGTTGGCGGGCTGAAGCCTGCCCCACCTGTCGTGGTATGCTTAGCTTCTTCGCGGGCACAGACCATGACACCCAATCCCCTGCTTGGCGTTTGCTTTCATTGGCTGGGCGGCCTCGCGTCCGGCAGCTTTTACGTGGCCTATCGCGGCGTGCGGAGCTGGGCTTGGGAGACCTACTGGCTGGCGGGCGGCATCTTCAGTTGGGTGATCGCGCCCTGGCTGCTGGCGTCCACCATGACCAACGATCTGATGGGCGTGCTGCACGCCGCGCCCATGAGCAGCCTGCAGTGGGCCTACACCTTCGGCGCGCTGTGGGGATTGGGCGGGCTGACCTTCGGGCTAACCATGCGCTACCTGGGGATGTCGCTGGGGATGGCCGTGGCGCTGGGATATACGGCGGCCTTCGGCACGCTGCTGCCGCCGATCTTCCGCGGCGTGTTCGCGAGCGAAGTGCTGGGGACGCAATCGGGGCAGGTGATCCTGGTGGGCGTGGCGATTTGCCTGATAGGGATCGCGTTTGCCGGCGCGGCGGGGGTTTCCAAAGAGCGCGAGATGTCCCAGGAGAAAAAGCGCGAGGCGATCAAGGAATTCAATCTCAAGCGCGGGCTTTTGGTGGCCACCTTTTCGGGGATCATGAGCTCGTGCTTCGCTTATGGCCTGGCGGCGGGGGATCCGATTAAAGCCCTCACGGTCGAGCACGGCACCACGCCGATCTGGCAGGGGCTGCCGGTGCTGGTGGTGGTGCTGGCCGGCGGATTCACCACCAACTTCATCTGGTGCCTGATCCTGAACGTGCGCAACCGCACGGGGTCGCAGTATTTCAACCCGGAGATCCAGACCGATGCGGCGGTGGGCGCGATGAAGACGAACGTGGTGCGGGCGCCCATGCTTTCCAATTATCTGTTCTGCGCGCTGGCGGGAACCACCTGGTACATGCAGTTCTTCTTTTACACCATGGGCGAGACGCAGATGGGGCGGTACAAGTTTTCGAGCTGGACGCTGCACATGGCCAGCATCATCATCTTCAGCACGTTGTGGGGGATTGCGCTGAAGGAATGGTCGGGCGTGAGCCGGCGGACCAAGCTGCTAGTGGTGCTGAGCCTGGCGGTGCTGGTGAGTTCCACGATCGTCGTGGGCTACGGCAACTACCTGGGGACGACGGGCAGAGCGGGGTAGAGACGGCAACAACCGTTCCCTAACGGTTGCGGCTCTGAACGCGTATCGGAGCCGGGCCCAGAGGGCGCCCCGTAAGGGAGCTGTTGCGCGGCTAACATATGCAACGCTCGGGATACGCCGATCTGCCGCTCCATGGTGGGCACGTGCCGGCGTGGCTGGCCGAACGCATGACGCGGCTGGGCACGGCGATCGTGGAGAGCGTGGTGCACCATTACGGCGCCGGCGCGGCGCTTTCGCGGCTCAGCGATCCTTTCTGGTTTCAAGCCCTGGGCTCGGTGATGGGCATGGATTGGCACTCCAGCGGCATCACCACCTCGGTGGTGGGGGCGCTGAAGCGCGGACTGAATCCGCGGGCGCGCGAGCTGGGCCTGTACGTGTGCGGCGGGCGCGGGCGGCACTCGCGGAATACCCCGGAGGAACTGCGGGCGGTGGCGGAGGGGCACGGTCTGGATGGCGAGGCCCTGGTGCGGCACAGCCGGCTGACCGCGCGGATCGACAACAACGCCATCGGCGACGGCTTCCAGATCTATCTGCACAGCTTCATCGTGAGCGCAGCCGGCGAGTGGACCGTGGTGCAGCAGGGCATGAACGAAGCCAGCGGCCTGGCGCGGCGCTACCACTGGCACTCGGCCGCCGTCGGCGACTTCACCTGCGCGCCGCACACCGCCATCGTGGGCGAGCCTCAGGGCGAGATTCTCAACCTGGTGGACGCGCAGGCCGGGCCGGCGCAGGAGGCCCTGCTGGCGATGGCGAGAGAGAGCCCCGAAACCACTCTGTCCGAGGCGCGCAAGCTGGCGATGCCGCGGCGCCACCCGGTGCGGGCGGCGGATGTGGACCTGAAGCGGCTGGGCGCGGTGCTGGCGGTGGCGTACGAGCGCGAGCTGCGCGACTTCGCCTCGCTGCTGCTGGTGGAGAAGCTGGGGCCGCGCACGCTGGAAGCGCTGGCGCTGGTGGCGGAGGTGGTGCATGGCGCGGCCAGCCGGTTCACCGATCCGGCGCGATTCTCCTTCGCGCACGGCGGCAAGGACGGGCACCCGTTTCCAGTGCCGCTGGCGACCTACGACGAATCCATCGGCGTGTTGCGCCGGGCGCTGGACGCGGCCAGGCTGGGGGACACGGAGAAGATGGAGGGCTTCGCGCGGCTGAACCGGTTTGTGGAGGCGGTGGAAAAGCGTTGCGCTCCGCAGGCGGATTTCGAGATGGTGATCGCGCACGAGCGGAGGATTTCGCCGGAGCTGGGCGGTCGGACGGCGCGGGACGGGGCGACGGACGGTGCCATCGCCGGCCGGCGCGCGCCGCGCCAGCTTGGGCTGTTCGAGTGAAGCTGCCCGGCGGTCGGTAGAACGGGCGCTCCGGATACGCCGATCTGCCGCTGCATGGTGGGCACGTGCCGGCGTGGCTGGCCGAACGCATGACGCGGCTGGGCACGGCGATCATAGAGAGCGCGCGGCCAGGCGGCCGCGCCATTCCCGATCAGAGCTGGCGCGTCACATAGATCGACGGATACACAAATCCGGTGGTTTTTCCCGCCTGTCTCAGATATGCCCCGGGCGCCACATTCCCGAATCCGAATCCCACCACGGTCTTGCTGTTCAGCGTCAGAATGAGCTGGGCGTCCACGCCCTCGCCCACGTGGTTACTGGTAGCTTTGGCATCCAACACGGTGCGCGTGCCGCTCGAGTTGTAGAGGCCGTCCTGGACCGTGGCCAGCCAGTAATCGCGAAAATCGACCTTGACCATCAGCTTTTTCACGGGGAGGAAATCCACGCCCGCTCGCCAGTCCTCGATGTTTTTCCAGGAAAACTGCGCCGTCATGCTGTTCAACGGCTGGTTCAGTCCATACAGGTAGTCAAAGGCCTGGTGAAACCCGTCCTTCTTGCCGTCGTCGCCCGAACCCCAAACGTAGTCGCTGCTGATGTGCGGCTTCCAATCGGAGCCGTTCACGGTCCAGCCGCCGCCGGCTGCATATCCCCAGGCATCCACGACGTCATCGGAATAATGGCCGGCCTCGCGCACGCCCTCGACGCTGTAGTCGAACCGACCCGGCAGCTTGCCGATCAACCGCGCGCCGGCGTAAAGAGTGTCCGCATCGCCCAGATGGCCGTCTTTGCTTTTTACGGCGTCGGTGCCGTCCTGCGTCTTGGCCATGAAGTAAGGCTCGACGCTGCCGCCCGGCACGATTTTTTTAAGGGTGGAATAAGCCACGTAGAAGTGCTCTCCGGGCTTGTGCCGGTCGAACCGGGTGGGGTCGATCAGCACCGGCGAGCCGGCAATCACTTCCATATTGGCGAAGCCGGAGGTGAAGGTGCCGCGGGCTACGTCGAACGTCTTCCCGTCGTTGCTCCAGAGGCTGACGGCCACCAGCCGTCCCGAGCCCAGCGTCATGTCTTCCCGCCCTACCCGGAGCCGAACGCCGTTGCCTTCGAGCGAGCCGGCCTCGACATAGCCCTGCCGGAGGTCGAACGGGTCGTCGACGGTCGAGGGCGGAGTCGTTTTATAGAACTCGGCGCGCGCATCGGCGGCTTCCCCGAATACGCGGAGCCAGGAAACGGGCTGAAATGCGAGACCCAGGCGCGCTCGCGTGAGGGTATAGGCATTGGCGGTGGTCAGGCTGAAGTCCGAGCCTTGGGTCGATTCCAGACGGATCCGCAACGACCCCGTGAAGGACACGGTCCGTTTCAGGAAGCTCTCCAGGCTGTTGGACGCCTTGGCGCCGTTGCTCGCCACATCCTTAGCTGCGGTCCCTTCCGATCCATCCGGTGCAAGGTTGGTCTCGGCGATGGTGGTCTGGGCTTGCCCGCCCATCGCGAATATTGCCAATGCAAGCGCTGTGCGCGCAACTCCGTGGAGTTGTGTCATTTTCGGCTCCTATTATAATCTTTTGCCGGCCCGGTCCGCAGGGGAGAGCGGACGCCGTTTCGCGTCGCCGGTGAAACTCCCATCCAATCCGACATGGGGCTCATAGGACCGAACGGCGGATCCTTGAGCGGGCAGGGCCGCCGGCGCCTCGCTTTTGGGGGCCGGCCGGCACTGTCGTCGCGGCGGGCGGTGGCAGGAACACGGGTCGCGGACGGACGGCGCGGGACCGGCGATTTGCCGGGTGGCGCGGGCCGCGGCGGCCTAGCAACTTCCGGCGGGCCACGCCGCAAAATACTTGACAGAGTCAACTAATCGGCTCAAGATGGGGGCATGGCCGGCGAACCGCTCGATCCTCTGGTGGCGGCGGTGCGCGGCTTCAACCGCTTCTACACGCGGCGGATCGGGGTCCTGGACGAAGGACATCTGCGGAGCCGGTTTTCGCTGGCGGAAGTGCGGGTGCTCTATGAGCTGGCCCATCGCGACCGGCCCGCGGCCAGCGAATTGGCGCGCGACCTGGGGCTGGATGCGGGATATCTGAGCCGCATGCTGCGCAGTTTTCGGGGGCGCGGGCTGGTGGAGAGCACTCCTTCGCGGGACGATGCGCGGCAAAGCCGGCTGGCGCTGACGCGCAAGGGGAAGCGGACGTTCGCGCCGCTGGAACGGCGATCGAACGAGGGCGTGGCCGGGATGCTGCGCCCGCTTACGCGCGAGGAGCGGACGCGGCTGGCCGGGGCCATGGATTCCATCCGCCGCCTGCTGGAACCGCGAGCCGGGGAAGGCGCGCCGTACACGCTGCGGCCGCACCGTCCGGGCGATATGGGCTGGGTGATCCAGCGGCACGGCGTCCTGTACGCGCGGGAGTACGGCTGGGACGAGCGGTTCGAGGCGCTGGTGGCGGGGATCGCGGCCAAGTTCATCCAAAACTTCGATCCCCGGCGGGAGCGCTGCTGGATCGCCGAGCGGGGCGGGGAAGCGGTGGGGTCGGTGTTCCTGGTGAAGCAGTCGGAGGAGACCGCCAAGCTGCGGCTGCTGCTGGTGGAGCCCGAGGCGCGCGGATTGGGGCTGGGGTCGCGGCTGGTGGACGAGTGCATGGCCTTCGCGCGGCAGGCGGGTTACCGGACCATCGTGCTGTGGACGCAGAACATTTTGCATGCGGCCCAGCACATCTATCGCAAGGCCGGCTTCCAGCTTACGCGCGAGGAACCGCACAGCGAATTCGGAATTCCTCTGATGGGGCAGGTTTGGGAATTGCGGCTGTAGACCGTCAATCTCCGGATCTTGCCGCGGTCAGGCAGCGCCCGATCGCCGCAAGCGGACAGAAACAGCATGGTTTAGCGGGCGCCAGCGCACTTGCGGCGAGGTAAGAACCAAGTTCCGGTGCCTGGACCCTCTGAAGAGCCGCCGGCCTGGCTCCGGCCGTCCGAAACCGCTCCCGCCGCCTCGGATTTCACCTTTCCGGGCAGCGCCGGGGACCGCTCCGGATTGCCGCCGACGGCGATTTATGGGCTGGTCCCGTGGCTCGCAGCCGCCGGCCGGAACGTCATCGCCGACCGCGCGTCCACCTTCCGGAACTGCATGGGGTAGCTTCGCAGGTTGTAGTAATCCTCCCACTGATCCCGGTAGTGGCTCGATAGAATCTGCCCCGATTGGCCGGTCATCACGTTCAGCAGCGAGCGGTCCCAATCGCCCAGATCGGCATTCATCCGCATGGAAGGGCCCAGCGTGCGGGTGGTCTGCTTCACGGTGGTGTTCCATCCGCTCATGGGCACCGGCGCTATGTCGAAGTAGTTACCCAGAATCGGCACCTGGTGAACGATCGGATGCACAATCCCGATCTTCAAATACGCGCCGTATTGCCAGCGCCGGATATCCCTGCCTTGCATGCGGCGGCCTTCCTCCACTGCGTCCACCAGGGCGCGCAACAGCATCTCGTCGTAGTCCTCGAACCAGCCGGTGGGCCGCTCCCGCAGGAGTTTCTCCACCACCGCCTGCGCCAGTATGTAGTTATAGGCCACGCCTTGGCCTGGCGCCGCGTTCTCAGCGACGGCCAGCCGCACCTGCTGATACGCCAGCGCCATAATCAAGGGCGCGGCCAGGTTTCGGTCCATCTGCCCGTTCCATGCGCGCAACAACGCGATGGCCGGATCGAGCGACGGGTTGTGCGCCTGGCGCTTCTCGTAAGCCGCCACCAGTTGCCCCGCCAGGAATTTCCCGAAGGCCGAATACACGTCCCCCTGCACGGCCAGCAGATCCTGCGCCTTCCACCCTTCCCGCGCTTCCAACAGGTGCCGGATCTGCACCGAGCGGTCGGGCGGCGCGAACGATCCGTTCACCGGATACGGATAGTCCACCGGAAAGGTGTTCTGGTTGGCGCTGTCGATAATCCCGCTGGGCGGATTGAAGACCGCCGGCAACTGGTCGAACGGAATGAAGCCATCCCACTCGTATTTCCCCAATGCGCCATCCACCGGCACGTCCCCCGTGTAGCCGGTGCGCTTAGGGAGCTTGCCGGCCGCGTGATACCCGATGTTGCCATCCACGTCGGCGTACACGAAATTCGATCCCGGCCCCGGAAAGCGCTCCAGCGCGGCGGTGAATTGCTGCCAGTTCTTCGCGCGGTCGATGTCCAGCATCGGAAACTGCATGATGCCGTGGACCGCCAGACTCCACCGCAGCGTGAGGCGGGCCCCGCCTTCGGTGAGGAACAGAGGACCATGCCGCGTCACCCACACCCCCAGCTCCGCCGGGGCGGCGCCTTTTACCCTGATGATTTCGCGTTCCAAACGGGCCTGTGCCGGCTGTCCTTCATATACGTAGCGGCCGGTCTGCTCGTCGAGCTGTTCCAGGCAGAGGTCCTGCACATCGAACTGCAGGTTGGTGATGCCCCAGGCGATCCGCTGGTTGTGCCCCACGACGACGCCCGGCACGCCCGGCAGGGACACTCCGGAGACGTCGATCTCCGGCGCCGTCAGGTGCACCATGTACCAGATGCCCGGCAGGGAATACGCCAGGTGCATATCGTTCGAGAGCAACGGCTTGCCCGACGCCGTGTGACGGCCCGCCAGCGCCCAGGCGTTCGATCCGGGCGGCGACTCCCAGCCCGCGCGCACCGGAAACAGATATTGCACCTTGGCCGGATTGCCCGACGCCAACATGCTTCGCTTGAGCATCTCGTCACGCCAGGTGGTGGTCAGGTCGCGGAACATGTAGATGCACACCAGCAGCGAATCCACCACGCTCCAGGGGCGCGGCTGATAGCCCAGCAATGTAAACTCCACCGGCAGCGCGTTCAGGTGGGAGGCGATAAACGCATTGATGCCGCGCGTGTAGGCCGCCATGGCCGCGCGGTCGGCCGGCGGCAGGGTGGTGTAGGCGTCCTCCGCGATCCGCCGCAACCGCAGCCGCCGCGCCTCCCGGTCGGTTTCCAGGGCCCCCGGGCCCACGACTTCGGAAAGGTCGCCGGCCGTATAGCGGCGCAGCGCGTCCATTTGCCACAAGCGGTCCTGCGCCGTCAGGTAGCCCTGCACAAAGAGGGCGTCGTCCAGGCCGGCCGCCCGGATATGCGGCACGCCGCGCGCGTCGAAGGCCACCGAGACCGCCGCGCCCACGGGCGCTTCCACCGTGCCGGAACGCTGCGGCAGAGGCCGCCAGACGAACCAATAAAAGATGCCGGCCGCCAGAACCAGCAGGATGGCGATGGCATAGTTGACGAGCCGAAGAATGCGCTGAATCATCAGGTTGAAGGCAAGTCCAATGATAGCCCGGAAAAACCCGCAGGGAAGCCAAGCCCGCGGACCCTACGCCTGGAGAGTGCTTGAAAAGGCGCCTTCCCGCCGTTGGCGCCCCGGTGCGATCGCGCCGGACCAGAAAGGGCGCCGGCGCCAGCCGCCGTTTCTCACCCTACCATCCGCCGTGTGGCGCAGGCGGGCGGGGTGCCTTCTGGGCCCTGGGCCGCCTGCTGTGTCGAGGCCCGGCTCGACAGCCGTTCGCGATTATTGACGGTGTCGATGGCAAACGCGAGTCGGAGGTGGGATCGGGAACGGGGGGGCCGGGGTAGCCGGCGGGGAGCTGGCCTCGGGTCGTGCGGCTATCTTTCTCCCGCCGGTCTGGCGCCCCGAGCGGGGTTGGGAACGCCTGCGGGTCCTGCGGGTGCGGCCGGTATCCAGGGCAGAAGCGGTTTTCCTGGCCTCTATTTGAACCGCAGGGTGATCCGGTTCTCCTTGCCTCCGTAGAGCACCTCCAGATCCTTCATCTTCTGCTTCTCCATGGGGAAGTAGAGCAGGCCGCTCACCGGTTGATCGGTCTTCTTTTCGGGCAGGATCTTGCTGTCGAGCACTTTCTTCAAGGGGTTCTCCCGCTCGTCGTTCTTCACCGTGGACCCGGTGGGTCCGTGGTCGGTGGGCATGCCGGGCCCCCCCATCATCACCGGGCCGCCGATGGTCCATCCGCTCTTCTTCTTGGCCGGTTCTTCGCCCGACACGATCAGGGCGGTTTGCCCGGCGATCTGGTTGCCCACGAACGGCTGGGCCTTCTCGCCATCCTTGTCCGTGTGGAGCACAAAATCGTCTCGCAGGACCGAAACCTCTTTTCCGTACTTGGGGGTCACTTTTATTTCGGCGACGATGTAATGTCCGCCGAGGTCGTTGCCGATTAATCCCTTGACGGCCTCGCCGTCGATATACAGAGTGGCTTCCAGGCCGACGTCGTCGTTCTCACCGCGGGCGGTGGCGACGGTCTTTTTGGCAGCGGCGGAAAGGAGCAACGCGGGGAGCAACCAAAGGGCGAAAACTCGGACAGCCATGGGCGGGCACCTCTTCCTATCGATTATACCGTCCGCTATGCTGTGCGCCACTGCTACAATGGGCTTTCACCCGCATTTCAGGAGTTGCACCCCACATGGACGAAAAAGAGCGTACCCGCGCTTTAGACCTCGCTCTGAGCCAGATTGAGAAGCAATTCGGCAAGGGCTCGATCCTGCGTCTTGGATCGAAAGATGCCATCGTACCGGTCTCGGTGATTTCGACGGGCTCGATTTCACTGGACGCTGCTTTGGGCGTAGGCGGTTTCCCTCGGGGCCGCGTTACCGAAATTTTCGGGCCGGAGTCTTCCGGCAAGACCACCATCGCGCTGCAGGTGATCGCCGAAGCCCAGAAAAAAGGGGGCATGGCGGCGTTCATCGATGTGGAGCACGCGCTCGACCCGGCCTATGCCAAGAAACTGGGGGTGGACATAGACAACCTGCTGGTCTCCCAACCCGACTACGGCGAACAGGCCCTCGAGATTACCGGCGCGCTGATTGCCTCCGCGCAGATCGATGTGCTGGTCGTGGACTCGGTGGCGGCGCTGGTTCCCAAAGCCGAACTGGAGGGCGAAATGGGCGACAGCCACATGGGCCTGCAAGCCCGTCTGATGTCGCAGGCACTGCGCAAGCTCACGGGCGTGGTGTCCAAATCGCGCACTTGCCTGATCTTCATCAACCAGATCCGTGAGAAGATCGGGGTCATGTTCGGCAATCCGGAGACCACCACCGGCGGGCGGGCGCTCAAGTTTTACTCCTCGGTGCGGCTGGACATCCGGCGGATCGCCGCCATCAAGGACGGCGAGAGCGTGGTGGGGAACCGGACCAAAGTCAAAGTCGTCAAGAACAAAGTGGCTTCTCCGTTCCGCGAGGCCGAGTTCGACATCATTTATGGGGAAGGCGTGTCGAAAGAAGGCGACCTGATCGACCTCGGAGTAGCGCAGAATCTGGTGGAAAAGAGCGGCTCCTGGTTCAGCTATAAGGGCGACCGGATCGGGCAGGGGCGCGAGAACGCGCGCCAGTTCCTGAAGGACAATCCGGACATCCGGCAATCCATCGACACAGAATTGCGCAAGACTTTGGGGCTGATTAAGCCCGAAGCCGTTCCGTCACCCGAACCAGCGGCCCAGGCGGCCGGCGCATCCCCGAGACCGGTTGCCGCGCGGCGGTGATCCCGGCGGCGGGAATCTTCGCGCATTCCGATGACCGAAGACTACCGGCGGCGTGCCATCTGGGGAAGGCTTGCCCGTATGGAGAGCCGGCGCGCCTCGCCGGCGATCCCCACGGGCTTTCGGGCGCTGGATGCGGTGCTGGGGGTGGGAGGATTGCCTCGCGGCCGCATCGTGGAATGGTTCGGGCCGCCCTCCTGCGGAAAGACCACCCTGGCCCTGCAAACGGTCGCGCACGTCCAGCGAAACGGCTGTGTAGCGGCGTGGATCGATGCCGACCGGACGTTCGACCCCGCTTACGCGGCGGCGCTGGGCGTGACGCTGGAACGGCTGCCGCTGGCGCGGCCGGAGTCGGCGGAAGAATTCATTGAAATGGCCAGGCAACTCCTCGATTCGGGCGCGGTGGATCTCCTGGTGGTGGATTCGGCGGCAGCCCTGACTCCCAGCCTGGAACTGGGCGCCGGGATCGGCGACGGCGGCTCCGGGTTGCAAGGACGCGTGCTGGCCTCCGGGTTGCGCAAAATGTGCTTCACGCTGCGGCGAAGCGATTCGGCGGCCCTCTTCCTCAACCAGAATCGTACCCGGCTGGATGCCGCGTCGGGAGAGATGGAGACCAGCGCCGGCGGGCCGGCCTTGAAGCTATATGCTCCGGTCCGGCTCGCGTTCCAGCCGGAAAACGGGCCAAGGCTGCGGCTGCGGGCGCTGAAAAACAATGCCGCGGCGGCCTTCAAAGGCGGCGTTTTGGACTGGCGCGAAGGCGCCGGATTCGCCGATACCCTGTAAAAACAGCCCTACGGATGGACAAAACGCAAAAAAACAGCGGAAAATCGGGCTTTTTTGCGCCGAATCGCTTTACATCCCCATGCCCTTCCCTTATCATTGATATCGATTCAGACGCGTGTTCGGGAAAACACGAGTCGTTAAACTTGTTTCGATGGAATGTGGCCAAGAGCCATGGAGCGATCACGGAGAATCAAAAAGGAGAAATATGGCGAATCAGAGAATGACCCAGACGCAACTGGTCAAGTCGCTGGCGGAGCACAGCGAGGTCAACAATAAAGTGGCCCGCGGGCTTCTGGACCATCTGGCGGCGCTGGCGATCAGTGAAGTGAAGAAGAACGGCATGTTCGTGCTGCCGGGCATCGGCCGGTTAGTACGCGTGGACCGCAAGGCCCGCACGGGCCGCAACCCGGCCACTGGCGAATCGATTAAGATTCCGGCCAAGAAGGTGGTGAAGTTCCGCGTGGCGAAAGCCGCTAAGGACGCCATCGTTCCGCCGAAAAAAGCGAAGTAGAGTCGCAGCGCCTCTAGACACAAAACCCCGCGGTTCCGGTCCGGGACCGCGGGGTTCTTCTATTGGATCTCTCGAAGCCGAGCCGAAACCGCCCCAACTTGCGGGGGATTTCGCGAAGCCTACGCATCCTTCTTCTTGTCGTCGCCTTCTTCCTTCATCGCTGTCTTGAAGTTGCGGATCCCTTCGCCTAAACCCTTTCCCAGCTCACCAACCTTCTTGCCACCGAACAGCAAGACAGCCACGATGCAGATGACGACGAGCTCAGGAAAGCCCAAACCACCAAGACCGGCAGTCTGTATGACAGGCTCCATTGCGGCCTCCTTTTGTATCAGTCTTATTGTAGCGGATTCCCGGAGGGTCCGGTCAAGCGGTTCGCTCCCCGGTCTCCCCGGTACCGGCTGGGTCCGGTCAAGCGGTTCGCTCCAGGCACCGGCTGGGTCCGGTCAAGCGGTTCGCTCCAGGCACCGGCTCAAGGGCGCTCGCCAGCCCGCGGCCTCGGGGAGGTCCCCGAGCCCTCCGCCCATTGATTCCGTCCGGATGCCTTCAATGGGCCCAGAACCGCAGCCGCATGAGATCCTGCTGCATGCCGAAGGACATCGGCGTCAGCAGAATGATCACCGCAAACCACGTGGTCGCGACCGAAATCAACACATTGGCGAGGCGGCTGCGTCCGGTCAGGAGCCGGAACGCCAGGGCGCCCGCGAACGGGGCTACCGCCGTAGCCACGCGAACGTGCGGACTCAACTGCTCCAGTAATCCCGTGGGAAACACACCCCGAGTGTAGCGCCGGGGTGGCGCGGCGGGTCAAGCTATCCTCGGTAGTACGCTCACCGGCTTCGTTTGGTTAGCGATCCCGGTTACAGCCGGGAGCGCACCAGTGCGGGATAATAGGCCGCAAGGCGCCATGGAGTTCAAGGATCAACTGAAATCCCAGGTCGATATCGTCAGCGTGATCGGCGAGTACGTGCGGCTGAAGAAGTCGGGCACGCAGCGCTACATGGGCCTGTGCCCGTTTCATAGCGAAAAGACGCCCTCGTTCACCGTGCACGTCGCGCGGCAGTTCTACAAGTGCTTTTCCTGCACCGCCGGCGGAGACGTCTTCGATTTCCTGATGAAGATCGAAGGCATCGGCTTCTTCGAGGCAATGAAGTCGTTGGCCGAGCGCTACGGCATTCCGATGCCCAAGCGTTCGCTGGTGGCCGACGAGGATTCGAAGCTGCGCGCGGCCCTGTTCCGGATGCACGAGCTGGCGGCCGCCAATTTCCGCGACAATCTGCGCGGCGCGGCGGGCGAGGGGGCGCGCGCCTATCTCCAGCGGCGCGGCCTGCGGCAGGAAACCATCGACCAGTTCGGGTTGGGATACGCCGACCGCAACTGGAACGCGCTGGTCCGGGTCTTCGAGCAGCAGGGGTTCGATAAGGCCCAGATGGAAGCCTCCGGCCTGGTGCGCAAGCGCGAGGACGGCACATTTTACGACTATTTCCGCAACCGGCTGATGTTCCCGATCCACGGCGAAACCGGCAAGGCGATCGGCTTCGGCGGGCGCGCGCTGGCGGCCGAGGACAATCCCAAGTATTTGAATTCCCCGGAGACCAAGCTCTATCAAAAGAGCCACGTGCTGTACAACCTGCATCGCGCCAAGGAGGGGATTCGCAAAGAGGACCGCGCCATCCTGGTGGAAGGCTACATGGATGCGATCGGCGTCACCGCGGCTGGATTTCAGCCCGTGGTGGCGAGTTGCGGAACGTCGTTGACCTCCTACCAGGTGCAGATGCTGAAGCGCCACTCGCAGCGGATCGTGGTGAATTTCGATCCCGATGCGGCGGGGGCGAACGCCGCCGAACGGTCCATCAACCTGCTGTTGGACGAGAGCATGCAGGTCCGCATCATGGAACTGGATGGCGAGCTGGACCCGGACGAATACTGCCAGGAGCGCGGCGCCGCGGCCTACCGGGAGCGGTTGGAGAAGGCCAAGGGGTATTTTTATTGGGTGGCGGACCGCGCGCGCGCGCAGCAGGACCCCAACGATCCCGACGCCCGCGTGGCGGTGCTGCGCCAGCTTGTGCCGGTGGTCCGGCGCATCCCGGACAAGCTGGAACGGATGCAGGCGGCGGAGGACCTGGCCGGCTATATCGGAGTCGAGCGGGGCCTGGTGCTGGATCAATTCCGCAGAGCGGCGGCAACCCGCCAGGAAGCGGTTTTCGAGCGTCCCACATTCACCCTGCGCGCCGATGAGCGGCTGCTGCTCAACGCGCTCTTCAACGACCCGGAGATGGCCGCCGAAACGATTCGGGAATTGAAGCCGCTGGAAAGTATCGGGCAGTTTTCTTCGCGGCGAATTTTTCAGACCATCTTCGCGATGGCCGATGCGGGCGCCGATCTGCGCTTTGAAGAAGTGAACGCGCGTTTGGATGTGGCGGACCAAAACCTGCTGGCCGAAGCCGTGCTGGCCGAGGATGCGAAGAGCTCGCGCGAGGACGTGCTGGCGGCCATCGCCAGTATCCGGCGTTCCGAGGAGCTGCACGAGCGGTCGGAATTGAAGGCGCGCATCAAAGAGGCGGAGCGGGCGGGCAATTTACAGGAAGCGCTTCGGCTGAACGCCCAATTACAGGGGATCGAACGGGCCGGTCGCAATCCCTTGCGTGCGTCGGGAGGCCGGGAAACCGCTCCCTGACGGTCGCGGCTCCGACCTCCTTTCGGAGC
>JBKQPR010000039.1:0-14308 GCA_052144935.1 Bryobacteraceae bacterium
TGAACAACATCGACCCGCAGCGCGATATCGAATTCTCGATGGGGCCGGTAGACTCGCTGGACCATGCCAGCCGGCTGCCCAATTACGGCTCGAAGATGGGAGTGGACGCGACGCGCAAGTGGCCCGGCGAAGGCTTCACGCGGCCATGGCCGGGCGTCATTACCATGCAGGAGGAGGTGAAGCGGCGCGTCGAGGAGTTATGGAAGAAGGCGGGGCTGCAGGCCACTCGTGCCGGGGAGCGCCCGGCCGCGCTCAGGCGGACGGCGGTCTTGGCTTCTTTGGTGGGCGTGAAGCGATCGATGATTGGGCAGACGGCCATGAACCGGCCATCCGTGAGTAGTTTTAATAATGTTGCGACGGCGCTTAGCCCAACAACCCAGCCAACAACCAACCCCGATCAAGCTTTGGGATGGAAAGGGGCCGGGTCGGGGATCGGGCCGCCGGGATCGACGCTCTCGAGATCGAGATTCACCACGATAGGGTCCTGACCACTTCGGACGACGACGGCCTCGCAGAGCTCGTCGGGGAGGGCGTTGATCTCCTGGTGCGGCACGTAGGGCGGAACATAGATGAAGTCGCCCGGCCCGGCTTCACCGCTGAATTCCAGGCGGTCTCCCCATCGCATGCGGGCCCGGCCGCGAACGACGTAGAGGACGGTTTCGAGTTCGCCGTGGTGGTGCGGTCCCGTCTTTGCGTTGGGCTGGACGACCACCGTGCCGGCCCACAGTTTGCATGCCCCCGCTCGGGCGTGGGTGATCGCGGCCGCGCGAGTCATGCCGGGAGTCTGGGGCGTATTAGGATCCAGATCGTTGCCTGGGACGATCTGGACGCCGTGGTGTTGCCAGTCCATGCCTTACACGATAGCCTGTTTTCTGGCGCCCCGCCCGCTCGGGAGGGCTGCGCGTCAAACTGATCTAAGATTGAAACATTGCGAACACCCGGTGATTCATATGGCAACCCAACCTCAAGTGCACGCTGAACAGGTCCAGCACGAGCCGCGAGCGGCGCACTGGAGCCTTAGCTCTCTTGTCGGCTTTCGTTTCTGCGTCATCTACTTCGGATTGTTCTGCCTCACCACGCAAATCCTGGGCGGGCTGTTTCCTATCCCCAAAGTCGAGATTCCGGATCCAGCCACGCTCTGGCCGACGCGCCAGATCGTCTTCTGGACCGCCGCGCATATTTTCCGTGTCGCGCCTCCGTTGGTCTACACGGGCAGCGGCAGCGGCGACAAAACGTTCGACTGGGTCTTGGCGTTTTGCCTGCTGGCGATCGCCGCACTCGCAACCGGCGTCTGGTCGGTTCTCGACCGCCGGCGCGAAAACTACGTCGCGCTGCACAAGTGGTTTCGCCTCTTCATCCGCTTTGCCCTCGCCTCGGAGATGCTTCTGTACGGCATGGATAAAGTCGTGCCGCTCCAAATGCCTTTCCCCTATCTCACCAGATTGCTCGAGCCGTACGGGAACTTCTCTCCGATGGGGGTTCTCTGGTCTTCCATCGGCGCTTCGCAGCCGTATGAAATCTTCACTGGAAGCGCGGAAATGCTGGGAGGAATACTGCTCGTCGTTCCTCGTACAACGATGTTCGGCGCGCTGATCTGCCTGGCGGATGTGATGGAAATCTTCATGCTCAATATGACTTACGACGTCCCGGTAAAGCTCTTCTCTTTCCACTTGCTCCTGATGGCCTCATTCCTGCTCGCGCCCGAGTTTCGGCGTCTGGTTACGTTCCTTTTCCTGGATCGTGCCGCCGAGCCTTCCACGCAGTTACAACTCTTCTCCACGCGGCGCGCCAACCGCATCGCGCTCGCCGTGCAAGTCATCTTCGGCATCTGGTTGGTGGGAATGAACGCCTACAGCGGTTGGAGCGGCTGGTATAAGTACGGCGGAGGGCGCCCTAAGTCGCCGCTCTACGGCATCTGGGATGTGGACCAGATTGCGATTGACGGACAGCTCCGCTCGCCTCTTCTCACCGATTACGGCCGCTGGCGCCGCGTCATCTTTGACTTCCCTACGGCGGTGGCTTTTCAGCGGATGGACGATTCGTTCGCCTCCTACGGCGCCTCGATCGACGCCGGCGCCAAAACCCTTGCGCTCACCAAACGCGGCGATCGGAACTGGAAAGCCAGCCTTAGCTTCCAGCGAGGGGCCCAGGATCAATTGATTCTCGATGGCAACATGGACAGCCATAAGGTACACATGCAGCTTCACCTGGTTGACCGCAACAAGTTCCTGCTGGTGAACCGCGGCTTCCACTGGATCCAGGAATATCCCTTTAACCGCTAGACAGGACCGCGACGCTCCGTACTTTTGCCGAAGACCACTCCCTAACGGTCGTGGCTCTGAACCGAGCCGGGCCCATAGGGCACGGGGCCCACAGGGCACCCCGCGAGCGGTTTCGGAATAGCGCTGCATCAGACGGTCGGGGACCTAGGCCGCGCGGCGAGAGATCCCGGCAGGCGAATCGCCTGCCCCACCAAGGATCTATCGGATGGGACCAAAAACCCAGCGCTCGCTATGCCTTGACGGAGAAGAATCCGCTGACGTTCTCCCACAGCAGTTGGGGAAAGCTCTTGTCGAGGTAGGAGCGGATCGAGACGTAGCACTCATCGCAGGCGTTATGCCGGGTGAACTCGCCGATCATGCGTTCGCGGTCTTCGAGCGCATAGCGGTGGAACTGCATGGAACAGGGCTGCAGGGCGCCGTCGGCCGTGACCACCAGGAAGCGATGGCCCGCCTTGCAACCGGGCATGCCCGAGTTTTCGAAGTAGCGGCGGGTGGCGTCCAGGGTGCTTCGGCTGTTGACGATCCAGTTGGTGTTGTCGCGGCGCTGTTCCACGCGGTCCAGTTGGCTGTTGAGCGCGGAAAGCTGCTCGGGCGATACCGGGAGAAAATCGCGGCAACCGGTACGGCGCGCCGAGTAGGCGCTGTAACAGAGGTTGACGCCCCACTCACGGGCCTTATCGGCGATGGCGTTGATCTCCTGCAAGTTCTCGCTGGTGATGCAGGAATTGAGCACGATATCGTCGTACCCGAGGTGCGCCAGCCGCGGGATGAGGTCCTCCAACTGGCGGTAGAGTCCGGGATAGCAGCGGAAGTTGTCGTGCCGCTCGTCGGGGAAGTCCAGGCTGACGGAGAACTGGTTCACCCCGGCCTCGCGCAACTGGAGGTACGACTCGGCGGTCATCAGTGACCAACTGGACACCAGTATCGTGTAGGGCAGACCGGAGCCATCCTTGATATTCCGGACGATCTCGACCAGGTCGGGCCGGAGCAGGGGTTCACCGCCGGAGACCTGGACCACGCAGGGACGCAACGCCTGCATGTAACGGCGGTACTCGCTGGGGCGGAGATTGCGCGAGTCGTCGCGCGGGCCGCCGTGATCGCAGTGGAGGCAGTCGCAGGTGCAGGAGTCGGTTACTTCGAACGACACCACGATGGGGCGGTCGGCCAGCCAGTTGACTGAGCCGCGTCCAATGATCTTCAGCGATTCTTGAAATGGAACCTTGCGCATAGGATTCAGGCCACGTTGCAGCGGGAGGGATCGCAACCCGGCTGTGCGCAGGGAGGGAGGGCTGGGGTTTCCGGCGAAACCGAGGCGAGGATACGGTCGCTGCCCCCGGCGCCGCCGCCGGTAACGCGCCGTTCCAGCAGGTCGAGCACGGGGCGAAGCCACTCGTGGCCCAGTCCCACGGCGGATTGAACCCAGGTGTAGGCGTCCAGGTCGTCGGCGGGCGCCCCCTGGCCCAGCAGGCTCATCACACCCAGGTTGGCGATGGCGTGACTGTCACCGCTGCCGGCGGCCTTCCGGTACCAGGCTCCGGCCCGCTCGTAATCCAGCGCGACCCCCCGGCCGGTGTGGTAGGCCAGGCCAACCAGGAACTGGGCGCGGAGGCAGCCGGCCTCGGCGGCGCGCAGGAAGCTGTCGAAGGCATCGGCGTCGTTCGAGCAGTGCAGGGCGCGGTTGAAATCGGCCCCGGGATGATTGGCGTGCGAAGGCGTCTGGTCCACGTCTCACCTCTGGAAAACGGTTCAACGGAGTCAAAACTATTCTATACCGATTTGGATCGGGAAAACTCACACGGAAGACACGGAACACTGGTTGGTCCCGATTCCTCTCCGGGTAGTTCGTCCGGGCCGAGAGCGGGCGCGGCCTCCTGGACGAAGCGGGCGGGCCGCCCCAATTACGCCCCTGTGATCTTGAGACACACGGCGTGATCGGAGGGCTTTTCAGGCGGCAACTCCACCTTCAACGCGGTCTCGTCCTGGGTGAACTTCACCTTCGCCTTGTGGCCGAGCAGTTCCACATTGCGGATTTTGCCGACTTGCAGTTTGCCGCCCAACGCCAGCGTGGGGACCACCGCTTCCCGCTCCGGCCAGCCCATGATGTACGCATACAGCGTGTCCTTCTTGCTGGTAAAACGGACATCCCCGGCGCCGAGATCTTTGCGATTCCGTTCGTTGAAGCCCGCCTGCGCAGTGGGCGGCGCCTCCGGGACGTTGCCCGCGACTTTCCACGGGCGCGTGGCGTAAATGCCTTCACTGTTGACGGCCATCCACTTACTAACCTCTTCCACTACCTTCAACTCATCGGCATCGGGCACGCCGCTGTTCGGCAGCGGAACGTTGAGCATGAGATTGCCGTTGCGGCTGACAATGTCGCACAGCAGATCGATGACCGTCTTACCGGTCTTGTACTTGATGCCTTTATGGTAGTGCCATTCGCCGATGCAGGTATCCGTTTGCCAGGGTTGGGGGCGGATCTCGTTGGCGATGCCGCGTTCGATGTCCAACGCGCAGGTCCCCTCCTCGCAGTCCTTCCTGGTCTTGCTGGTGTAGATGCCTTCCACCTTGCCGCCGTGCGCCTTGGCAATCACATTGTAGTAGTGCGAAACCAGGCGGTAGCCCCATTGTTCGAAAGGAATGCCTCCGTCGGTGTACAGCAGATCGGGCTGGTAGCGATCGATGAGGTCCTGGATGCGGAGAAAGTAGAGGCGCTTCCAGGAGTCCGGCGCGACGCGGCTCATGGCTTGGGGGAGCGGCGATGGGTTGTTGGGCGACGGGTGGTAAAGGTCGGAGTATTGCGAGTCCTGGCCGTCGTAAGGCACTCCGGCCAAGGGACCGGTCTTGTCGGAGGTGTGGGAAACCGCGAGCCAGTTGTAGCTGTTGGAAAGGTGCTCGCTGACGGCGAACTTCAGACCGTGGCTCTGGGCCGCCTTCTTCCAAAGGCCCACAATGTCCTTCTTCGGACCGGTGGCCACCGAGTTCCAGCGCGGCTGGTGTTGGGAGTTCCAAAGGTCGAAATTGTCGTGGTGGACTCCCATGCTCATGAAGTACCTGGCGCCGGCCTTCTTGTAGAGTCCGATCAAATGGTCGGGATCGAACTGGTCCCCCTTCCATAACTGGCAAATGTCCTTATGGCCGAACTTAGATGGATGGCCATAAGTGGCGACATGGTATTTGTATTGGGGGCTGTCCTGCATGTAAATGTTGCGGGCATACCAGTCGCCGAATTCGGCGGCGGATTGGGGGCCCCAATGCGCCCACATGCCGAACTTGGCGTCGCGGAACCACTCGGGGATGCGATACTGCTTCAGCGATTCGGCGGAACCGTCAAAAGGGCCTTTGGCGATTTCGGGCATGGAATCCTGAGCGGCGGACTTGCGGCTCAAAAGGAGCGCCGGGGCTCCGGCGAGGAGGCCGGCGGCGGTGCGTCTGGTCATCGTCATGATCTTCTCCGTGGGGCGGTTGGGTCACTTTTTCTTAAAGTATAGGACACGGGCTCTGCGCCGTGTGTGGTGGCCGGAAAAGGCGCGCGCTCGGGCTGCACAAGATTGGGCCGTGCTTGCGGAAGTGGTTACTGGCCGCGGCAAGCTCTACGCCAGCGAAGGGGAATCACGGCCCCACGTTGACCAGGGCGGCGTTGCTCCGCTCCGACTTTAAATATGCCTTCGGGTCGTGATACAGGCCGCCTTCCGGAAGCCAGTGCCACAGCCACCCCAAGTCCCTGCGAGCCATGCGCGTGTAGAAATCAGGGAGTTCCGCCGTCTCCTGTTCGAAGAAGCGCTCGAATTGCGGGTCGGTGTCCAGCCGCGTGCGAATTTCCTTATGGTACCTGAGCCTTCCAAACCCTTCGCTCGAGACTGCCCTTACCAGGTTCATCCATCGCGCGGTCATGTTCCCGGTCGCACGGAATCGGCGGCCAATCGCGCGCCAGGAAAAGGAGTAGCGGGTCAGATCGACGACATGATCGTAAAAGTCCGGCCAGGAGTAGCCTTTGGGCTTGACGTTCATGGCGTGGTTGTTGTCCAGGAAGTGAAAGGGAAAAGGCAGCACGCGGCCGGCGCGCTGGTATTCGAGGTTAAGAGGCGCGGCGCGGCCGAAGGCGGTGAGCAGTGAGTATCCCGGAAAGGCGCCCGGAGTCAGATCCAGGAACTTCTTGGTGAGTTCGAAGGGTTCGGCGCCCTCATCGGAGTCGAGTCCCAGCACGAAGTTGGTTTGCACGTACGGAACGTATTTCAGAATCAAATTGACGTGTTCGGATACCTGCCGGACCTTGCCGATCCCCCGCCGTGCGCCGGTCTTCGACTTGTTGCCCAAATCGAACCAGGATTCGATGCCCGGCAGGAGAGCTTTGAACCCGTTGCGCTGGAGGCGCTTCAAGTGCGGCTCCGAAAGGAGTGACAGACTGCTTTCGGCGGCGAACTCGATGCGGCCGGGAGGCACGGCCTCCTCGATGGCGCCCAGGAAGTCATCGAATCGTACGCCGAAGTTGGGATCGTGGAAAGCTACTATCGGCCGCTTGAACTTTCCCAGCAGGAATCGCAGATCCTCCTGGAGGATGGTAGGGTCCATGGCTTGGTACGGCACCGCCGCATCGATGCAAAAGCTGCAAGTATACGGACAGCCCAAGCTGCCAAGCGTGGGAACCATCTTGATGAGGGGCGCCTTAGTGAGCGTCGATTCAATGAACGGCCAGCGTTCGCGTATGCCCGGAAGTGTGGCCGGCTGCTGCCTGGCGGCGACTTGCACGCCCATGGGCCGGTGTGGCGAACAATCCTGCAACACCTCGCGAAGCTTCTCCTCGTCCGTAAACCCCAAAACGTAGTCGAAATGCCGGGCGGCGTCCTCCGGGTAGCAGCGGGCGTGAGGCCCTCCGATCACCGTCACGGCCCCATTTTCACGGAAGAGGTTGCTCAGGGCGTAGGCCGTGTGCGCGGCTTCCGTGAAGGCGCCAATGAAAACCAGATCCACGTTGTCCGGGAGCGCCTTCGACAGGTCCTCGAAGCCGGTATAGCACACAAAGCAAACTTCATGTCCCGCCTGCCGGCACCAGACCCCGATTACCTGCGGCATGATGCTGGCAAGATTGGCATTCATCACGCGAGCGAACAAAGCCCGCGTGGGCCCCTTGGAGACGATATCGACGATCCCGATACGGAGCTTTCTCATGCGCAATGGGAAATCACATACTTTCTCCCGCACCGCTGCCGCAGGGATCTACGCGGGCGGCAGAGGCCTCGGTCATTTGAGTTACCGCACAAATATGCAATTACCTACCTTAAGGCTTCCGCCGCCGTTTGTCTGGTCAATATTGCTCACATTGGGCTTGTGGTGCGCCAAGCCACACCAGGCGGTGGATGTGCGGAGCCGCGCACGTCGGTAGGCGGTGCTTTGGGACTTTCGCCACGGGCTGCTATGCCGCCAAGGGCTGGGCGGTACGGGTTGGAAGTGGTTGCGGGGCTGCGCCTCAGTCGAACAGGTCGGCCTCTTGGCGGCTGATCATGTTCCACATGGGCTGGAACTGGAACCAGCCGTTGATGCCTCCGGCCACCTGCTTGCGCGTGACCAGGGCGTTCTCGTGCGAGATCAGGACCGGCTTGCCGGCGGCTTCGGCCAGCAATTGCGCCTGGCAGCTACGCTCCATGGTGATGAACCACCAGGCGGCTTCGTCGACGCTGCCGCCGACCGTGAGCAGGCCGTGGTTGCGCAGGATTACAGCCTTGCCCGGGCCTAACGCTTGCGCAATGCGGTCGCCTTCGGTGGTTTCGTAAACCACGCCGGTGTAATCGTCGAAGAGGCCGTGATCCTGGTAGAAGGCGCAGGCGTCCTGGGTGATCGGGTCGAGCAGGCGCCCCAGCGACGACCAGGCTTTGCCGTGCATGGAATGCGCGTGCGCCGCCGCTACCGTATCCGGCCGCGCGGCGTGGACGCGCGAGTGGATGGCGAAGGCCGCGGTGTTGACGTGCTGGCCGCCCTCGACCACTTCGCCCCGGTCGTTGACCAGGATCAGATCGGAGGCGCGAATCTGGGAGAAGTGCATGCCAAAAGGATTCACCCAGAACCAGTCGGTGCGCTCGGGGTCGCGCACCGTGATGTGGCCGGCCACGCCTTCGTCGAATCCGAACCGCGCGAACAGGCGGAAGGCGCCCGCCAGGCGGACTTTGCGATGGCGGCGCTCCTCCGCGGCGGTGGCAAAGGTGGGAGGCCCCGCCAGATCTTTGACTCTTCCCGGAGCTACGGTCATCATAGGCTAAGCATACAGAATTTGTCGGGCCGATTGGCAGATGGTTGCCGATTGGCAAGCGGCCCGGCCCGAGCGGCTTCGCTCCCCGTTTTGATATCGGTGCGAAAACGCACATCGGACGCCCTCCGAAAGCCCGTTACCTGCGTAGACCCGCACATTGCTTCGGGGTTTCGGGTTAGGGTGGTTAGTGCTAACGGAGGGCAACACACTTATGATGCGACGATTCACCACTCTGCTGCCGATCCTCCTCTTCCTGACTGGGGCGCCGGTTCTTGCGCAGACCACCATCGGTGGCGGCGTCTGCAATTCTTCGACTCTTACGGGAACCTACGAGCTTCTCTTGAGCGGACGCCAGGTCACCGCTACCGGAAGCATCTCGAAGATATTCCAGGGGGTCGGCACCGCGGCTTTCGACGGGCTCGGCAAAATCACGTTGACCCTGACGGCTAACACCGTGACCACCAGCCAGGTTTTCGGAACGCCGCTGGTGTATTCGGGAACTTATAGTCTGCAATCCAACTGCATTGGTGCGATCAGCATAACCACCGGAGACTCCGCGCTGTTCACATTGGAGGCTTTTTCCATCAACGCCACCACGCAACTCGCCAGTACATTCGCGGTGATCGGGTCGGACGCCACTTACGCCTACAACGGGACCGGCAACGCTCAGCCGGCTACCTGCCCGGCCACGCTATCGGGCGTGCACGAGTTTAACACCACTGGAAATTCCCTTTCGGGCGCGTCCGTGACCGGCGTCCTCGACGCGGCGGGTGTGCTGAACTTCGATGGGCAAGGCAACGTGACCGCCAACTGGAGCCAGGTGTCGAACCTGACCACCACCACCGTCTCGGCCACGGGAACCTATTCGGTGAACTCCACGTGCCTGGCCTCGGCCACCCTGACCGACACGGCGAATAACAGGTATGAGGTCTCCATCAGCATCTACTCCACCGCGCCGGATTTCTCCATCGCCATTTCGTCCGCACAGGCGATTTCCGACGGATCGGGTTCCGCGGCGCAGGTCAGCACCTCGGCGGGGTGCGCCGCTGCGATGTTGGACGGGACCTATTACTTTGCCCTTGGCGGGCGCGTGACCACGGCAGGCGCCGTCACGAAAATCCTGGCGGCGGACGGCGCCGCCACGTTTGACGGGCAGAGTAAAGTGACCTTCACGGTTACGTCCAACGCCGTGAATGGGAGTCAGGTCTTCGGTACGCCGGCGGTGTACTCGGGAACTTACGCGATCCAATCCAACTGCCAGGGAACCATCAGCCTAACCACCGGAGACACCGCGACCATGGAGATGGTGGCTTATTCCATCGACGCCACCACCCAACAGGCAAGGGCATTCACGCTGGTAGGGACCGACGCCACCTACGCCTACAATGGAGGCGGCAGCGTGCAGCCGAGCGCCTGCGCGGTCAGCACACTGTCGGGCACGTGGCCCTTCAGCGGCACGGGCAACTCGCTTTCCGGGTCCACCGTTACGGGAGTTCTCGACATGGCGGGCGAGCTGCAGTTCGATGGGCAAGGCAATGTGACCGCAAGTTGGACCCAGGCGTCAAACACGGCCACGTCCACCGTCTCGGCAACCGGAACTTATTCGGTTACCTCGGCATGTCTGGGTGCCATAACGCTCACAGATACAGCCGGTATCAAGTATGCGAGCTCTGTGTCCGTTTACGGGGCGGCGGCGGCGAACTTTGAGTGGGTGCTGACCGACCCCCAGTTGATCTTCGCCGGCACTGGGCGGTCGGCATTTGTCAATCCCGGGGAGGCGGTGAATAACCTGGCGAGTGGCAGCCCCAACCAGACGCCGGCGGGGAGCCTTTTTTCGGTTTACGGCTCGAATTTGGCGACCAAAGTTGGGCAGGCCACGAACGTCCCGCTGCCCACGACGCTCAATACCACCTCGGTGACGGTAAACGGGGAGTTAGCTCCGCTGTTTTACGTGTCCCCGGGCCAGATCAACGCGCAGATGCCCGAGGATATTAAACCAGGCGTGGCGACTGTGATCGTGAAGAATGGCAGCTCCCCGAGCAACGCGGTGGCGGTCATCATTCCGTCGGTGGGAACGCCGGGGATTATCGTGTACGGGAATAATCGCGCGGTGGTGACCAATTCGGATGGCAGTGTAAATTCTCCCACCTCGCCCGCCAAAGTTGGCGACGAAGTGGCGGTGTGGTTTACCGGTGGCGGGCCGGTGAACGCCTCGGCGCCGCTGGTGACGGGGGATCTCACGCCGGGCGCGTACCCGGTGTCCGGACCGTACACGGTGACGGTCAGCGGGAATGCGGCCACGGTCGACTACATAGGCTTGACGCAAGGTTCTATCGGGCTCTATCAAGCGAATTTTGTAGTTCCGAAGGTAGCCGCCGGGGATCATCCATTGGTGATTACGATCTCGGGGCAAGCCTCGAATAACCCGTTAATTGCCGTGGTGTCGAACTAGACCAGACCAGCAGTCCTGTGTTCACCGCGGAGACACGGAGAGCGCCGAAGAAGCGCGGAGGAGACAACAAAACTTCCTTTTCTCCGCGCTTCCTCCGCTATCTCTGCGTCTCCGCGGTGAATGCGCTCTGCCCCCTTACCGCGCCGGCGCGCGGCGCAGATACGCCAGCAGTCGCCATCCGAGAATGGTGGCCGCCAGCAGCGCCGCGATCGCCCAGGTCAGGTCGCCCAGAACCGCGTCCAGGGCCATCACGCTATCGCTGAAGAATCGCCCCAACGAGATATAAACGGCCCGATTGATCGACCAGCAGCGCCTTGATCCAGCCCGCCGGCACGCCGGCCTCCGCCCCAAAGCGTTGGAAACGGCCGTGACGATAGCATGCCAGGCCACCCTCCCGAAATCCAATCCAGATACCCCCGTTGTGGTCTTCGGCAATCGCCGTCGGTGCGTTAAAGGCCTCGATGCCATCGGAGTCTGAGTAGTGGAAGAACCGGCCGGAATTCCTCTCCCACCGGGTTACCCCGGTCTTGGCTGGCCCGAAGGCGCCAATCCAAAGATCCCCGCGAGAGTCTTCGAACAGCAGCGAGGCGTCATCGTCGGCGAGTCCTTGAGCCCGAGTGAACACTGCCTTGGGCGAGCGCCCAGCCAGGTCCGCGGCTCGGACCACCTTCGCAAATCGATACAGTCCGCTCCTGGTCCCCACCCACCATTCGCCGGTATGATCCTGCAACAGAGAACTTACGGAAATAGTCGACATGGCCCCGATTCCTGGAAGCCTCAACGTAACCGTCCGAAACCGGCTGCCGTCGAATACGGAAAGCTGCCGCGAGCCGCAAACCACCGAAACCTGCCCCGCCTGGTCCACCAGAATGCTGCGTGGTACCTCCGTGATTCCGTCCGAATGGTCAAAAGTGACGAAGCCGTGCCGGAAGAGCTTCGCCGCCCCATTGCTGCCGGACGCGACCCAAACATTTCCCGTGGAGTCTTCGGCAATACTGGGGATGCCATCATGCTCCAGCGGCCAGCCGGGGGCGATGGGACGGATTCCGGCGGAGTCGAATTCGTAGAGTCCTCCCAAAGTGGTGCCCAACCAGATCCGGCCGCCCGCAAGCTGCCGTATGACCAAGACCCCATAGCCGGACACGGACCCTCCGATCGAATAGAACTGGGCCTCGCCGGGTTGAGCCGGTAACGGAGAAAGCTCCGGCCGCCGCCGGGATCGGATGGCAGCCGTCAAAACGCGATCCTCGCGAAACGTGGGTCCGCCCGGAGCGATCCCGGCGGAAGGCGGCCGCCAGACCAGCAATCCGCTCTGATGGCCGATCCATAAACGGGAAGCGGAGTCCAGCAGCAGGCCAAACACTTGATCCGCGCCCCGGCCGGTCTCGATTGGATAGTGGATCCTGCCTCCGCCGGGCAGGATCCGTACTAGGCCAAACTTGGTTCCCACCCAGACAGTCCCTTCGGTGTCGCCGAGGATTGCCCACACCTGCACCGATAGATCGGGATGCACAGGATACGCTAGCGGAACCGCACGGATGTCCACATGGCCCTCGGACTCCGTGAGGCGGAAGAGTCCCCCGTCGGTGCCCAGCCATACCGCTCCGGCACGGTCGCGATAGAGTACATTGACGCGGTTCGGCGCGGCTTCCCGACTGACCCGATAGGCCGCGAAGCGGGCCTGGCTCGAAACGGGCGTGATGGGTTGAAGCTCGCCCGACGCCTTAAATCGCACGGCCCCCTCGCCGTTGGTGGCCAGCCAATAGTTCCCGTCCGGCAACTCCAGCATGTCATTGACGGAAGCAAACGGTGTGCCTTCGTTGGTTCCGAAGTTGACAAAGCGCGCGCCATCGAAACGGGTGAGGCCATCGGACGTGCAGAACCAAAGGAAGCCTTTGGAATCCGCCACCGCGCGCTTGACTCGGTTGTGTCCAAGTCCATCGACGGTAGTGTAGATCTTGAAAGGCGCATGTTCGGCGGAAAGCGACAGCACCCCAACGGCGAGAATGAGAACGTTGCGCACATGCCGTAGCGCTTTCGGCATCGACCTATCTTCACACAAAAACCAGGAGGCGGTCCGCTCCGCAACGAAAATTCGATGAGGTGACCGGAATCGGTCAAAGCGCCCTGGCCACGATGGGATATCCCTTACGCCGACTGGACCGCGTGGCACGTCGCCCATTCCTTCAGCGCGCCCATCACATCGTTCACGGTAGCACCGGTCAGCGATGGACGTCTGCAACTCTGGGCTACGGCGGCCCGTTCTGAGGGGGCAGTTCCACCGCAGCTCAAAAAGATCTCCTGGAACGCGCAAAAACCGGCCGGCTTTTCGCCGATTTTATGCACTTTCTTCCGGTTCGTCGGCCTTACGACCCAGTTCGCGCCGCAGCCACGCCTGCCCCACCGAAGTTGCCAGCGCACTTCGTCCACGGTGATCCCCACGGCTTCCGCAGACTCTTCGGCCGTCAAGCCCCGAAAAAGCGCATCTCGATGAGCCGCGCCATGCAGGAATCCTGCTGCGCGAGCGCCCCCAGGGCGTCGTCCACGGCGATCAACATGGCGGGGCCGCTCCACTGCGACTTCGTGGTCGATGTAGAGTTGGAACCGGGCCGTTCCTCCTCCTCGCTTATGCCGTCGTGCAACCCAATCAGCCGACCACCGTACACGTGGTATCCGGATTTCAGCAATCTGAGTCCGGGACTTTGCAGCTCGGCACCATCACGCTGCAGTCTGCCGATGGGTCGCCTTCGCAGAATATCAGCGTGTTGATGGCGGTGGCGCCGTCGGGGACGAGGATCTCGCCACCGGCTGGATTAGCGACGCCAGCTCCGCCGAATTGCATTTCCGGCAGGCCTCCGAATAGTGGCCCGCAACTTCCTGCTCGGGAACTTTCCGGTGCGGATCGTGGCAGGTGGTGCAGGTGATCGCGCCGTTGCTTTTGAGAAAGCATTGCGAGCGCCAGCACTAGTGCTGCCGCTATCGCCCACGTGCTGGCATTCGTAATGTTCACCGTGCTCGGACTGGTGACCAGCTTTCAACTGAGCATGGCGGGTGTGATCAGCATTACCAAAGCGCACCTGGCGGGCGCCATGGCTGCGATGAATTAGTGCACGTCAGGCTGGATACCGCTGTCTACGTTTGCTTTTCGCTATCCGTAGTTGCCGCGCAGCCCGCGGTGGAAAGCGGCAGCCCGCCACCGGACGACGAGGGTGCGCGACATAGAAGTGGAAATCAAGCCACCCGGCGGGCGGCCCAGTAATCCTCAAAGCGGCCGTTGATTTGGCAGCATCGCAGAGCCAGGATGGCGTTTGCCCCGCGTACTGTCCAGAACAT
>JBKQPR010000040.1:0-54635 GCA_052144935.1 Bryobacteraceae bacterium
GCCGCCGCATCTGCGCCACGACGAAGAGCTGAAGCGGCGCCTTAAGGAAGAGGCGCGCGCCGCGTCGACCTTGGATCACCCCAACATCGTGGTGATCTACGACATCGACGAGGCCCCCGGCGGCGACCTGTTGATCGCCATGGCGCTCCACGAGGGCATCACCCTGCGTGAGCGGATCGAGCGGGCGAAGCCGAACGGGCTGCCGGTTTCCGAAGCCGTGCAAATCGCGCGGCAGATTGCCTTGGGGCTGGCCAAGGCTCACGAACGCCGCATTTTTCATCGCGACATCAAACCCAGCAACATCATCGTGGCCAAGGACGGCGTGGCTCGAATCATCGACTTCGGCCTGGCCAAACCAAGCGAAGCCACCTGCAGAGGCCCTACCCGCAGTTCTTCCTCAGGGTCGGTACGTAACTCTGCCTCATAGAATTCCAATTGTCGGACAATCTCCTCAATAACGTCGTAAACCTGAAACCACGGCAAGGTCAGCAGGCGAGCTTTTGACTCGGACACCGGCCCAATGCCCGCGTCCGCCACAGCTATCGCGTGATCCACGGATTGCACGGTTAGCCCAGCTAACGCAGATTGCCTAGGGTCGTCCATTTCGTACGGGTCGAGGACTCGTTTGATTGCTTCGCTAATCGTCGCGTCAGAGACGTAGCGGCCCACGATCTTCAAGATGGGCCCACGAAGCCGAACCGGAAGCTCCTCGCGGAAAGTGATTTTCTTGGGCGGATCGTATCCATGGCGTTTGGAAAAGCCTGACGGCATGAACCGACCCTACCATGTCCCGCCGGATAGTACAACATAACGTCCTTTATGTTCGCTGATCACTGCAAGCCATTGACGCCAAATACTTTACCTACCGCCGGCCTCAATCGGAAGCAGCGCCAGGAGGCAAGGAAAAATGGCGACCGGCCCGGACGCGCAGACGACGTGTGTTATACATTATGTATAACGATGCGCTTGGAATGGGACCAAGAAAAGGACGCCGCGAATCAAAGAAAACATGGCGTCAGTTTCGAATCCGCGGCGCGTGTTCGCGGACCCGGACTACGTTCTCCGGGAGGACCGCATGGACGAGGGCGGCGAGATGCGCTGGCACGCAATGGGTCTGGTCGACGCCGTCCTCTTGTTAGTGGTTCACGTGTACAGGAGTGCCATCGATGGCGAAGAAATCATCCGCATCATCTCGGCCCGCAAAGCTCGTAAGCCGGAAGGCCGAGGATATTTTCAATAAACCGCTCACACCGAAACTGAAGGCCCAACTCGATAAGCTGAAGAAAATGCCCGATTCCGAAATCGACTACTCGGACATCCCCCCGCTGACCGATGAGCAACTGGCGCAATTCCGCCGAACACCGAAGGTGCTGGTGGCCGCCCGCCTGGACCGGGACGTTTACGACTGGATCAAAGAGTACGGAGAGGGCTATTCGACCCGCATCAACAATATCCTGCGCGCGGTCATGTCCCGAACACGGTAGCCCGGCCGGCGCGTATTTCATGCCACATCGGGGAGTTCAATCCGTTGCCCGCGTTGCGCAAGGACGCCGGTCGGGTGCGGCCGGTTGCCGCGGATGACGACCGTGCACAGCCCCTGCGCCGGTTCGCCGGCAGCGTCGTACGCGCCTTGGGTTACAGCGTAGCCGACCCCCTCACGCTGCTGATCTGGGAGGCCCAGTTCGGCGATTTCGCCAACGGAGCGCAGATCATGATCGACCAGTTCATTTCCTGCTGCGAATCCAAGTGGGGACAGCCCTCGGGCCTGGTGATGCTGCTGCCGCACGGCTTCGAAGGCCAGGGGCGGTTGAGTCACCGACTTCAGCCGCCCGAATTCCGTTTTTCTTCAGCCACTTACCGGCAGAGCCCGCCAGTCGGCACGGTGTCCCATGCTATACGTCGGGTGAGGAACGCCGCATGCCCGCGTCATCCATCTTCGCAAGGCACTTTGCCGCCGGAGTGCCCGCCTTGGCCCGTCCGCTCCGCCCGCCCGCGCCCCACCCGTTCCACCCTCGAAAGGAGAATCCCGAACGAACCCATTTCTCATGGTCAACCCACATCGAATCAATCACTTGGCCAACCTCTCAGCGAACCCGTCCCGGTCCGGGGAAAGCGCCCCGCCGCGCCCCCGGTCGGCGCGTCCATCCTCGTCCGGCGCCTCGTCCCCATTCCTCCTGTTCGCGCTGGCGCTCCTTGCGCGCGATGGCGCCGGGGCCACAAAATCGCCGCCAAGGCCGTCGCCGCCGCCCCCCGCGCTACCTGCTAGACTCAGATTTTCTCGAACCATGGCGGCCATTCCGGAATCGGCGACGCGCTTCATGACAGGAGTCCTCGAGCGTGCCCGTAAGCTGAAGAAGACCATCGTCTTTCCCGAGGGTGACGACCCTCGCGTGCTGGAGGCGGCCGCGCGGCTGGCGCGGGAGGGCGTGGCCAAGCCCGTGCTGCTGGCGAAAGCGCCGGCCAACCCGCCCGAGGGCGTGCGCTTCGTCGACCCCGCCAACTCGCCGCTGGCCGCGAAATACGCCGCGCTGTACTACGAGCGGCGGCGCGCCAAGGGGATCACTCAGATGGAAGCGGCCGCCATCGCGCGCAAGCCGCTGTACTTCGCTTCTCTGATGGTGGCCGCGGGCGATGCCGATGGCAGCGTCGGCGGAGCCGTGAACAGCACCGCCGAAACCGTGCGGGCGGCGCTCCATTCGGTGGGTCCCGATCCGCGAGCCCGCCTGGTGTCCAGCGTTTTCATTATGGCGCTGCAGGACCGCTCCCTCGGCCACCAAGGGCTGATGGCCTTCGCCGATTGCGCCGTGGTCATCGGACCCACGCCCACCCAGCTTGCCGATATCGCCATCGCTACGGCGCAAAGCACGCGCACGCTGTTGAACACCGAGCCGTTAGTGGCGCTGCTGAGCTTTTCCACCAAAGGAAGCGGCAAGGACCCGGAGGTGAACCGGGTGGTCGAGGCGTTGCGCGTCGTGCGGGCGCGCGCGCCGGAGCTGATCGTGGATGGCGAGCTGCAAGCCGATGCCGCGGTATCGGCGGTGGTGGGTGCATCCAAGGCGCCCGGTTCGCCGGTGGCCGGGCGCGCCAACACCCTGATATTCCCCACCCTGACCTCCGCCAACATCGGCTACAAGCTGGTGGAGCGGCTGGGGGGCGCCATGGCCATCGGCCCCTTCCTGCAAGGGCTGGCCAAGCCGGCCAACGATCTTTCGCGCGGATGCTCGGCGGAGGATGTGTTCAACGCCGCGGCCGTGACCGCCCTGCAATCGGAGCACGGGTGATGCTGCCGTTTCGTATGGTGTATTCGGAACGCTACGACCTGCAGCTTGGCGAGCACGTCTTTCCCTCCAAGAAATACAAGTGGCTGCACGACCGGATGGTGCGCACGCGCTTCGCCGCCCCCGCGGATTTCGTGGAGCCGGAACCGGCCGCCGACGAGGACATTTTGCTGGTGCACGAGGCCGGGTGGGTGACCAAGCTGCGCACCGGCACGCTGAGCTACCAGGAGATTCTGCAACTGGAGATTCCCTATTCGCGCGGCATGGTGGAGGCCTTCTGGCTGGCGGCGGGCGGCACCATCCTGGCGGCCCGGGAGGCTCTCAAGACGGGCCTGGGCTTCAATCTGGGCGGCGGATTCCACCACGCCTTTCCCGGGCACGGCGAAGGCTTTTGCGCCATCAACGACATCGCCGTGGCGGTGCGGCGGGCCCAGAGAGACGGCGCCATCCAGCGGGCCATGGTGGTGGATTGCGATGTACACCACGGCAACGGCACAGCGGCCATTTTCGCCCACGACCTTTCGGTGTTCACGCTCTCGATTCACCAGTTCAACAATTATCCGGCCGAGAAGCCCCCTTCAAGTCTGGACATTCACCTGGCGGACGGAATCGGCGACGCCGAATACCTGCACCGGCTGGCCAATGGGTATCGCGCGGCGCTAGCCATGTTCAAGCCGCAACTGGTGCTCTACGTGGCGGGCGCCGATCCCTTCTACGAGGACCAGTTGGGCGGTCTGTCGCTGACCTTCGACGGTCTGAAAGAGCGCGACCACCTGGTGATCCGGGGCGCGTTGGCGCACGACATCCCAGTGGCCATCGTACTGGCCGGCGGCTATGCGCAAAGCGTGGAGGACACCGTGACGATTCACGCCAATACCGCGGGCGTGGCCAAGGAGATCCTGGAGAAACGGCCTATGGCTTCCCTCCCCCTCCCTTCGGCCCCTCCTCCCGCGCCGCGGTAGGGCGCGGTCCGGCAGCGCGGTAGAATCTCTTTATGAAGGGCAATCCCAAAGTCATTGCCTCGCTGAACGAGGCCCTCAAGGAAGAGCTGACGGCGATCAGCCAATACTTCCTCCACGCCGAGATGTGCGCGAACTGGCACTACGACCGGCTGGGCAGCTACATCAAGAAGCAGTCCCTCGATGAAATGAAGCACGCCGAGATGCTGATCGAGCGGATCCTCTTCCTGGACGGAACTCCGACCATGACCGAGGCGATCGAACTCACCATCGGCAAGAACGTCCGCGAACAGATCGAAAGCGATCTCAAACTCGAGATCGGAGCCGTGGCTTCTTATAACGCCGCCGTTCAGTTGGCCCGCGAGGAAGGCGATAACGCCTCGCGCGAGCTTTTCGAGCGGCTGCTCAAGGATGAGGAGCAACACGTCGACTGGCTGGAAGCCCAAGTGCACCAGATCAAAGAAATGGGTTACGAGCGCTATCTTGCGACACAGGTTGGCGACGATAAGTAGCCAGGCGCCCATAAGACGGCAACACCGTCTGCGCCCCGGCTTCAGACGTATTACAAGAGCCTCAACTCTACATCTTGGTAGGGCAGGCGATTCGCCTGCCACCGGCGCGAAGCACCGCCCCTGCTGCGTGGGGCAGCCAATCATGGCTGTCTCCATGGGCCTGCGGCCCACCAAACTCCAATGAAAGCCCAGCGGTTTTCGAAGAACGCATTTCCAACGACTTACGATGGGCTTTCGACGCTGCAGCCGGCTTTCAGCCGGCGCGCCTCCGTGGCGGCTACGCAGTTAAATCTCGCGTCAGCCCTCAGTGCTATCATCAACCGAGCAGTATGCCGCTTTCCGCCGGAACGCGCTTCGGTCCCTACGAAATCCTCGCTCCGCTGGGTGCCGGAGGGATGGGCGAAGTGTATCGCGCGCGCGACACGCGGCTGGGGCGCGAGGTGGCGCTCAAGATTCTCCCCGAGGAAGTTGCCAACGACCCCTCCCGCCGCGCCCGCTTCGAGCACGAAGCGCGCGCCGTGGCGGCGCTGAACCATCCCAATATCGTGGCCGTGTACGATGTCGGGGAAGGGTACATCGTCTGCGAACTGGTCGATGGCGAATCGCTCCGCGGCGCGAAGTTCAGCCTTCGGAAGACCCTCGACCTCGCCGTGCAGATCGCCAACGGACTCGGGGCGGCGCACGCGGCGGACATCGTGCATCGCGACCTCAAGCCGGAAAACGTCCTGCTCACGCGCGACGGCCGCATCAAGATCCTCGATTTCGGCCTGGCGAAACTGCACCCGCAGAAAGCCGCGGCGGCCACCGAGACCGTGACGGCCCTTACCGAGCCGGGCGTGGTGATGGGCACCGTCGGTTACATGTCGCCCGAGCAGGTGCGCGGCAAGGAGGCCGATTCCCGGTCCGACCTCTTCAGCTTCGGGCTGATCCTCTACGAGCTGTTCGCGGGACAGCGGGCGTTTCAAGGCGAGACCTCCGTCGAGACCATGACGGCGATCCTGAAGCAGGACGCGCCGGAGTTGCCCGAATCGATCCCCGCCGGAGCGCGGCAGATCGTGGCGCATTGCCTGGAAAAAGATCCGGCCAACCGGTTTCAATCGTCCAAGGACCTGTCGTTCGCGCTGTCGCAGGTGGGGACGCAAACCGGCGCGGCGCCGGTGGTGGCGCAGCGTGTCCGATGGCCGCGATGGGCCGCCATCGCCCTGGTGGCCGCAGCGCTGGGCGGCTTGGCCGGCGCATTTCTCCGCCGCACACCCGAACCACCGCAGTGGTCCGGCTCGATGCTTGGCGGACCGGAGATGGCGCTCAACCCGCGGATTTCGCCCGATGGCCACCTGCTTGCATTTCAGGCCATGGACCGGGGATTGACGCAGGTGGCCGTGATGAAGCCCGAATCGGGCAACTGGTCGATCATGACGCACCGGCGGGACCGCGGCCTGATACAGACAGTCAGTTGGTCGCCGGACGGGGCGTTGATCTACTACGACCGGCTAACCGACGTGCTGAGTGGAGTCTACAACGTGCCGGTGCTGGGCGGCGATGAGCGTCTGCTGCTGGCGAACGCTGGATTTCCGGAAGCCCTGCCGGACGGCAGCTTGTTGGTAACCAGGACCAACAGCGAGCGGCGGCAACAGTTTTACCGCTTGTGGCCTGAGACGGGCCGCTTGCAGGATTTGCCGCTTTTGGCCTCCGGCGCCGGGGCCTCCAACCTTGCGACGCAACGCACGGTGCCAGGGGGCAAAGAGGCCATCGTCTTCGGAACACCGATCGGCAAGGGCGATCCACGACCGGGGCTGTTTGCGGTCGATCTGGCATCCAACAGCTTGCGGCGGCTGGCGCCCGCCACCTATCACGATGAGGCTCTCGGGAACTTCGCAGTGAGCCGCGACGGAAAGTCGATTTTGGCCGCCATCCCTGCGGACACCATGGTGCGGCTGGCATCAATCTCCACGAGTGGGCGATTCCAGGAGCGAACCCTCTTCACGACAACCAGCGATGTCTGGTACTTGGATGGCGGTCCGGATGGAAGCGTATATACGGACTTGGTCGACCGTCCCGCTGACGTTATCCGGCTCTCGGCCGGAGGGGGATCGCCGGAGAAAATCGCCAGCTTTCCTCGGGTTGCCGACCTTGATTTGATCCTGGCCATCCCGGACGGGCGATTGGTGGTTCCGGTGCGCGCTGCCGGCCATGTCCGGCTGATGGTGGTGGAGAAAGGTAAGGATCCTGCGCCGCTGGTCAATACGACGGAAGAAACCGCCGCGCCCATGACCATCGTCGGGGCGCGCGAAATCGCGTTTGTAATCGGCCCCTCACCGCACCAGACGATCGCGATGGCTGAAGTTGAAAGCGGCCGCGTCATTCGTAGAATCGCGCCAGGAAAGGGCGTGATCGACTCGCTCACGTCCTCACCAGATGGGCAAACGCTCTATTTTGCGGCTCACGGCGCCATTTGGGCCGTCGCTTCATCCGGCGGCGAGGCCAAGAAGATCTGCGCTGGCGATAGCGCTGTCATGGAGCCCGCGGGAGCCAGCCTGGTGGTTCAACGCATGGAACCTGCCCGGATTCGTCTGTTTCACGTGAAACAAGAGGGCGGCCCGGAGCTGGAAATACCAATCGACCGATCGCTTCCTTTGATAACCTTTCCCCTGTCTCCCAGCGCGATGGATGCCAAGGGAAGGCTTCTGGTTTCGCTGCTGCCGCGGGACTCGTGGTTCAATCCGATCGCCATCCTGGATACGGCGACGGGCCGCATCACGCGCGTTCCGGCCGACGAACTGAGCGATCACCAATCCGCCGCCTGGACGCCGGATGGCCACATCGTCACCCTCCAGTTGGGCCTGCGCGCGACGCTTTGGAGGTTTACGCCGGGAGGGAAGTAGAGTCCGGCGGGGCGGCAACCATGCCCACTAAAAGCGGCCCCGGAGGGCTGGCCATTTGAGAGACCATCGGTGGGGCAGACCGTCGGCCTACCGGTGCGGCGCAGCAGCGGAAGAAACCGGTACGAGTACCGGTTTTTTAAACCAAGAATGACCCAGAATCAATAATTTACGAGTGAAAACCGGTACTAGTACCGGTTTTGGCCTTCGCTGAAAGCGGGTCCACAGCCTGAAAGGCTGCCCTACTGCCCCGCTCCCGCCGGCTTGGCCTCGGTGATCCCCAGGTCGGTCAGCACTTTGGGATTGGCTTCGTCCATGGCCAGCAGGTTGTGGCAGGCGTTGCAGTCCTGGGTGATGGAGCTGCCGTCCTTGGCGTTGTGGCTGCCATCGTGGCAGCGGAAACAGCCGGGGAAATCGGTGTGGCCTACGTTCACCGGGTATTTGCCCCAGGTCACGTTCATTTCGGGGAAAATGTTGCGGTCCCAAATGGCGAGCACCTCTTTGGCCGCCACTGTCACTTCCGCCTGGCGCTGGGCCCATACGGCCGGATAGCTCTGCTGGTAGAACTGCGCAAAGGCCGCCGGAATCTTTTGCGCCGCCTCGTCGCGCGTCTGGTAGTCCGCTTTCAGAATTTCGGTGGCCTTCTTCTTGGCCATCGGAAGCGCGGCGGAGATCGCCCCGGCAGCCATGGCCTTGTCGAGGGCCCGCTCCGGGAGGTCGTAGCTGTGGGACGGGCGGTTGTGGCAGTCCATGCAATCCATCTCGCGCACAGTCAGGCCGGGAGGATCGTCAACCGGACCCACTTTCACATCCGCCGTGGCGTAAACCGTCTTCTTACCGTTGACGGTGTATTCCACCCATGGAATGTTCTGGCGGGCTTCGTCGGAGTGGCCGTAGCGAATCGAAGTACCGAGGCCCAGGTGCGTGCCGTGAATCCCGATGCCGTTGTTGCCGCCGCCGATGCGCATCAGCAGCACGGTCTTGGTGAGCGTGTTGGTTTCGTCGCCGGCATACTTGGGAATCACCTTGATGCGGTCTTCGCTGTACTTCTGCGGCCAGTGGCACTCCTCGCAGGTTTCGCGCGCGGGGCGCAGGTTGTGGACCGGAGTGGGAATCGGCCGTGGGTAGGTGTTGAAGGTGACCGCGAAGACCTGCCCGACGCCCGAGAGCTTGCTCTTCACGAACCATCCGGCGCCCGGCCCGATGTGGCATTTCACGCACTCCACTTTAGAGTGCGGCGAATCCTGGTAGGCGGTGTATTCCGGCTGCATCACGGTGTGGCAGGTTTCGCCGCAGAAGGTCACCGAATCCATGTAATTCACCGCGCCGTAAGTGACCTGGCTGGCGATCGTCACGTTGATCACGGTGGTGGCGCCAATGAAATACACCAGCCGCCGCACCTCCAGGTTTCGCCAGGTGAGCGGAAGGTCCGCCGGAAGGATGCCGGCACGCCCCTCGCGCCTGTGTTTCAGCCAGATCCCCAGCGGAATCATCAGCAGGCCCACGAAAAAGGGCCCCGGGATGGTCAGAAAGGCGAGAATCCCCACGTAGGGGTTCTGGGTTGTGCCGCGCAGCGTGGTGGGCAGCAGGAACAGCCAGAAAATCGTGGCGGTGGTGACGATCACCACACCCGCCAGGCTGATCCAGTTATTCGACAGGTGGATGACCGGGGACAGCCATCCCCGGTTCTTGCGATTGGGTTGATTTGGGGTCATTTATCTTTTAATTATCAGTCCCCCGGCACTTTGGCGTGCTGGGGACCGGTAACCGCGTGCGGCTCCAGAGCCGGACCCGGTTCCGGCTCCGGCTCCGCATTCTTGATGGTAACGCCGGTCAAAAAGGCAGTGTTCAGCGGGTAGACCTCGGGATCGAAAATAACCGAGTAGAGATGCCACACCACAATCGCCAGAGTGGCCAGCAGGGCCTCGTAAAAGTGGATGGAGGTGGCTACATCCAGCCAGACCTTGGGCAGCAGCTTCATGATCAGGGTGTTGGCCCATAGCAGCAAGCCCGAAGCGATCATCACCACCGCGCCCCACACCACGGCCCAGTATTCGGCCTTCTCCACGTAGCTGTGGGCGGAGCGCCCCGGAGGCGTATCGCCCAAGCCCAGATTATACGCGAAGTTGGAGAGCGCCTCGCGCGGGTCGTCGATATTGGGCAGCATCTCCTTCCAGTGCCGGCGCAAGTTGCGGTTGACGATCAGCGCGACCAGGTGGGTGAGCGAGACCGCGATGAACACCGCCGCCGCCACGCGGTGGATCAGGCTGCGCATGGAGTACTTGCCTTCCAGCAGCAGCAGCGGGCGCGCCCACAACTGGTCCGGATACTTCAGCGCGAAGCCGGTCCACACCAGGGTGATGAACGAGATCGCCAGCACGGCGTGCTGGACGCGCTCGAAGGGCAGCATGCGCACTTCCGCGTGGGGGTGCGCGACGAGCGCCAGGTGCGCCGCGCGGGACCCGTGGGCTTTCTGCGCGGGGGCCGGCCGCCGGAATCGTGCGCGCAGCAGCTTGCGCACCCAATCCCCGCCGTTGTGCAGCAGCATCAGCCCGATGGTGACCGGGATGAGCAGCAGGTAGAACTGGCGCACCCAGCGCAACGCGGCCGGCTCGGTCTTGCCCTGCGCCACGTGCACCTGGCTGATGGCGAAGCGGGTTCCGGCACCCGGATGGCACTGGCCGCACGTCTTGGGCAGGTTCTTGGCGTTGATGGTCGATTTCGGGTCGGATGAGGGCAGAATGTTGTGGACTCCGTGGCAACTGGCGCAATTGGCCACCGTCTGCGACCCTTCCTTGGCAGCCAGCCCGTGGAACGACGAATCGAAGCTCACCAGCCGGTCCGAGGGCAGCCCGAACTTGCGCGTCAACAGCACGTCGCCGTGGCAGCTTCCGCAGGTGTCGCGGATGTGCGCCGCATTCACCGGAGAAGCGCCGCTGGTGTGCTTGATAATCTTATGCTCGCCGTGGCAATCGGTACACAGAGGCGCCTGGGTGATGCCGCGCGCCAGCGCCTGGCCGTGTACGCTGGCCCGGTACTGCTCGACCACCTCGCTGTGGCACATTCCGCAGGTGTCCGGAACGGCCATGCGGAAGACCTGCGATTTGGGAGACAGCAGTTCGTGCGCGCTGCCGTGGCACAGGGCGCAATCCGGCGCCCCTTCATTGCCCGCCTTGCGCGCCAGGCCGTGCACGCCGCTGGCATAATCGCCGGCTTGGCCGGCATGGCAGGCGGTGCAAACCGGTTTCGGAATGTTGGCCGGATGGGGATACTTGTCGTGAGATTCGTGGCAGGTGTCGCAGGGAAGCCCCGCGTGGGCGCTCTTTTCCAGCTTCTGGCCCTGGTCATGGCAGGACGTGCATTCCACCGGCGGGTCGGCGGCCGCGCGCAGGTTGGCAGACGCCCCCAGCAACATCAGAAACAGCGAACCGGGCAGCCATAGCCTGCCGGCGGTGAACGAGGGGAAAGCGCAATGCGCCCGGTTCGCCATGACCCTATTCCACGATTTTGGCGCCGTTCATCCAGCCGTAATAAACGTAGAACGCCGCGAGCACCACCCCGAAAACGAGCGTGATGACGGTGAGCATTTTGCCCCACTTATCGATCTGGTCCAGTTTGCTGGCAATCTGGGTCTGTTGTTGCGCTACGGCTCCGCTATCCAGCACGTGGATATTGTCGTCTTCCTTAGACGACACTATTTTGCGCCAAACCACCAGCGCCAGCACCACCGCCGCCATGACGGACCAGAGAACCACGAAGGGAACGAAATTAGTCGGCATGAGTCATCTCCTGGTTAGAATTCCACTAATTGATTTCAGGCGCGATGGCCGCGGTTTGTTCCGCACCCGCCGCGCCCACGAACTGTTTGTCGAAGGTCTTCCCGGTGGCTTCCTCGATCACGTCCACTACCAGCACGAGGTATGCATCGAGCGCGCATTGCACCTGCTGCCGGGTCTCGCAGGAGCCGTCGGCGGCCTGGTCGGCGCAAACCGAGCAGACGTTCCGGCGGATGGCTTCGATGTATTGGGTGATGTCGTCGCTCTTTACCGTTTGGATGGCCTGAGCCACCTGCGGAAAGAGCCGGAACAGAGCGCAACGGGCGGGTTCTTCCAGGCCACATTCTCCATCCACGGTGCGGTCGGTGCAAACCCTGCAAATCCGGTTTCGGATGATAGCCTCCAACTCTACTAATGAGTGCTCCATATCGGGATCCTCTCTCCCGGAAACCTTACGTACTGCACGCGGAAGTCCATGCCGGGGATCGCCTAACCTATTGGAATTTACAGCGTTTGGACCCGGACGGCCGATGGGATGGGGCTATTGCCGCAGGGACAGCACGGGGATTGGGGGAAATGCCGCCTAGAACGGCGCTGCTATGGGGTTTTGCAACGCGCAGGGACGCCGCCATGATAGCCAGCATCACGGTGCCGATGGGATCCTCGCCGGACACCACCGAAACGATTCCGGCCTCCCAGGCCTGCGCCAGCAGCCGCGGGTCCCGGCGGGTGATGAGCACCACCCGCTCCGGATTGGACACGGGGAGGGACAGGCTCTCGAAGGCCTCTTCGTCCAGAACCAGCACGCACTGCCGCGCAGGGTCCGGCAGGGCGACGGTTTCGACGGTACACGCCCAGGTGTGGGCCAAAGCCTCCCTCACCGCGAGCGCGTAAGCGCCGTCCGCGATCGCCAACTGAACCGTCTGCATCATAGCCGATTCCACTGGTCCCAGAGCGCACCCCCCGGAGGGCACCCCAGGAGACACCCCGATGACTACTTCTTTTCCTGGTAACCGTCCAGGGACTTGTGCGCGGAATAGTACTTGCCGGCGTCGGTCAGGTTCTTGGTCATGACATCTTTATCGGCGGAAACCTTCTCGTGGCAGTACACGCAGGTCTTCTTCGTCGATTTCGCATATTCCGCTTTGCCATACGAGGCTGTAGAGCAAACCAGAAAACCGCCCAGCACAATCGCTGCGGGCACGATTACCTTCCAATTGGACATGTAACCTCCAACAGCGAGGCTGCAATTGACGCGCCACCCGCTAACTCCTGCTTTCTGTCGGGTTTAGAGGCCATGGCCGCATCGGTTGGGGGTAATTTCCCCCGAAAACGGCGCTCCGTTGGGCCAATTGACGCAGAATGCGTTCTATAATCGGACAAGCAGCACTCTATGTCGAAACTAACCCCGGGGTGGCAAAAGACCAGTGTCCTGGAAGCGGTCTTCGACCAACTTTCCGATGCACTGGTTCTTTACGACCCGGAATTCCGAATTACGGGCGTGAATCGCTCCGCCGAAAAACTCTTTGGGATGTCTTCCGAAGAGATGCTCGGCAAACACTGCCAGGATATCTTCGGGTGCTCGCTGTGCGAGCCGGGTTGCGGCGTGCTGGTGGGGTTGAACCAGGCCCCCGCGGCGCCCAACACCACGGTCCGCCTGCACACCTCCAACGGCATGGAGCGCGTGGTGGTGATGCGCACCAACCAGATGTTCGACGACAAGGGCCAGCTCTCCGGGGTGGTGGCCACCATCAAGGACGTCACCGAGGAGGCCGCGCCGCAAAAGCGCGAGGTGATCGCCGAATCCGGCCCCATGCGCGAAGTGCTCAACTTCGTGCGCCGGGTATCGGCCAGCGAGGCCACCACCATCCTGTTGGAGGGCGAGAACGGCACGGGCAAGGACCTGGTCGCCAAGACCCTGCACTACCAAAGCGCGCGCCAGGCCGAGCCGTTCATCGCCATCAACTGCGCGGCCATCCCGGAGACGCTGCTGGAAAGCGAGCTGTTCGGTTACGAAAAGGGCGCCTTCACCGACGCGCGGTCGCAGAAACGCGGAATTTTCGAGTTGGCCGACAAGGGAACCCTGTTCCTCGACGAAATCGGCGAGATTCCCCTGATGCTGCAGGCCAAGCTGCTGCGCGTGCTGGAGGAGCAGAATTTCCGCCGGCTGGGCGGGCTGAAGGACATACACCTGGACCTGCGCGTGGTGGCGGCCACCAACAAGAATCTGCGGGAAGCGGTGAAGGAAGGCGCTTTCCGGCAGGATCTCTATTTCCGGCTCAACGTGATCCAGATCCTGATTCCGCCGCTACGCGACCGCGAGGAGGACATCCTTCCGCTGGCCCGCTTTTTCATCGAGCATTACAACCGCAAGTTCAAGCGCAGCATCGAAGGGGTGAGCGACGCCGCCGCGAACCTTCTCCTGGCCCACGACTGGCCCGGCAACGTGCGCGAGTTGCGCAACGCCGTTGAGCGGGCCATGATTCTGGAAGACTCGGCGCTGATCACGCCCCCCAGCCTGCCCATTACGGTCTCGCGCCCGGAGGGGGACATGCCCGTGCCCGTTTCGATCATCCAGGGGCTTCCGGCGGATGGGCTGTCGCTCGAAGACCACGAGCGCACCCTGCTGGCGCGGGCCCTGGAAAAGACCAGCGGCAACCAGACCCAGGCGGCGCGCCTGCTACGCATCACCCGCGACACCCTTCGCTACAAGATGAAGAAGTTCAATCTGCGGTGAGGGGAGCGGGAGCCGGATGGCTGTGGCGGGGGCTGTCCCGCTCCCGAGTGCACGCCTGACATGGGCGTTATAAACAAGCCCGGCATGGCTGTCGCGGGGGCCTCTGCGGGCAGGCGTTTTTTCGTGCCAGGTGAACCCGGAAATTCCCAAGAGACGTCAGTTTCCGATAAGCCACTTCACGAGCGCTTATCGGAACCGACCCGGTTCCCCGTTCGCGGTTTTGAGGCTCTGCCCAGTAGAGCGTGGAAACATCCGATCGGGGGCCGAATGATAACTCTCGTTAGGTGCATTAAGTCTACTACCGGCAAGACCCATTTTCAGACCGCCAGGTATTTAATGGAGGAATGGCGGTTCGACGAATGTGGAAGTGCCCCGGTTGTCGGGAAGCAGTCGACGATCATTTTGACATCTGCTGGAAATGCGGCGAAACCAAACCCGAGGTCACCAGCGCGGAGTATTTGACCACCGAGGATCTGGCTCAGGAAGGATCTACCCGGGGCATCGGCTTCTTTAAATGGCGAAACCACTGGATTACGGTACCGCTGGGGCTACTCTTCCTCTTCGTGGCTTTCGGTCTCGGATACAGGTTATTTGAGCTCATGTTCGGCGGGGTTTCCCGTCCGCGCTAGATCAACTGCCCGATCAAATGTCCCTAAGCTTGCCGCGGGCCTATTTGTCCAGTCCTAACCCGATGCCCGGAGTTTTACGCGCGCGCAGGATGTTTTGGCGGGCCGCTCGCATCCAGCCGGTACAGTCTGGCCGAGTTCGTCGTTTACTGTCAGGGGGCGCGCGGAAACAATGCCAATTTCGGCGCGATAGGCGGGTGCCACGGAGCCACGGATTCGGAGCGTTGACGACCTGATGAAGCAGCACCCGCCGCCGGGGGGGCGGCGTCCCGATAGCCCCACGGGCGGGGACGCGGTACGACACTCCATACCAGACTCCAAATTCCCTCTTGCCGACCTCACCGGCCTCGGAGTATGATGCCGATCTGCGCCAACTACTCAGGGTCTCGCGGAAGGAGAACCTTGCCACAGCGGCACTGCTTTTCGTCGATCGCGATACCGACAAGGAACACTCCGATCAAGGCTACGGCCTGATGTTCGGCGCGGCCGATCTCGATGCCAGACACAGCCGGTTCTCCAGGTCAACCAGTTCAGATTGACGGCGCGGGAGGGCGGCCTATGCGTTGAATCCAGCCGGGCAGGGGACAAACTCGTCTCCCGGCCGCTGAGTCAACCCTCGGCGGCAGGCGTGGTTGTGTGTCCGCCCGGCCGGCCAGCCGGCCCTGGCGTCCGGCCCCCGCGCCGGGAATGGCTCCTTTTATCGCGCGCCAAGAAGAATATCGACCCCTCACCCATCATGTGGGAGATCTACCGCCGAGCAACCTTCCTCTTGACATCCAAAAGGAAAAGCGCGATGCTTCTCTTGGATGTCTAAAGGTGAAGGAAAACCGGATATTCTGCAAGGCACGCTCGACCTGATGGTGCTGCGGACGCTCGAAAACATGGGGCAGCAGCACGGCTTCGGGCTGGCCAAACGCATTCAGCAGATTGCCCAGGGCGCGCTGGATCTCAACCAGGGCACGCTGTATCCGGCGCTGTTGCGGCTGGAGCAGCGCGGGTGGATCCGCTCGAAGTGGGGAGTTTCCGACGCCAACCGGCGGGCCAAGTTCTACGAGATCACGCGGCGCGGGCTTCGGCAGGTGGAGAAGGAATCGGAAGACTGGGCGCGCACCGTGGCGATTATGGAGCGCTTTGCGCGCCTGGCCCAATAGGAGGAGACCATGCGCCAGGTTTGGCGGCGTTGGTGGTCGCTGGTTCGCCGCGGCCGTCTGGACCGCGAGCTGAACGAAGAAATCGCCATGCATCTGGCGATGCAGGAAGAGGAATTCCGCCACAAGGGCATGAGCCCGGCGGAGGCGCACCGGGCGGCGCTGCGCGAGTTTGGCGGCGTGGCGCAGACCGAAGAGGCGTATCGCGAGCGGCGCGGCATCCCGTGGCTGGAAAGCGCCGCTCAAGACGTGCGATACGGGATGCGCGGGTTGCGGCGCAATCCCGGCCTGGCGGTGGCGGCGGTGCTGTCGCTGGCCTTGGGGATCGGCGCCAATACGGCCATCTTCTCGTTGTTCCACGCGCTCATGCTGCGCATGTTGCCGGTGGCGCGGCCCGAGGAACTGGTCAACCTCTACCGCACGGGCGGCTGGGGAAAGGGCTATTGTTCCTATCCGCTGTACCAGGAAGTGGCCGCCAGAACCGATCTGTTCACCGGGGTGATTGCTCGCACGGGCGTGGAGAAGGTCCGGTTCACGCCGCGGCCGGGCGAGCGCGAGCAATTCGCGTATCGCGAACTCGTCTCCGGCAACTATTTCCGGGTGCTGGGAATCGCACCGGCGCTGGGCCGGCTGTTCACGGAAGACGATAACCGCGTTCCCGGCGGCCATCCGTTGGCGGTGCTGAGCTACGATCTGTGGCAAAACCGCTACGCCGCGGATCCTCGCATTCTGGGCGCCACCGTGCTGGCCGGCGAGAAGCCGCTCACCGTGATCGGCGTAGCCGCGCCCGGGTTTCATGGCGTGGAGGTCGAACGGCGCTCCGATCTTTGGGTGCCGGCGATGATGGCGGATACCAACATCCGCAGCCCGAATTACTGGTGGGTGTGGATTATGGCGCGGGTGCGGCCGGAGGTTCCGCGGAAACAGGCCGCGGCGGTGGTGGACGTGCTCATGCAACGTCACCTGGCGGCGCTCTATCCGCCTCGTTACAACGCCGCTTTCCGCAAACGGGCGCTGGGCCAGCGCCTGGAAGTGCGGGACGCCGGCGTGGGTATCTCCCTGCTGCGCGCGGAATTCAGCCGTCCGCTCGAAGTGCTCATGATCGCAGTCTGGCTGGTGCTGTTGGCGGCCTGCGCCAATGTGGCCAATCTGCTGCTGGCGCGCGGCGCGGCGCGGCGGCGGGAGACGGCCCTGCGCTTCTCTCTGGGGGCCACCCGCGGGCGTCTGGTGCGCCAATCGCTCACGGAAAGCGCCGTGCTCGGAGTTGCCGGCGCGGCGCTGGGAATCGCATTGGCGACCTGGGGAGCGCGCGTCATCCTGCGATTCCTTCCCGAGGGCTTTGGCGACTCGCTCGACACCTCGCCCGAGCCGGCCGTGCTGGCGTTCACGCTCGGTATCTCCGCGCTTTCGGTGATCCTGTTCGGGCTGGTCCCAGCGCTGCGCTCGACGGCCGTGAACCCCGCCTCCGGATTGCGCGCGGAAGCGCTTTTGAGCGGCGGGCGGCCGGTTCTCCGCCGCTGCCTGGTGGCGGCGCAAGTGGCCCTTTCGGCCGTGCTGGTGGTGCTGGCCGGCCTGTTCGCGCACAGCCTGTTCGAGCTGCGCTCGGTGGATCTCGGTTTCCACGACCAGAACGTCATCGCCTTCAGCCTGGGCTTGCCGCGCAGTATGCAAAAAGATTCCCGTGCGGCCATCAAGGACGTGACCCGGAGGCTGGAAACGTCGCCCGGCATCGCGTCGGTGAGCTACGGTTTTCCCGGACCGTTTCAGATGGGAACCTCCAGCGCCAGTATTCGCGTGCCGGGATCCCAGCAGACCGTGCAGGAACCCAAGGATGTGGAAACGGGTCAGGTGGCCGCGCGGTATTTCGAAACCATCGGAACCCCCGTGGTGCTGGGCCGCGAATTCGACCGCAGCGATACGGCCACGTCGCGCAAAGTGGCGGTGGTCAACGAAGCGTTCGTACGTATGTTTTTCCCGGAGGAAAAGCATCCGGATGCGCGCACTCTGAGCTTCGACGACAGCAAGCCCGAGGGCGGAGAGCCAACCTGGATCGTGGGTGTAGTGTCCGACATCCGGCACGCGGACATACAGAAGGAAGCCAAACCCACCGTGTATGTCCCGTTCGACCAGGGAAATAACGGCTTCGCCACGATCGTGGTGCGCGCACGCATGCCGGCGGCGGCGCTGCTGGGGTCGCTCTACCGCGAACTGCCCAAGGTGGGGCACGCGATCGTGGTCTCCGACTTCGGCACCATCCGGCAGCACATCGACGATTCGATCTTCGAGCAGCGTCTGCTGGCCGCGATTAGCGGGTTTTTCGGCGTGTTGGCATTGGTGCTCGCAGCCGTGGGCCTGTACGGCGTCATCGCCTACGGCACGGCCCTGCGCACCGCGGAGATCGGGGTCCGCATTGCCTTGGGGGCGCGGCGCAGCCAGCTTGTGTGGACCATCCTGGGCGATTCGCTGGCGCTGGTGGGCGCGGGACTCGCCATGGGCCTGTTGGCTGCGATGGGCGCGGCCCGCGCAGTGCGCTCGCTGCTGTTTGGCATCCAGCCGGCCGACCCGATGGCTTTTATCGTCACGGCGCTGGTGCTGGCGGCTGCGGGATTGGCCGCCGCTCTACTTCCCGCGCGGCGGGCGGCGCGCCTCGATCCCATGCGCGCGCTGCGGCACGAGTGAAGGTTGACGGCCGGCCGCCGGCCTGGGTACATCGCGCGCGTCGGGCCTGGCCCTGCCGGCCTCCGGCTTGGGAGAAGCGGCCAGCCTACGCCGGGGCGGTCAACGCCAGCTTGAGGCCCGGAACACTCAAGCCAGGTGCTGGCTCCAATGAGGCACGGGCTGCATCCAGCCGGGAGTGGTGTGCCGGGTGATGTTGGCGGGAAAGCCTGCCCTGTGGCCAGGCCTGATCGGAAACCGCCAAGTGAAAACCGACTTCCTTGCCGGAGCCCGAGCCGGAGTAGCCAACGCATGAGCGATCGAGCTTCCATTCTTCGCACCGCCTTGCAGCGCAGGAGGGCGCTGGTCGTGCCGGGCTGCCATGATGTGCTGAGCGCCAAAATCATCGAAAACGCCGGGTTCGAAGCAGTCCAGGTCCGCGGCTTCGGTCTTGCCGGGAGCCTGCCCGGCAAGCCGGATGTCGGGCTGGTCGATATGAAAGACATCCTCGACATCACCGGCCATATCACGCGCGCCGTCCCGGTCCCGGTGATGGCCGATATCGACACGGGCGGCAACGCGTTGAAGGCCGCCTCTATCAACACATCAACGCTCCGGGTTCACCGGGTGTGGATTCCGAGGGCGACCGGTGGCCTCATGGCTTGTGAGCAAGTGTATAACACGGGAGCCGGCGTGTGAACCATGCCCGTAGCCCGTTCCCGGTTACGATCCCACCTGGGTGACTTCGAGGCCCAGCAGCGGGCCCAGCTTATGGATCTTCGCAGCGATGTGCCCCACTCCCACCGCGCAATGGTGTGCCGGACCCTCCGCGTTCCAGCTCTCGATGAACCTCCGCGCGCCCATGGCGAACCGGTAGCGGCTATTGGTGTTCCCGATCTCGAGGATCGGCCCGGAGACGGACTCGGCGTGAGCCACCAGCAGCTTCAGCCCGGCGGCTTCCGTCTCGACCACGGAGAGCAGCGTCACGGGGCCGTTTTTCACCGACATCTCCACCGACAGGCCCGCGCCGGCCTTGCCGTGGTACACGCCCAGCGGGCGCACCTTGGTTTTGCCTTCGGCGATGGCGCAATGTCCGGGACCGTCATGGCCCATCAGGACGACATCCTCCTGGAAGTCGGTGGCGTAGTATTCGGTGAACGATCCGCCGGCGCCAAACAGGTCCATAATCTTCATGGCCTGCGCGTTCTTCACTTCATACTCGCCGGCCACCGGGATGCCGCGCGCGGTGAGCAGGCTGGCGCCCAGGATGATCGAGCCAACTGCGTCTTCGTTTTCCGGAATGCCGGATCCCCGGTAATAGTAAGCCATCGATCCAAGCGCGTGCCTTTCCACCAGCCAATCGAGCGCCAGCGAAGTGCGCGCCGCACGGCGGAGTTCCGCGGGTGGACAATCGGGCTGAACGTCGAATGTGGCGAAGAAGCGCCGGACGCGCTCCTCAATCGCGGGATCGGGCACGTCCCGGCGCAAGGCCGCCAGCTCATCCACTTCCAGCAGCTCGATGTGGCCGCCGAAAGTGGCGCATTGACGGGTGAGATCGGAGTAGATGTCCAACATGCCGCCGTAGTAGTGGCCCATGAGGCCGAGCCGGTTATGTTCCATGGCGTAGGCCACGCGGGCTGCCTCGACCCATTCGGAGATCTCCTTCCACACCGCCGGGTCGTTCAGCATGCCGGTCACTTGAAAGAAGGGAATGCGGCAGCGCCGGAAGACGTTGGCAATCTCCGGAACCGGGCAGGCCTGGCACCAGCTCAACCATTCGCCGGTCATGCGTCCGCGGTCGCCGAGGGCGTTGAAGGAGGCGTAGTCGATGGCCGCGCCAGGCGACAGATTCAAGAGGATCACCGGGACCTTGGCGCGGCGCACCACGGGCAAAACGGTGGAAGACAGCGCGTAGGTGGACACGTGCAGGAAGATGAGATCGACATCCGCCGCCCGGAAACGATGGCCGGCCGCAACGGCCTTCTCGGGGGTGTCGATCAGGCCCAGATTGACCACTTCCGCTCCGTAAGCCTGGAGCCGCTCCGCAACCCGGTGGTTGTAGAGCGTCAGCTTCTCTTTGAGGCCCACGAATTGAGACCAATAGGCTTCCAGGCCGATGCTGAACAGACCGGCGCGAAAGGGTTGCGGCCCTGGCAGGGTATCCATAGTGGTCAGTTTGGCAGATGTGGGCGCCGGGTAGTGGGGCGGTTGAACCTGCAAGCAGGCACTCCTGACGCGGCTACGGCGGGAATCTCCAGCAGGGCACTAGCGAACGTCTCCGCGAGTCGGTGGCGACAGAGCGAAGGTGTGAGGAAAGCGGGCCCGGGGGCTGCCCGGGCCCACGCGTAGATGACTTTTGAACGCGATAATGTAGTTTATCGCGCTTAGAATGAACCCAACCACCGAAAAATGCCTGGCGAGATCGGCTGCGCCACGCACGCCGGATGAGCAACTGAACAAGGAAACGAAGCCGTGAAGGCGGAGTGGAACTTGCAGGAAGTTAACCGCCCTGCTCCTTCTCGCGGAATTCCTTGATCTTTTGCTGAACTTGCTGGAAGGTCTCGATGGACTCCGGGCTCGATGTGTCTGCGCTTTCTGGAGGGCTCGCCAATGGCGCGGGCATTACGCTTTTCGGGATCGCGATCCGACCGTTCTGGCGTTCGTAAAGCATGATATTGATCCCGAGGTAGAGGTGCATAAGCTTGGCCTGCGCCCAGGGAATTGCCACGTCCGTGTGGTAGTCAACCTCGGCTGCGCCGCCGGATACCAATTGCCCAAAGAATATCCGCAAATCCCAGGCCGACATCTCAAAACGGACGTTATTCGCATACATGGGGACGTCTTCGAATTCATCTTCACTCTCGGCGGATTCGTTTTTGGTCTCGTCGTTCATGTGATCCCCTTTTAAGCCTGTCTGCGTGGCTTTGCGATATTGTGGGGCCGCGATGAAATTCGCTTGCGCCTGTGCCCCACGTACTTCTGCCTGAGCACGTTCTTGTCTTTCGGAACGACGCGCCGGTGACAGACGGCGCACTCTTGCTGTGAAGGAAACTCTATAACGTTGTTGCTCTGCCCGGCGGGTTGGCCGGCCGAGACAGCGCGAAGGAGCTCGTGTATCGTCGTTTCCGTAACCGGAGCGCGCACCGCCGTTAACCAGTTATTGACGCGCACATAAATGGCCTCTCGCCGATCGACGCCCACGCCGATTGCCCCAGCCGCCACGGTTTGCAAGAGCAGTTCATGCGCAAGCCCCGAGGCCCACCAGCATTTCGGCGTTCTTAAAACCGCCGCCGCGGCCTTTGAAAGCGTCTCGGGTTCCGCGACGTCCGAAAGCGCCATCAGATATGCGCTCAAGGCCGTATCGAAGGGGTTTTCGTATCGTTCGTCGATTTCCAGATGCGATATGTTTTCGATCCGCGTCACGACTTCTGCGGGGTCCTTCTGCGCAAGCTCCGTCAGACGCTGGAACAATTCGTGCCCTCGTATCGCTCGCCGAAAGGCCTTTGTGCCAGCCGCAAGATTCATCTCAGCGGCAACCTCGTCCTGTTCGATCGCGCGCATCGTCTCGGCAAAGGTCATGTCGCTTTCCATCTCTCACTATAGAACTTTAGGACCGGCTGGCCGTAAGCTTCAGGTACGTCGCGAACATCGTGAATGTATTCGCCGATCCGGCCAAACTGGCTTAAGACGCGGATCTTTCTCGTCTCGAAGACGCCTTCGGCCGCAAGCACAAGCCCGATATGAACGATATCGTCCGTCTTCGGGTTTTTATATATGACGACGTCCCCGGAGTGACGTCAGCGTCCCGCGCCACCTCGACGTACTCGTCATCCTGCAGGATCATCGGAATTTCTTCAGGTTCAATGAATGTTCGGCGATTCGCAAACACCAAGCCGACGCAGTTATAGGTCGAGCGCATCGACCGAAGTTGCCATGATCCTTTTGCGTGAAATCTCTTGGCCGCAAAGGCTGTTTGCGGCGCAAGCTCTCGCATCCTTCGGTTCGGAATCGGCCGGTTCTTGGATGTCGCGAGTGCGATGCTCGTTTTGTCCGGAGGGCTGCCCTCACCTATGATCATCTCCATAGCGCACAAAGACATCGTAACGCAATGAAGTCATTAATTTCGAGGACCTCTATCAGCGCGTCATGTGCAGAAAGATGAGATCGACATCGGTCTCCCGGAAACGATGGCCGGCCGCCGCCGCCTTCTCGGGGGTGTCGATCAGGCCCAGATTGACCACTGGCGCTCCGCAGGACTGGAGTCGCTCCGCAACCCGGTGGTTGTAGCCCGTCAGCTTCTCTTTGAGGCCGGCGAATTGAGGCCAATAGGCTTCCAGGCCGATGCTGAACAGACCGGCTCGAAAGTGGAGCGGCGCTGGCATGGTATCCATAGTGGTCAGTTTGGCAGATGGGGCGGGCGAAGAGCGAGATACAATCGAACCTGTGACTTCCGCTCCCACCAGTGCCGGCGCCGATTCGCCGCAACCCTCGCCGGCGGGCGGACGCGCTCTGGCGGGGTTTCTGCTGTCCGGATTCCTGCTGGCTCTGTTGGGCGCGATTCTGCCGGCCTGGGGCTATCACCGCGATCCCGCCGACTTCGTCGCCGTGGGCAATTATTTCCTCAGCCTGGCCCTGGGGATCGTTGGCGCGGCGGACTTGGCCCGCCGCATGATGGCGCGCATGATGGCAGGGTTCAGCTCGGTTTTCCCGCTGGTCTTCTCCTGCTCGCTCGCCTGCCTGTCCCTGGTCTACCTGGCTTTTGTCTCACCGCCGGCTTCGGCATGGTGGCGTGTCGGCGGGCTGTTCGTGTTGGGGCTTGGCGCCGGGCTTCTCAACATGGCGCTGTTTCAGGCCATCTCGGGAAACTACCAGTTCGATGCCGCGGGCACGGTGACCCGCGGCGGCATCTGGTACGGCCTCGGCTGCCTCACCGCCACTCTGCTGGTGGCGGGCACGTTCTACGCCTACACGGTCCCGGTCATTCTGGCCGTGATGGCGGCGGTGCCGGCGGTCTTCGCGATCGTCTACGCCCGCTGTTCCTACACTCTGCGCCCTCCACCCAGCCACCCCGCCTTGCGCCAGGCGCTCAAGGATTTTCGCAGTCCGGGCGCCATCCTGTTCGCGCTGGTCCTGTTCTTCCAGTTCGGCAACGAGTGGTCCATCGCCGGCTGGCTTCCCCTGTTCCTGGTCCGCCGCGTGGGCCTCAGCCCCACGGCAGCGCTCATGATCCTGGCGCTCTACTGGCTGTTTCTGTTGGCCGGCCGCCTGGGCGCGGTAGCGCTTCTGCCGCACGTCCGTCACGGACGCCTGTTGATGGGCAGCGTGGCCAGTGCGCTGTTCGGCTGCCTGATTCTCTACTCCACCAAGACCGGTTTCGGGGCCGCCTCGGGGGTGTTCTTCGTGGGGGGCGGATTCGTTTCCATCTACCCGTTGGTGGCCGAAGCCATCGGCCGCCGTTTCCCCTATTACCATCCGGGATTCTTCGGCGGCATCTTCTCGCTGGCCGTGTTCGGCGGGCTGCTGGCCCCCGCCACGCTCGGATACACCGCCCAGGTTTGGGGCGTGGGGGTGGTCATCGGCATCCCTCTGTTTGGCACCTGTATGGTGATGCTGCTGCTGCCCCTGATCTGGCTCGAGTCCAAGGTGACCGGGCGATGAGGGGCGATGCTGTGGCGCCAGGCCGCACGGGCCAGCGACCGCGCCGGGGGCCACGCTGTTCAATGCCACCTACTTTGCCTGCGGCAGCATTCTACATTAATTGTGGGGCGGGCAATCATGCCGGCAATCATGCCCGCAACCGGGCCCCGACGGCACCCCCAGGCGGCTCCTTCGGGCCCCGCGCGAGTCTGTGTGCCCAGCAAGCGCCGCCTGGGGGTGCCCTCGGGGCCCGGCTGCAGCGTCGAAAGCCCATCGCAAGTCATTGGAAATACGTTCTTCGAAACCGCTGGGCTTTCATTGGAGTTTGGTGGGCCGCAGGCCCATTCGGACAGCCAGGGTTGGCTGCCCCACCGGCGCCCCGAAAGGGAGTCGTCTTGCTGTTGGCCCTGTGCCTGGCCCGATCTCTGGCGGCGGCCAGCCTGCCCGAGAAGATCGACCGCGCCATTGAGGGCTCGCCGGCCGCCCGCGTGGCCTTCTGGGGCATCCAGGTGGTCGATCTGGAGAGCGGCAAAACGCTGTACCAGCGCAACCCCGCCAGTTTCTTCGTCCCCGCCTCCAACACCAAGCTGTTCACCGCGGCCATGGCGCTTACCCGCCTGGGGCCGGATTACACCTTCGTCACCCGCGTGCTGGCGGATGCCGCGCCCGATTCGGCCGGCCTCATCGCCGGCGACCTGTGCCTGGCCGGTGGCGGCGACCCCAACCTTTCCGCGCGCGCCATTCCTTATCGCAAGGGCCCCGCGGCAGGGAACCCGCTGGCCGCCATCGAGGATCTCGCCGATCAGTTGGCCGCCCGCGGCGTGAAGCACATCGCCGGCTCGATCGTGGGCGATGACACGTGGTATGTGTGGCAGCCTTACGCCACCGGTTGGGGGATCGAAGATCCGAAATCCGACGACGGTCCCCCGGTCAGCGCCCTCACCATCAACGACAACACCATTACCTTGAGCGTTCGCCCCGCCGAACATCCGGGCGAGATCGCCTGGCTTACGCTGAACCCGCCCCTGGAGTTCTACCGCATTGGCAACCGCGTGCGCACGGGCCCCGCCGGCTCCGAGCGTCACGTCTGGTTCGAACGCCTGCCCGATAGCCTGGAGGCGCAGCTTTGGGGCGCGCTGCCCCTGGGCGATCGCGGCCAGGATCTGCTGCTGGGCATCGAGGACCCCGCGCGTTACGCCGCCCTGGCTTTCCAGCGCGCGCTGGAGGATCGCGGCATCGTGGTGGAAGGCGATGCCGTGGCGCGCCACCGCTTTCCCAACGAGCTGCCCGGCCTGCATACCGCTTTGCCGGAAACCGCCGGGTCCGGAAGGCACTCCAGTGGGCAGTCCGGAGGGCCAACCGGCTTCGAGCTGGCCCGGCGCGTCTCCGCCCCGCTTATCGAAGACCTGCGGATCACCGCCAAGGTCAGCCAGAATCTGCACGCCGAGCTGGCGCTGCGCGCGGTGGGCAAGGCGCGCCGCAACGTGGGCAGCTTCGAAGCCGGCCTGGACGAGCTGAAAGCCTTCCTTTCGGAAGCCGGCATCGATGCGGAATCTTACAGTTTCCACGATGGTTCGGGCTTGGCCCGCTTGAACCTGGTGACCCCCGCCGCGGTAGTGAAGCTGCTGCGTTTCATGTACGCCTCGCCGGCTCGCGAGAACTGGATTTCGCTGCTCCCCGTTGCCGGCCAGGATGGCACTCTGGCCAACCGCTTTGGCAATGGCGCGCCCGCGGCCGGGAAGGTCCATGCCAAGACCGGCTCGCTCTCGCACGTCAGCGCGCTTTCCGGATACATCGAGCGTCCCCGCGGCGGCTGGCTGGCCTTTTCCATTCTGGTGAACAACTACAACACCCGCGCCGCCGACGTGCGCGGGGTGATGGACCAGATCTGCAATTTCATGGTGGAATAGAGGAATATGCCGATTTACGAATATCGCTGCGAAGACTGCGGCACGAAATTTGAAAAACTGGTGCGCCGCCAGGCCGAGGTCCCCGGCGTGGAATGCCCCTCCTGCGGCCAGAAACACCTGAAGCAGGAGCTTTCCACTTTCGCCGCCCACGCCGGCGGCAATGCGCGTTCGGCCGAGATGCCGGTCTGCCCCAGCGGCCGTTGCAGCAACCCCGGCATGTGCGGCATGAACTGAGCGTGGCGCGGGAACCCGCCAACCTCTGGGCATTGAGCGATCTTTGTACGCCGTGGTGCCTCCACGTGGTGGCAACCCTGGGGATCGCTCAGCATATCGCGGCGGGAATTACCGAAATCGGCCCCCTGGCCGCGGCTGCGGAGTGCGACCCCGACGTCTTGCACCGGGTGCTCGAACATCTGGTGAGCAAGGGCGTCTTCGAGGAACCGGAGCCCGGCCGATTTTCACTCAACGAAGCCGCCCACGGACTACTCGACCCGGCGCAGCTCCTGGGCCTCGACCTCAAGGGCATCGGTGGCCGCATGGCCTACGCCTGGAGCACTCTTCCCAGCTACGTCCGCACCGGCGCTCCGGCCTACCACGAAGTTTTCGGCCTGCCGTTCTGGCAGGATCTGGATGCCCATCCCGACATCGCGGCGAGCTTCGATGCCCTAATCGGTCCGGCGGGGCACGGCGCTTTCGACCCCGATTTTCCGGTCACCGGCGGCTGGGAGCAGGTGCGGACCGTGGTCGATGTCGGCGGCGGTACCGGAGCGATGCTCGCCGCGATCCTTCGCGCCCACCCCCACGTCCATGGCACGTTGGTCGATCTGCCCAGGACCGTGGCCCGCTCCGCCGAGACTTACCGGTCCGCCGGCGTCACGGACCGCGTCACGCCGGTTGGCCAAAGTTTTTTCGACCCGCTGCCCTCGGGCGCCGATCTGTATCTGCTCCGCGGCGTGCTGAACAACTGGGACGATCGGGAAGCGGCGGCCATCCTGAACCGGTGCGCCGAGGCGGCCCGCCCCGCCGGCCGTGTGGTGATCCTCAAAAGCATTTGCCCGGACGGCACCCCCAGGGGACTTAGCATATCGATGGTCCTGGTAGGCGGCAAGGATCGGACCGTCTCCGAGTTTGGTGACCTGGCGCGTCAAAGTGGACTTGAGATTGTGGCCGCCGGGAGGCAGGGATCCGGCTACTTCGCGGTCGAGTGCCGTCCGGTTTGAACCGCGCGCAGGATGTGGCCGCCCCTTTCGGGAGCGAAACTCGCGTGGCTGGGACAGTAGCGCGCCGCGATCTGCGGTGGTCCCAGGTCTTCGATCTCGGAGAATCCGAGGCCCATCAGCTTGACGCGGAGCGGATCCGGCTCGAAGTAGCTCAGAAAAGCCTCGCCCAGCTCGGCTACACGCGCCGCGCGGCGGTCATGGCGGTGGCGCATTTCCGGCGACAGGGAGGCAGGTGGATCGGCGTAGTCGAACACGACGTGCGCGCCATTGGGCAGGCTGGCGATGAATCCGAGGGTCGACCATATTGCTTCCTCGGTCAGGTAAGGCACGCATCCCAGCCAGGTGAAGAAGGTCTGCCGCGCCGGATCGAAACCGGCAGCCGCCAGGCCCTCAGCCAAAGTCTGCCGCTCGAAGTCGATCGGAGCAAGAGTCAAACAGTCCGGCAAAGGGATGCCGGCATCGGCGAGGCGTTGGCGCTTCCATGCCTGCGTGGCTGGATGATCTACCTCGAAAATCCGCCAGCGGTCCCGCAACCTGCCGCGATACGCATAGGTGTCGAGGCCCGCGCCGAGCACCACAAGCTGACCGGCGCCGCGGGGGCTACCCTCGAGGGCCGCAGCCAAAGCCTCCTCCGCGAAGCGCGTTCTCGCCGCGATGAAAATTCGCATCGCTCGCGCGGATGGGCGTTTCCCGGCCTCACTGGCGACCGTATCGGCGTCCATACCCAAGATGCGCAGGGCTAGCGGATCGGCGAAGATGCGGCCCTGTTCCAACACCTGGTGGGCGGCGCGATGAAACGCCGCGGCACGAGCCGTCCGGCTGGGCTCTCCGAATTGCACACATCGAGTTTACGAAAAACGGGCGCCCAGCAGACCACCTCGGGAGCGCGCTGATGCCGCTACGCTCGGCAGAATCAATCGGAACTCCGCGGCGTCGCGCATTCCGTGCAGCACGCGAAAGCGGGTCACCACCCTTGACACAACCAAGGCCCACGGGCTTACGATTCAGGACTGACCGATCCGCGACAGAGCGCTCGGATGTGGCGCGTGCGCGCCGCCTGGCTGGCAATCGTTGCCGCGGCGCTGGCGTTTCGCATTCCCGCACTCCGCGAACGGCCGATGCATGCCGACGAGGCGGTACTGGCGGACAAGTTTGGCGGACTGCTGGAGACCGGCTCCTATGCGTACGACCCGCAACAGTACCACGGTCCGGCACTGGCCTGGTTGACGCTAGTCCCCGCCCGGCTCATGGGCGCCCACCGCTACGCCGACCTCACCGAGACGACCCTCCGCATCGTGCCGGCCCTGTGTGGCGTCGCGTTGGTCCTGCTGCCGGTGCTGCTTTCCGATGGACTCGGGCGCTGGGAGCGGTGGCCGCGGGCGCGCTTACGGCAGTATCTCCGGCCATGGTCTACTACAGCCGCTATTACATCCCGGAGATGCTTCTCACCGTGCTTACGCTTGCCGCCATCGTCTGCGGCTACCGTTACGCGCGCAATGGCGCGGGCGCGGGCGCGATGGCTGCCGGCGTTTGCATCCGGACTGCGGAGGCACCACGAAACACGTGCTGCGCCCGATTCCGATCCTGGCAGCTTGTTCATGGTGCGAGATCATCGCCGAATCCGAGACCGCCTCCAGCCGCGCGCCCAGCCGGCACCACCACCGCCCTGGCGGAAACTGTTGGCAACGGATGCCGGCGATCTTCAGCGCGTGCGCGACCTTGAACGAGACGATAGATGTTCCTGGTCTTCCGTTCCTTCCCCACCCAAACCCGCTTCGCTTCGATCGGGGGAAATGGCCCCGGCGGATCCCTCCGCGTGTAGTTCTCAAGCTCTTTGATGGAGGTTTGGAGCTGGCGAACGGCCGCCCCCTGCGCCAACCGCCACGGGGCATCGGCAGAACGGCCCTGGCCCTGCCAAAATGGCTCCCTCTCCCACCGCCGGCGCCGTCGCTAACAATAGCTCTGTCGGGCTATTGTCGTGTAGAATCTGCATTAGGCGTGAGCATCCTCATTCATCCGTCGAAAGCGCTCGTGGAGCCGCGCACGGCGCTCGCAGCCCTCCGGATCGATCCCACTGCCAAGCGCGACATTCTTCGGAGAACATTGCACTTGCTCACCGGATGATCTCTCCCAGACCCATCATTTCGCAACCCGCCAGCTCGCCGGAGCCTTCCTCTCCTTCGCTGAACCTGGGACCAGCCGGCAGGCGCTGGATGAAGCCTGCGTTCGTTCTTTTGATCGTGGCCTATTTCCTTTTCATGTCATGGGACGGGCTGAAGGCGCACTTCGCGCCCGACGAGATGATGGCTATTTACATCTACTGGCGCCCCTCGCCGTGGCGCTTGCTGGTTTCGCAGTTCATGCTGTGGCGCGGGTACTTCCGGCCGGTCGGAGGCCTCTTCTATCTGCCCCTCTTTCTGGTGTCGGGCTTGAACCCGGCGCCCTATCATGCCGTCCTGCTGCTATTGCTGTTGGCCGGGGCGCACCAACTGTACCGCTTCGCCCGGGTCTTGGGCTGTGCCGAGCTGCCTGCCGCAATGGCCGCGTTGATCGCTTGTTACCACGGCGGCCTGAGCAACCTGTACTACAACAGCGTCTTCGTATTCGATGTTCTTTGCGGCATCTTCTACCTGGCGGCGTTCGTCCATTATGCCCGCATCCGCGCCGCCGGTCTCTTGCCGAACGGCCGCCAGACGGCCACGTTTCTGGGGATCTATCTCTGCGCGTTGAACTCGAAGGAAATGGCGGTGACCATGCCCGTCATCCTTCTGGCGTATGAATGGCTCTACCACGGCGCACCCAGGTGGCGGTGGAAGGAGTTCCTCGAATGGCTGCGCGGTCCGGGGCGGGTCCTGTGCTGGGCGTGCCTGCTCAACCTCGTCTACATCTATGGGAAAGCGTTCGGGCCTTATGGACTCATGAAGCAGACCGCCTACATGCCGGTGTACTCGTGGGAACGGATGGCGGATTTCCAGGAACGGTATCTGGGCGATATCTTCTATCATCTGCCCGCCTACGGCTGGCTGGCCACGTCGATCATCTGGCTGGTGGCGACTTATCTGGCATGGCGCCGCCCGCGTCCGCTGACTCGGTTCCTATGGATCTATGTCTTGGTTACGCCGCTGCCGATCGAATTCCTGGTGGGGCGGGATCAGGCCTGCCTCTACGTCCCGCTGGCCGGTTGGGCCGTGCTGGCCGCGGCGCTGTTCACGGACTGGCTACCCGGCGCCACCCGTGTGGTGGCTGCGGAGCCGTTGTTCCGCCGGCTGGGCCCGGCGCGTGTGCGCGCCCTGCTGGCCGCCGCGGCCATGCTTGCCTGGGCCTTGGGGAACCGGGTCTTCCAGGCGGATGTGGCCCCTGTCATCCCCCAACTGGGACGGCAGACCTACGAGGTGTTGGCACAGTTCCAAGCACTCAACCCGAGAGTTCCCCCGGGCGCGAAGGTGGTCTTCCTGGATGACCCGTGGCCGAACGGTTTCGACATGGCCTTCATCGCCGAGTTGTGGTTTCGCGACCGCAAGGATCGCGTCTTTCTGAACCGGAAGACGCCGCTACCAGCGGGAGAGATTGCCAAGGCGGATGCCGTCTTCGACTGGCGCGAGGGGAGACTGATCCGTGTCCGTTAATGCGGCGGGCAAGCACGAACCAGCGAAGGAGTAAGGATATGCTGTTCTCCGTGGTCGTCCCCGTCTATAACGAAGCCGCTGTCCTCCCCGCCTTTTGGAACAGGCTAAGCGGAGTTCTCAAACAGGTCGGGTGCGCCTGGGAAGTCCTCTTTGTCAACGATGGCAGCCGGGACGGGACGCCCGAGTTGTTGGCCGAGCTTTCCCGGCAGGAACCCCGCGTCAAGGTGCTTTCGTTCTCGCGGAATTTCGGACACCAGGCCGCCATCACTGCCGGGTTGGACTTCGCCGCCGGAGATGCCGTCGCCATGATGGACGCGGACCTGCAAGACCCGCCCGAACTGCTCCCTCAGATGCTCCAGCTTTACGAACAAGGCTACGAAGTGGTTTCGGCGCAACGCGCCTCGCGTCGCGGCGACCCCTGGCTGAAGCGTAAAACGGCAACGCTCTTTTACTGGGTGATGCGCCGCGCGATGAGCGAGCGCCTGCTGCCGGAAGTCGGGGATTACCGGCTGTTCAGCCGCGAGGCGCTGGAAGCCATACGCGGCTTCCGCGAACAGCACCGGTTCATGCGCGGCCTGGTGGCCTGGCTAGGGCTGAAGGAGGCCGTCGTCTCCTTTCACCGCGAGCCGCGGTTCGAGGGGGAAAGCAAGTATCCGCTCCTGAAGATGCTGCGGCTGTCCTGGACCGGTATCTCCTCGTTCTCGGCGCTGCCCCTGCGAATCGCCACGCTCTGCGGATTTATGTTGTGCTTCATCGCCTTTGGGTTCTTTCTCTATGTCCTCTATGGCGTGTTCGTCATTCGCAACGTAGTACCCGGCTGGGCTTCACTGGCCGCCCTGCAATGTCTCTTTTCCGGGATCACTTTGGTCTCGGTCGGTCTCACCGCGGATTACGTGGCGCGCATCTACGATGAAAGCAAGAACCGGCCGCTGTACATTGTGAGCGGCATGACCAATATGCGGCGCCCCGATGTAACTCCTCCCAGGGCCGTAATCTGCTGCCGGGATCCCGCCGGGAGCCCGGCAGACGGTGCGCCGCGATGAGCAGTGAGTTCGACGCCTACTCGGCGAAGTACGCCGAGCTGCTGCGAGATCCGCTGCGCGATCGCTTTGCCACGGCGGCCTTCTTCCACGAACGCAAGTGGACGCTCATCCGCGAGTTCTGGAAGCGGCGCGGCGTGCGGATCTCCTCGCTGGACTGGCTGGATATCGGCTGTGGCCATGGCGACCTGCTGCGCCTGGGGGCACCCGGGTTCCGGAGTGCGGCCGGCTGCGACCCTTCCCGCGAGATGCTGCGGCCCATTGCCGGCGCGGTCCTGAGGCGTCAGGAGTCGCCGGCCGAGCTTCCCTTCGAGAGCGGCGCCTTCGATTTCGCCACCGCCGTGTGTGTCTACCACCATGTGGATGAGCCGTTGCAGGCGCCGCTCACGGCGGAAGCGGACCGCGTGCTGCGGCCCGGCGGCATCCTCGCCATCATCGAACACAACCCCTGGAATCCGGTCACCCAGGCCATCGTACGCCGCTCGCCGGTCGATACCGGTGCGCACTTGCTCACCGCCAGGCGCTGCCGGGAGCTGGTTCGCCGTGCCGGTTTGGATTTGCTCGCCACGGAGCATTTTCTGTACCTGCCGGAGTTGCTCTACCGGTACGCTGCCCCGGCCGAGAGAGCCCTCAGGCGCCTGCCCATGGGCGGCCAGTATGCCGTCTTCGCCCGGAAGCGCTGACCCGCCGCCTCGGATCGCCCTAGGCCGCCTTCCAAGGACCCCACTAAAGCCGATTGGATTTTCGAACATACGCGAGCGACTCTTCATTGCGTCAGAGCAAAACTAAAGATTCCGCCTTGTCCGGCAAGAACCACTAGCTCACCACATTCCGCGAGGTGCCTCGATCGTCAAGCGGTTCCAGCTCCACGCCGTCGTCCCGCAACGTCACCGTCGCGAATTCGCAAGACGAGATCCGCGCGAGGTCCGGGCTTTAATGACTTGAGCCATCGAAGGTCGGCTCGGTCCATTCTACCCGGCAATAGCGCTATCATTCTTTTCGGAGCCCGCCAATGTCCGTCACGACCGCGATCCAGGCCCCTCGGGGCCGCGTCATCTCCTGCAAGGGCTGGCATCAGGAAGCCGCCTTGCGCATGATCCACAATAACCTCGATCCGGAGGTGGCCGAGAAGCCCGACCAGCTCATCGTTTACGGCGGCACCGGGCGCGCGGCGCGCGACTGGCCGTCGTTCCATGCCATCGTACGCTCGCTAGAGTCGCTCGAAAACGACGAGACTCTACTGGTGCAGTCGGGGCGGCCGGTGGGCATCTTCCGCACGCATCCCGAGGCGCCGCGCGTGCTCCTGGCCAATGCCAACCTGGTGGGTCACTGGTCCAACTTCGACGAGTTCACGCGCCTCGACCGCATGGGCCTCACCATGTATGGCCAGATGACCGCCGGCTCCTGGATCTACATCGGCAGCCAGGGCATCGTGCAGGGCACTTACGAGACTTTTGCGTCGCTGGCGCGCAAGCATTTCGGTGGCTCACTCGCCGGCCGGCTGGTGGTCTCGGGCGGCATGGGCGGCATGGGAGGCGCGCAGCCTCTGGCCGCCACCATGAACGGCGCCTGCTTCCTGGGCGTCGAGGTGGACCCGCAACGCATCCAGCGCCGGCTCGATACGGGTTACTGCGACCGTATGGCCCGCAGCCTGGATGAAGCCCTGGAGATGGTGGCGGGCCGCGAGGCCCTCTCCGTGGGGCTGGTGGGCAACTGCGCGGACGTGATCCCGGAGCTGGCGCGGCGCGGCATCGTGCCCGACGTGCTCACCGACCAGACCAGCGCGCACGATCCTCTGAATGGCTATGTGCCTAATGGCATGACGCTCGAAGAGGCGCGGGCGCTACGCACGGACGATCCGCGCGAATACCAGGCGCGTTCCATCGCCGCCATGGGTGCTCATGTGGAAGGCATGCTGGCCTTGCAGCGCGCGGGCGCGGTGACTTTCGATTACGGCAACAACATCCGCACCCAGGCCAAGAAGGCCGGCGTCGAGCACGCCTACGATATTCCCGGCTTCGTGCCGGAGTACATCCGGCCGCTGTTTTGCGAAGGACGCGGTCCCTTCCGCTGGGTGGCGCTTTCGGGCGATCCCGAAGACATCTACCGCACCGACCGTCTGGCGCTGGAGATGTTTCCGGAGAATGAAACCCTGGCCCGCTGGATTCCCATGGCCCGCCAGCGGATCCATTTCCAGGGCTTGCCGGCGCGCATCTGCTGGCTGGGGTATGGCGAGCGCGCGGAGTTCGGCATCGCCATGAACCGGCTGGTGCGCAGGGGTGAGATCAAGGCTCCCATCGTGATCGGCCGCGATCATCTGGACGCGGGGTCGGTGGCTTCGCCCTATCGCGAAACCGAAGCTATGCGCGACGGCTCCGACGCGATTGCCGATTGGCCGCTGCTGAACGCGCTGGTGAACACCGCGGCGGGCGCGTCGTGGGTGTCGATTCACAACGGCGGCGGCGTGGGCATCGGCTATTCGCAACACGCCGGGATGGTGGTGGTGGCGGATGGCACGGACGAATCCGAACGGCGGCTCGGGCGCGTGCTCACCAGCGACCCCGGCCTGGGCGTGATCCGGCACGCCGACGCGGGCTACGAAGAGGCCATCCGGTTCGCGCGCGAAAACGGGATCCGGCGGCCCATGGAATCGGCGTGAGCGAATTCGCGATTTGGAATACCAGCCAACTGGTGACGCTGGCCGGGCCGGAGGGCCCGCGCGGGGGCGCCCCGCGAGTGGGCGCTGAGATGCGCGATCTGGCGATTATCCCCCAGGGCGCCATGCTGGTGCGCAACGGGCGCATCCAGGCCACCGGCAGCCGCGCGGAGATCGAGCGGCTGGTTTTGCGGGGCAACGCATCGCCCGAAACCGCCGTCGTGGATGCGGGAGGCCGCGTGGTGCTACCCGGATTCGTGGACGCGCACACCCATCCGGTATTCGCCGGCACGCGCGCCGACGAGTACGAGCTGCGTGCCGAAGGCGCCACCTACGCGGAGATCGCGGCGCGTGGCGGCGGCATCCGATCCACGGTGCGGCGCACCCGCGCGGCCACCGAAGACGAGCTGGCGCAGGCGGCACGGCGCTATCGCGAATGGTTCCTGCGCGGCGGCACCACCACGGTGGAGGCCAAATCGGGATACGGGCTGTCGCTGGAAGCCGAGTGTAAGATCCTGCGCGTGATTCACCAACTGGGCCAGGAGGGCAGCGTTCGCTACGTGCCCACGTTCCTGGGAGCGCATGAAGTGCCCGATGAATACCGCGGGCGCATGGACGATTACATCGCCATCCTGATTCACGAGATGCTGCCGCGCATTGCGGAGGAACACCTGGCCGAGTATTGCGACGTGTTCTCGGAACCCTCGGTGTTCCCGGCGGCCAAGGCGCGCACCATTCTGGCGGCGGCCAAAGCCCTGGGTTTCGGACTGCGGTTGCATGCCGACCAGTTCTCGGCCGACGAAGGCGCGCTGCTGGCGGCCGAGATGGGCGCGGCCACCGCCGACCATCTGGAATGCACCGGGCCCGCGGGCCTGGAGGCGCTGCGCGCGGCGGGAGTGCAGCCCGTGCTGCTGCCGGCTTCGGTTTGCAACCTCGGCTCCACGCGCTACCCCGCGGCGCGGCGGATGATCGAGGCGGGGTTGCCTGTGGTGTTGGCCACAGATTTCAATCCTGGGTCTTCTCCCACAACATCCATGCCGTTGGTGCTGTCGCTGGCCTGCACTCAGATGAAGATGACGCCGGCCGAGGCCATCACCGCGGCTACCGTCAATGCCGCGCACAGTTTGCGCCAGGGCCACGAGATCGGCTCCTTGGAACCGGGTAAGTACGCCGATTTCGCGGTTCACGATGCGGCGGATTATCGTGAGATCCCGTACTTCTTCGGCCGCGATACCGCCCGCGCCGTGTATATTGGCGGGGCCTGCGTGTACAGCGTGGAGTAACTCCGCGCAGAAATTACGCGGACCTGAATGTCAATCCTGTGGAAACAGGAGACTGGTCGTTCGGATGCACTGCCTTCGTCGAGATTGGTTGTTCGGATGCCCTGCCTTCGTTAGCGTCAGTCAACCAATTTCAAAATCTGATGAGAGGGAGAGAAATATGCGACAACTGTTAGCATTGTTAGCCATTGCCACTGGGTGCGTTGGCCTGGCATCCGCGGCATCCTTCAACGGAACGCTCCTAGACGCCTCCTGTTACGACCAGCAAAAAAGGTGGAGGCCTGTGCCGCCACAGGCTCCACCATTGCGTTCGCGATCAGCGTCTCCGACAAGGTCTACACACTGAACGACGCCGGCAACACCAAGGCTGCCGAGGCCATGAAGAACCGCGCCGACCGGTCCGCGGATCCCAACGGCAACAGCAGCGCCAAGGATCCCAGCAATGCCACCGCCGCGTCGGTGACGGCGAAGGTCACCGGCAAGCTGGAGGGCAATACGATCAACGTCGAAACCATTGACGTGCAGTAGCATGCAGTAACGTGCAGTAGCATGCAGTAACGTGCAGTAGCATCCAAATAACATTCGCGGGCTGCTCCAGGCTCCGGGGCAGCCCTGTTCCACAGTCATGCGGGGCAGCCAACCCTGGCAACCAATCCCTGGCTCGAATCGTGACTTGGGGTCCACTGGGGACGGCATTCAGCAGCCGCCGGGCCGCGCGGGTGTCCGCGGCGCATCAAGAACAATCATCCTATCACCGATTTTTTCGCTTTTTTACGATCAAAATCGCGGGTTCTAACGTCTATTGAGTAGAGTGCAGGCGATTATGAACCACGGGCCAGAGTATTCCAAGTGGATGGAGTTGCGCGCGAAAACCGATCGCCAGCTTGCCGCGTTCCTCAACAAGACATTGGCAAGCGGTCTGCGTTTGGCGCTCGAAGCGGCGGAAACGGACGCGCCGGAGCTTTATACGCGGGCGCACCAGGCTTACATGGAGGTGAACCGGCTGTTGCCCTGCCTGCGCGATGTGGCCATCGCGGAGCGCCGCCGCCTGGAGCGAGAACTCGCGCGCCTGCGCCGTCTGCTGTACGAGACCGAAATGGCCGACGCGCGCGCGGGCGCGGCGTGCTCCTAAAGACCGCCCTGTTATTCTGAAGTTTGCCCGGCCAGACCATCAGCGAGAAAATTCTCTCCGCCAAATCCGGCCGCGATGCGCGGGCTGGCGATGTGGTGGTGTGCCCGGTGGATGGCGCGCTGGGCACGGACGGCTCCACGCCCATGGCGCTCGACTATTTCGAAGCCATGGGCGGCGTGCGCGTCCACGATGCCAGCCGTGTGGTTTTCGCGCTCGACCACTACGCGCCGGCTCCCAGCCGGCACACCGCGCAACTGCACGAACGTATGCGCGTCTTCGCGGCGCGTCACGGCATTCTGCTGTGGGAAGTGGGCGAGGGCATCGGCCATCAGCTTATGGTGGAATCGGGCCGCGCCATGCCCGGCGGGCTGGTGGTAGGTGCGGATAGCCACGCAGTCACTTACGGCGCGGTGAACTGCTTCGCCACGGGAATCGGCTCCTCGGACCTGGCCGCCATTCTGATGTGCGGCAAGATTTGGCTGAAAGTGCCGCCTTCCATCCGCGTGACGCTCGCCGGAGAGCTGTCGCGCGGCGTGTTCGCCAAGGACGTCGCGCTGGCGCTGGCCGGAGAACTGGGCGCGGACGGCGCGGCCTACCAGGCGCTGGAGTTCGCCGGCCCGGCCGTGGAGCGGCTGTCTCTGGACGACCGCCTTGTGCTGGCCAACCTGGCCGTGGAGATGGGCGCCAAGAACGGGATCTTCCCTGGCGTGGTGGAGGCGGACGCGGATGCGCGCTATTCCCGCGAGGTCCACATCGCCCTGGATGCGCTCGGCCCGCAGGTGGCGCTGCCGCACCGGGTGGATCGCGTGGTGGAGATCGGGCGGGCGGCCGGCACTCCGGTGCAGATGGTCTACCTGGGCACTTGCACGGGCGGGCGCGCCAGCGATTTTCACCAGGCCCGCGACATCCTGAAAGCCGGCGGAGGCGTGGCTCGCGGAGTGCAGCTTGTGGTGACACCGGCCTCCCGCGCGGTGCTGGAGACGCTCGTGCGCGATGGCACGCTGGCGGATTTCATCGCCATGGGAGCGGTGATCGGGACGCCCGGTTGCGGCTCCTGCTGCGGCACATGCGGCGCCATTCCGGGCGATGGCGTGAACGTCATCTCCACCGCCAACCGCAATTTCAAGGGGCGCATGGGCAATAGCGAGGCGGCCATTTACCTGGCCTCGCCGGCGAGCTGTGCGGCGGCGGCGGTGCGCGGCTCGATCGTCGATCCGCGGGAGATCGGCCGATGACCGGCCGCGCGCGCGTCTTCGGCGACGACATCAACACCGACTACATCGTCACCTCGCGGCGCAAGCGCGAGAGCCTGGACCCGCAGGTGCTGCGGCGCTACCTGTTCGAGGAGATCGACCCGCAATTCGCCGCGTCGGTCGAGACCGGCGACCTGATCGTGGCCGGGCGCAACTTCGGATGCGGCTCGGCCATGGAAGTGGCGGTGACGGCGGTGCTGGGCGCGGGCATAGGGGCGGTCGTGGCGCGCAGCTTCTCGCGGACTTACTATCGCAACGCGGTGAACAACGGACTGCTGCCGGTCGAGTGCGATACCAGCGGCGTCCGCGAAGGCGACCGCATCACGGTGTTGCGCGAGCCCCTGCTGGCCGTCCGCAACGAGCGCAGCGGCGAAATCGTGATGGCCGAATCTCTGCCCGGGATCATGTGGGCTATTATCGACGCCGGCGGTCTGGTACCCTATTTTCAGAGGTATGGCGATTTTGCGGACGCCCGCGATAAGGAGTACTAATCGTGAAAACCTCAACAGAGGACTTGGAGGGGTCGATGGAAAAACTTACCCGATGCCTCCACGACTTTAGGGCAGAGATGAACAGCCACTTTGATAAGATCGGCAGGAAACTGGATAGCCTGGAATCGGTCGTCGCGAGCCTTGAAGCTAACTTTAATGCCTTTGACGAGGCGATCCGGCACGTCAGCGCTGAGATCTCCAAGGCGCGCAATCCCGCCGCGTGGCGATAGAGTCCGTCGCGTCGCCCACCCAAGCCATGCCGCTATGAGCAAACCTGGATTTCGCGTTCACGCGCCCTGGCGGCGGCCCGACGAAGCGCTGCTGGCGGCATTCGGCGAAGCATCTCCCGCGCAAGTGGCCGACTGCATGTCGCGCCTGGGGGCCATGGATGCGGGCATACGGCCGGTATGGCGCTCGCCGCGCACGATCGGGGCGGCGCTCACGGTGTGGTGCCATGCGGGCGATAATTTGATGCTGCACAAGGCGCTCTCGCTGGCCGCGCCTGGCGACATCGTGGTGATGAACACGCAGGGCGCCGGCAACTCGGGCTTCGGCGAGTTGCTGGCATCGAGCGCCGTTCGCATCGGCGTGCGCGCGGTGATCGTGGACGGCACGGTGCGCGACGCCGAGGCGCTGGAGGCCCTGGCGCTTCCAGTCTACGCGCGCGGACTGTGCCCCAACGGCTGCAACAAGGACGGTCCCGGCGAAGTCGGAGCCATTGTGGCATGCGGCGGCGTGGCGGTGCGTCCGGGCGATGTGATCCTGGCGGACCGCGACGGCGTCACGGTGGTTCCGCTGGACGACGCGCCCGAAGTGGCGCGCCTGGCTGGGGAGCAGATCGCGCGCGAGCGGAAACGCCTCTCGGAGATCGAACGCGGCGTCCTGGTGCGCCCGGAAATCGACGAGACGCTGCGTAAACTCAAGGTGATTTGAAGCCTGCACTGCGGCTTATTGGTGGGGCGGCCGATTCGGTTGGCACAGCCGAGCGAAGCTCGCTGCCCTCGCTGCGCGAGGCGCCGGCGAGGAGGTGAATGGCGAAGGCCGCAGGGATGTATATAATATCGACTGCGGTGCCTTTGACGATTTGCCGACTTGCGGGGCTCGCTGGCGCCTTCTCGCCACTCTGTGGAGGTCAAACATGCGCTTTATCGCTGCCGTTAGCTTGGTAGCCGGGATTTCAGCCGGCTCACTGGCGGCACAAACCTCGGTCTTTCAACCAGGCAAGCCGCTCACCAGCCTGCCCGAGATGCCGATCCAACCCTTCAAGCTGGATTCAGCCGGCCTGGAGGGAATACTTTTCGATTGCACGCCAACCACGCTGGCTGGCGCCGGGCAGGAGATTCAGAAAAAGGCCAAGCGTGCCCTGGCGGAGGCAACCGTCGCGGCGGTAGTCGAATTCCTCTCCGCCGTGGAGGGACCGGAGGGCAAAGCAGCATCCAAGTTCGTGCCCATCCTGATCAAGAATCTCAGTGTTCCCACTGCGGTGGCACTTCTCGGCTCCTTCGAGATGCAGGTTTACCAGGGACGCGGCTACCGGCTGAATGATCCGTTTGAGGTCTGCAGCCCCGCGGTCGGGCCGAAAGATCTCACGGTCTTGTGGCCGGCGGTCACGTCGGCCAAATCCTTCGCCGCCGGATCGAGCGACCTGTCGCAGCCCTTGCCAACGATTCCAGCCGATGTCTTCAGCCGCCTCAAATCGGGGCAACCGCTGGATAGTTCATGGCTTCAGTCCATCCAACCGCCCACCTGCTCTCCCCCGCCGCCCGTTTACCGGCCAAGTCCCCTCATCGACACGTATGCCGCGCTGAGCGGGAGGGTCTTCGACATCTCTGAACAGAAATCCCCTCGGTTTGGCGCCAAAATGCCGGATCCCTTCTCGCCTGCCGGCGGCGCTCGCGTGGACCTCGTGGGCCCCACTTCCGCATCGTGTATCACTCCCCCCGGCGGCGGATTCAATTTTGAGATTCTGCTGGAAGGAAGCTATACCTTGCAGGTAAGTCAATCCGGGTATCAGACCAGCAAGTCCTCGCTTACGCTGTATGTGGGGCGGGAAGTCAAGGACTTCGATGTACACTTGGCGCTCCCGTGATGCGGCTAAAACCGGTCTCCGTACCAGCGCCAAGACCGGCTGACAACTCCGCTCACGCGTCTTCGCGCGGGATGAATGACGCCTGACGAGCCGCCTCCCGCCCCCCTATTGCAGCGGATACCCGCGGATCAGCCGGAACGTCCGCTCCCAGCGCGTCTTGGTGAAGAAGTGTGCAATCACATCCAGGATGTGGCCGATTCCGATATTCGGATTGGTCAAATCCTGGGTGCTGGCTTCGAACGACCAGTAGATCACCAGCGGCGTCCCCACAATGTTTTCGCGCGGCACGAAGCCCCAATAGCGGCTATCCAGCGAATCGTCGCGATTGTCGCCCATCGCGAAGATGTGGCCCGCCGGAACCACCACTTCGCCGTTCACCACATGGTTCTGCAGCATGTCCACCGCGCTGTCGGGCAGCATCGGATCGGGCGATACCGGAAAGTTGTCGCGGTAGGAATCCAGGTAGGAGGTCCTGTGGATGACGTAAGGCTCGTTCACCAGGTGCCCGTTGAGCATCAATTGCTTATTGACCAGCCGGATGTGGTCGCCGGGCACGCCGATGGCGCGCTTCACGTAGTCTTCCTTGATGTCGCGGGGATAGCGGAAGACGATGATGTCGCCGCGCCGCACGTCGCGGTAGGGCAGCAGGTGTTGCGAAACGGCTCCCTCCGGCGCGAAGGTCAGTTTGTCCACCAGCACATGGTCGCCGATGAGCAGCGTGTTCTCCATGGACGCGCTGGGGATGACGAATGCCTGCACCAGCGTGGTGGTGGCGAAAAGCAGAAGAATGATGGTGACGGCCCATTCCGCCACGAATCCGCGATGCACCTCGCGGCTGATCTGGTTCCACCGGCTCCAAAGGCCGGCCTGAGCAGGCTGTTCGGTTGTCTCCACTTCAGTCATTGTATCGGATGAAGCGCGGCCCCAACGGAGGGTCTGCTACAATCGCCAACAGAGGGGACTTGCTTGTCTAGAGCCACACAGGAATTACCCCGCACTCTCGGCGCACTTCGCCGCAGTTCCTTTTCCGAAGCCAGGTTGGCCAACCGGCCCGTAAAGACCGAGCTCCGCGATAACCTGATCTGCAAGCTGCAGCGCGGGGAAGCCCTGTTCCCCGGCGTGCTGGGATTCGAGGACACCGTGGTGCCCCAGGTGGTGAACGCCATTCTGTCGCGCCACAATTTTATTCTGCTGGGATTGCGCGGCCAGGCCAAAACCCGCCTCATCCGCATGCTCACCACCCTGCTGGATGAGGTGACGCCTTCGATCGAAGGCTGTGAGATTCACGATCATCCGTACCATCCGATTTGCCGGCGCTGCCGCGATCTGCTGGCGGAATCGGGCGACGAAACGCCCATCGGCTGGCTGGGCCGCGAGCAGCGCTACGTGGAGAAGTTGGCCACTCCGGACGTGACCATCGCGGATATGATCGGCGATATCGACCCCATCAACGCGGCGCGCCGCGGCCACGATATCTCCAGCGAGCTGACGGTGCACTATGGCCTGCTGCCGCGCGCGAACCGCGGCATCTTCGCCATCAACGAGCTGCCCGACCTGGCCGGCAAGATTCAGGTGGGCCTGTTCAACATCATGCAGGAGGGCGACGTGCAGATCAAAGGCTACCCGGTGCGCCTGCCGCTCGACCTGATGCTGGTGTTCACCGCCAACCCCGAGGATTACACCGCGCGCGGCAAGATCATCACGCCGCTCAAGGACCGCATCGGCAGCGAAATCCGCACGCACTATCCGGCCACGCTCGAGCAGGGGATCGCCATTACCGAGCAGGAGGCGTGGCTCGAACGGCCTTCGCCCGTGGAGGTGCGGGTGCCCGCCTACATCAAGGAAGTGGTGGAACAACTGGCCTTTCTGGCGCGCGAAGACAAGCGCATCGACAAGCGTTCGGGAGTCTCGCAGCGGCTGCCCATTTCGGTGCTCGAAGATGTCGTCTCGAACGCCGAGAGGCGCGCCCTGAAGGCCCGCGAGCCGATGGCCGTGCCGCGGATTCTGGATGTCTACTCGGCACTGCCGGCCATCACCGGGAAGCTGGAGCTGGAATACGAGGGCGAGTTGAAGGGCGGCGACGCGGTGGCGCGGGAGATCGTCCGCAATGCCGTCGGCAAGGTCTACGACCAGTATTTCGAGGGCGTGAACGTGGCGCAGATCGTGCAATGGTTCGACCTGGGGGGCTCGTTGAAATTGGACGACAGCGTGGACGCCTCCACCATGGTCAAACAACTCAACGGGATTCAGGGGCTGATGGAAAAGACCAAGGCGCTGGGCGTCTCGCACAACGCCGAGGATGCGGTGCGGGCCTCGGCGGCGGAATTCATCCTGGACGGGCTGCACGCCCACCGGCGCATCAGCCGCAGCGAGCAGCGGGGTTACACCGCCGAGGAGAACCGCCGCGAAGAGGGCAAGGGCAAGGGCGAGCGGCCCAATTTCCGGCGGCAGTTCAACTGAAGAGTTGTTCCTGCATAACAGGGCCCAACCGCTCCCTGACGGTCGCGGCTCTGAAAGAGCGTCGGAGCCGGGCCCAGAGGGCGCCCCGTTAGGGAGCGGTTGCCTGGCTATTTGAACTGATTATTTTCACACAGCGCCTAAGGGGGTGGCGCCGATATGAAGTGGATTCAATACTCGCGCTACACCGGCGAGGATCTGGGGATCGACGCCGACGAGCTGCTGAAGGCGCTTTCCGACTTTCTGCTGGAGAGCGGCTTCAACACCCAGTACATGCCCTTCAGCGAGTGGAACCAGCGTACCCTCGAGGACCTCAAGAAGGCCATTCAGCAGGCTCTCGAAGAAGGCAAGCTCTTCGACGACCAGAGCTTGCAGGAGATGATGGAGCGGCTCCAGGCCATGTCCCCCGAGCAACTGGAGCAACTTCTCGACCGCCTGGTGCAGAAGATGATCGACGAGGGCCACATCACGGTTGAGGACCCCGCCGATCAGCCGCCTTCCGGAGGGGGCGCCGGCGACGGGCGCGATTCCAAGGTCAAGTTCGAAGTCACCGACAAATCCCTCGATTTCCTGGGATTCAAGACGCTCAAGGACCTGCTGGGGTCGCTCGGAAAATCGAGCTTCGGCAGGCACGACACGCGCGATCTGGCCACCGGGATCGAGACCTCCGGCTCGGCCAAGCGCTATGAGTTCGGCGACACGCTCAACCTGGACGTGAGCGAGACGCTGTTTTCGGCCATCCGCCGCGAAGGCGCCAAGGTGCCGCTGGACCTGCAGTACGACGATCTGCACGTCCACCAGTGCGAGTACCAGAGCTCCTGCGCGACCGTGCTGATGCTGGATTGCAGCCACAGCATGATCCTTTACGGCGAGGACCGCTTCACGCCCGCCAAGAAGGTGGCCCTGGCGCTGGCCCACCTGATCCGCACGCAATACCCGGGCGACAGCCTGCGCTGCGTGCTATTCCACGATACCGCCGAGGAGCTGGCCATCGGGCAGCTCGCGCGCGTGCAGGTGGGCCCCTATTACACCAACACCCGCGACGGGCTGATCCTGGCGCAGAAGCTGCTAAACCAGGAGCGCAAAGACATGCGGCAGATCGTAATGATCACCGACGGCAAGCCCAGTTGCCTGACGCTGGAGGACGGCCGCATGTACAAGAATGCGTTCGGCCTGGACCCCCTGGTGATCAGCCGCACCCTGGAAGAGGTGAACCGCTGCAAGAAGCAGGGCATCCTGATCAACACCTTCATGCTGGCCAGCGATTACGGCCTGGTGAACTTCGTGCAGAAGGTGACCGAAATCTGCAAGGGCAAGGCTTACTTCACCACGCCGTTCAACCTGGGCCAGTACCTGTTGATGGATTACATGAACCGCAAGACGCGCACGATTCACTGAGCCAATTGAAACCTGCAATACAAGGGCCTCAACTCTTCGCGCGCCGCGACGGTTTTCGTGGGGCAGGCGATCGCTTTGTGTCGCCTGCCACCGGCGCGAGGCTGGCGTTGCCACGCCACGGGAGCCATGCTACAGACAGAACGTATGGATGATGCCCCGATCGTGCGCAAGTACACGAGCCTTGATGAGATGAAGGCCGACGAGTATCGGTACTGGCAGAGCCGGCCCGCGTATGAGCGGCTGGACGCGGTTGAAGAAATGATCCGGACCGCCTACACCAACAAAGGTTGGGAGATGGAGCCGGATGTTCCAAGACTACAAAGACCTTTTGTCCGCCTTCCATGCCCGTGGCGTTAAATACCTCATTGTGGGAGGTTACGCCGTTATCTTTCATGCGCAACCCCGCTTTACGAAGGACCTCGATTGTTTCATAAAAGCGGACCCCGCCAATGCGCAAGCGATGTATGCTGCGCTCGCCGGCTTCGGCGCACCGCTTCAAGGCATTCGCCCGGAGGACTTCACAGACCGCGGCAGCTTCTTTCGATTTGGACGCGACCCGCGAGGGTTCGATATCCTTCCCGATAGTCCGGGCGTCGATTTTGACGCGGCGTGGGAAAGGCGCGTTGAAACCGTGATTGACAAACGAGCGGCTTGAAGGCGAATTTCATTTCCGCCGGCGACCTCATCGCCTCGAAATTGGCGTCCGGCGTGAAATCCACCCAGTCGCCGGTATCGGAGCGGTTCGGGCCCAACTCGATCGGCACGCTATCGGTAAGCCAAACGAGACTCTTGCGGCCCGGCACCCTCGACAATTCGACCGCGACCGCGTTCAGCGCGGCATAGGTTAATTCCACGCGATAAGTCCAATCAAAGTCGTCGATCGGACGGACATGGTTCAGGGCACGCATCGCAGAATCCAACAACTGCTTGATCTGGCGGGTCCAAGGGGGGATCCCCGGCGGGGCGGGTTCGCTTTCCGGTCCCGGCAGGCCGTGGATCGGGACCAGGCGGCCATCGAGATTCAAGCAATATAGGTACACGTAATCGGCCGATTCCAGCGATTCGAGATCGTGAACCAACTGGTTCGCCGTGGTCCCACGGGTGCTGAATCTCTCATTCAGCAGATCGAAGAGAATCACCGTGGCGCGCGGGACATTGGCTCGGTTGCGGTTGGAAAATTCCTTGGGCGCCAGAGTGGGGACCGCACCGAGTGCGCTGTCGCGGTGGCGGAAAGAGGCGATGATCTGTGGCTTCCCATTGTCGGCCACGCGAAAATCGTCGCGGGTCAAATCGGTAACGGCCTGCCCCCGGCTATCGAGCGCCACCACGTTCAGATCCACCATCTGGGGGTCCTGCTGAGGTGGATCGTTCCCGCGGAGAGGCGTCAGAACGAGAACAGGCCCGAAGAAAGTGCGAATTACCACACGCCGTGTCTTCGCCGAATGGATCATAGCTGCCCAATGTTTAACTCTAGGTAAATCGCCCCAGGTTTCCCATCCCCCAAACCTAGTAGTTTTGTCCCACTCGGAGAGTAGAGGCGGACAGACCCTGCTAAAGTGACGATGGCGATGGCGACTTCACCGCTGTTTAGGCCGGTCCGAATTGCTCGTCCGGATATCCTGGGATAGTTGATATGCGCGGTCGCTTGGTTGGTGCGGCGATCACCATCCTTCGCTGTGCGCGCTGTGCGCCAATTGGGGCCAGCAACACCCCTTCGCCGCGGGTAATGCGCGGACCACCCAAGTACTCCTGGACCTCCTGAATGAGAATCTCGCCGGGCGCGGCTTGGGTGGAACGAAATCGCACGCGCGTTCGAGGCCCTGGATTGTCGGCGCGGAAGCACAAGAACTGCGACGGCCGTGCGACCTTTAACCACCACGCCGCCGCCTTCGCCGGCCGAGAGGGCTTGGAGGTTCGCATGGCTCCGCGGGAGAACCCCGCGGCGGGAGAGCTACTCCATTTCGGGCGTTAAAATACTAGGTCTCCAGTATAGATGGAGAATCGCATTTGCAAAATAATCATTGAGAAGCGAGGCGCGCCATGCGATTTGCAACACCATTTGCAGCCGCGGCCCTGAGTTTTTCTGGCGGGGCGCTACTAGCACAAACTTTTGACGCCAGCGGCAATTCGATGCTGAACGGCGCCTACTACATGCGCGACGTAGCGTATTCCAGCGTTTCCGAAGTTGGCGTCATCGGGTTGGCCCAGACCCTGTATGGAATGATCACCTTCGACGGCCAGGGACATTATCAATTGAATGGCCAGTTGGTCAATTCCACGTCTTCGGTGGTGTCTCCTTACGAGGTATCCGGGACTTACAGCGTGATGCCCAGCGGTCTTGCCAATCTCCAAAATCCCCTTCCCCAGAACTCATCCATTACCATGTATGGAGCGGTTGGAGTTTCGGGCGTGGTGGCCAGCAGCACCGAGTCCGGCCTTCACGATTTCTTGGTTGCTATCCCTGCCGGAAGCGGCAACGCTACTAGTAAGGATGTTGTTGGCTCGTTCACGGCTGGGTTGATGGATGTGCCGCAGGCCAATGCAAATCTAGCACTTTCGGCATACTTCAACCTTGTCCCGGATGGCGCCGGCGGATTTGCCGGCATCACCGTCTCCGGGTCGGGCGCGGGATTGCCGGACGGTGGAACCATGCAGAACATCAGCGGCGGCACGTACTCCGTCTCCGGCGCCGGCCTGATCGCCGCGTCGTTCCCGCAATCCTCCAGCCCGTCGGCGGCCACGCAGGCACTACTTCAAGGCCAAAGGCTTCTATACATATCCGCCGCCCACGACATCATGATTGGTGGCTCCGCAAACGGTTTTGACATGATCGTAGCCCTTCGGTCCACTTCCACTGCTACGGATAGCCTGTTTCAAGGAACCTACTTTGTTGCAGGGGCAACCATCAACAGCTCCGATCCGAGCGTCGGGACAGCCCTCGATTCGCAGTATGGTTCGGTGGCGGCAAACGGAAGCGGCACGGCCATTTGGCACCTCCGGATCAACCCCGCCGTGTACGGAACTTACGATTACACGACGGACGGTGCCTACCAACTCTCTTCGGATGGCACCATGACTGACGCGAATTCGCACACCGCGGTCGGTGCAGGCGGCAACTCGTTCCTGCTGACCGGGAGCAGCTCCAGCCTCTATCAACTGATCTTCGGAGTCGGGGCGAGCAACGTGAGCGGGGCCGGCGTATTCCTCAATCCGCTCGGGATTGTGAACGCCGCCGGGTTTGAGCCGGTTACCAATCCCGTCTCGCCCGGAGAACTGATCACGTTGTTCGGCACAGGTCTCGCCTCTACCCCGGCGACCGCCGGCGGCGCGTTCCCGGCTTCTCTCGGAGGAGTCCAGGTTACCGTCAACGGGTACAATGCGCCCATTTTTGCCGTGGCTCCCGGCCAAGCCAGCGTGATGGTTCCGTATGAGATCGCTGGAGCCACCTATGCCAACATACAGCTTACTAACGGTGGAACGCCCTCCAACATGGTGACCGCGTTTGTCCGGGCGACCGCGCCCGGCATCTTCACCAACCCCTCCGGCGGTAACGGTGCGGGTGCGATTCTGCACGCGGACTATTCCCTGGTTTCGGTGAACAGTCCGGCGCAGCCCGGCGAGACTGTCGCGATATTCTTGACCGGCCTCGGCACCGTGAGTCCCCCGGTTCCCGACGGTGTCCTTGGTCCCTCGAATCCCCTGAGTAAGGTCACCGCTCCTCTGCGCGTGTTTATCGGCGGCGTCGAATCCACCATCGTCTTCGCCGGCCTGGCGCCAGGCGTGCCAGGCCTCTATCAGTTGAACTGCGTCGTTCCGCAGATCGCACCGGAAGGCGACGATTACGTCGATATCGAGACCCCCGACGCATATCATTCCCAGGCAACTATCCAGGTGAGGAGGTGAGAGCCAGATGCGGACTATGAGGTGGTTAGTACTTCTTGCTTCGGCGTCCCTGGTTTCCGCGCAGATCATGCACCAGCCGGCGGGGAATGCCCCGCCCCGGCCATTGCCGGGCGCCGACGGGTTCAACCTGGATTTTGAAGACGGTTTCGCCGGAGCTCCGGCGCTATGGTCCTTCGTAAACGGAAATACCAACGAGTACCTGGAAGCCTTGGACACGGCCGTCGCGTATTCCGGCAGCCAAAGCCTCCGAATCAGCTCCGCCACCGCGCCCTCCACCGACAAAGCCTACGCATACCAGGATTTTCCCTCCACGCTGCTCAAAGGCCAGACCTTACACCTGTCGGGAGCAATCCGAACCTCCCAAAACAACAACGGCTTCGCTACGCTGTTTGCGCAGGTAAATACGGCGGCCGCTTCCATCGTGGTGAATCTTGAACCGAACGCGCCTTCGGGCACCTCCAATTGGGGAGTCTATACGATATCTGTCACGCTTCCCTCCGGCGTTACGGACGTCTTGTTGGGTGTAACGCTCCATGGCAGCGGGACCGCTTGGTTCGACCAACTGAGCATCGACATCGATGGAGTGCCGCTCGCGCTGCCAATCGCCTCACCAACTCCCGGGCAGATCGGGTGGCTCCAGCAGAACGCAACCCCGTTCACCACGCTCGAACCGGGCGTCGATGACGCTGAGCTCGCTCCGCTGAACCAGGTAATCGGGAACGCGCGAATCGTGGGCCTGGGCGAGGGCACCCACGGCACGTCGGAGTTTTTCCGGATGAAGTCGCGGATCGTCTCCTACCTGGCGCGCAATCTGGGTTTCACCATCTTCGCGATTGAAGGCAACATGCCCGAAGCGTACAAAATGAACGACTACGTTCTGAACGGCAACGGCGACCCGAAGGAGTTGCTTGCTGGAATGTACTTCTGGACCTGGAATACGCAGGAAGTTCTGGACATGGTGAACTGGATGCGGCAATTCAACCAGTCCGGACAGGGACAAATTCAATTTCTCGGATTCGACATGCAATACGCCGGAGTGGCGATGAGCAACGTGGCGGCTTTCGTGGGGCGTGCCGATCCAGGTCTAATGAGTGATGTTGCCAGCAACTATGGCACTGTTGCCTTGGTGGCGAACCAGGCGTTCGGGCAGGCGACTTCGGGGGAGATCTCCAGCGCCATCGTCGCGGCGAACGCGGTTTGGCAACAACTCGTCTCCAATCGCGGCCAGTATGTGCAGCAGCAGAACCCCGCGGATGTGGACTGGGCCATCCAGAACGCGCAAATCGTCCTCCAGATGGTGACGCTGCAGTCTGCTGGTACCAGCTATCGCGATGCCCAAATGGCTGTGAACCTGGAATGGATCGCATCGCAGAATCCAGGCGCCCGGATCGTCCTCTGGGCGCACGACTTTCATATTTCCAGGCAGTCGGGAAGCATGGGCGGAGCGCTGGCACAATACTTCGGCGCCAACTACGTCACGATTGGCCAGTTTTTCCACGACGGCAGCTATAACGCCGTCAACTCAACGGGCTTGGGTCCCAACGTCGCGGAGGCCTCGTTCCCCGGCAGCATGGAATATGTCTTCGACCAGACCGGGGTCCCACAGCAGATCCTAAACCTGCACCTGGCGCAAAGCAGCGACCCCGATTCCTCGTGGTTCTTCGGCACGTTCTGGGATCGCACGATTGGCGCGGTGGCTGAGCCGGGATACGCGCTCGATTCGCAGCTCACGAGTGAGTTCGATGTCATCATTTTCTTCGATCAGACGAATCCTTCCGCTCTCTTGTCCTTTCCGTTCGTTGTCACGACCTCATCGTTGCCGAATGGAACGGTTGGCGCGAGCTATTTCCAAGACCTGGTTTCGACCTACTCTCCAGGCCCCGTTTGGACTGTAATTCAGGGCACCCTACCCCCGGGCCTCTCACTAAGGCCAGGAGGGCCTTTGACCGGGGTGCCCACGGTGAGCGGAACCTACAATTTCACCGTCTCGGTCGCCGAGGGCGGGCCAGCCGCAACCGCCCAGCTTCAGGTGACCGTTCAGAATTAAGGTAGCCTCTGGGCGATGTCCACTCAGGTTTGGAGCGTGCCAGCGCGCCGAGCGGCGCACTACTGTTTAGAAACGTGGCATGTCCTGGCTGGGAAACGCCACGGGGTCTTCGCCAACAGGCGGCGATTGACGCCGCGGCGTCGCCAGCGGCCGTCCCCATGGCCGCTTTCGATGGCGGAGATGTGGATCGACTCGGGGGTGGGGCCAGCGGGTGCTCCTTAGGCTCCATCGCGGCCCGTCCGCGCCACCCACAAATGAACAGCGTGCCGGGGCCCGCGGTCGCAGGCCCGCCGCCCACCGCGCCGCGGGCGGATGCCGGGCGAAAACGGCACGACTGGTGCGGCCAGGCGACTGGCAGTGGCGCCGGGCAGCGATTCGACATGCGCCCCGACGCCGACATCGCCCATGCGCGCGGCCTGGCGAATGCCGTGATCGGCCCGCCAGCAGCCGGAGGAGACCGAGGAGCCAGATCGTGGTCCCGTAGGCGTGGCCGCCGCGGTGGGGCATCCGCGGTGCGCAATGTGCCCGCCGCGCGGATGGCCGCTCTCGGCCCGCGGTCGCAGGGCCGCCGCCGACCGCGCAGTGGACTGAAACGACAAAGACGGGTTCGGCCGGGCGGCCGGCAGCGGCGCCGGGCAGCGATCGGGGAAGCCGGCTCGCCCGGCCGCGATCATCATGCGCCCCCGCGCCGGCATCGTCATGCGCGCCGCCTGGCGCACGCCGAAGCTCGGCGGCGAGCCGCGTGACGCCATCAAAGGCGCCGCGCGGATGGGCGCTCGCGGCCCGCGCTCGCCTGGCCGCCGCCCACGGCGCACCGGGCGGAAACGGCGCGACTGGTCAGCCTGACGGTGGCAGGACGGGACTACTAGGGCAGCAGAGCCGGAGCAAGGCCCAGCACGAACATCGTCCGCTGCGCTACTGCGCTAGCCGCGGGGTGCTCCTCTATGAGCCCGGTGCCCGCGAAGCGCCGGTAGCTATTCGTCTGCCCCGCAGCCGCCACCTGCACGAACTCCACGGATTGCGGCACGGCGGGGATGCGTGCCCCGAACCAGTGCGGATCGTCGCGCTGCACCCACGTGAGGAGTGCGAGCACCGCACCCTCCGGATACGTCGGGCCCTTTGGCCCACCGACCAGAGCGGCACGACGCATATTCTGCATGGCTGCGTCATTGCCGTAAAGCGTCGCCATCGTGTCCGTCTTTGGGTCGACGTACATTGTGATCGCTCTCCAGCCGAGCGGCTGAAAACGCAGGCTCGTCGGCAGTGCGGCGGCGCTGTTGTTCACCACGTCATCACTGCTGACCTTGGCCGTCGTGATCGGCAAGGTGTAGACGTAGTCGTTGCCGCGCATCGGCTGGTGGCAGCCGGTGCATTCGTTCACGAAACGCGCGTCCTTGCCGTAGGGCTTCAGATCCAGTCCGCGCCAGCGGCCCCACCCCCAGCCATCAGTGTCCTTATAGCGCCGAGCGTCCTTCAGCATCAACTCCACCTGTATGAACCTGCCGGGTTGCACAAGGCCATCAGGGCCGGGCTCCTGCTGCCAGGCAATCTTGGCGAAGCGCGCTCCATCCGGCCACGGCGAGATGTTGCCCGAGTGCGCCGCCTTCATCGCGACCTCATTGCCGAGGATGAACCGAAAAGTGTTGTTGTCGCCGCGATCGGTGGTGCTAATCGGCTTCCAACTCTCGAAAGTCGGGTCGAACGGGAATCCATCGAGCTCCGGCTGCACGGTCGCCAGAGCGGCAGGCGCGGGAACTCCATCCGGAACAGCCGCCGGCGTAGCGTCGGTCTTCACACCGCTGCTGCCCGTCGCGGTACCGGGCTGGTTCGGCCCGTGTGACCATGGGGTGAGATACGTCTTTAGCGTCGCCAATTCCTCGGGCGTCACTTTCGCTTCCGGATGCAGCCTAACGAAGCTCGGCAGCGGCATCGCCCCGAACTGGATCATGTTCACACCTTCATAGAGGGTCGCCTTCTGTATGGCGGCGGGCATGGATCCCACCGTCGAGAAGTTTAGGTGCTCACGCGCGGTCAGGATATCGTGCCTCACCAACCAGTAGCCCGGCACGATCTGGTCGAACCACGAGAGCCGCCGCTGGTCCGAGTGGCAGCTATAGCAGTCCTTCTCCAGGATGTGCCTAACCTCAGGTGGCGCTTGCAGCTCGGCCGTCGCAGGCTTAACCGGAATGCCGGGCCGCACCACCTGTAGGACCGCAAATACACCCACTCCCGCGGCGACCAGCTTGCCAAACGTCCTCATCGATCTCTCCTGTCCTGTTCGCTAGAAGATCCCGACTCGTGCTGCCGGACAGGAACCAAATGCTCTCCCATTGTGCTCACATTGACGGTCAGGGTTGGTTGGCCTGAGTTCGGGCAAGTCTGCTTCAGTCCGGCGAGCCCTCCTTCCAATGGTAGTCCAGACCTGTTTGGTCGGGCTCATGGGTGCCCTCGGATGGACGCTCGCGGCCCGCGGTCGCAGGGCCGCCGCCAGCGCGCAGCGGGCGGGGAGCCGGGCTAAAACGGCAAGCCTGGTTCGGCCCGGCGACCGGCAGCGGCGTGGGCAGCGAGCGGAGAAGCCGGCGCCGCTGCGGACGGCAAGCTCGGCGGCGAGCCGCCTGACGCCATCAAAGGCATCGCACCGGGTGGCGCCGCCGCGCGGATGGAGGCTCTCGACCAGCGGTCGCATGGCCGCCGCCAACCCCGCGACGGACCCATTGATCACGCCGGCAACCAGACTGCCTGCCAGCACCGGGAGCGCGCCCCAAAAGCCGTCGCCGCGGGTTGCCGCCGCGCGGGTGGACGCTCTGCGCCCGCGGTCGCCTAGTCGCCGCCCACCGCGTGGCAGCGGAAGGGACGCGGGGCAGAAGCGGCAAGACTCGTTCGGCGTGGCAGCCCGCAGCCGCGCCAGGCAGCGATCGTCACGCGCCCCCGCGCCGCATCGTCATGCGCGCCGTTTGGCGCACGTCAGGATCGGCCCGCGCGCACTTCTGGGCATTCTCGGTGCCGGCTGGCGGGCGTGGCCGGCTGGCGGGCCTCTCTCGCACTGAGCGCGAAGCCTGGCGGGGAACACTGCCGCGCGAAAAATCTGCTTCCACAATTGCTCGGTCCCTCCCGTCTAACCCTTTGGATGCGCATTCCGGCAGCATGGCTGGTATTGACGCTGGCCCCGATTGGCGTTTCGGCACAGAGCCGATCTACCGTGCTGGACTGGGCCATAGCGCTGGGATCGCGCTACCAGACGTTCCAGGAACCGGTAGTTTCGGTATACACCACTGCCGGCCTGGCCAACATCGTGTGCGCGGTGGACCGCGCGGCGGGTGCGGCCCTGTATTCGGACGCTTTGAGCGGCCTGAGGCAACTGACGCCGCGGCGATTCCTGGATGCGCGCCACGTGCTTCCCTCGCCCAGTTTCACGGCGCTCTGGAAAACGGTAACGAGCAGCGCGCGCAAGTGCGACCCTGCGCTGGAGCAGAACTTCGACACGGAGCGTGCCCGCGCCAAGATGCAGTCCGAACGGCAGAGCGCCAACAGCACTCTGCGGCTGGCCTTCTCGCGGATTGAATCCAACCCAAACCGCGCCGGCCAACTCGCCGAGGCCGCCATCAGCGCCACCGATCCGGAGTTCCTCGACATCGCCCTGCTCACGCAGTTCCTCTCCCAGCTTCGGGACCGCGCCGCGGATGTCTCCGACGATGTATTCCCTGCGGCCGCCGCCCACGCATAATCACAAGGATTGGATTCGCTTTCTCAAGCTGATCGACGGGCGGACTCCCAAAGACAAAGTGTTGCACCTGATCATGGATAACTACTCGGCCCACAAAACGCCTGAAGTCAATGCCTGGCTGGCCAAGCATCCGCGGATTCAGGTGCATTTCACTCCCACCAGTTCCTCGTGGCTGAACCAGGTGGAGCGGTTCTTCCGCGAC
>JBKQPR010000041.1:0-29122 GCA_052144935.1 Bryobacteraceae bacterium
ATACGGCATTTCGCGAATTCCTAACCGAAGGTTAGGAATTGGCGGAATTCTACAATACGCACCCAGCGCCTGTCAACACGGCGTTTGGCGGCCTCCGGGGAGGCCGGAATGCGCCGGATCCAAGTACTACGTATTGGACGAGCAGAGGGACGCTAAGCCAGCAAGCTCAACACCTGGCAACTCTGCGCCAGGCGACGGTACTGACAATCAGTGGGGCAGACGAGTTCTTCAAGGATTTGCTGGATCGGGTTTTGGCGCTGGAAGACATTGGGCACCCGGATATACTTTCGGCCCAAGTTGCCGTGAAACGCATGAAGAGGTATTTGCCCGATACCACACAGGGCATCAGCCTGCACGACCTACTTACATCGGAGACCGAGAAGACTCGCACGCTTTTGACCGGCGCACGATTTCCCATGTCGCCGTTGTTCTCCAAAGATATGCCTGGTCGGGTGAAAGCCTACGAAGTCACGTTGGAAACGATCTCGCACTTGCTGATCTGCGGCGCCTATTGGGGGGAAGCGCATCACGACGATTTGTTGCTCAGTTGTTACAAGCGCATCGCAGAGCAGGACATAATACTAGCCCCCGCGACAGCCAACCTTGCACGCTACCCTGGGCTGTACCTTCTCTACGGAATGGGAATCGCGGCCTGTGCGGCCAAGAATTATCGGTTTCTCCGTTTGCTATTCAGTCTCAAGCTCCGTTACATTGCCAACGGGAGCGAGAGTGCAGTCGCCGCTGTGATCGATGATGAGTCCGTAATGGACAAGTACAGCCAGGCGCAAGTTCTTGAGGGGAAATACATGTGTGACCATTTGTTCAATGTACTGCGAGATCCTCTCCGAGGGTATGTGCCTAGCGACTACGGATTCAGTCAGACTTTCGACTGGTTTGAGTACTTGCTTTGCCTGTGCCATTGCGATGCTTCGGTCACTCGCCCTGGCCTGGCGGACATGAAGGCGCGAGACCCCGATTTCGTTCTTCCAGCGTCATTTGGGCGCTTCGGCCACAGGCTTGCGAGCTGGAACAGCATTCGAAAAGAAACCGAGGTGCGGAAGGGCGAGCGGCTCCCCGAAAAGGTGGCAGACATACTTCAGGCGGGGTTCTTCGAGTCTGGCGGACGGCAGCAAAGCGACGACAAGTATCGAGACGTGAAGGCAGCCTTCGACAGGTTCGTCTTGAAGGGCGGGCCGTCCCCGTATTGAGGATGTAAGAATAACTGCGCAGCCACTACAACGCGACTTGACGATGGCTAGGATGCCTTGCGTGTCCGGGGAGATCGCAAAGAGCTAGGCGGTGTGCGGTGGAATTCTTGATTACGCCGCCCGCGAATCGGTGGTGCAATCCGTTTGAGGCCAACTCTACATAGATCGTGACTGATGACCGCTCGAATCGTTTGGGGTCAACGGGGGAGATCGTCATCCCGTGTGGGTGCCTGCCCCCAGGCCGCGCAACAGCTCCGCGATGCCGCTGTGGCCCATCTTCTTCGCCCATGCCAGCGGCGTGGCCCACGCTTCCGCGTCCGGCTCCGTGACGGTTGCGCCGCGCGCGATCAGCAGCTCCACCATTTCCTTTCGCCCCCAGCGGCACGCCCAGCCCAATGGCGTGGACTTGAGCAGGTGGTCCCGCACGTCGAGCCGGGCGCCCCGATCGAGCAGCATCGAGACGAAGCGCGCCCGCTCGGCCTCGCTCGGTCCGGGGCGCGCGGCCGCGAAGTGTAGGACGGTTTGACCGAACCGGCTCGACACGTTCGGATCGACGCCATGCCGCAGCAGCAATTCCATCGATTGAAAAAGCGCTTCATGATCGTGCCCGTCGCTCGCCACACCGCGAATCGGCTGGATCAGGATCCAGTCCCACCTCGGGTCGTTGGGGGGCCAGTTCAGCCGCGGGAGCGCCAACTCGACCACTGCCGGCGCACCGTTATTCGCCGCCGACCAAACCAACTCTTGCGCCAGCTTCTCGCTCCCATCGGCTTCCAGCATCCGGCGGGCCTCCTCGACGTCGTTGGCCTCGGCCACCATGTAAGGCTGCGGCTTCGCGCCGCGGTCTAGCAGCAACCGCCGGAGGGCCTCGTCGGGGTAAGCGTTGCGGAGCGCCCAACCGGAGGCATACACATTCGCGTTCGGATCGGCGCCGCGGTCCAGCAGCAGTTCGGCAATGTCGCGCCGGCGGGCCAGGGCGGCGTACCACAGTGGCGTGCCCCAACTCGGAGTAGGTTCCTCCAGCTCGTGCAGCATGGTGCGCTCGTCGACATCCGCGCCGAGGTCGAGCAACAACCGGACGATCTCGAGATGGCCGTGATTCACCGCCAGGCTCAGCAGCCCGCCCCCCTGCCAGTGGATCTCCCGCAGTACACCAGGATTGCCGGCCGCCAGTTCCCGGATGCGCGGGGCGTCGGCCAACGCTACGGCGGCGCGGATGGTCACCTCGGCGTCACAATCCAGGAGCAGCCTGGCAACCGGGGGAAATCGTTTCGCGCCCTCGTTGCGGGGATCGGCCGCCAGCGCGGCGCGGTCGAGCGGGGTGAAGCCTCTGAGATCCGTCTTTCGCACCGATGCGCCTCTCCCAAGCAGCCACGCGACCATCTCCAGGTTGGTGGTTTCCGCGGCGGCGTCGAGCGGCGTGCGGCCGTTGCGATCGCACGCGCGGATCAGGGGCTCGTCCGCCGCCAGTAATCGGATCGCCTCGCCGATGGCGCCCTCGCGGATTGCGTGGTTGATCTGGTCCTGCGCCGGCGAGACCGCGGCGTTCGGGCAGCTCATGGCCTGGCGGCGGTGCTGCTCCTCTTCCTCGATGACGTTGACAATGTCATGGTAGTCGCGGTCTCTGGCGAGCGCGAAAGCGGTGGTGGCATCGCGGTGCGGAAAGATGCCCTTGCGGGCGTCGGCGCCCGCTTGCATCAGCAAGCGCACCATCGGAACATCGCGGCGCAACACCGCGTAATGCAAGGCGCGGTGCTCGTTGTTGCCCGCCATGTCCATGCCGGCCAGCTCGGGGCGCGCCTGGAGCAGGGCCCGCACGCGCGGCACGTCGCCGGCGTTCACAGCCTCCGCCAGACGCGCGACATTGGCTCCGTCCACGAACGCTTTGAGCTTGGGCCAGCTTTCGTAGCCGTAGGCCCGCGCCAGTACGCGCTGCGCGTCGCTGAGGGCAAACCGGGCGGGATCGGGGGTGCCCTCGAAGCGCTCGACCTCCGCGGCCGCGGCTGGGTCGCCCGCGCGGTATTGCTCCAGCAGGTCCTTGGCCTGCTTTCGCAATTGCTCCAGGCTGGCCTGCTTTGGCAGCCGGCGTGTGGGATAAGGGTGTGGAAACATGACGATCTCCTTTCAAGTTGCCCGGTGTCCGCGTCACGGGCGGAAAGAAGATTCGTCGTTGAAGCTGTCGAAATGCTGCATATCGGTGGGCTCAGCCCTTCCCGCGGACACGGCAGCGCCCGACGCGCACGCTCAAATCATATCATGTTGCATCATGGTCTCAGCTTCAGGCCGGTGATCTTGAAAGACCACGCAGTCGCGCCGGAGTGCCCTGCGGGAATTTGGTCCGCAAACCTTGCGCTAACCTTGCGTTGCGACGAGCGCGGGCGGGCAGTGGCAGCAACGGCGACGGGGCGCTTACCCGAAATGGGGATTCAGCGTCTTCTCGCGGCAAGTTCGCGGGCGAAGGCGCCTGCCCCACATTGCAGGGTCAACATCCTGCGAGGCACTGTGGGGCAGCCAATCCTGGGGTGCCCTCTGGGCCCCGCCCGCTTTCAGCCGCTTGCCGGGTGCGCAGGCTCGCGCGTGGGAGCCGCCCAATAGGCGGCGGGCCCCCGAGGGCACCCCAGGATTGCCCACCCCACACTTAATGCAGAATGCTGCCACGGGGCAAAGTAAGTGGCATTGGGCACTTCCGCCCGCGCTTCCGCCTGCCAACCCCCTTTTGCGCCAGCATCCCCAAAGCGGGTGAGCACTCGCGGCGATGGCCGTTTCGAGCGGGCCAATCGGGGAGTGGTATCATAACTTCCGGCACTCGGAACATTGATGCGTTTTCTCAAGCGTGGAGGCGAGGGCGGGCCGCTGGGCGCGGCCTTGGGACATCTGGAGACCCAGGTGATGGAATTGGTGTGGGCGCGCGGAGACGGCAACGTGCACGACGTGATGCGAGGCCTGGAGCGTCCGCTGGCGTACACCACGGTGATGACCACACTCGACCGCCTGTATAAGAAAGGCCTGCTGGAGCGGCGCAAACAGGAGCGGGCGTTCTTGTATTCGCCGCGTTTCTCCCGGGCGGAGTGGGAGCGCAAACGGGCGGGCGAGCTGGTGGCGGGATTCTTGGCGAGTCCCGCGACGCCCGGCGAACTGCTGGTCTCCTGTTTCGTGGAGGCGGTGGGGGAACGCAACGAGGCGCTGCTGGACGAGCTGGAGCGCACCATCCGGAAGAAGCGCAAAGAATTGGAGCGGAGGGCCAAGGCATGACCGTCCCTTATCTGGTGAGGCTGGTGTGTCTCTCGCTGGCCTGTTATTTTCTGTTGCACACGGCCTTGGCGGCGGCGGTGTGGGCGGTAGCTGGACGGGCGATCCGGGCGGCGGAGCGGCTGTGGCCGCCAGACGCCGCGCGGCTGCTCCTGGCGCTGCGGCTGCTGCCGGCGACCCTGGCGGGTCTGGCGGTGGCCGGGTTGTGCGTGCCGAGTTTTCTGTGGCTGGAACCATCCGGGACGGCCGAAGAGGCGGGCGGGGCTTGCCTGGCGGCGGCCTTGCTGGGCGGGGCGGTGTGGATGGCGGCGCTCGGGCGCGGTTGGCGTGCGGTGGCGCAGTCGCGGCGGTGCGCGCGGATGTGCGGGCGTGTGGCGCGGCCGGATTCGGTGGCGGAAGGCATCGCGGTATGGGTGGTGGACGCCACGGCCCCGGTGCTGGCGTTGGCGGGGGTGATGCGCCCGCGCGTAGTGATTTCGCGAGGGCTAATGGAGGCGCTGGAGACCGAACAGCTTTCGGCGGCGCTCCGGCACGAAGAAGCGCACCGGCGATCGCGGGACAATCTGAAACGGCTGGCGCTGCTGCTGGCGCCGGAGATTCTGCCGGGCTTGCGGGCCTTCGGCCCGCTGGAGCGGGCTTGGGCGCGGGTTACCGAATGGGCCGCGGACGAGGGCGCGGCGGCGGGCGACGCGCGGCGGCGCCTGGCGTTGGCGGACGCGTTGGTGCGGGCGGTGCGGCTGGGATGCGCGCCGAGGCCGGCGGGGCCCCTGGCGACCACTCTGCTGGACGATCCGCTGGATCTGGAAGCGCGCGTAACGCGGCTGCTGGAAGCGCCTACGGGCGCGCGGCCGAGTGCACGCTACTGGGCCGTGGCGGGTTTGGCGGCTGGGGCGCTGGCGGTCGTCTTGCTGCAACCGGGGACGCTGTACACGGTGCATTGGCTGCTGGAAGGGCTGATGCGGTGAGAGGGTGCGAGGTCACGGCTCCCAAGGATTGATGACTGGCGCTCGCGCCGTATCGTCGGGCAGCCACGGCATTCCATTCTACAGAACGGTGTCTCGCACCGGCATACTATACGGTCACGCCTTGGTTGAAGATCGATCTCCTTATCTGACGGAGGTCCGTTCATGGCCTAAATCTTCGTTTCCCACGGCGCGAAAGACGAGGATCTGGTTGCCTTCTGTCAAAAGCGTTTGCCTCCACCCCGGTAAAAGCGCTCTTGTGTCGCCGACCCAAACCCGGCGACCCCCGCCCGGCGCGGCCTGGCTGCCGGTCCACCGCGTTTCAAACTGATCCACTACCGGGTGGCAATCCCCAGCTTTTGCATCTTAGCCTGGAGGGTGGTCCGCTTCATCCCCAGCTTGGCCGCGGCGCCCTCCGGGCCCCCCACTTTCCCACCGGCCTCGCGCAGCGCCCGCTCAATGGCTTCCCGCTCGGCCGCCGCCAGCGTCTGTACGTCGCCCGCGGGGTGCCCACTGGGCCCCGCGCCGCGCTTCAGCTCGCGCAATGGGATCTGCAGGACCGGACCGGCCGAGACGATCACCGCCCGTTCGATGAAGTTCTGCAGCTCGCGGATGTTGCCGGGCCAGTTATAGCGCGTGAGGGCCTCCATGGAGGCGGACGGAATGGTGCTGATCCGCTTGTTCATGCGGCGCGCGTTCTGCTGCACGAAGTAGCGTACCAGCAAGGGAATATCCTCCCGCCGGTCGCGCAGAGGGGGCACCGTGATGGGGAAGACGCTGAGCCGGTAGTAGAGATCGGCGCGGAACTGGCGCTCCTCGACCATGGCGGACAGCTCGCGGTTGGTGGCGGCCACCAGGCGGGCGTCCGTGCGGATGGTCCGCGAGCTTCCCAGGCGCTCGAACTCGCGCTCCTGGAGCACGCGCAGCAGCTTGGTCTGCAGTTCCAGGGGGATCTCCCCCACCTCGTCCAGGAACATGCTGCCGCGGTGGGCCAGCTCGAAGCGGCCGATGCGCTGCGCAATGGCGCCCGTAAAGGCCCCTTTTTCGTGCCCGAACATCTCGCTTTCCAAGAGGCCGGTGGGGATGGCGGCGCAGTTCAGCTTCACGAAGGTCCCCTGGCGCCGCGAGCTGAGCTGGTGGATGGCGCGCGCCAGCAACTCCTTCCCGGTGCCGGTTTCCCCGTAGATCATGACCGTCGAATCGGTGGGCGCGACGGTCTCCACCTGCTTCAAAATGGCGCGCAGGGCGCGGCTCTGGCCCACGATCTCTTCGAACCGGCTGTCCGTGCGGATCTCGTCTTCCAGGTAGATCTTCTCCTCCGAGAGGCGCGCGTTCAGCTCTTCGATCCGCTTGTAGGAAAAGGAGTTTTCCAGGGCGATGGCAACCTGCCCGGCGGCCTGCGAAAAGTACTGCCCGTCTTCGGCGGTGAAGAAATTGGCGCGCCGCGACCCCAGGTTGAGGGTGCCCAGCGTCTCGCTGCGCGTGATCAGCGGCAGCGAGGCCAGCGACAGCAGGCCTTCCCGCGCCATAATATCGGCAGTCACCGGCGAGATTCCCGCGGCATCCTCCAGCCCGACGAAGCGCCCCTCGCGGGTGCGGTAGACGTAGCCGGACAAAGTATCGTCCAGGGCCACCACCGCGTCCTGGCGGATGACCCCCGATCCCTCCGGAAAATCCAGCATTTGCAGGCGCATCGCGTTCAGTTCCTTGTCGTAGATCAGGAGGCTGACGTAATCCAGGCCGAAGGTCTGCCGGAGGGAGGCCGAAACCGCCTGGAACAGCGGCTTGGTGTCCAGGCAGGTGACCACCGCGTTGTTGATCTCCAGCAGCGCCCGCAACCGGTCGCGCTCGCGCGCAAGCTGCTCTTCGTAAGCGCGGGCGGTTTCGAAGTTGAGGGCATTGTCCACCGCCACGGCCACCTGGCGCGCCACATGGACCATGAAGTCGATCTCTTCCCGCGTGTAAGCATCGCGTTGGAGGGAGCCGAATTGCAGGCCGCCCAGGTTCCTCTGGGCGGTCGAGAGCGGCAAAATGCAGAAGCATTGAATGCCGTTGGCGCGCACCAGCTCGCGCAGCACCGGGAAGCGATCGTCCCGGGCGGCATCCGGCACATAATAAGGCTGCCGGTTTTGGAGAGCCAACCAGGTGGGCGACTGGTCGAAAGGAGTCGGACCGGGAGTGGGTCCCGCCATTTCACGCTCGGTGTGCAGGATGTGCAGGCGGACCGTGCCTTCCTTCTCGTCCACCAGCGTCAGGCAGATGAAATCGAAAGAAACCAGGGGCGCCAGGCAGCGGCCGAGATCGGCGAAAAGGGTGGCAAGCTGGCGGTGGGCCGCAATCGATTCGGCCACTTCCAACAGGGCTTCATACCGCGCGCGAGTTGCGTCGGGGCGGATCGGGGCTGGCGAATGCATCCGGACGTCGTGCAGACTTTCCTTCAACCCTAGCACACTCGGGCGCGCCCGCGATCTCCTCCACCAGGTGCTGGATCAGGGGACAGGAGGCTTCCAGACGCACTCCCCCGCGATGCATTTCACCCAGCAGAGCCTGGCCGGCGGGATCCACGAAATCCACTTCGCGGAGGTCCAAAACGGTGGCGCGGCGTTCGGTGATAGGACCCGCGGTTTGCCAGCATTGCCGCAGCTCGTCAACCCAGGGTCCGGCCAGCCTGCCTTCGAGGCGTAAGCGCAATTCCTGCGCGCGGTCGTAAATCGTGATCTTCAACATGCCCACTGGGGTCAGGGCAAATGAAGTGCCACGCGGGAGCCAGCGGCCGGACATCGCTCCCTGACGGGGTGCCCGATGGGCCCGGCTCAGCAAGCTCAGTGGGTTAGCGAGCAGGGCCCAGGGGGTGCCCCGCGGGGCGCCCCGCCGCGTAGAGGATATGCGTTGCCTGCCCAAATAATGGCACGCGAGGCCTGCGCGTGAGCCAGTGTCACCCGTGCCCTCCGAAAAGTTTGGCCAGTGGCCCGTGGCGCGATTCCGCGGCACGTTCCAACCCATCCCGGCGGCGGTTTCAGGCGGCCTGGGCGGCCACCGGTCGAACGTCCGCGGCCACGGGCTGAACATCCGCGGCCGAGGGCTGAACAATCGCGTCCGAGGGCTGAAGATTCGCGTCCGCGGGCGGAGGCGGCGCCTCGCAGTCGGGCCGCACGACCGGCTGCGCCTTACAGGCCGGGCAGCAGTGCGCGCAATACCATCCGTGCAGTTCTTCGGGCATGTGCAGATGATTGGGCCAGTTCCCACAGGTATCGCAACAGCCCTTGATGCGCACCGAGACGTGACATTTCGGCCTCATGGCCCCCCATTCGGGCACGCCAGGTTCCAAAAGCCGCCCTAGCAGAATCAGCCTCTTAGCGACCGGGCGACCGCGCCGGTGCGCAAAATTTCGCCACACCCGTGCTACTCTGCGCATGTGAGGGTCGGCATCACCTGTTATCCCACTTACGGCGGCAGCGGGATTGTGGCCACCGAGCTGGGCCTGGAGCTGGCCGCCCGCGGCCATGAGATCCACTTCATCAGCTACGCCAATCCCATCCGCCTGGATCCCGGCACGCCGCGCATTCACTATCACGAGGTGGAAGTCTCCACCTACCCGCTGTTCCAATATCCGCCGTATTGCCTGGCCTTGGCCTCCCGCATGGCGGAAGTGGCGGAGTGCTACGAGCTCGACCTGCTGCACGTCCATTACGCCATTCCCCACTCCATCTCCGCCCTGCTGGCCAAGCAGATGACCACCGCGCGGCGCCTGCCCTTCATCACCACCCTGCACGGCACCGATATCACCCTGGTGGGGGCCGACCGCTCCTATTTTCCGATCACCAAATTCTCCATCGAGCAATCCGACGGCATCACCACCATCAGCGATTACCTGGAAGCCCAGACCGTGGAAGTGTTCGGGATCGCGAAGCCCATCCGCGTGATTCACAATTTCGTCAACTGCGACTTGTACCGCCCGTCCGCCGAACGGCGTGCCGGAGAGAGTAGGGCGGAGAAGCGCCTGATCCACATCTCCAACTTCCGGCCGGTGAAGCGCGTGCTGGATTGCATCCGCATTCTCCAGGAGGTGCGGCGCAGCGTCCCGGTTCACCTGCTGATGGCCGGCGACGGCCCCGACCGCGGGCCCGCCGAGATGCTGGCGCACCAACTGGGCGTCTCCAACCACGTCACCTTCCTGGGAAAACAGGACCACATCGAGCGGCTGATCCCGCAGGCCGACGTGCTGCTGCTGCCGAGCGAAATGGAGGCCTTCGGGCTGGCCGCCCTGGAGGCCATGGCGTGCGGCGTGCCCCCGGTGGCCACCCTGACCGGCGGCGTCTCCGAACTGATCACCCACGGGGTGGATGGGTACCTGGCGCCGGTGGGCGACATCGCCGCCGAGGCCGGCTACGTGACGGCGCTCGTTACCGGCGACGCGCTCTACGAGCGGGTCTCGCGGGCCGCGCGCCACAGCGCCGAGACGCGCTATTCCACCGAATCGATCATCCCGCAATACGAGCGCTATTACGAAGAGGTTTTGGGAGGCGGGCTGTGAACCTGCCGGCGGTGGAACGCACCCTGGTCGCCGGGGCCGCCGAACCCACGGCTTGCGGAGGCGGCCGATGAACCTGCCGGCGGTGGAACGCACTCTGGTCGCCGGGGTCGCCGAACCCACGGTTTGGGAGGCGGGATCCAACCTGCTGGCCGTGGAACGCACCTCGGTCACCGGGGCCGCCGAACCCACGGTTTGTGGAGGCGGGCTGTGAACCTGCTGGCGGTGGAGCGCACCCTGGTCGCCGGGGCCGCCGAACCCACGGTTTGTGGAGGTGGGCTGTGAACCGGCTGGCCGTGGAACGCACCCTGGTCGCCGGGGCCGCCGAACCCACGGTTTGTGGAGGCGGGCTGTGAACCTGCTGGCCGTGGAACGCACCCTGGTCGCCGCCATGCCACTTACTTTGTCCGTAGCGGCACGCTGCTTTAATTGTGGGGCGGGCAATCGTGGGGCGCCCTCTGGGCCCAGCCGCTTTTTAGACGGCTCTCCCAAGCCACGCCCGAGCCTGCGGGTCCGGCCAGCGCCGGCTGGGGGTGCCCCCTGGTCCCGGCGGCAACCAGGATTGGCTGCCCCACGATTTTTGCAAAATGGCGACCCAGGACGCAAAGTAAGTGGCATTTCCCTGGTCGGCAGGGCCACCGAATCCGCGGCTTGCGGAGGCGGCCGATGAACCTGCTGGCCGTGGGGGCCCATCCCGACGATATCGAATTCGGCTGCGCGCCGGTCCTTATTAAGGAGGCCAGGAAGGGCAACCAGGTGCGGATGCTGGTGCTCTCGCGGGGCGAAGCCGGGTCCGCCGGTACACCCGAGATCCGCGAACGGGAGGCCCGCAACGCCGCCAGGCTTATGGGCGCGGCCATCGAATTCCTGGACCTCGGCGGGGACTGCCACTTGGAATACCAGCCCGCCAACAGCTTCCCGATCGGCCTCGAGATCCGCCGCTTCCGCCCGGCCATCGTGCTGGCCCCGCATCCGGACGAGAACCAGCATCCCGACCACTCGGTGGCCGGCCGCCTGGTCCGCGATGCCTGCCGGCTGGCGCGCTATGGCGGCCTCGAGGAACTCAACGCCTGGCCGGTCCACAAGGTGGACAACCTGTTCTTTTACAACATCACCAGGCACGTGGGCGAGGCGCCGGATATCGTCATCGGCATCGCCGGCGTGATGGCGGAGTGGGAGGCCGTCATGAACTGCCACGAGACCCAGGTGAACAGCCGGAGCTATATCGAGCTGCAGAAATCCGCCGCGCGCCTGCTGGGCCTCTCGACCGGCTCGGAATATGCGGCCGGCCTCTACGCCAACGATCCCGTGCGCCTCGAGAGCCTCTCGGACCTGGCGCTTTCGGCGAGGGGTTTTTAGGATGCGCGGCGCGGCCGGTAATCTCTGGGCGCGGGTTGGGCTGGCGCGGGTGGGGCTGGCGCGGGTGGGGCGCGGAATCCTGCCCACGCTGGCGCTGTTGGCCGGATGCGCCCCCGCGCGCCCTCCGGCTGCCGATCCCGATCTGGCCGCCGAAATCCGCCGGATCAAAGCTATCGACAATCACGCTCACCCAGTCCGCTGGGTGGCCGCCGGGGAAAAGCCCGACCGCGGCTTCGACGCCCTTCCCGTCGAGTCCATGGAGCCCGAATCCGACCCTGTGGCGCTGCGCCCGGGCGCCTCGGCCGTGCAAGAGGCCACTCGCGCGCTTTTCGGCGGGCAAAGCAAAGCGCAGACCGCGGCCGCCAAGGGCCGGCAATATCCCGCCTGGGTCCTGGACCAGATAGGGGTCGAGACGATGCTGGCCAACCGCGTCGAGATGGGCAGCAGCATCCAACCACCGCGCTTCCGCTGGGTGCCTTACGCGGATGCGCTGATTTTCCCGTTGGATAACGCCCAGCTTGCCGCGCGCACTCCCGACCGCAAGGGCTTTTTCGCGCTCGAAGACCAGTTGCGCCAGCATTACCTGGACGCCGTGGGCCTGCGGCAGATTCCCGCCACCCTGGCCGAATATTTGGCGCGCGTGGTCACCCCCACGCTGGAGCGCCAGAAACAGGGCGGCGCGCTGGCCGAAAAGTTCGAGGCCGCCTATCTGCGCTCGCTGGCTTTCGACCCGGTGGACGAAGCCACCGCCGCCCGGATCTACCGGCAATTCGCCGGCCAGCCCGCCGGCACGACGCCGCCAGGGGAGGCCGAGTACAAGCCGCTCCAGGATTACCTGTTCCGCTATATTGCCGCCGAGTGCGGCCGCCGGGGCATGGCGGTCCACATCCACACCATGGCCGGAGCGGGCGGCTATTTCGACGTGTCTGGCGCCAATCCGCTTCGCCTGGAATCCGTGTTGAACGATGCCGGCCTGCGCAACACCCGGTTCGTGATGCTCCACGGCGGCTGGCCCTTCATCCGCGAGATTACCGCCCTGCTGGCGAAGCCCAACGCCTACCTGGATTTCTCGCAGCAATCGCTGGTGCTGCCGCCCGCCACGCTGGCCCAAAGCATCCGCGAATGGCTGGAGCTGAATCCCGAGAAGGTCATGTTCGCGACCGACGCCTACCCCTACAGCAACCAGATGGGCTGGGAGGAATCCGGCTGGATCGCCTCGCGTAACGGCCGCGAGGCGCTGGCGATCGCGCTGACCGGGATGCTGCGGGACGGCGAGATTACGCGCACGCGGGCGGGGGAGTTGGCGCGGATGGTGCTGCGGGAGAATGCCAAGGCGCTGTACGGGCTGTGAGGGACGGGCCCGCTGTAGGCTAGCCTGGATAGGCGTTAAGATGGCCTGCCGCTTCGCTCTCTCAGGATCAAGGTGCATTCCTCACAGCCAAGCCGGCGTTCCGGGCCTGCGGCACTGCTCGGGATAGGCGACAGGCCGTGGCAGGCTGATTAGTCGCAAGGTGTGAGGTTCTCAGTGAGCTCGACTCCAGCTCTTCGCAGCTCTGCCATCAACGCAATTGGATCCACCGCATCGGCTAAGAAGCGGACGCCGGCCTGGACGCCTCGCCTTCCGAAATCATGCCGGGAACAATCGCCGGCACAAGTCCGTTGATCCGGTAACCGCGGTGCTCCTGGAACGCGATCCGACCTGTAAAGGCCGGCGGGCTTTCACCCCGAAGCCGTCGAATGCGGCCGGCACAAAAAAAGGCGGGCCAACCCGCTAGGATTCGCCCGCCCAAGACCTGGAAACACCTGCGCCAGGCTGTCGGAAAAACAGTTGGAACTTTAGAAGTACAGCTTCAGCGCCATCTGGATGATGCGCGGGCCGCCGTAGCCGGTCACCTCGCCGAACGTGCTGCTGGTGAGGCTCGAGCTCGGGTTGCTCCAGTTGGCATGGTTCAGGATGTTGAAGAACTCTGCCCGGAATTCGAGCTTCCAGCGTTCCTTAAAGTTGAACCGCCGGCTGACGTTCATGTCCCATTGGATCGCGCCAGGGCCATAAACGGAGTTGCGGCCCAGGTCGCCGAACGCCGCGGTCGAAGCCGTCGCCGCGGGGCAGTTGGGCGATAGGGTCGAAGCGCTGACATTGCTGACCGAATCTGCGCAGATGAAGGCGTTCGGGTTAAACCAGTATGTCCCGTTAACTGTGGGAGGGAGCCGCTGGTACACCTGGTCCGGCGCGATCACTTCCGGACGGTCCAAAAGCTGGGCGCTGAGAGAAATATCCTTGCCCCCAACGCTGAGCTGAATCGGGTTGCCGGTATTGAAGCTGACGATCGGCGAAAGCTGCCAGTCCTTGGTCACGCCGTGGACGAATCCCGTGCCGATGCCCGCGCTGGAGGCCACCAGCGTGGCAAAGAACGCCTGCCGGTGGTCGAAGCCGCAATTGCCGCGTTCGCCCTCGGCGCGGTTGAGCGGGTTCTGATATACCACGCCCGCCAGTTCGCCGGCGAAATCCCAGGAACTGCTGCAGTGGCTCCAGGTGTAGTTGAATCGCGCCGTGTAATGGCGGGTCCACGCGTGCTGGGCGGAAAGATTGAGCGCGTGATATTCGGAGACGGCGCCCGAGTCGGTTTGCTGGATATCCGCGTAGTACTGTCCGAGTGTGGGATTGATCAGGTACGTCAAACGGCGGCTGTTGGCGTTGGAGGCGGTGGCGCCGGCCACGGGAATGGAGTAGTTGACGTCCGTCGATCCCCAGATGTCGCGGCCGGCGTTGCCCAGGTAGTTGGCCTGCACCACCCAGTTGGCGGCAATCTGCCGCTGGTAGCTAAGGTTCCACTGCATCATGTAAGTGACCGGCAGGTTCGGCGGAACACTGACGTAAGTGCCCGCCAAAGGAAATACGGCGGCGCCGGGGAACGGATCGCCGGGTTTGCCGTTCAGGACGTATCCGTTGAAGGGATTGGAGAACAGGTCGGTGCCCACCCCAAACTCATTGCTGTTGATAGTCAGCGAAGAGACGTAGGGTGCGTTGGTGGTCCAGCGCTCGGGATAGAACAGTTCGGTAGTGTCGTGCATCAGCACGAATCCCGCGCGAAGGGTCTGCTTGCCGTTGCCCTTGGGATCCCAAACCATGCCAAGGCGCGGTGAGAAAGTCGCGTAGTGAGCCCTTGTGAAAGCTTTGCCGTTAGGATCCTGCGCCGTATCTCCGGAGAAGATCAGGCCCGCCGGCGCGGTGGGGTACTCCGAGCTGTGCCAATTCTGGAGGAACAGGGGCCAACTGAACTGGTTGCCGCGGCCGTATTTATCGTAGGACGGCACCGACGGCTCCCAACGGAGGCCGTAGTTGATGCTGAAATGCTGCGTGGCGTGGAAGGAGTCCTGCACATAGGCGGCGATGGGGGTCTGGCGGAGGTAATCGGAAATCACGTTACCATCGGTTAAGCCGGAAAATTGGCCAGTCAGCAGGTCCGCCAGGCCATCGCCGGTGTACGTGCCGTTGAAAGTGAACTGGCCGTTGGCCTGCTGGTAGTTGTAGGAGTTGAACTGGTCCTTGCGGCCGTCGAAGCCGATGCCGATTTGATGCTTGCCGCGAATCAGCGTGAAATCGTCCGCCAACTGGTAAGTGTTGATGTCGAAATCCGCCAGCGCGCAGGTGCCGCAGCCCACGCCGAATCCACCGCCCGAGTAACTGCTGACGGCGAGCTGCGTATAATCCGACTGGTTAATGAACATATTCACGCCCAGAGTGCCCGGGCTGAACAGGGTCGAAGGAGACGCACGATTGTCGCGGCGCCGATCGAACGTGAAATGGAATGAGTTCACGGCGGTGGAGCTCAGGGTGTAGGTTTCGCCGATGGTCATGGTCTGGGAGCGGTCCCAGTTGGCCGGCGCCGCCTGGGTGGTCAAGGCGTCGTTGTTGGCGAAGATTACCTCGGCGTAGTAATCGTAAATATAGTAACGGCCGTACAAGATATTCTTATCGTTGATGTTGTAATCCACGCGGCCAATCCACTGGTCGTCGGGGTTGTTGGCGGGGTCGCCGTAGAGATAATTCCCGCAGGGATTGGTGGAGACCGGGAAATAAGTGGAGGCCAGCTTCAGGCCGGCCGGATCGAAGGTGGAAACCGGAATCTGGTTGTTGGGGTAAGGGTTGCCTTGGGGGTTCTTCAGGACTCTGGCGGAAGAGAGGCAGCCGCCGTTCGACTTGGCCCCGTCCACGACGCTGAAATCGCCCGCCAGGGTCGCCGCGGTGGGATCGTAGGCGGTGCTGGAGGCAGGATTGCTGCGCTGCCGGGTTCCCTGGTAGCCGCCGAAGAAGAAGAGCCTGTCTTTTTTGACCGGTCCACCCACGGTCCCGCCGAACTGGTTGCGCTTCAACGAGTCGCGAATCGGTTGCGAGGCGGAAAAGCCTTTCGGGCGCGCGTTCAGATCGCCATTGCGCAGAAAATCGAAAAAGTCGCCATGGAAGGCATTGCCGCCCGACTTGGTCACGATATTGACTACGCCGCCCGGGTGCAGGCCGTATTGGGCTGGCAGACTGCTGGTCAGGATGTTGAATTCCGAGATCGCATCCGGGAACGGAAGGGGCAGGTTGACGTTGCTGAAGGCGTCGTTATTGTCGCCGCCATCCAGCAGGTAGTTGACGCCGTTGGCCGCGCCGCCAGCCACTGAATACGAAGTGGAGCCGTTAGATCCCTGAATGTTCTTGCTGCCCGTCAAGTCGCCTCCGTTGAGCGTCATGGTGTTGGTGGCGAAACCGGAGATGGCCAGCAGTTGTGTCGGATTGCGGCCATTGAGCGGCAAATCGACCATGCGTTCGCTGTCGACGAGCTGCGAGATGGCATTTTCCTTGGTCTCCACCTGCGTGGCGTTGGCGGTGACCTCCACGCTCTCGGTCGTCGAGCCGACCTGCAAAACGACCGGCTGCGTGCGGTTATTGCCCGCGTCCAACCCGATGCCCTTCTGCACATAGGTTTTGAAGCCTTTGTAGGAGACTTCGAGTTGATAATTGCCGGCAGCCAGATCGGGGAACTGGTACCGGCCGGTGATATCCGTGGCCGCCAGATGAACCTGTTGGCGATCCACTTCGGTGGCCTTGACCTGAGCGCCGGCGATCGCCTGGCCGCTCTGGTCGGTGACGTATCCGTCGAGCTGGGCGACGGCTACCTGTTGGGCCCTGGCGTGTGGCGCCAGTAAGCCGGTAAACGCAAAGGCAAGCACAACGGTTGCCACCTTGCATCGAAGATCTACGAAGATCCCAAAACACGACATAGTCTAACCTCTCTTTGGCCTCTCGGCTACCAGGCCGCAAGCCATCTGTCGTTCACTGCGCCTCAGGTTTTACGTGATGCAGCGGCGATGGTGCTGTACCGTTTGTCATCAAGCCAAACCCTATTCGCGCATCCAATTTGACTCCCAAAGCAAATAGACTCCCGGTTGAAGTATATAAGGAGCGCGGGCCGAGGTCAAGGAGTAAGGGGTCCGTTTACCATCGTTAACCCCCCAAAGCGGCAATTTCGCCAAGGCTGGAAAATCCAATATTGGGGAATCCCGTTTTTTCAGCGCATTCCACACACACGTCTGACCCTCATGCCTGCCACCGGTCTTCACCAGCCATTGCCGCAAGCCGGATCGGCGACCGGCTGTCGATCTTCCTCGGCGCCACCAGCCGCAAAGACCCCGCGGTGGGCCGGACCGGCCGGTCCGGCCCGCAGTTTGGCTTCAGTATAGTTTTCCGCGCGGCATGAATCAATGCAAAAACTCGCAACAAATCGTTTAGGAAAACTAAACGATGTCGTCCGCACCCGGCGCCGAACCGGCTGGACATACAGCTTCAGCCCCATCCGGATCGGCCGTGGCCCGCCGAAGCCGGCGGTCTGGCCGAACGTCACAGCGCCATGTAAGGGCGCACGTTCCCTACTTCGCGTCCCGCCAGTTATCCCCCACCCCGATATCCACCAGCAGCGGAACCTGTAACTCGCAAGCTCCTTCCATTTCCTTTCTTACCAACTGGCGCACGGCGTCGACCTCCTCGGGCGGGCCTTCGAACACCAGCTCGTCGTGTACCTGGAGCAGCATGGCGGTCCGGTAGCCGCCGGCTTCGAGCGCCGCGTCGATGCGCACCATGGCCAGCTTGATCAGGTCCGCGGCGGTGCCCTGCAGCGGCGAGTTGACGGCGGTGCGCTCGGCAAATCCGCGCGCGTTTTGGTTGCGGCTGTTGATGTCGGGAATCGGCCTTTCGCGGCCGAAGAGCGTCCGCGTCACGCCCGTGCGCCGCACCTCGGCGATGGTGTCGTCCAGCCAGCGGCGCACGCCGGTATACCGGGCGAAGTAGTTCTTAATGTACTTCTCGGCTTCCCCGCGGGAGATCCCCAACTGGGCCGCCAGGCCGAACGGGCTGATGCCGTAGACGATCCCGAAATTCACCGCCTTGGCGTCGCGCCGCGCCTCGGGCGTGACCATCAGCGGCGGTACGCCCATCACCTCCGAGGCCGTGCGCGTGTGGATGTCCTCGCCGTTGCGGAAGGCTTCCAGCAGCAGTTCGTCGCTCGAAAAATGCGCCAGCAACCGCAGCTCGATCTGCGAGTAATCGGCCACCAGCAGCTTCCATCCTTCGCGCGGCACGAAGGCGGCGCGGATCTCCCGTCCCAGCGCCGTGCGGATGGGAATATTCTGCAGGTTGGGATTGGAGGACGACAGCCGTCCGGTGGCCGCGCCGGTCTGGTTGAAGCTGGTGTGCAGACGGTGCGAGCGGGGGGCCAGCAGCGCCGGCAGGGCGTCTACGTAAGTGCCCTTGAGCTTGGCCAGTTGACGGTGCTCCAGCACCTTGCGCACAATCTCGTGATCGGCCGCCAGCTCGTCCAAAACATCCGCGGCCGTGGAGATGGTTTTGCCTCTGCCGTACTTCACCGGCGCTGGAAGTCTCAAATCCTCGAACAGCACGCGCCCCAACTGTTGCGGCGAGGCGATGTTGAAGGGCTTCCCCGCCAGCGCGTGGATCTCCGCGGTCAGGCGCGCGATTTCGGTCTCCATCAGGACGGAAAGCCGGCGCAGCTCCGTGGTGTCGATGCGCACGCCGGTGCGCTCCATGCGCGCCAGTACGCGCGCCAGCGGCAGCTCAATCTCTGTGTACAGTTTCCCCAGCCCGCGCGATTCCACCGCCGGCGCCAACTGCTGCCAGATCTCCAGCGCGATATCGGCGTGTTGCTCCGGCGACGGTCCCAGCTTCAAATCCAGCCGTCGGCGCGCCTGCTCCTCGAGCGCGCAACCACCCGGGTCGGCATCCAACAGGAAGGCGTAGAGCATCACGTCGTGCGCAAAGCCGCGCGCCTGGATTCCCATCTTGTCGAGGGTCAGCAGCGCGGATTTCACGTCGCAGGCGATCTTGGGCCGGGCGGCGTCTTCCATCCACGGCTTGAGCAGGGCCAGGTTTTCCGCGGTCGCCGCGCGCGCCTCCCCTGCCCGCCACGCCAGGCCGATGGTGTCCAGAGCGAACTCGCCCTCGTTCGATTTGGAAATCGCCACGGCCACCGGCGCTCCCGCGGGGATCGCACCCAGCCACGCCTGCAATTCGGCCGGCCCTTCGATCACCCGGTAGTCGCGCGCCCGCGTGTCCTCGCCCGGCCCCAGTTCCTTCAGCAGGCTGTGGAACTCCAATTCCTTGTAAGTGGCCTTCAGCAGTGCCGGGTCGGACTCCTGGGCCTTCACTGCGTCCATCGAGAACGCGATGGGTACCGCCGTGTCGATGGTGGCCAGGCGCTTGCTCATGCGGACCTGTTCGGCGTTCTTCTGCAGGCTCTCGCGGTACATCTTGCGCTCTACCTCGGCGGCCCGCTCCAGCACGCTTTCGATCGAGCCGAAGCGTTCGATGAGTTCCCGCGCGCCTTTCTCGCCGATCCCAGGCGCGCCCGGAATGTTATCGATGGCGTCGCCCTTGAGCGCCAGCAGATCGGCCACCCGCTCGGGCGGCACGCCCATGAATTCCTTCACCTTGGCGGGGTCGTACCACTCGTCGTCCTTGGCCGGATTGAGCATCGAGATGTGGCCGGTGACAAGCTGCAGCATGTCCTTATCGCTCGAAACGATCACCACCTCGCAGCCCGCCTCTTCGGCGCGCCGCGCCAGCGTGCCGATCACGTCGTCGGCCTCGAAGCCGGGGTATTCGAGAATGGGGATGCGCATGGCCTCCAGCACGCGCCGCACGTAGGGGATCTGCTCGGCCAGGTCGGGCGGCATTTCCGTGCGGTTGGCCTTGTACTCGGCGAACTCCTGCACGCGGTGCGTCGGTTCGCCGCTCTCGAACACCGCCGCGATGTACGGCGGGTCGAACTGTTTCGAGAGCTTCCGCAGCATGTTGTTGAAGATGTAAACGGCTTCCGTGGAAATCCCCGTGCTGGTGCGCATCGGCGGCGCCCCGCTGCGGGCCCGCGCGTGGTAGGCGCGGAAAATAAAGCCGAACGTGTCGATCAGGAAAAAGCGAGGTTGTGTCACTTCGGCTCCATCATACTATCAGTGGCATCGGTAGCCCTCCATCGGCGCCATCCGCACGAGTGCAGTGGGGCGGATCCCATTGGTACAATACCTGGAGTGACCGATGAGTCTTCGAGCACAACCAAGGCGATTGGTCTTCGTCAGCCATTGCGGCCTGGATACGTAGGTTGCAAAGCAGATCGCCCGGGAAATCGAGGAGCGCGGCGCGACACCGTTCTTGGACGAGGCCCAAGTTGACGCTGGAGCGGACTTTGAGGAAGACATCCTTGACTTCCTGCAGCGAGCACACGAACTGGTGCTGTTGCTTACGCCTTGGGCACTGGAAAGGCCTTACGTTTGGGCCGAGATTGGAGCCGCGTGGGGCCGCCGCATTCCGATCGTGGGACTATTGCTCGGGATCACTGCGACCGAACTGCAAACGCGTCCGGGCATACCTGTGCTGCTCAAGAAGCGCGATCTACTCGAGTTGAACGATATTGAAATTTACCTGGACCAGTTAAGGGCGCGCGTGAGACGGGAAGGATGACAGCCATGGACAAACCAAGAGTCTTTATTTCGCACTCTGCCCTGGATGCGGACTGGGCGCGGTCGTTCGCTCAAGCGCTCAAGCAGCGTGGGGTCACTGTTTGGTTCGACGAGTTCGATGTTCACCCTGGTGAACCGCTCCGCGACGCCCTGGAATCTGGCTTGCGAGGCAGTGACGTACTTGTGGCGCTGTTGGATCCCCGGAACCCGGCGAAGCCCGCTCTCTTTTTTGAGCTCGGGGCTGCCATCGGTATGGGGAAGAGAATTGTATCGATCGTCCCAAAGGGCATGGATCCGAGCAACCTTCCGCTGGACATGCGGTTGCGCCGTTACCTGGTCAGGGATAGCCCCGAAAACACGGCGGAAGAACTGTCCAACGCACTATTGGCCGCCTGATAAACCTTGGCACGTTAGACATGGCGTGGATCACGCACCCCGGGTCATTCCCCATACCGCGGCTTTTTAGCCACGTCCATCTCTGAAACTGTATCAAATCCGCCACACTGAAACGCGCGCAAAACCTTTTGCATCAAAAAGTTGCAGAACCCCCGTTCGAGTTGATTTAATGGTAGTCCACTCATACCGGAGAGCCTCTTTGCGTTTTGAAACGACCGTGCTACGCCCCGTGGAAGCATCCGGAGTGGGGCTGCATAGCGGCGTGCCGGTGCGTATCCGGATCGTGCCCGCCCCCCCAGCCACGGGCATCGTCTTCCTGCGCACCGACCTCGACAATTTCCCCATCCCCGCCAGTTGGCGCCACGTGGCCCGCGTCAGTTATGCCACCAGCCTGATGCGCCAGGGCGTCCTCATCTCCACTACTGAGCACCTGCTCAGCGTGTTCTATTCCATGGGCATCGACAACGTATATGTGGAGATCGACAACCTGGAGGTGCCCATTCTGGATGGCAGCGGGCTTCCCTTCGTCGGCCTGATCGAGCAGGCCGGCATCCGCCACTACCGGCGCAAGCGGCGCTATCTGCGCATTCGCCGGCCCGTCTCGGTCGAAGACAAAGGCAAGCGCATCGGCATCCTGCCCGCGGACAGCTTTCGCCTGACCTGCGATACGGATTACCCGGCGCCGGTCGGCCGGCAGTCCATCGAGATGGAAGTCACGCCCGAGCGCTACGCCTCCGAAATCGCCTTCGCGCGGACCTTCGGCTGGCAGTCCGATCTGGACCAGATGCGCAACATGGGGCTGATCCGCGGCGCGTCGCTCGAGAACGCGGTCTGCTTCACCCCTGCCGGTGTGATGAATCCCGAGGGGCTGCGGGCTTTCGATGAGTGCTGCCGCCACAAGGCCCTGGACCTGATTGGCGACCTGGCCTTGCTCGGGCGGCCTTTGCTGGGCCACGTGATTGCCGAACGGGCCGGCCATGCCATGCACGCCGCGCTGGTGGCGCGCATCATGTCGGACGTTTCGCTGTACGAAATCCTGACCTTCGACCAACTGGCTTCGCGCGTGGCCCAGGCCCTGGTCAGCTAAGCCTGGGGCAGGCGCTTACGCGCAAAGGCCCGCACTCATGTACGCATAATGCTAATATGGATTTGTGCAACGTGATCAGCAAGCCGGGCTTGATGGATCTGCTCGAAGGCAAATCGAAAGACGTTCAAGAAGAGGGTTTGGCGTGGTACGCCACGGCGAGAGGCGCAGACTGGGCCCACCTCGCCGCCGTGCGGGAGACCTTTCCGGATGCGGACCTGGTGAATGAATTGTTGGTGTTCAACATACGCCAGAACCGCTATCGCCTGATTGTCTACCCCGTGTTCTCCCGCCGCAGACTCTACATCAAGGCGTTGCTGACTCACAAGGAATACGATAGGAAGGACTGGGAAAACAAATGGCCGTAACCGAAATCAGCCCAATCAAATACGGCGAGCTACTGGCGAAGGCTCGCCCGAAGGTTATCGAGACCCGCGAAGAGTTCAACAGTTACGTAGCAATGATGGAGCGACTAGACCGGCGAGCCGAAGCCGGCGAACCCCTCAGCCCGGAAGAGCAGGCACTGCTGGCATTGCTGGAGCGGCTCGTCAAAGACTATGACGATCGGGTCGAGTTGCCGGACCTCCCGCCGCACAAGATCGTCCTGTACCTGATGGAGCACAAGGGCCTCCGTCAAGCCGATCTGCTGCCGGTCTTCGGGTCTCGCAGCGTGGCTTCGGATGTGCTGAACGGCCGGCGCGCGATCAGCAAGACGCACGCGCGCAAACTCGCCGGCTACTTCCACTTGTCCGCGGATGTCTTCATCTGAAGCGATAGGCCCAGGCCCTGGTCAGCTAACCGCCTGCAATGGCTCCCACCAGCAGCAAAGGCTCCGCGCTCGACCGGACGGCTTCGGGCAATGGCATGTCCGGCGGCTCGTGGGACAGATCCTCGGCGCAGGCGAAAAACCTCACGAACGGCCGGCGCTGCCCGGTGACCTGGTCGCGGATCGTCCCGCGCAGCATCGGATAGCGGGCCTCCAGCGTGTCGAGAACCGACCGCAGGGTCGCCGGGCCGTCGACTTCCAGCTTCACTTCACCGCTCACGCGCGCCAGTGTCCGCAGATGCGCCGGCAGTATGACCCGGATCATGGCAGCGTTTGAACCTCCACCGAAAGCACCCCCGGAAGATCGCGAACAATCGGCGCCCAGTGGTCTCCGGCATCGGGCGACGCGTACACCTGCCCGCCACTGGTGCCGAAATATACGCCGCACGAATCGAGCGAGTCGACCGCCATGGCGTCGCGCAGCACATTCACATAGCAGTCGCTTTGCGGCAGACCTTCGGTGAGCGCCTCCCACTCGTTTCCGCCCGTCCGGCTGCGGTAGACCCGCAGCTTCCCCTCCGGCGGATAGTGCTCCGAATCGCTCTTGATCGGGACCACATAGATCGTGTCCGGCTCGTGCGCGTGTACGTCCAGCGCGAACCCGAAGTCGGTGGGCAGGTTCCCGCTCACCTCGTGCCACGAATCGCCGGCGTCGTTGCTGCGCATCACGTCCCAGTGCTTCTGCATGAACAGCACCCCCGGACGCGAGGGGTGCATGGCCACGTGGTGTACGCAGTGGCCCACTTCGGCGGTCGGGTCGGGAATCTGTGCGGACCTCAGCCCTTGGTTGATCGCCTTCCACGTCACACCGCCATCGTCGGTCCGGAAGGCGCCCGCCGCCGAGATGGCGATGAAGATCCGCTGGGGATCGCCGGGATCCAGAAGAATGGTGTGCAGGCACATCCCGCCGGCGCCCGGCTGCCACCGCGACCCCGAGCCGTGGCCGCGCAGCCCGGGCAACTCCTGCCACGTCTGGCCGGCGTCGGTCGAGCGGAACAGGGCAGCGTCCTCGATGCCCGCGTAGACCGTATCCGGATCGGTCAGCGATGGTTCCAGATGCCACACCCGCTTGAACTCCCAGGGGTGTGGCGTCCCGTCGTACCACTGGTGAGTGCCCGGTACGCCGTCGTACACGAACTTGTTGCCCACCGGCTCCCAGGTCTTGCCGCCATCGTTGGAGCGCTGGATCAACTGCCCGTACCAGCCCGTCGACTGCGACGCATACAGCCGGTTCGGGTCGGCGGGCGACCCCTTGAGGTGATAAATCTCCCAGCCCCCAAAGTGTGGACCAGCCACCTCCCACCGTTCGCGCTTTGCGTCCGACGTCAGGATGAACGCGCCCTTCCTTGTGCCAACCAGTACTCTGACTTTGCTCATGCCTCGCTCCTCTCCGCCTGCCAAGCCCACCCCACCACGGTTTACTCGCAGTTCACCATCCACTGTATTTCGAATCGATCGACCAGTATACCGAAACGGGCCGCCCAGAAGGTTTGCTGGGCCGGCATCCGTACCGCTCGCCGCCGCCCCCCGCACCCGCCCGGCGCCGGGCGGTCCGTCGATCCCCCACTATACTGGTCTTATGACAACCGCGATCAAAATGGTGGAGCCGGCCCAGAACGACTTCCTGGCCAGTCTGGAGGCCAAAACCAAACGCGCCAACCATTTCTTCCGCACCATGGCCAACCGCCCGGAAGCTCTCAAAGCTTTCGTAGCTTTTTATGGCGCGGTGATGGGGCCCGGATCGGTAGAGCGGCGCATCAAGGAGCTGGTGTACCTGACCTGCTCGTACGCCAACCAATGCGCGTATTGCACCGCGGCGCACACCGCCAGCGGCAGGAAAGCCGGCGTCACGGAGGACGAACTCCGCGCCCTCCGGACCGGCCGGAATGACGCGTTCTCGCCGCCCGAGCGTGCTGCCATCCAATACGCCCGCGAGTTGACCCAAACGGCCAACGCGGCGGATACCCGCGCGGGCCTCGCCGATCATTTCAACGGCGAACAGATCGTCGAGATCACCCTGGTGGCGGCCATGGCCAACCTGACCAACCGCTTCAACAACGGCCTCATGCTGCAGCCGGAAGCCTGATGCCCATTTTGAGCGGCGTGCATCCCGTGGCCGAGGCCTTGCGGGCCGGCCATCCCTTGGAACGCCTCCTGATTGCCCAGGGCGCCGGCGGGCCGCGCCTCCAGGAGATCATCGACATGGCGCGGCGGGCCTCCATCCCCGTGCGCTTCGAACCGCGCGGCTCGCTCGACCGTGTGGCGGGCACCGCGGCTCACCAGGGCGTAGTGGCTCTCGGCGCAGCCAGGAAGTATGCCGATCTGGAGGAAGTGGCCGCCTCTGAACTGGTAGTCGTATTGGACGGTGTCGAAGACCCTCACAATCTGGGGGCCATCATCCGCACGGCGCACGCTGCCGGCGCAGCCAGCGTGATCATCCCCGAGCGCCGCGCCGCGGGCCTCACGGACGTGGTGGCCAAGGCCGCCGCCGGCGCGCTCGAATACCTGCCCATCGTGCGCGTGACCAACCTCAACCGCGCCCTGGAATCCCTCAAGGAGCGCGGCTTCTCGATCTACGGCCTGGACGAGCGTGGCGCAGAGGATTACGACCGCGTGGAATACTCCTCCCCCACCGCACTGGTATTAGGCGGCGAAGGTGGCGGCTTGCACGAGCAGGTCCGCAAGCACTGCGACCTGCTGGTGCGGATTCCGATGGCCGGCAAGATCTCCTCCCTCAACGTCTCGGTAGCCGCCGGAGTGGTTCTTTTCGAACTGCGCCGCCGCCGGTCCCCGGACCCCACCCTTCCCCATAATCGCTGACCAAACCTTTACCGTCTGGCGGCTTATCCCCCCCGGTCCGGACGCGGTGGCGTCAGGGTCCAGGTGAAGAGCAGGGCCGATCCAGCGGCGCCTGCCGGCACGGTCTGCCACATCGCCGCGTCCGACTGGTGAAAGATATCCACGCTCGCTGCCACGGAACCTGCCGCTGACCGGCTTCGCCCGCGCCAATCTGGTTTCCCTTCCGCCGCTTGCCATCGCGACCCGCCGCTCGGCCTCCTCCCCCGCTACCCGCCGGATGAGGAACACCGTACCTCTCAGCCCTCCGCACGGAAGGAAACTGGAGCGGCAAGCCGCTGACCATTGTCCCCTCCCGATCGTCGGAGTCGTCGCGCTCATTCTCGCGCTCGCGGGTCACGCAATACCCACCTTTCCGTGGTCGCCGCCCAAGCAAGCAACCGGATATGGCGGTTGAACCTGCCCGCGCGGGTATCGCCGGCAGAATCCCATTCGTCATGTTGCACTGTCCTGAGTCGGGGGGGGGGCTTGCTTCTATACTTCGATAGTAATAGAATTATGGAAACGATGGCCGCGAAACCGACTGAAGACGAAATCACTCGCTTTGCCGATATGTTCTCCGCGATGGGAACCGGCCCGCGCCTGCGGATTATGCGCGTGCTCCTTTCGGCCCACCCTGACGGTATGGTCGTGGGCGACATCGGAAACGATCTGGGCATCGCGGCATCCACGCTTTCACACCATCTGGAGAAACTTAAGAACGAGGGCCTGGTTAAGGTCAGGCGCGAAGGTACGTACCTCTGGTATTCGGCGAACGCCGACGCTCTTCAAGAGCTCTTGGGCTTCCTGTACGCCGAGTGCTGCACCCGCAACAAGGCAGTAGAACCGCAGGCGGTTGTGCGCCTGTGCCGCTGAGGCGTTTCGAATGATCAAACCGAAAGTGCTGTTCCTGTGCTCGGAGAATAGTTGCCGCGCACAAATGGCGGAAGCATTTCTGCGCGATACGGCCGGGGAGCGCTTCGAGGCGATAAGCGCGGGAGTTGAAGCAACCATACTAGATCCTGAAGCCGTGGCGGCGATCGCTGAAGTGGGGTTGGATATTTCAGGGCAGACCCCCAAGAAAGTCGACCCGTTCCTGGGGCAGCGGGCTACCTTTGTCGTCACCCTCTGCGGCCGCGAAATCGAGCGCGCCGGTCCAATTTTTCCCGGCGCCATCGGGCGGCTGAAATGGCCGATCGAGAATCCCGCCTCGGCGCGAAGCCGGGAGGAAACGACGCACGACGCGCGATGACTCGCCGGGCGCGTGATGAAATCAGGGGGCCTCTCGCGCAGTTCGTGCAGGAACAAGCATAACGGAAGGCACATCATGGAAATCAAAGAAGTGGTGAAAGAGAAATACGGGCAGGCGGCCTTGCGCGTCAATGCCGGCGGAAGCTCCTGCTGCGGAGCGGGGGCCGCGCTGGATGGTTGCTGCGACCCGATTACCTCCAACCTCTACGACGCCGCCCAAACCGGCGAGTTGCCCCAGGAAGCCCTGCTCGCCTCGCTCGGCTGCGGTAATCCTACGGCGCTTGCGCAGCTCAATCCGGGGGAAACGGTGCTTGATCTAGGCTCGGGCGGCGGCATCGACGTGCTGCTCTCGGCCAGGCGCGTGGGCCCCACTGGGAAAGCCTACGGCCTCGACATGACCGACGAAATGCTCTCGCTGGCGCGGGAGAACCAGCGCAAGGCTGGGGTGGAAAATGCGGAGTTCCTCAAAGGTGAAATCGAGCATATCCCCTTGCCGGATAATTCCGTGGACGTTGTCATCAGCAACTGTGTCATTAACCTGTCGGCCGACAAAGATCGCGTGTTGCGCGAAGCGTTCCGGGTCTTGAAACCGGGCGGCCGTTTGGCCGTCTCCGACGTAGTCACACGCGGACAAGTGCCCGCCGAAGTACGGCAAAACATGCTGCTGTGGATCGGCTGCATCGCGGGAGCGCTGGAAGAGTATCAGTACGTCGCCAAGCTCGCCAAAGCTGGGTTTGACGGCATCGGCATCGAGCCGGCGCGCGTTTACAACATCGGGGACGCGCGGGCCTTCCTGAGCGGGCAGGGCATCGATGTGGACGCGATTGCGCCACAAGTCGATGGGAAGTTCATGAGCGCTTTTATTCGCGCCACGAAACCCGAACGCTGCTGCGCTCCGGGCTGCTGCTCGTGACACGGGCGCGGCGCATCGCTGCCGAAGCCGTTGGTACGGCCCTTCTGCTGGCGGCGGTAGTCGGCTCCGGCATCATGGGGGAGCGGCTCGCCGGGGGAAATGTGGCGATCGCGCTGCTTGCCAACACGCTCGCAACCGGCGCGATGCTGGTGGCGCTCATTCTTACATTCGGCCCGATCTCAGGAGCGCATTTTAATCCTGCCGTGACGCTGGCCGACGCTTCGCAAGGGGGCCTGCCGTGGCGTGAAGCACCGGGCTATCTGGCGGCGCAGCTCTTTGGGGCTTTCGCCGGGGTGGCAGCCGCGCATCTGATGTTCAGCGAGCCGGTGTTCAGTACATCGCGGCACGCCAGGGCAGGAGGGGCGCAGATTTTCAGCGAGTTCGTTGCTACGTTCGGACTGCTGGCCGTCATCTGGGGCTGCGCCCGCCTTCGTTCCTCGGCGGTGCCGTTCGCGGTTGGGGCCTGCATTACCGGCGCGTACTGGTTCACGGCATCGACTTCGTTCGCCAACCCTGCCGTTACCCTCGCCCGCTCGGCAAGCGATACCTTCGCCGGCATACGGCCGGCAGATGCGCCGGGATTCATTCTGGCTCAACTGGGGGGAGCGGCGGCGGCAACATTCCTGTTTCGTTGGCTGGTGCCATCCCTGCCCAGGGACGCCGCTTCCGTGGTCGTCTCCCATCCTTTACCAACCGAGGCAATCGATGAACGGTAAAAAGCGCGTGTTGATTCTCTGCACCGGAAATTCCGCGCGCAGTCAGATGGCGGAAGGCCTGCTGCGGCACGACGCCGGTGAGCGCTTTCAGGTGGAAAGTGCGGGTACGGCGCCCAGCTCCGTCCGCCCCGAAGCGATCGCCGCCATGCGTGAGCTGGGTATTGATATTTCCGGGCATCGCTCAAAGCCGGTGGATGAATTCGAGGGGCAGACCTTCGATTACGTCATCACCGTATGCGACCGCGCCCGCCAGTCCTGCCCGGTGTTTTTCGGGGGAGCACACAAGCTGCATCGTAGCTTTGAAGACCCAGCAGCGCTCCACGTCTCCCAAGAAAAACGGCTCGCACTCTTCCGGCGTGTACGGGACGAGCTGCGTGCCTATCTGGCCGAATTCGCGCAGAAAGAAGGCTGACAGGAGCTTAATGCCCGTGAAAGGGTCGTTCGACCCACGCCCGGAAGGTCGGCCATACACTGCCGGGGCTTGTTTCAACGTCCATGCTTTGCGACCCCCCTCCACGATTGAACCGGGCAAACCACTATCGTTCATTTACTGGCCAATCGTGACCTGCTTTTTTCCCGCCGGTTTCCTGCTACCGGCGCCAACTGCTGCGTCAGTATGAGCCACCCTTCGGCCAATAGCAAGGCGCTCGGCCACCTCTGAAGCCGTACCTACAAGGGGCTGGAATTGGCCTTGGATTTCCAGTAAGATAGCTCAGGGCTGGGAAGCGGGCATGGCGATTGGCCACGCCGCTCCCTACTGAGTTTCACCTCCATCTGGAA
>JBKQPR010000042.1:0-15520 GCA_052144935.1 Bryobacteraceae bacterium
ATGTTCTGGACAGTACGCGGGGCAAACGCCATCCTGGCTCTGCGATGCTGCCAAATCAACGGCCGCTTTGAGGATTACTGGGCCGCCCGCCGGGTGGCTTGATTTCCACTTCTATGTCGCGCACCCCTCGCCGCGCACCCTCCTTCTCACCGTTTCACCCAAGCCTTGCCCGCGACCGCCTCGCTGCCTTCGGTCAATCCAATGGTCCGATTCGCCGCCACGCCCGGCCACGCCTGCGTCTCGCCCGCCGGCCAGCGCACTTCGATCCGATCCGCCTTCTCCGATTTTCCAAGGCCGAAATACAGCGTCAGCGAATTCTGCGAAAAGTAGCTGCCGCCGCTCACCACCTCCGCCATTTGCTTGCGGCCGCCCGCTTCGACGGTACAATGCGCGCCGATCGCGCTCCGATTCGATCGCGTCCCCGTCAACGTAATCGCAATCGCGTTCTGCCGCGGCCCGACGTTCTTCAGCAGCGTGGGCTTTTCGTTCATGTTGACGATCGCGATCTCCGGCCTGCCGCCGCCATCCAGATCGCCGATGGCAAGCCCGCGTGACGGCCTGCGCGGCGCGAATCCCGGTCCCGCCGATTCGGTGATATCGGCGAACCGCCCGTTGCCGAGATTCCGGTAAAGCAGCGTCTTCTGGCGATAAGTTTCGCCGATGGGCGACCGGTCGATCTCCGGATAGACGTGCCCATTCGCCATCACCAGATCGGGCCACCCGTCTTCGTCCACATCCAGAAACGCAATGCCCCAGCCAAGAAGCTGATTGCGCCCCAGTCCGGCCATTTCGGAGACATCCTCAAAGAACCTGCCATCCTCGTTCTTGTACAGCGAGGGCCGGTCTCCCGAGAAATTGGTCTTGGCGATATCGAGGAAGCCGTTGCCATCGTAATCCGCCACCGCGATGCCCATGCCGGCTTGCAACTGGCCATCGGCATTGTACGAGACGCCCGCCCGATCGCCGCGCTCCTCGAAGGTCCCGTCGTGCTTGTTCCGATACAGCAGGCTGGGGGTCTGGTCGCAGGCGACATAGATATCGGGCCAGCCATCGTTATCGAAATCCGCCGTGACCGTGCCCAGGCCGTAACATCCGCCGGGCGCGAGAATGCCGGCCTTTTCGGAAACGTCGGTGAAGGTTCCGTCTCCGTTGTTGTGATAGAGCGCATTGTGCGCGGGCGGAAGACCGTGTGGCCCGCACCACACCGCCATTCCCTTCCATTCGCAACTCTTGCTGCTGCCGGGCTTCGGGACGTTGGCCAGGTCGAGATCCACGTAGTTGGCCACGAAGATGTCGAGGAGGCCGTCGCGGTCGTAGTCGATAAAAGCGCACCCCGATCCCCAGCGCGTGCCGGTCACCGGCAGGCCGGCGCGCTCGGTGATGTCCTGGAATTTGCCGTTTCCGAGATTCCGGTAAAGGCTGTTGTGGCCGTAATAGGTCACGAAAAGATCGGGATGGCCATCGTTGTCGATATCGCCCACGCAGGCCGCCTGCGCCCAACCGCTGCGCGTCAGGCCCGCCTGCTGGCCTACCTCGGTGAAGTGTCCCGTCCCATCGTTCTTATACAGCTCCGAGCGCGACGGCGGCCCGTTGGCGATGAAGATGTCGTTCGAGCCATCGCCATCGAAATCGAAGATCGCTACACCGGTGCCCGTGCTCTCGAGGATGGAATCTTTCTTGTCCTTGCCGCCGAAGGTGTTCGTCACGGTGAGGCCCGATTGCGCGGCGATATCGATGAAGCGAACGGCCGGGGCCTCCGCGCCAACCGCGAGCATCACCGCGAGCGGCACCACCAAAAGCACCGCCAGCGGCACCACTAGGTCTCCGACCGCGAGGTATCGTGCCTCTGGCGAGAACCGCTCTCTCACGGGGTGCCCACTGGGCCCGGCTCCGTTCCGAGCCGCGAACGTGAGAGATCGCACCGAATCAGACGGTCGAAGACCTAGAAGCAACGCGAAAATGCCGCGCCGCATGGCTACCGGATTCCCATGTCCCGCAGCGCTTGGGCAGCCTGCCGGGCAACCTCGGCATCGTTACCCTTGGCCGCCTCGCGGAAATGGGCCGCCGCTCCATCCTGATCCCCCTCGGCCGCGAGCACCGTTCCGAGGCGCAACTGGGCGCGCGCCAGGTCGGGTTTCAGGGCCAGCGCCGCCGTATATTCGCGGGCTGCTTCGGCCAATTCCTTTTTCCTTGCATGAAGGCCGCCGAGCAGCTCATGTGCCTCGACCATGCCTCGGTCCGCGCGCGCGGCCATTTCGGCTTGGCTTTGCGCGTCGTCGAAACGGTCGGCGCGTACCAGCGCCAGGGCGTAATCGTACAGGTACCGGCCGGACGGACGAAGCTTGATGGCGCGTTCGAGGTCGAAAAATGCGTTCGGGAAGTCTCCCTTCTCCGCCAGGATCCGGCCGCCCAGATCCCATGCCGCGTCGTCGAAAGGATCGGTGCGAAGCGCATCCTTCAGCGCCGGCACCGCATGGGTCACTTCCGCCAGCCTGCGGGATTGATCCGGAAGCCACGGATCGAGCGTGATGGCCTTCTGAATTCTTTCCGCCGAGGAGGTCAGCACGCCATATCGAAACCACGATTCCGGATCGTTCGGCGCGACCTGAACCGCATGGGCGAGAATCTGTTCGGCGTGCGTCGGGTCGACCTCCGCGAGAGCGCGCATCGCCCGCGCCGAATCGGGCTTGATTTGTAACGCCCGCTGGTAGGCGGCAGCGGCGTCTTGCGGCTTCCCCAGGCTCTTCCAGCCGTCGGCCAGGACCATATAGAATTCGGCCTCTGGCGGTTTGGTTTCATCGATCAGCCGCGCCAGTTCCGGCAACCCGGCGGCCACGTTGTTTCCCAGCCCCACCTGCGCCACCGCGCGGTACAAAGCGTTCCGCGGAGTCTCCGGCAGCGGGGAAGGATAGTAAGGCACGACCTCTCCGTGGTACTCTTCCGCCGGACGCTCCGCGAATTCGACCAGCGGGCCGGCGGGCGCGCGCCGCTGAATCAGATGGTCGGTCATGATTACGTGCGGGGCGTCATCCACCCGGCGCTTCGGCATATGACACGTAATGCAGTCGGCCGCGGTGGCCGTTACGCCTGCCGGATGCGTGGACGTGTGGCATTGCAAGCAAACTCCGGAATACTGCCGGACCGCCTCGGCGCCGCGCGGAATCCGATGCGGATCGTGACAAGTGGCGCATTCCAATCTCCCGCCGCTCTCGAGGAAACAGCGCGATTGCCGCAGCCGGTAAACCGAGCTGACCGCCTCGAATTTGCCTTCGTGACCGGTGCCGGGCGCGTGGTCGAAGGAAATCGCGAAATCCACCAATGGCTGTCCGGGAATATAGGAGAACGTGCCACGGTCGAATCGCTGGAGCACCGCCGGGATCCGGCCGCTGGTGGTTTCGAGGTGGCACTGCATACACACCTCCATCCGCCTTTCGGGACTCAGCTTGGCCGGATTCACCATGCTCGCCCGGCCGGAGGTTCGCACATGCTCGCTTCCCGGACCGTGGCATCGCTGGCAATCGATCCCCTCCGGAAGCTCCCCAAGGAACACGGGATCGCTACCGGGCAAATCGTTGCCGGCCGGGATGGCCGGGTAGCCGTTATGGCAGAACATGCACTTATAAGAGATGAAGCGGCGAGTCTGCGGATGTTCCGTGTCGGACCCGGGCACCATGCCCCATTCCCCACCCTTGTCAGGATACCAGCCGAGTGGCAGCTCGATGAGCATGCCGCGCCCGGTCCGGTGCAGATAGGAGCGGGCATGGTTTCCGGAACCCATTACATAGTCGATCTTCAGTTCTTCGGCGTTGATCTCCTTGCCGCCGGCGTCCAGTTGCCAGCGGCGCTGGAAATACTGGCCGTTGCGGATGGTCATGGCGTAGTGGCTGTCGGAAAGGGCGTGGTAGGATTGGGGGCTTTTCGCGTAGTCCTCGATGGTGTTGGCGGTTGCCGGTATGAAGAAGGAGCGGCCCATTCCGGTGCGCGCGTAGTCCGCCGCGATGTCTCGGTGGCACACGGCGCAGGTCTTCGAATCCACGTATCCATTGCCGGAACCGGTGCCGGAACCGGTGCCGGAACCGGTGCCGGAACCGGTGCCGGAACCGGTTCCCGGACGGGATCCAGGATTCGTTTGGGCCGCCAAACCGGGCAAGCCCAGCAGCAGCACTACGGCAAACGGGGGAAGACGCGCCATTCAACCTTGATTCTACGCTCCGGCCGGGGTCACGCAAATCTGTTTCACGTGAAACAGTTGTTTCACGTGAAACAGATTTCGCACCTCCCGGGCGGCGGAATTGCGCGCCGCCGGCTGTTTCCGCCGAGGCTGGTTCGGGAAGTTCCACATTTCCATCGTAGAGAAACGCTACAGTGCCTGCCAAATCTTCCAAAATTCATAGATTTACAGGTTCGTGGTTCACAACTGATACGCTTTTCGAAAGCGCTTACTTTTCCCGCCAAAAGCTATTGCTTCCGGATTTTGATGGTGATAGTATAAACCCACTATATCCTGCCTGGGTGCAGGAGATGGAGGGGAAGGTTGATGTATCGCTACTTCAAGGGGCTGCGTGTTGCCCTGTTGACTCTCTTTTGTGCGTGCGCACTGTTTGCGCAACGCGATCTCGCAACTCTTGCCGGCACCATTACCGATCCATCGGGCGGTGTCATCACCAACGCCAAGGTAACCATCACCGAAGTCGCCACCGGCGAAGTGTATTCAATCGTGACCAACAGCGTGGGTGAATTTGTTCGCCCGGCGTTGAAGCCATCCACCTATACCGTCAGCGTCAGCGCGCCTGGGTTCAAGGTATCCCAACTGACCAACGTAATCCTAACAGGTGGTGAACGTACCCCTGTCGCCATCACTCTCACGGTCGGCGAGAGCCAGCAAACCGTCGAAGTGACGGCATCGGGGGTTCTGCTCCAGACCGAAAGCACACAGGTCGGCGCGGCGCTGGACAGCAGGACGGTCACCGATGTCCCATTGGGTGGGACGCGCAATTTGGCCTATCTGGCGCGTCTCTCGCCGGGCGTCGTTCCCGCCGAACAGGGCGCGCGCGATTCCGCCAACGGCGGCTTCTCGGCCAACGGCGTTCGTTCGAACGGCCAGAACAACTTCCTACTGAACGGAGTCGACAACAACATCAACACGATCGACTTCCTGAATCAGACCGCTTATGCGATCGGACCGGCGATCGACGCGGTCAGCGAAGTCAACATTCAGACCAACGGCTACAACGCCGAATATGGCCGCGCGGCGGGCGGCGTCATCAACGTGATTCTGAAGTCCGGTACGAATGCGCTCCACGGCAGCCTGTTCGAATACCTGCAGAACAGAGACCTGGATTCGAATACGTGGACGAACAATCGGGCAAGCGCACTGCGCGGCCCGTTCAGGCAAAACCAGTTCGGCGCCACGGGCGGCGGCCCGATCAGGAAGAACAAGCTCTTTATGTTCGGCGACTACCAGGGAACCCGCATCGCCGATTCCGGCGGCTCGGTTACCAACCTGGGGTACTCCGGGTACACCACGGTTCCCACGGCGGCGATGAAGACCGGCAATTTCGCCAGCCTCCTGGGGCCGACCTATACCGGTACCGACATCCTCGGCAATCCGATCTCTATCGCGAAGGGCACGATCTACGATCCGTCGTCGACAACGTACTGTACTTCGCCTTGCGCCAACGTGACTGCCGCCGGGTTCCAGATTCCCCTGTCGCGGACTCCTTTCCCTGGGAATATCATTCCCCAGAGCAGGTTCGATCCCGCGTGGGCCAAGGTCATACAGCTCTATCCGAATCCCAATCAGGCGGTGATTACCGGCAATGCGCCGACCAACGATTATTACTACAACACCACCGGAGGTCTGACTACCGATCAGGGAGATGGCCGCGTCGACTATCGCCTCAGCGATAAGGACAGCCTCTTCGGATCTTTGAGCTGGTCGAATACTTCCAAGACCGATGGCGCTCCGCTCCCCGGCGCTCTGGACGATACGGGCTTCAACGGCGCCGGTGAAATCGACCTCAGCCGCAACGCGCAGATTAGTTATACCCGCGTCTGGGGCCCACGCCTGGTGACGGAAAGCCGCGTAGGCTTCACGCGTCTGGTGACGTCGCGCATCGGAGCTAACCCGTCGACCGACCTGTTCACGCAATTCGGTATCGGCGGCTACGACCCCACGACTGCCACCTCCAATAACGGCGGACTGCCCCAGACCGGTTTCGGAAACGGCTATCCGACGATCGGCGCCACCGACTGGGTTCCGACCAAGGAATACAATAACGTTTGGGACCTGGTCCAGAACGTCGCGATCAGCAAGGGCACGCACGCCTATAAATTCGGCGTCGAATTCCGCTCCGTGAAGTTCCCGTTCTTCCAGGTTCCCGACCCTCACGGCAATCTCGGTTTCAGCAGCAACGAGACCGCGTTCCCGTCGGGAAACGCAGCCTCGAACGGATCGAGTATCAGCAGCCTGACCGGCGACTCAATGGCTTCAGCTTTGTTAGGCGTAGTCGACAGCGGCGCCATTTCGACCACCAACTTCGTTTCGTCGCAGAAGGTTGCCTACGCAGGCTATGCCCAGGACGATTGGAAAGTATCCTCGAAACTGACGCTGAACCTGGGTGTCCGTTATGAGTTGTGGTCGCCGATCGGCGAGCAATGGGGCCGGCAGGCGAACTTTAACCTGCAGAACAACACCCTCTACGTCCCGCAGGGCGGCAACTGCCAAGCGGCACTGCCTCCGAACTTCGGGACTTTGTTTCCGACCGTGACCGTGGACCGCTGCCACGTGTCGAATTATATGGTCCCGTGGGATAAGTTCGATTTCGGACCACGTATCGGCATCGCATACAGGCTTCTCAACAAGACTGTACTTCGCATTGGATACGGCATCTTCTACGGTGGCGAAGAGAACCAGGGCGGCAGCCCCAACCGCGGCGAAGGCGTGCCGTTCAATGAAACCGTGAACCTGTCGCGCTACCAGGGCAACAGCAGCTATGTAGGTATAAGCCAGTCGCAGTGCTTCAACTGCGATTTCATGCCGGGCGGCTTTTCGGGTGGATATCCACTGAGTCCGTTCACACTCAACGCGGGCGTTTCGATGCGCGGCGTGCAGCCGGATTTCGACAATCCGCTGGTGCATAAGTGGAATGTCGTTATCCAGCGCGAGTTGCCGGGTAATATGGCTATCGAAGTCGGTTACGAGGGCAACCACCAGGCGCACCAGGTGATTCTCTGGAACTCCGATCCGTACCCGAACCTCGGCACTTTCAACACTGCGATCAGCGGGGCGAACTTACAGGAGATCCAGCCGGCCTGCTCGACTTGCCAATCGGTCGGCAACGGTCTTTCGATGACTTCGTCGTTCGGCTTCGGCGGCTATGCCGCGGGTTCGGCGAAGTTCGAGAAGCGCTTCTCCCACGGGCTGCAATTCCTGGCATCCTATGTCTGGAGCCACGCGCTGGCGGACAGCGGCACTCCGTTGAGCGGCTCGAGCAATCTGTCGCCGATATCGCAGACCAACTACGGGACCGCCTATTCCAGCGCGGCATGGGATATACGGCATAGCCTGACCACCAACTTCAACTACGAGTTGCCGTTCGGCAGGGGCAAGCAGTTTGGCAGCGGCATGAGCCGCGCTGCCGACGCGATCCTCGGCGGTTGGCAGATGAACGGCATCCTGACCATGCGGACTGGCCAGCCGCTCACCCTGGCGGGTACCGCTTGTCACGGCGTCTGGAACCGTTGCCTGCCCGATTACGCTCCCGGCTACACGGGCAATGGCAACTCGGCCCCTCCCGGCGGGCGTACTCCTAACGAGTATTTCGACACCAGCGCGTATGTCGAAGCATTCAGCAATCAGGCTGCCGGCATCGCGACAGGCGGCGACGTTGGCCTGCAGTCGATTACCGGCCCGCCCACGAAGACCCTGGACTTCTCGATCTTCAAGGACTTCAGATTTTCGGAGCGGTTCCATGCTCAGTTCCGTGGGGAGGCCGTCAATCTCACCAACTTCGTGGTGTTCAGTGCGCCTGACCTCAGCTTGGGCGATTCCAAGACTTACGGCGGGAACGGCAACTTCGGAGTAATCACCAGCAGCGTGGCGGGAACCGAGCGCCACCTGCAGTTCTCGATCCGGCTGATGTTCTAAGCCGGCGCAACAATCCAAGCGTAAGAGAGAACGGCCCGCTTCGGCGGGCCGTTTTTTTGGGCAGCCGAAAGCGCCTGCCTACCTTGATGCGCAAGGGCTTGTGGGGCAGGCGTTTTAAGCGTTCTCGCCTGCACGCCGATCGGATTGTCAAGGCCCCTCACCTAAAAGGGGAGATTCTGCCGCGCCCAGTCGATGCACTGGCGGTTGTTTTCGTCCTCCAGTTTCACCTGCGCTTCCAGGCTTAAGCCCTGGACATGGGGGACCGGCGATTTGGGCTTGTTTTTGTGCACGATCTCCAGAATGTGGGCCAGGTCCTTACCGGGAATGTCGCCGAAGGTCACCCAATACTTGACCGTGAAGACCGGGACCTTGAGGGGCTCACGGGTCATCATCTCCAGGTCGAAGGGCATGTTCGGGTCTTTCTTCTGCAGCGTTCCGACCATCCCCTTGAGGTCCAGGAATCCTTCGCCAAACGGCACCTCGGAGAGGGTGAAACCGTCCTCGTAGGGCTCGACGGCCTGGTCCTTGATGTGGCAGGAGACGATCCAGGGCAACAGGGTCTTCAGCGTGTCCATGGGATCTTCGCAGAACGAGATGTTGTTGCCGAAATCCAGGTGAACGCACACCCATTCGCTGCTCACGCGCTTCATCCAGTCGGCCTGTTCCACGGCCCGCCAGCCTTTGTGGTTTTCGATTCCCAGCCGGATTTTGTATTTCGCCAGCACAGGTTCGGCCAGCGCGATCTGCTTCTGGCAGCGCGCGAAGCTTTCCCGATACTGTTGGTAAGTGTCGAACTCCTCGTAACGGCGGGCCGTCATGGCGGCATGCAGGGAGTGAGCGCCGGCCTCTTTGGAGGCCTTCACGGCGGCGTCGAAGGCCGCTACATCGGATGGCTCGCTGGGAAGCCTGGGGCTCAAGATGAGCCGCTGATTGTAGGAATCGAGCTTCTGCCGGAACTTCCTCATGGCATCCGCGTCATACGATGTCAGCATCGTTTCGACGCCGCCCACGCCGGTTTCATGGGCGTAATCCATGATGTCGAAGGGCGGCATGATGGGCGCCGCCGAAGGCCGCGCCGCGGCGGGAGGTCCACCCGGAGCGCCGCGCCCCGCCCGTCCGCCGGGGGCGAATCCACCGCCGCCTCCAGCCCTTATGCGCGCGCCGAAGCACGTGTTGGCCACTCCCATGTTCTTCAGCACCCGGGGTTCCGCACCCGCGGGTTTCAGCAGGACGGCCGCCGCCGAACCGGCGGCCGCCATCACCTCTCTTCTCGTCATCATCGTATGTGCCTCCTTTGCGACTAGACCTTGATCAGGTTCCTGAGAACGGCGTCCCAGGGCGCGCGATAGGGCTTGGAACACATGGCGGCGGCTTCCTTATCGCCGATCACTACTTCTTTCTCGGGATCCCAGTGAATGGTCCGCCCGCCCAGGCGGAGCGACATATTGCCGAGGTTGCAGACGACCGCCGTTCGATGGCCCATTTCCAGGCCGCAGAACGGTTGGTTGCGCGACTTGATGCACTCGATCCAGTCGCGCTTGTTGGCGTTGAACATCTGGTCTTCCATCGATTCGCCGCCGCCTCTGCCGCCTGCCGCGGGACCTCGGCCGGAGTCGCCCGCGCCGCGCCTGCCGCCGGTTCCGGCTTGAGCTTCGATCCAGGGCGCCGGGCGCGTGTCGTTGTACACGGGACCGCCCGCCGGATGGCCTGCAAACCGGGGAATCTGATTGACCGGATCGCCGTGCATCTCCGGAACGACCTGGTTGGATCCCAGGATCAGATTGCCTTTGTTGCCCATGACGACCGAGCCCGTGGAGTCGCGGTAGCCATTGGCTTCGCGCACGCCCATGGTCATCATAAACCCCGGAAACTCGTAAAGGCACTCCTGGAGATCGGGCGTTTCGCCATCGTCCTCAAGGGTGAAGTGTCCGCCGAACGATACGACCTTAGTCGGGCCTTTCACGCCCATGACCAGCAGAAACGCCGATACACTGTGGGCCCCCAGGTTGGTCAACTGGCCGCCGGAATAGTCCCAGAACCAACGGAAATGGTACAACCCGCGGTGTGCCTGGTACGGCTTCTTGGGCGCCGGCCCGAGCCACATGTCGTAATCGAAATCAGCGGGCGGATTTCCGGCGGGCGTTTTCCCGAAGCCCGGATAGATGTTGCGAACCCCGGCCCCCAGTTTGACCATCTGGATTTTGCCCAAAACTCCGCTCTCGACGATTTTCTTAGCTGTCTGATGGCCCGGATTGTGGTTTCGCTGCGTGCCCACAACCACCACGCGTTTGTACTTGTTCATCGCCTGCAGCATCCACTTGCCTTCGTCGATGAAAACCGTCAGCGGCTTTTCCACATAGACATCTTTGCCGGCCGCGCAGGCCATGATCGTCAGCAGGGCGTGCCAGTGGTCGGGGGTGGCTACGACCACTCCATCGATATCCTTGTTTTCGTACATCCTGCGAAAATCGCCGTAGCCTTTGGCGTTGGGGCTTTCCAGGTATGCGAGGCCTTCTTCCAGGCGCGGTTTGTAAACGTCGCACATCGCCACGCGGTCCACGTTCGGAAACGAGTTCTTGAAGTTCGTGATGTGTTGTTTGCCGATTAATCCGAACCCGATGAAGCCGACACCGACACGGTCGTTGGCCCCGAGAACCCGGTTGTATTGTGCAGCCGTCAAGGCGGCCGCACCCAGGAACCCTCGCCGGGTGGCCTGGGCCGCTTCCAGTTTATTTGGCATAAGCTACTCCTCTTTCCGGAACTACGTCGTTCGCAAAATCGTGCAGGATGTACCGAAAGGCCGCATCCCGTAAGGGTACTTGACAGGTTTGCGCCCCGCAAGCCCAGCCGAATTACAGATACCATTATCTACAATTTGAGCTTAGAGTCAGCAAGACCCGAGCGGAGGGCCTCTGAAATCGGGGGAGGCCGCGCCGGAGCCCGGAAATCCCCCTAACCGGGCCCGGATAGGGTAATCTCCTTAAAATGACTTGGCAGACGGAGCGCCTGTCCAGTGTATACTTCAATTGCCCGGAATCATAGGACAGGACTTATGGAGCGAAGAGATTTTCTGAAAACATCGGCGCGCGCAGGAGTGGCGGCGTGGACCGCATTATCTGCATCTCGTGTTTATGGCGCCAACGACCGGCTTCGGGTCGGCTTAATCGGCTGCGGAGGCCGCGGCACATTCGATGCGCGGCTGATGCGCGGCACTCCGGAGGACATCCAGGCGATGGCCCCGGAGAGTTATCGCAACGGCGAGATGGATCCCCGCCTCAAAGAACCGCGCAACGTGGAGATCGCCACACTGTGCGACGTCAACGGAACACGCCTGACGGCGGCCAAGCGCTGGGCGCCGCAGGCGAAGACCGAGCCGGAGTTCCGCAAGGTCCTGGCCGATAAGGAGATCGATATCGCGCTGATTGCCACGCCGGACCAGTGGCATGCGCAGATGTTGATTCTGGCCTGCGAGGCGGGCAAAGACGTGTATGTCGAAAAACCCGTGATGTACCGCGTGGGCGAGGCCAAGGCAATGATCGATGCGGTCCGGCACAACCAGCGGATCGTGCAGATCGGGACGCAGCACCGCTCGGCGGAGCACATCGCCGAGGCGGCCAAAATGGTGCAGGGCGGGAAGATCGGCGAAGTGCACTTCGTGCGCGTATGGAACTATATGAGCCGCATGGGGTCCGCGCCCGTCCCGGACAGCGAACCGCCGGCCGACCTGAACTGGGACGCCTGGCTCGGTCCGGCGCCCGCGGTTCCCTTTAACCGCGCCCGCCTGAACTACCGCTCGTTCATGGATTACACCAACGGCATCATCAGCGATTACGGCAACCACCGTTTCGACTCGGTGCATCAGATCATGGGAGTGGAGACGCCGCTCAGGGTTTCGTCCTCGGGCACGCGGTTCGACAAAGAGCACGCCGGCGACATCCTGGATTTCCAGCAGGCGACCTACGAATATCCCAACTTCATCATGAGCTACGAAGCCTGCGTTTACAACGGCCAGGGATTGGGCGGCAGGACGGCCGGAATGCGCTACTACGGCATGCGGGGCGCGGAGGACCGGCCGCACGGCATGGCCTTCTATGGCACCGAGGCGGCGCTGTTCGTGGACCGCATCGGCATGGAGTTGTATCCCGAAATTCGCGGCGGCGGGCGGGGACGCGGCGGGCAGACGGCTGTTCCGGTGGCGCCTCCCGCGGAAAGAATGCACATGAACGAGGACGAGCCAACGCCGCTACACACCAAGCACTTTGTGGATTTCGTGCGCAGCCGTAAGGACCCCTTCGCCAACATCGAAACAGGCGTGCGGGCGACCACCATAGCGTGCATCGGGAACGTTGCCTACTGGACGGGGCGCAAGCTGAGCTGGGACGCCGAAAAGCGCGACTTCCGCGACGACGCCGGCGCCAACCGCTACCTCTTCCGCCCGTATCGCAAACCTTGGGACCTGGTGAAGTTCAGCTAGCCGCAATACGGTTCACTTAGGGACGGCGCCCCGACGCGGTACCGGCCGCCGCTCAGGTACGCTGCGGTGAACTCATGTGGCAGGGGCTGTTAGCGCCCATAATTGGTTTCGGCCAGGCTCAACCCCCTGTTTCCAAGTGCCGCGGGTCCGAGGGCAAGGCACGGCTCAGTTTCGCGGTAGTTTCCGGAAAGCCACTTCAATGCCGTGATTGTGCCAGGCAATCACAGTCCGTGGAGAAGATGCAACCGAGGAGCCTTTGGGCGTTGAAGCGTCGGCCGGTGAAAACGCCTGCTGTGGGCGCCGGGGGCGAAAACGTCCGGCGCTTCTCGACGCGATGCTCAGTGCGGTGCATGCCCTCCATGAGCTATGCTGCCCTTAAGTCAGTCAGGGCAACTCTGGTTGGATGGGTTTGAAGGCGATGAGTCCCAGTTACCCAAACGGCCCACGTCTGAACTTCGCAATGGTGGTCATCGGGCGGATGCTGCCGCGATACTTCCCGTTCGACCCGTTGGCTTTCGGGCTGAGGATCGCGCGCGAGTTCGGCGACATCGCCTTCTACCAGCTTGGCCCGTTGCGCGTTTACCACGTGAACCATCCCGACCTGATCCGACAGGTACTGATCGAGCAGGCGCCAAAATTTTACAAGCCGCGGCTGCTCAAGCGCGTCTTTCGCGGCATCGCCGGCGATGGGCTTCTCATTCTGGACGGGGCGGAATGGCGGCAGCAGCGGAAGCTCATGCAGCCTGCCTTCCATCACCAACGGCTCGCGGCTTACGGAGACGCGATGGTGGCGCAGGCGCAACGCACGATGGAGCCATTCACGGAAGGCGAGGTTCGCGACATCGGCAACGAGATGATGCAACTGACACTCCGCCTGGTGGTGAAGTGCCTGTTCGGCGGCGATGTGCCGGCGGAGGCGGGCGAAATCCGCGAAGCCATGCAAGCGTTGCTCGAGACCGCAAACCGGCGAATGAACTCGACGCTGCAACTTCCGTGGTGGATTCCGACCAAGGGGAATCTGCGCGCGCGACGCGCCGTGGCGAAGCTGGATGAGATTCTCCGGACGATTACGCTGGCGCGGCGGGCGTCGGCTGGATGCGGCGACGATCTGCTCTCGGTAATGATCGCGGCGGTGGACGAGGAAGGGGGCGCGCGGATGTCCGACCGGCAATTGCGCGACGAGATGATGACGCTGTTCCTCGCGGGGCACGAGACGACGGCCAACGCTTTGACGTGGACCTGGTATCTGCTGGCGCGACATCCCGAGGTTGAGGCGAAGCTGTGGGAGGAAGTGGACCGCGTGCTGGCCGGGCGCGGGCCGACGGCCGCGGACCTTGCGAACCTGCCATACACGGACTGGATCGTGCGCGAGTCGATGCGGCTTTATCCGCCGGCGCCGTTGTTCGCGCGCGAGCCGATCGAGGACGTCGAGATCGGCGGGTATCGGGTGAAAAAGGGCAGCCTGATCGTGGTGAACAGCTATGCTGTGCATCGCGACGCGCGATTTTTCCCCGATCCGGAGCGCTGCGACCCCGAACGGTTTGCGCCAGGACGCGAGGAGAACATTCCGCGCTTCGCCTATCTGCCATTCGGCGGCGGACCGCGCGTGTGCATCGGCAACGGCTTCGCGACGATGGAAGCGCGGCTGGTGCTCACAACGATCGCGCAGCGGTGGAAATTGTCGCTTGCGACCACGGAGGAGATCAAGCCGCTGCAACTTGTGACTGTGCGCCCGAACGTACCGTTGCGGATGAGACTGGAAAGACGATAGGAAAGCAACTCCCGCTCAGGCCGATCGAGAATCGTCTAAGCCCGGACCCGGGATCGAGGCAACGAGCAGCCACCCCACATCAACCGTTCTGCTCTAACGACGGAGGGGACAAACCATTGAAACGCCGTTACCGTAGACTCGGTTCTGGCCGCAGACAGCGATAGACGCCCCTGGCGTTCGGTCGATTTTCGTGATAAAAACTCGGCATGGCCAATGCCGCGACGGTGAAGGCGCCGCTCCCGATCAATCGTTGGAAAGACCGCGCCTTTTATTCCGCGATGTCGATAGCGGCGATCGCCGCGGTTTTTCGAGGCTTCGCTCGATCGTATTTTCTAAGGAGCCAGTTTTTCACAGCACCCTTGGCGCCAGTCGCAAAGGTGCATGGCGCCATATTTGTGTCGTGGACCATACTGTTTCTGGTTCAGACGGTCTTGGTCGCGCGCCGGCGAACGCATCTTCATCGGCGTCTGGGGGTGGCCGGTGCGGTGCTGGCAGGAGCGATGGTCATCGCTGGCACAGCGATCGCCATCGTGTCTCTGCGGTACAACTTCGCCCATGGGAACTTGGGCGCGCTGTCGTTTTTTGCAATTCCGGTTGGGGATATGGTGGTGTTTCCCGTTCTGGTCGCAGCCGCGTTAGTCCTGAGGCGGCAGAGCGAGATGCACAAGCGGCTCATGCTCCTGGCAACCATCAGCATATTGGATGCAGCGGTTGCGCGATGGCCGGTCGCGATCATGACGAAAGGGCCGCCAGCATTCTTCGCCGTTACCGACTTGTTCATCATGGCGGGTGTTGTTTTCGACATAGCCTCGCGCGGACGAGTGCATCGCGCCTACATTTGGGGCGGGCTGCTGATCGTCGGGTCGCAACTCCTGCGACTAGCCGTGTGGCACACAGCGGGATGGATCGCATTCGCCAAAATGCTTGCCGCGTGACGGCTGTCCTGGCGGTCATTTCCTCAAAGTCTGTACGAGTAAGCGAATCGTGGCCGAAACTGCGGCTGCAAAACGGGGTTATCCGGCCAATCCCGATGCCCGCGCACCGCTAACCCAAATCGACTCAACGAATTAGGGGCGCGTGCACAGATTGGACCGGATAAGCCCACAAAAACCGGCCAAACTGTTTG
>JBKQPR010000043.1:0-22974 GCA_052144935.1 Bryobacteraceae bacterium
GGGGCGGCGTGTGGGGGGCCGGCGGGGGCGTGGGGGGCGGCGTGCGGGGCGGCGGGCGTGCGGATGGCTGCGCGGCGGGCGGCCCAAACCACACACAGCACCGGGGCCAGGGTGTAGACCAGCACCAGGAGAAGGAGCGCCGCACTGTAGACTCCCGCGACCGCCGCGGCACCGGCGAAGACGGCGGTGAGCAGGGGAGGGGCGGCCCAGATCCAGGGTCCGATGCCCCGGAACAGGCGCTGGACGGCTGGGCAGAAGAAGGTGAAGACGGCGGCGATCAGGAGGGCGAGGATCAGGGTTTGCATGCGGGCGTCGAGGGCATCAGTATACTTGACACAGAACCATGAAAAGGGGGTTGGCAGGCGAAAGCGCCTGCCCCACCTTACTTGACCACGATGCCGCGCTCATCCAGCAGTTCGCCGGTCTGGGTCAGCAGGTTGAGCAGGCTCCGGCGGACGCCGATCTGGTTGCTGACCACCGCCGAATCGGCTTGCACCAGGGCTTGCTGGGCGTTGATCACGTTCTGGTTGGTCTCGGTGCCGAGCTGGTACTTCTGATTTTCCGCGTCCAGATTCTTGCGTGCGAAATCGTCCTGAATCTGAGCCAGCTTCAACTGCTCCTTGGCGCCCTCCAGGCTGCTGACGGCGGTCAAAATGTTCAGGCGGATGGCCTGCTGCTGGTTGCGCAGATTGAGCGCGTCGATCTTCTTCTGCACCAGTGCGGTGCTCATGGCGGCCGAGGCGGTCCTCGAACGGATGGGCAGGGTCAAGGTGAGGCCCGCATAATAAGTGGGGTAACCGAAGCCGAACATCTGCCCCAGCGCATCGGCGATCCCGCCCGGAATCGTCGCCACCAGGCTGCTGCCGCCGAAGAGTGTCGAATCGCTGGGATAGAAGATGCCACCGCGCCCGTTGGCCGTGTAGGCGGCGTTCAGCACAAGGTTGGGACGCAGTCCGTTCTTGGACGATTGAATGCCCAGATCGTCCACATCGAGCTTCTGCAAAGCGGCCTTCATGGCCGGGTTAATCGAAAGCGCCTTGGCGACTTCCTCCTCGGTATCCGGGGTGATGGCTTCGGCGGGGCCGAGATCGGCCGATTCGGTCAGCTCGATGGACAGCTTGCGCAACTGGGGGTCCAGATCCACGCCGATCTGGTGACGCAGGGCATCCTCGGCCTGGATGAGGGCGAAGCGGGCTTGCGAAACCGACAAATCGTTGGCGGCCAGGCTCTGCTGCGGGTTGTAAATATCCAGCGGCGAGATGGCGCCCAGCTCCAATTGCTTCTCCATGTACTTCAGATACTCGGCGGCGGTATCCCGCGCCTTCTGCTGCACCTTGAGGTTCTCGCGCGCCGAAACCACGTTCCAATAGTAGTTCTCGGCGTTGCCGATCAGGCCGATCAGTTGCACGCGCAGGTTGGATTCCGATACCTTCAAGTTACTCTGCGCCAGCATCAGCGGAATGCGGTTGACGTAGGCTCCGCGGTTGCGGATGAGGGGCTGGCTGAAGCCGAAAGTCAAGTCGGCGGTGAGGGAGGGGTTATAACTGGCGAAGGAGTTGGTCTCGGAGCTCTTGGCGCCGGAGAAGTTCACATAGTAACTCAACCCCTCCGGCAGCGTTTGAGAATATTGCAGGCTGTAAGGCTGCGTCAGGCTTTTCGATAACTCGGTGGTGTTCTGAGCGACCACGGCGCTGGTGGGCAGGCTGGTGGAGCGGGTGGCGGAGAAACTGGCCTGGGCGACCGGGTCCCAGACGCCGTAGGCGGAGAGAATGTTGTTGCGCGGAATCTCCAGGCTGATGAGCTGAAGCGCCACATCGGTGTTGTTGGCCATCACCAACTCCAGAAATTGGCGCAGCGAAAGCTCGATCTTGCCGCCGGCGATGAAATCCTTGATCCGCACCGGGTCGTTCAACTCGACTTTGGCGCGCGGCCGCTCGAAGACCTCGCGGAAATAGGAGGGCTTGGGGAAAGAAGAGATTTGTGCGAGAGCGCAAGAGGTCAGAAGAATGGCTGCGATGGGGAGTCGCTTCAGCATAGGTCTACTCGTAGTCCGTAAGGAATTGACGGATAATTCCGCTCTGGCGTGCAGTGGCGTCGCGTAATCGTATTAGACGCTGCTCAGGGAGGTAAAGTTAGATCCGGCAGCGCGGATTTTGGGGCCGCGGATGGATTCCCCATGCGGCCCGCCAGACTATAGCGTCCGCGCCAGCTCCAGGCGGCGCTGCTTGAGCCAGCGCAAGCGAACCTGATGTTCCTGGTACAGCGTGCCGAAGCCCGCCCAGTAATAACCCGCCACAAATAGCCCCAGGAACGGCAGCGCCAGGAAGTTTTCCGTCTGGACGCCGAATACGATCATTGCCACGAAGTACGTGCCCACGGCGATTTCCGCGTAAGGCAGCCAACCGCTGCGGCGGCGGTATTTCTTCGCTTCCAGATTCACGGGGCGCTCGCCGATGGCGTATTTGGGGGTGCGCGCGAAGGCCGTCTCCACTCCGAAGAGGGCTTCCAGCACCGCGCGCGTGTTGACGATGGTCAGCCCGACTCCCACCGCCATGAGCATGGGCAGCATCAGGATCGACCGTTTCCAATGTTTGGGATACAGCTCGCGCTGGGCGATGACGTAAAACAGCGAAATCGACCAGAACGAGGCGGCGATGAGCGGCAGATCGAGGAATACCATCTCCATCCAGCCCATATAAAAGCGCACGATCATCACCGGCAGCATGAGGGCGGAAATCACGATCATGAGCGGGTAGGTGAGATTGGGCGTGAGGTGGAGGAAGGCCTCGAGCTTGGTGCGGCGCGGGATATCGGCCTTCCAAATCGCCGGCAGCAGTTTCATGGCAACCTGGGTAAGCCCTTTGGCCCAGCGCGATTGCTGCACCTGGAATCCGTGCATCTCGACGGGCAGCTCGGAGGGGCAATCGAGGCCGGGGAGATACACGAAACGCCAGCCCTTGAGCTGGGCGCGATAGCTGAGGTCGGAATCCTCGGTGAGCGTGTCGTGCTGCCAGCCGCCGGCGTCGTCGATCATGGCGCGGCGCAGAATGCCGGCGGTCCCGTTGAAGTTGAAGAAGTAGCCGGCACGGGAGCGGGCGCCGTGTTCGAGGATGAAGTGGCCGTCCAGCAACATGGATTCGACTTCGGTGAGGAAGTTGTAATCGCCGTTCAGGTAGCTCCAGCGGGTCTGCACGACACCGACGGCGGGGTCGGCGAAAAAATGCACGGTACGCTGGAGGAAGTCGGCGGGCGGGCAGAAGTCGGCGTCGAACACCGCCACGAACTCTCCGCTGGCGGTTTTCAAACCCTCCTGGAGCGCCCCGGCTTTGAAACCGTGGCGGTTGGTGCGGTGGAGATATTCGATGGGGTGGCCGATGTTCCGATAGCGCTCGACCAGGGCCTCGGCGAAGGGAGCGGTATCGTCGGTGGAATCGTCGAGCACCTGGATCTGCAGGAGATCGCGGGGGTAGTCGATCTTCACTACTTCATCGATGAGGCGCTCGACCACGTAGCGTTCGTTGTACAGAGGAAGCTGGATGGTGACCGGGGGAAGCCGGTCGAACCGCTTGGGAGGCTCGCTGACGGCGTTCTTGCGGTACTTGAAATAAGTGCGGATGATGTCGTAGCGATGGAGGCCGTAGACCGAAAGGATCGCCAGAACCGTAAAGTAGGGAATCAGCATGGCCCAATCGAACCAGGCCAGATGATGAATCCCAGCGAAAGAATCGTCGAAGAGGCCGCGGAGGAGACGGTCCGTCGCCGGTCTTGTGAGGAAGAGCGCCAGTGGAAAAATCTCGGGCATGAGAGCCACAGTCCGCCTCGGGCCGGGCGGATTCGGGCCATTGGAACAACACTAATATTAGCAAATGGTACCGGGTGGTGGGGTGTAGAAAAGTGCGGGAGACCACCGATGCCGGTGGCGGGGGCGGGGCAGCCGGCCCGCTCGGCGGGCGAGGGGGTACGCTGCCGCTATCCGGCATCAGAGAGCACCATTAGTCTTGTGCGAGTGAAGACATCGGTGACTTTGCCGAAGGAATTGCTCAGCCGGCTGGATCAGGTGGATAAGAACCGTTCCGCGCTGCTGGAACGGGCGGCGCCGGCCTATCTGGCGCATTTGGAAAAGCAGGCGCGCGATCGAAGGGACATCGAAATCATCGATCGGAACGCCGAACACGTTGGAATACCAGCAACTGCCGTGATGGGGGCGAACTTTACCGCGTGCCCAAACCGGGGTCGCAAGACCGCGGAGCAGTCCAGGAAGGCCTTGACCTGCGAAGGCGAAAGCACCGCGCCCAAATCGTTCTCCTGGGCCGGGTGGGCGGCCGTGGCGGGAGCGGCGGCCGTGGCGGGAGCGGCGGCCGGCTCTGGAGCGGCGCACAGATCGAACTGCCTCTGCTGATCCTCAATCACGCGCTCCAGGGTGGCGCGGACGGCTCGGAAACCATCCAGCTTCAGTTCGTACGCCCACACCCCGCCCTCAGGCAGCTTCTCGGCGCGCTGCAACAGCAATGGGTTCGATGAAACGGGATTCGATCCTGCGGTCTGGCACTCCAGTACCAGTTTGCCGTAATCGCACGGAGCCCCGATAGCCTAATCGAATTGGGCCATGACCGATCTTCAACGCTCCCATGCTGAACTCCGGGCGGCTTGGCCGGCACAGCCGAACGTGAACGGCGTTCGGGGAAGTGTTGCCGGATTAGTCCTGGGAAGCCGGCTGTGTGCTCAGTCCCGATGTTTCAAAGTTCGCGACAAAGAGCCGCCGTAATCCCTGGAACTGCGGCCTTATGATCTCACGATCCGGTCCAACGCGGCGGGTGTAGACTGGATTTGATCCAACCGGGTCATTTGGCCGAAGCGTTTATCCGACTGGCCTGGCTTACTCGCAGGAGGGCTTTGTGACGAATTGGACGCGAAGGGGATTTCTCGGATCGCTCTCGGGTGCGGCTGCGGCGACGCCGCTAGCGGCGCAGCAGAGCGAGATGCCGCGGCGCACGGGGCGCGCGCCGGTCAAGATCACCGATCTCCGGTGCGCAATCATCGGCCGCAACCCGGTCGTTCGCATCGTCACGGATCAGGGCATCTCCGGTTACGGTCAGGCTGAGTCCGCCAAACCATATCTCAAGCCGATGGTCCTCTTCTATCGGGACTATCTTCTCGGCGAAGACCCGACGGACGTGAATCGAGTCATGCTGAAGATCCGCCGGATGGGCGCGTTCAAACCCTGGGGTTCGGCCGTGAGCGCGATCGAGATGGCGCTTTGGGACATCGCCGGTCAGGCGGCTGGAGTGCCCGTATATAAGCTGCTCGGCGGCAAGATCCGGGACCGCGTCCGCGCGTACAACGGAGGCGTCCGCTTCCCCATGACCGGCCAAACGCCGCGGGATTACGCCGAGAACATGGCGAAGATGAAAGAGGCCAAAGAGGGTTTCACCCTGATCAAGCAGGCGGTCGGCTTTCACAATCCGGCGATGATGCGCGCCACGCCCAACGGCTGGTACGACGAACCGCGGACGGGGCCGCCGCACTCGGACCGCGGCCTGTTGACCGAGCGCGGCCTCGAACAGATACTGGCGCGCGTCGAAGCCATGAAAAAAGTCCTGGGCGACGAAATCGGCCTTGCCCTGGACTGCGGGCCCGGCTGGACGGTCAAGGATGCCATCACATTTGCGCGGGCGCTCGAACCGCTCCACATCACCTGGCTCGAAGACATCATCACCGGCGACTATACGCCGTACCCCAACGCCGAAGTCTTTCGGGAAGTCACTCAGAGCACTTCGCTTCCGATTCATACCGGCGAGCAGATCTATCTGCGGGAGAATTTCAAGGACCTGATCGAAAAACAGGCCGTCAATGTGATCGGGCCCGATCCGGAAGACGTCGGCGGACTGGCGGAATTGAAGTGGATCGCGGAATACGCCGATCTCCACGGTATCCTGGTCGCTCCTCACGGGATCTTCGACGGGCTGATCGGGCTGGCCGCGCATGTGCATATGGCGGCTGCGCTGCCGCAGAACTACATCGCCTTCGAGTATCCGGTCGGCCAGCCGGAGTGGTGGTACGACATCGTCGACGGGCTGCCGAACCCCATCATGAAGCAAGGCTTCATCGACGTCTGGGACCGGCCGGGTCTCGGCGTAACCTTCCGCCTGCAAGCAGCGAAGGCGCGCCTGTCAGAAGAGGATCGCCAATTCTTCGACTGAGGGCATGCGGAAATTGCTGGCAGCTTCCGCCTGCAACAAGCATCTATCGGACTGGAAATGGGCAATCTTAAGCGCAGTACGGGTGCGACCCTGCGGCGGCTGTTGGCCAGCGGCTTGTCCCCAGACGAGATCATTGGCGAGGACTTCGTAATCGTCACGCGCCCCCGCGCCGGCATCGTCATGCGGGCCGCCTGAGGCACGTCGGGATCGGCCCGCCAGCAGCCGCAGGGGACCGAGGAGCCGTCTACGAGCTTGCCGCCGCGCACCGGGCCCTCGGCACCGCAATCGCAGATCGTGGGCCGGCAGGCGCGGATGGACGCTCTCGACCCGCGGGCCGCATGGCCGCCGCCCACCGCGCAGCGGGCGGCACGCCGGGCTGAACGGCAACAGGTTCGGCCTGGCTGCCGGCAGTGGCGCGGGGCAGCGATTTGGGGAAGCCGGCGCCGGCAGGCCGAGACCAGCGCCCTGCGAATGCCGGGCATCGTCATGCGCGCCGCCTGGCGCATGTCAGGATCGCCCGTCAGGAGGCGCAGGAGACCGCGGAGCCGTCCACCAGCCTGGCGCCGCGCCCAGCGCACCGAGCGGCGCCGCCGCGCGGACGAACGCTCTCGGCTCTCGGTCGCATGGCCAACGCCCACCGCGCGGCGGGCGGGACGGCGGGCAGTGATCGGAGAAGCCGGCGCCGCCTGGCGCACGTCGGGATCGGCACGCCAGCAGCCGCAGGAGCCGAGGATCCGTCCACCAGATTGCTGCCGCGCGGATGGACGCTCTCGGCCGCGGTCGCCTGCCCGCCGCCCACCCGTGCAGCGGACGCGGCAGCGATCGGGGAAACCGGCGCTGCCGGCCGAGGCCAGCGCTGAACTGGCTAGGGCCGCGGTAGGAAGCCCGTAGAGCCATTCCGTGAATGGACGCGCCCCGGGTCTTGCAATTCCTGCCGCTTCACTTGCCCGTCGGGGCCGACTTCGCTGTTTTAGGCCCCGTGGGCGCCCTTCCGCCCGCTCGAACCTGCGTCGTCTACGATATCGCGTGGGACGCGCACGTGGTTCACCCTGATTGCCGCGTGAAAATCCGAGCGCAACAAATGGACTGGTTTTGGGCGCGCCTGGGCGTCCCAGGCAAGAACGCGATCATGCACGACCACAGATTTTATGCCGTTGATAACAATACGCCGGTTTTCACCCCACGCCGGCTCCTCTATAATTCGAGCTATGACCATCGAGTGCGTGGCCGGCCCCTTTCGGGTCTGCGGAGCCTGTAGACGTGCATGGTCGACCTGGGACGGGTTCGTCCTGGATCCGGCTGTGCGCCTGTTGGGCCTGCAGTCCGAAATCAGCAGTCCGGATCTCAACCTACTGGTATTCGAGCACGGTTGCGGCAGCTCCATCTCGATCCTCGCCAGGCGGCTGCGCCACCTGCTACCTGAACCAGAACCCGGCGACCCGCCTGCCAGGCTACTGGGCACTGACCAATGCCGGGGGCACTGCCTTCGCTTGGACGACCTGGAGGGGTGCGACGCGCCTTGCAGCAACGCACCGGACCGGGAGTTGATCCTGCTCGTACAGCGCATGAAAAAAGGGGAATCCGGGCCTTGTTGCGGGTAGGCGCGGGCGGCGGGAGCGTGCAACCAGAAACCAAGAGCTGTTTTTGCGGCCTAACACCGACATTCCAAGGAAGTTGCTTGCAAAAGAGTCCATTTCAAATACCGGGCCGGAATGGGACGTTTCTGGGGAGTTCCCGATCAAGCCCTACGACTCCCTCGTACTATTGCTTGGCAGTGGTCTTGGCACCCAAGTGTCGGGCATTAGCTGGCACACGACCACCCTGATTTTCCGTTCCGTCCTGTTTTACATGGGAACGGCGGGCCCCCGTGTTGGATTATGCCGAGTCTAACTTAACTGAGCGCGATTTGTCTTCCGCCACTTCGAAACCCATCGCAGGGCGGCTGGCTACGGCTGCTCACCATTCGGCAGCCTACAGTGCCCGGGAGGTTGCGGCGCTTGCACCTACGTCCTCCCCTATGCCACCAATGTGGATTTTGCGATCCAGATAGCGGGCCCTTACGGCAAAGTCGTACCAGGAATCGCGAAAGCTGGGGTGCGCGACAGCGACGAGACTCCCGATACGCTGCCGAAGTGTCTTTCCATGCAGATATGCCACCCCATATTCCGTTACGACGTAGTGCACGTCCGCCCGTGTAGTTGACTACCCCGGCGCGGCATCGAGCGCCGGTACGATCCGCGAAATCGTGCCTGCGTTCGCCGTTGAAGGCAGGGCAATGATTGGTTGCCTCCCTTGGACCGCGCCGCGCCGCGCACGAAGTCCAGTTGGCCCCCGAAACCACTATGGGGTTGCATGCCGATGGAATCGGCGCAGATCTGGCCGCTGAGATCAACTTGGATAGCGGAGTTCACAGCGATCATTTGGTCATTACGACATCTGCAATAGCTGATCCACTTTTACGAGAGTCTCCGACAAATTCTTCGACAAACTGTTGAAGACCGGCGCCGGCCGGATGCCGTCCAATCGAACTCCAGCCCGTTCCCGGAAGTACCCATGCCGTCGCCGCCGATACGTCAGTCACGAGTGGCCGGAGAAGTTTCTGAAGCACCGCATTGCGGACGCCCGAGTGCTCCGCCCGATCCAGAAATGGATGAAGGCCGGGGTCTTGGAAGAAGGCGAACGGTTGGAGACGGAGCAGGGCAAGCCGCCAGCGGCGGTGATTTCACCGCAGGTTGGGCTGTTTTGCAGACTTCCGCCGCGGACTGCCAGGCTTGGCGCGCAGCGTGGCGCGCAGCATGCCCCCTTCTTTTTCGGACTAAAAGCTCCTATAATGCTGTTTAGGTTGATCTGGGAGCCCAGGGAGGCCGTTTTGAAGATTCTCAAGCTCCGAAAGGAGAAGCTCGATCTGTTCGCCTCGATCGTCCAGCAGTTCGGCGAGGTGCATGCGCCCGTCGAACAGGACGGCAAGTACGTTTTCAGACGGCTGAACCGATGGTCGGAAGCGCGGCTCGATTACGACCGTACCATCCTCCCGCCCAAGAAGTATTTCCTTCCCGCGCGTGAGACTCTCTTTCGATACCGTCCCGGAGCGGGCTTCGAGCCGTGCACAGACGGACTGAACCAGCGCATCATTCTCTTCGGCGTGCATGCCTGCGACGTTTACGCCCTGAACATTCTCGACCGCGTGTTCGCGGGACAGTACAACGATCCGTACTATCAGGCGCGCCGCAGAAATGTCGCCATTATCGGCATCGACTGTACGCCCGACAAGCACTGCTTCTGCCGCTCCATGCGGGCGGATTTTGTGGAACACGGTTTCGACCTGTTCTTCTACGACACCGGCGATTATTACCAGGTGTTGGTGGGCACGGCCCTCGGTGACGATATGGTGCTCGCCGCCGGCCGGATCTTCGAAGCCGTCGATGCCGCGGATATCGAGGATTACAAGCGGCGCTCCGCGAATAAGCGCCAGGCTTTCCAATTGGAAGTGGAGATCCGGGACCTTCCCGAGATCTTCGAGATGGAATACCAGAGCGAGCTGTGGCGGGAACTGGGGGAGAAGTGCCTGTCGTGCGGGAGTTGCAGCATGGTCTGCCCCACCTGCTATTGCTACGACGTCGCCGATGACGTGGAACTGGGCTCGCGCGCCGGCAGGCGGATGCGGTCCTGGGATTCGTGCCTGTTTGCCAACCACGCAATGGTGGCGAGCGGGGAGAACTTTCGGGGACCTCGCGCCAGCCGCATCAAATTCCGCTTCTATCACAAGCAGCGCGGCTTCGTCGCCGAATACGGCCGGCCAAGCTGCGTCGGATGCGGACGTTGTATCAGCGCGTGTCCAGTCAACATTGACGTTGTTCAGGTGATAGACCGGCTGCGGAGGGTTCAAGATGTTGTTAGCCGATGAAGCTCTAAGCGATCGCCCCGTGCCGCGCGACAACCCCTACCAGCCGCATATGGCGCGGATCGTTCGCACCTACAAGATGGTGGAGGATAACCACCTTTTCACGCTGCGCCTGTTGGACGATCGGCTGGCCAACACGTTCGCGCACCGGCCGGGCCAGTTCATCATGCTGAGTGTGCCCGGCGCCGGCGAGATGCCCATCTCGATTTCCTCCTCTCCCACGCGCCCCGGAGTTCTCGAGCTGTGCGTGCGGCGCGTCGGCCGCGTCACGAACGCGCTTTACCGGCTGCACACCAACGACGTGGTCGGAGTGCGCGGCCCCTACGGCAACGGCTATCCCATAGACGAGATGAAGCACAACGACGTGTTGCTGGCGGCGGGGGGGCTGGGGATGGCGCCCTTGCGCTCCTTGCTGTGGTACGCGCTGGACCACCGGGACCAGTTCGACAACATTACCTTGATGTATGGCGCCAAGCGGCCTGAGGAAATGCTGTTCCGCGAGGAACTCCTGGATTTAACGGACCGCGCGGACATCAACTGTCTCCTCACGGTGGATGCGGATCCTTCGGGGACCTGGAAAAACCACCTTGGCCTGCTCCCCACATTGTTCGACCACGCGCGCATCCAGCCGCTGCGCACCTATGCGGCTGTCTGCGGGCCGCCCGTCGTCTATAAATTCATTCTGCGGAAGTTGCTGGAACTCGGCTTCCCCAAAAACCGCATCCTGATGTCGCTTGAACGGCGCATGAAATGCGGGATCGGAAAATGCGGCCACTGCAGCATCGGATACAAGTACACGTGCCTGGAAGGCCCCATCTTCACGTACTGGGATGCAATCAACCTGCCGGAGATGATCTGATGAGCAAACCTACTGTGGGGATCTTCGGACTCACCGGCTGCGCGGGAGATCAACTGGTCATCCTGAATTGCGAGGAGCTGCTGCTGGAACTTGTATCGCTAATCGATGTTCGGGACTTCCTGATGGCTTCTTCGGAGAACGATGCTGCCTGCCCGCTGGACCTGGCCCTCGTTGAAGGCGCGGTCCTGAGCAAGCAGGACGCCGCGAGGCTTCAAACGATTCGCAAACGCGCAAGGACTCTGGTTGCCCTGGGCACTTGCGCCGTGTGGGGCGGGGTTGCGGCCATGGACCGCGGCGCCGATCGCCGGCAACTGCTGGCGGACGTGTACGGGCCGACGGGGCTGGATTACGACTCCCAGCCGGCCCAGGCATTGCATGAAATCGTCAAGGTGGATCTCAAGATTACGGGCTGCCCGATCGAAAAGGAGCACTTTCTGGCGGCAATCGCCAATCTGCTGAATGGGAACGCGCCGCTATATCCCGAGTATCCCGTTTGCACCGAGTGCCGCATGCTGGAGAACAACTGTCTTCTGATCGAACGCGGGGAACTCTGCTGCGGGCCGATCACCGCGGCCGGGTGCAACGCGCGATGTCCGAAATTGCGGGTTCCATGCGTGGGCTGCCGTGGTCCGGCGAGCGACGCCAATCCATCATCTTTGCTGGCGATGTTTGAGGAGAGGGGCGTTGACCGGCAGCGAATCGCCGCCCGCCTGCGAATCTTCGCGCCCGAAGGAGTGGTGCAATGAGGACGGTAGTCGTCGGGCACCTGGCCCGTGTGGAAGGCCACGGGGGCATCACGGTGGAATTGGAAGGCGACACGGTCTGCAAGGTGCAATTCGACGTATTCGAAGGCGCCCGGCTGCTCGAAACGCTGGTCCGCGCGAAGAGATACGATGAGGTCGCGCCGATCCTCTCCCGCATTTGCGCCATCTGTTCGGTAGCGCATTCGCTGACCTCCCTGAAGGCCACGGAAGACGCGTTTGGGGTCCGGATCAGCCCACAGACGGAACTGCTGCGCGAGCTCCTGTACCGGGGCGAGAACATCGAAAGCCATGCGTTGCACCTTTTCCTACTCGCATTACCGGACTATCTGAATTACCCGAGCGCGATCGCTCTGGCGGCGGACAAGCCGGACGCCGTGCTGCTCGGATTGCGGCTCAAGAAGCTCGGCAACCTGATCCAGGAAACCATCGGCGGGCGCGCCGTCCATCCAGTCAACGCCGTCCCCGGAGGGTTTGGCCGGGCGCCGGCGGCCGGCCAATTGATCGAACTGCGCAGCGCGCTGATCGCAGGCGTCAGGGATTCCGACGCGGTCATCGATCTCATGGCATCTCTTCCGGGCGCCGATTTTTGCCACTGCCCTACGGTCTATGCCGGGTTGCACTCGCCCAATCCGGACAGCTACTACGCCGGCGAAGAAGTGATCGTCGCCTCCGATGGCGGCCGGTCCACCGTGCCCGCCGCCGACTATAGAATGCTGGCCAACGAGGAATCTGTGCCGCACTCGCACGCCAGGCACAGCAGCTTTCGCGGGGAACCGTTCATGGTCGGCTCCTTGGCCCGTCTGACCGTCAACCCGACCCGGATCGCCGGAAAGCTGGCGGTGGCGGCGGAGCGCCTTGGTCTGCATTTACCGGCCGATAACCCCATGGACAACAACAAGGCGCAAGCCCTGGAGTTGATCGGCGATCTGGAGCGGGCATTGGAGGTTGTCGAACAGTTGCTGCGGGACGGCATCAAGGACGAGCCGCCAGCCGCGGTCGATCCGCGCGCTGGAACCGGCACGGCGATCACGGAAGCCCCACGCGGGCTGCTGATTCACAGCTACACCTATGACGCGGAGGGCAGGATCGTCTCGGCCGACGTGATCACCCCCACCGCCCTGAACGCCGCCAGCATGGAAACGCACTTCCGCCGAGCGGTGGAACAATCCGCGCAATGCGACGATGCCATGCTTGTAAAACACCTCGAAATGATCGCGCGCGCGTACGATCCGTGCATTTCCTGCTCCGTGCACCTGGTGCGCAGGCAATGAAACCACAGCTCGTGATCGGCCTGGGCAATCCGCTGATGGGCGACGATGGAGTCGGATGCCTCGTGGCGGAGCGGCTGGCGGATGACCCCAGACTGCCCGATAGCGCGGAAGTCATTTGCGGCGGAACAGACCTGCTCCGATACGCCAGGCAGATGGAGGGACGGAGCCGCGTGGTTATTCTCGATGCGATCCAGGATGATACCGAACCGGGGAGCATGGTCGTGTTGCAAGCGGCCGGCGGCGGGCTGGACGCGCGCCAGCAACACGCCCATCATCTTTCCGCTGTCCAGGCGATACGGCTTCTCGAAATGACCACGCCCACCCGTTTCCTGCTGCTCGGCATTTCAATTTCCTCCGCCGGCATGGATACCGGTTTATCCCCCGTGCTGGCCGCCCGGGTGCCGGCGATCTTGGGCCGCGTTCTTCATGAGCTGGTTCGTCAATCGCCGCAGGATTTGGGGCCGCTATGACTCCGATCATGGTTATTCCACTCGCGCTTCTGTCCTTGGGATTGGTTGGCTGGGGCTTCTGGCGAGCGGCGCGTTCTTACTGGAAATTCCGTGGCAGGCGGATCGTCACCTGTCCGGAAACCGGGCTTCCGGCCGCCGTGGATCTGGCAATGCGGCACATCGCCGTGACCGCCGCCTTCAGGGGACCATCCCTACAGCTCCGGGATTGCTCCCGCTGGCGCGAGCGGGCGCCCTGCAACCAACCCTGTTTGAGGCAGATTGAAGCGGCCCCGGAGGAGTTCCTGGTGCTGACGATCCTGGCGAAATGGTATCAGGGTAAGACCTGCATCTGCTGCGGAAGATCACTGGGGCAGTTTACACGATGGGGGCACAAGCCGTGTCTGATGAGTCCCGATCTGCGGATGTTGGAATGGAAGGACGTCCAGACGGAAGACATCCCGGGGATGCTCGCGACCCACGCGCCAGTATGCCGGACGTGTCTTCTGGCGGAAACCCACACCTCGTAACCCGTAGCGGGGTCCCTGGGGCGTTCGGCGCGTTCGGTAGTCGTCCTTGGTCCCGCCCTGCAGATTAGGCAGATCGAAGGGACACCGAAATACGAGTGCTTGTCGGGATAGAAAGGATGCTTCGGCCAGCATCGGCAAGTGGCACTTGGGTCGCGTTCGGCGTGCCCCTTTCAATTTCAGATGTTTTAGTCCTATAATCGTGTGGGGTGGCCATGGAACCCGGAGAGTTCGGGCGCCATGCCGCCCGGAGGCTTGCATGTCTGCAAAAGTGCTCCTGATCGATGATGATTCCGACTTCCGGGCCGCCGTGAAATCGCTCCTCGAAAGTCATGGGTATATGGTGCTTGAAGCCTCCTCGGGACACGAAGGTCTGCGGATGGTGGTGGAGCAGCAACCCGACGTGATCCTCGTGGACATTATGATGGAGACCACAGTGGAGGGGTATGGCATCACCCACTCTCTGAGGTATCGGGACGAATACGCCGAGTTTCGCCACATCCCGATCTTCATGATTTCCTCGATCGAGGAAGGACCGGACGAGCGCTTTCCGATGTCGGCCGAAGTCGAAATGATCCGGCCCGACTGGTATCTCACGAAGCCCCTCGATATTCCAAAACTGCTCCAGCTTCTGGAAAAGGCGGTTGGGGCAACCAAGGGCGCAATGGCTTGAGGACTCGCCGCCTCGTGGCGAGGGAATGGACGGGACAGCGATGAGCGAGCTCGATGGGCCGGAAAGGGTCGTCGTAATCGACGACGACTATGCGATTCGGCTCTCCTGCGGAAAAATCCTGGCGAAAATGGGGCTCCCCGCCGAAACTTTTGAAGATGGAGCGCGCGGGCTGGCCGCCGTCGCTGCGGCCAAACCGGCCATGGTCATCGTGGATCTCAAGATGCCGGGCATCAGCGGAATGGAAGTCGTTTCCCGCGTCCACGAGATCGACTCCCAAATCATCATCGTGGTCATCACCGGGTACGCAACCATCGACACCGCCGTGCAGGCAATGAAATGCGGGGCCTACGACTTCCTGCCAAAGCCATTTTCACCCGATGAGCTGCGCTTGATCGTCAATCGTGGGCTGGAGCGCCGCCGGCTGGCACTGGAATCCCAGCGCCACGAGGTTGAGCAAACCATGCTCAAACGGCGCTTTGTTACGTTCGTATCCCATCAGCTTCGGACACCGCTGGTCGCCATCCATCAATACCTGGACGTGCTGAAGCACCTCGATCAGACCGCCGATGATCCAGTCCGGCGCCAGGAGTGGCTCGATCGTTGCCTTACACGGATCGAGGAGCTCCAGAATCTGATTGCCGACTGGTTGACTCTGGCGCGTGTGGAGGGCGGGACCCTCATTCGGGAGAGGGTCAAGGTCGATCTCAAGAGAATCATTGGCGAGATCCTGAAGACTTACCTGGGGACGGCGGCGGCGGAAACCGTGTCACTCGAAGCCCGCCTGCCGGACGACTGTCTGTTCGTGTGCGGCGACCGGAACTGCTTGAGCGTCCTGTTTGACAACCTCATCACCAACGCTATCAAGTACAACAAGGCGGGCGGAAGGGTGACCGTTTCAGGCGCCCAGTCGCACGGGGAGGTTGTCATCGCCGTGGCCGACACGGGCATCGGGATTCCGGAAAAATACCGCCCATTTCTTTTCGACGAGTTCTTCCGTGTCAAGGACGACGGCGCGAAGAACACCGCGGGAACGGGACTGGGACTGCATATCTCGAAACGGATCGTTTCGGAAATGGGTGGAACCATCGAGGTCGCTAGCGAGCTCGGCGCCGGCTCCACCTTCAGGGTGCACTTGCCGGCCTGGAGCCAGCCGGAAGCGGCCGTCGGGAGTCAAAACGATGCAGAACAAGAAGCGATTATTGATTGTCGATGACGACCGGGACTTTGTCGAAGCTGTATCCTGTTATCTCGAAGCGAACGGCTTTACCGTCCTCCGGGCCCATAACGGCGCCGAGGGCATTCAGTTGGCGAAGCTGGAGCGGCCGGACCTCATCCTCATGGACATCATGATGAACGAGCGGACCGAGGGATTCTTCACGATTCACGAGATTCGCCGCGATCCGGCCCTGAAGAGTGTGCCAATTTTCGTTCTCAGCTCGTTTTGCACGAGGCTTCCCGACTTCGAAATCCCGTCAAGCGGCGGCTGGCTGGCGCACGACATGTTTTTCGCAAAGCCGGTTGACGTAGTCCAGTTGTTGGAAAGGATCCGCCAGCGTCTCGGCAAGGCGGCGTGAAGGCACGCGGAGGCTATGCGCTTCGGTTCCCCAAGGCTGTCGCTCAAGGCAAGGCTGATCTGGAGCTACCTGATCATCCTGGGGATCGGAGGATTGGCCACATCGCTAGTCGGTTCGTGGATCGTAAGTTCCACGATCATGATGCAGGCGCGCCGGTCCGTGGATCATGACTTCGCCACCGCCAAAACCGTTTACGAACAGCAACTCCAAACTCTTAGGCTGTCGGTGGAGTTTGCCGCGTCCGGCACCGTGCTCCAGCGTTATCTGGCCGGCGAGAACCCCGCCCCACTGGCGGCCTATCTGGAACGGATTCGACAGGATGCCGGTTTCGACTTTCTCAGCCTCACGGACCAGACGGGACACATTGTCTTCCGGGCTTCGCAACCTCACGGCTTGCCGGGTGATGCATCTTCGCTGAGTGTTGTCAGAGAGGCTCTTTCCGGTAAAGTCGCCGCGGCGACCGAAATTCTCCCTGCCGGACTGCTCGGCAATGGCGATGAGAGTGCCGGCATGGCCCTCATGGCGGCTGCGCCTGTAAGCTCAACTTCCGCCGGCGCCATTGGATCCCTTTATGGCGGCATTGTTCTGAATGGAAATTTCCGGATTGTGGACAGCGTTTGGGAACTGCTCTTCAGGGGCGATCGCTTTAAAGATGTGGACAGCGGCTCAGTCACGATATTCCAGAACGACCGCCGGATCTCGACGAATGTCAGAACGGGAGCGGGGGAACGAGCCGTTGGCACACGGGCGGCTCGGGAAGTGGCCGACGCCGTCCTGAAGCGCGGCGCGATCTGGAGAGGACGCGCATTTATCGTGAAGGACTGGTACATCAGCGAATACGCTCCCATAGTTAACTACACCGGCGAGGTCATCGGAATGCTCTCCGTCGGCGTTCTCGAAAGCACCTACACAGCCATCCGCAACCAGGTGATCCTTTCGTTTTTTGGCATTGCTACCGCCGGCTTTCTTCTGATCCTCGGCATTACGTACTACATGATTCACAACATCACGCGCCCCATCGGCGAAATGGTCACCGCGACGCACAACATCATCTTGGGCCGGTTCGATCAGGAGGTGCGGTCGAATTCGCCGGGCGAAATCGCGCTGCTGGCGGAGTCCTTCAACGCCATGCTGAAGAGCCTGCGCCAGATGCGAGCCGATCTCGAGGAATGGGGCCGGACCCTCGAGGAAAAAGTCAAACAAAGGACCGAGGAACTCGTCGCGATGCAGGCCAGGGTAGCGCAGTCGGAGCGGCTGGCCTCGCTCGGCATGTTGGCGGCGGGCGTAGCGCACGAGGTCAATAATCCCCTCGGCGGTATCCTGGCCCTGACCGTCCTGACCATCGAAGATATGCCGAAGGACGATCCGAACCGCGAAAACCTGGCTGAAGTGATTCGGCAAACCGAGCGCTGCCGCGACATCGTCAGGGGACTGCTCGAATTCTCCCGCCAGTCGAAGGCCAACACCGAACCGGTCGACCTCAACAAGGTCCTTCAGGATACGCTGGCGCTGGTGGAAAAACAGGCCCTGTTCTTCAATATCAGCGTCGTCTGGAACCTGGATCCGCACCTGCCTCCCGTGATCGCCGACCGATCCCAATTCCAGCAGGTCTTCATGAACATCCTGATGAACGCGGTGCAGGCGATGAACGAGCGCGGCACGATAACCATAATGACCCGCCACAACCGCGCCGGCGATTCCGTGGAGGCGGCGATCTCCGACACCGGCCAAGGCATACCGCCGGAAGAGATCGACCGCATCTTCGATCCCTTCTTTACGACCAAGGAGAGCGGGCATGGCACGGGCCTGGGATTGTCCATCGCCTATGGAATTGTCACCACTCATCGCGGCACGATTTCCGTCCAGAGCGAGGTCGGCAAAGGGAGTACCTTCACGATCCGCATGCCGGTCGAGGCGCAAGTTGCGCTGGAGCGCGAATAGCAGACATCCGCATCCGAATTTGCTATACATAGTATCGGCTGCCAAGGAGAAGCCAGTTCATGAGCGATCAAGCTTCCATTCTTCGCACCGCTTTGCAGCGCAGGAAGGCCCTGGTGGTGCCGGGCTGCCATGATGCGCTGAGCGCGAAAATCATCGAAAGCGCCGGGTTCGAAGCAGTCCAGGTCAGCGGCTTCGGTCTTGCCGGAAGCCTGCTCGGCAAGCCGGATGTCGGGCTGGCCGATATGAAAGACGTCCTCGACATCACCGGCCATATTACGCGCGCCGTCGCGATCCCGGTGATGGCCGATATCGACACGGGCGGCGGCAACGCGCTGAACGCCGCCTCGATCACCGAGCGCCTGCTCGAGATGGGCGTAGCCGGCGTCAACATCGAAGATCAGGTCTTCCCCAAGCGCTGCGGCCATATGGAGGGCAAGCAGGTGATCCCCGCCGACGAGATGGCGGGCAAGGTCAGGGCCATGGTGGATGCACGCCGGCGGCTCGGCAACGACATGGTCATCAACGCCCGCACCGACGCCTATGCCGTTTACGGACTTCACGAAGCCCTTTTTCGAGCCAATCTCTACCTCGATTCCGGGGCCGACCTGGTCTTCATCGACGGCATCGGAACGCGCGCCGACATTGAGCGCGCGGTGCGCGAGATTCACGGTCTGCTTTCCGTAAACCTCATGGATGCCGTCACCGGGGTCAAAACCGAGCTGGTTTCCATTCCGGAACTGGCCGCGCTGGGTGTGGCCCGCGTCAGCATTCCGGTCGCATCCATTCTCGTGATGCATAAAGCACTGACCGCCTTCTTCACCGCGCTGCGTGGTTCCCATACCGGCATCCTGGCGGGGGAGACATACTGGCTGACCGGCTTCAAAGACTACACGGCTTTCGTGGGCCTGCCGGAATATCGCGCCATGGAACACGAGTACCTGCCTTCCCTGATCGCGGCGGGCCGTTAATGCGGGAGGAAACGCCATGGGAATGACATTGGCTGAAAAGATTCTCGCCCGCGCCTCCGGTCGCGAGCGGGTTGCGCCGGACCAGATTGTGATCGCGCGTGTGGACCTTGCCATGAGCCACGAAAATGCCGATCTGGTCCGCAAAAGCTTCCTCGAAATCGGCGTGGACCGCGTCTGGGACCCGTCGAAGATCGTCATCATCTTCGACCATCGTGTGCCGGCCGAATCGGAAAAGACCGCCGCCACGCACAAGGCGGTGCGCGAGTTCGTCTCCGCTCAGGGCATCGAGAGTTTCTACGATGTCGGACGCGGAGGCATCTGTCACCAGGTGCTTCCCGAAGAAGGTCACGTGCGGCCGGGAATGGTGATCGTCGGGACTGACTCCCATACCACCACGCACGGGGCTTTCGGCGCTTTCGCCACCGGCATCGGCGCCACCGAAATGGCCGGCGTTTGGACGGAAGGCTCGCTGTGGTTCAAAGTGCCTTCCACGCTGCGGATCGAGGTGCAGGGCGAGTTCCGGCCCTGGATTTCCGCCAAGGATCTGATCCTCTACATCATCGGCAAGCTCGGCGCCGCCGGCGCCGACTACCGGGCGGTGGAGTTCGACGGCCCCGCCATCCGGCGGATGAGTATGGCGTCGCGCATGGTGCTCACGAATCTGGCGATGGAGATGGGCGCGAAGGTCGCGTTTACGCCCGTGGATGAAGTTCTCCTGGATTATCTCCGCCCGCGTGTCCCTGAGAAACTGGAAATGATCGCGCCCGACGCGGACGCGCAGTACGAGCGCGTCGTCAACATCGATGCCGGCGAAGACCTGTGGGAGCCGCAAATCGCCTGCCCGCATTCGGTGGATCGAGTCCAGCCGCTCTCAGCGCTCGGGGAAGTGCCTGTCGACCAGGCCGTCCTCGGCTCCTGCACCAACGGCCGGCTTGAGGACCTGGAGGTGGCCGCGCGCGTGGTAGCCGGGCGGGCGGTCCACTCCCGCGCGCGTTTGATCGTCATCCCCGCCTCGCAGAAGGTCTATCTAGAGGCCATTCGCCGAGGCTATCTGGAAACGCTCGTGGCGGCCGGAGCCATGATCAACCCGCCCGGCTGCGGCCCATGCGTCGGCGTGCACCAGGGCATTCTGGCAGCCGGTGAGACATGCGTCTCTTCAACCAACCGCAACTTTCTCGGCCGGATGGGCAGCAAAGATTCGTTGGTGTATCTAGCCAGCCCAGCGGTCGTAGCCGCTTCGGCGATCGCGGGGAAACTCGCGCACCCCGCATCCGTCGTGAAGGAGAGTGAAACATGCCTGGTACAAGTTTGAAGCTCCGCGGCCGCATCCGTGCCGTTCTGGGAGACAACGTCGATACGGACATCATTTATCCCGGCCGATACCTGAACATCACCGATCGCGAAAAGACCGCCGAGCATCTCTTCGAGCTGGCCTACCCGGAAATCCGGCCGGAGCTCCAGGCGGGCGAGTTCATCGTGGCCGGCAGGAACTTCGGCTGTGGTTCCAGCCGCGAACAGGCCGCTGCCGCACTGAAGTTCGCCGGCGCGGGTGCGGTGATCGCCGGTTCCTTCGCGCGCATTTTCTTCCGCAATGCTATTAACCTCGGGCTGCCGGCCGTTGTCTCGCTGGAAGCCGCCGGAAGCTGTTCCGTGGGCGACGAACTCGATCTCGACCTCGTGGCGGGGGAGATCCGTAATCTGAGCGCACGGCGGATCTTCCAGGCCGCTCCCCAGGACCCGCGCACCGCCGAGTTGTTGGCCGCTGGCGGCCTGGTTCCCTATCTGAAGCGCAAATACATCGACGCGAGGAGGCGCCCGTGTCTAAGCACCGCATAGCCTGGTTGCCGGGCGATGGCATCGGCCCGGAGGTGTGCGATGCCGCCCGGCTGGTCCTCGATGCCGCCGGGTTGGAGGCCGATTACCTCCCCGGGGATATCGGCTGGGAGTTCTGGCGCGCGGAGGGAGATGCCCTGCCGCCGCGCACGCTCGCCCTGCTGCGGCACACCAACTGTGCCTTCTTCGGCGCGATTACGTCGAAGCCGGCGTCGGAGGCCGCTCGCGAGCTCGCGCCAGAGCTTCAGGCACGGGAATTGAGCTACCGCAGCCCCATCGTTCGTATGCGGCAACTGCTCGATCTCTACATCTGTCTCCGGCCCTGCCGGGCGTTCCGGGGAAATCCGCTGAACTACCGCGAGAATATCGACATCGTAATCTTCCGCGAAAATACCGAGGGCATGTACATGGGAGTGGAGTTTCCCAGAGTTCCGGAAGAGTTCCTGACGATGGCCGCCATGAAACCCATCCCCCCGGATGCGGCCATCTCCATTCGCAGCATTACGCACCATGCCTCCCGCCGCATTGTGGAAGCAGCTTTTCAATATGCGGTGAAACACGGCCGTCGCAAAGTGACGGCGGTGCACAAAGCCAACGTCCTGCGCGCCACCTGCGGCCTGTTTTTGGAGGCGGCCCGCGAGGTCGCCGCGCAATATCCGCAAATCGAATTCGACACCGCCAACATCGATGCCATGAGCATGTGGCTGCTCAAGAACCCGCTGACGTACGATGTCATTGTCACCACCAACCTGTTCGGTGATATCTTGTCGGACCTCTGCGCACAAATGGCCGGGGGCATGGGGTTCGCCTATAGCGGCAACATCGGCGAGAAGTATGCGGTCTTCGAACCCACGCACGGTTCGGCTCCGAAATATGCCGGCCGGAAGAAAGTCAATCCGCTGGCCGCCATCCTCGCCGCGAAGATGATGACAGAGTGGCTCGGGGAGCGGGAGATTGCAGCGGATATGGAGAGGGCGGTGGCCGATGTAGTGGAGCACGGCGCGGTCCGTACGTACGATCTTGGCGGCAACGCCTCCACCATGGACGTTGCCCAAGCCGTCGCAGAATCCGTGCGATTCGCACATTCCATGAGGTGAATCAAATGCTGCAAATTCACTCCACGCTGAGAGTGGATCAAATCGAGTTAGGATTGCGCATCGCTGCCGAACGCCACGGCGGCAGCGTGCTGGCTGTCAGTCATGTCGGCCAGTTGCTGCGAGGCGATCGGGGCCCGAGGCCCGCTGACGCGATCACCTTTACCTTGTGTTTCTCCGATCTTTACGCGCCCCTGCTACGCTCCGAGACCCGGTTCGCGGTGTTTCTGCCTAGCCGGATCGCAGTCTGCGCCAGAGGAGACGCCGTCGTTCTGGAGGCAATTTCTCCCAGGGAGTACTGCCGGCTGCTCCACCGGCCGGAGATCGAGCCGCTGGCCGCGTCGCTGGAAGAGACTCTGCGCCTTGTCATGGAGGAAGCCGCTCAGCGGCTGCCTCACATGGCCGCCGAAGGGGGCGATCATCTTGCCACTGAAGAGTTGATCAACATGCGGGCCGCCCTCCCGCAGCGGATCGACTGTCACGGCACAAAAATCGAAGAACTGGCAGGCACGGGCGTGCATGACTCGCCGGGCGGATAGGATCTCACACACCCACGAGACTCAGGCGGCCAGGAAGCCTTGAGGATCTCCAGCGAGCATGTGTAGCTCGGGGCAGTGAATCGGGCCACCAGCTTGGCGTCGTATGCCCTGACGAAGAGCAGTAACGATCCTCCGGCAGAGCCGGAGGTCCTCTACGACGTGCAGAAAACGCCGAACCGCACTTTGCCGTTTCCCGATAACACTTCCAAGCAGCAGCGCATCAATTCGTTCACGCAGCTCGATTACATACTTTCCGCCACTGCTGTCCGGCTAAAATTTGCCGCCAGCAAGGAACTCCCACGGAATCGGGAAGTTAGGGGCAGGACTGGATTTTTCGATTTGAACTTTTCCCGGCGGAATTCCTCCCCAAAACTGTCGTTGCGG
>JBKQPR010000044.1:0-22249 GCA_052144935.1 Bryobacteraceae bacterium
GGGGCAGGAGGTGAAGCAGCGAAAACTAAACTGACTTACTCACACACGAGGGGCATCAGCCGAGCGGGGCCAGCGCTCGGAAGGGTGATCGTGTGCATAATCCAGGTGGGAGCAAACTGACCGGTCACTTGGCTGGTTTGTCGCCTGGCCGCCGAAGTGACTTGGGGAACGCCCCACAAACGGCTTCTGGGAGACTCGCCGGCGCACGCACCTTACGGCATATTGCTCACCATGATGTTCGGTATATCCTGCTTTCTCAGCAGCCCATTGAAATCCGCCAGCTCATGTGCCAGCACCAGCTTCAGCCGCTGCTGATAAGTCGCCGCCTGCTCCTTCAACTCGTCATGCACGGCCACCTGCTGAGTGGTCGGCTGAAAGTCCGAACTCTCCACTTCCGTCGCCAGGTAGCCGATCTTCTCCACCAGCTTGGGGGAAAACCTCACATCGTCCTGCCCGCGCCCCGTATCTCTCAACTGAATCAGATTCTCTTCAATCTCCACCAGCTTGGCGCTCAACTGATCGGCCCCGGCACGAACCGGCTCCTGCCCCGTCCCCAACGCCGACTTCAACTGCAGGACCTGCGCCCGCAGCGACTCGATCTCGTTGACTGCGTCCACCAGGTTATTCATGGTTCCCGAAAGCGAAGTCATGAGCCTGGTCTGCACCTGAATGTCGCCCTCGGTCCCATTCGAGTGGGGGTCTTTGAGCACTTTCAGCGGCTGCGTGTAGTCCTTGCCGTCCACCGTCAGCTTGACCGTATAAGTCCCCGGAGGCGCCAATAGCGAAATCCGGCGCTCGCCCGGCGCATTCCGGAACCCCTGCGCATTGAGCGTGATTTCCGGCGCGTACTCCGGCGCAGTTCGCAGACGCATCTGTTTGGTGGCCTCAAACCGCAGGTCCCACCAGACCCGGTTCACTCCCGGCTGCGCGCCCGCCGTCAGCGTCCGCAGCGCATGCCCGCCCGCATCCACAATGGCCAGCCGGACCGGCCCCTGCGGAGCCGCTTTCAAGTAGTAGTCGATCGACGCCCCGTAGGGTGGATTGTTCCCCACGGTCGGATCGTTCGGGGTGGCCTCCGGCTGGGTGGCATTGCGGAACCGGTACGCATCCCGAGGCGCAAACAGAAACGCGTTCGATTCGGCTGTCTGTGCCGTCATCTGCTGGAGCGGCGTCAGATCGTCCAGGATCCAAAACCCGCGCCCATAGGTGGCCAGCACGAGGTCGTGGAAATGCTCCTGCACCGCGATCCAATACACCGGCGCGTGCGGCAGATTCGATTGCAGCGGCTGCCAGTTGGCCCCGTCGTTGAACGACACATACAGCGCGTTCTCGGTCCCCAGATACAGCAGACCGCGCCGCACAGGGTCTTCCCGGACGCAATGCGCGTAGCTCAACATGCTATGCGGAATCCCGTTTGTGATCAGGGTCCACGAAGCTCCGTAGTCGCTGGTCTTATAGACCCACGGGTCGCGATTATTGACCTGATGCAGATCCACGGTCGCGTAGGCCGTCCCCGCGTCATACCGCGAAGCCTCGATATTGGAAAACGTGCCCCACTCCGGCAAGCCTGGCAAATTGGCCGTCACGTTGGTCCACGTCTTGCCGCCATCGCGCGTCACCTGCAACAATCCGTCATTGGTTCCCGCCCAGATCAGGCCCGCCTGCTTGGGCGATTCCGCAATGGCAAATACCACTCCCGCGTATTCCACACCGATGTTGTCGCCGGTGAGACCGCCGGAGAATCCCTGCCGCGTCTTGTCGTTCCGCGTCAGGTCCGGGCTGATCACCTTCCAGGAGTGCCCCTGGTCGGTGGTCATGTGCACGAACTGGCTGCCCGCGTAAACCTTGTTATGATCGTGCGGCGAAATGGCCAGCGGAAATTCCCAGTTGAACCGGTATTTCACTTCGCCCGCCGTCGCCCCGCTGGCCATCTCCGGCCAGATCTCGACGTTGCGCGCCTGGCGATTGCGTTCATCGAACACGGTGACGATACCGCCCACGCTCCCGGACCCCGACGCGCTCGACCAGATGATATTCGGGTCCACCGGATCCGGCATGGCAAACCCGCTCTCGCCTCCGGTCACAGAGTGCCACGCGCTGCGCGGAATCGGCCCTCCCACAGGCGCGCCGCCCGCCGCCACTCCACCGCGCCCGCCCCGGCCCCCGCGGCCGCCGCCACCACCTGCGGGTACGGCTTGCGGCTCCGCACCTGGCGCCCCACCTTCTCCCGGAATCACGGCCGTCTCCGGCGCACCGCCGCGCCCGCCGCCCCCACCCCCGCGACCTTCCGCCAAAGTGTTGCTTGGCCCGCGATAAGAAGACCCGTCCTGTTTGTTGCCGTACACGAAATACGGAATCTGGTTATCCACCGAGACGTGATAGAGCTGGGCGATGGGCAGTTGCACGCGGCTCCAGGTGCGGCCGCGATTGATGGTGATCCCCAGCCCGCCGTCATTCGCAACCACGATCCGGTCGCCGTTGGTTGGATCGATCCACATATCGTGGTTGTCTCCACCCGGCGTCGCGATCGGCGTCAACGTCCGCCCGCCATCGAGCGACCTTGAAAACGACGACGACAAGAAGAAGATCTCGTTCTCGTTATCCGGTGAGACGGCGCACCGCGTGTAGTATGCGGCGCGCCCCTGTAACTGGCGATCGTAGCTCACCAGCTCCCAGGTATCGCCGGCGTTGTCAGACCGCCACAACTGCCCGCGCTGCGTCGGCTTCCCATCCATGGGGACGCCGTCGCCCGTCTCAATCAGCGCATACACGCGGCTGGTCTTCCGGGCCAGCGCCACGCCGATCTTCCCCACCGGCGGATTGGGCAGCCCGTGTCCCGTGAGATGCTTCCAGGTGAGACCGCCATCGGTCGATTTATACAGCCCGCTCCCCGGCCCGCCGCTGGTGCGCCCCCACGTATGCATCTCCAGTTGCCACATGCCCGCATAAAGGATCCGCGCGTTATTCGGATCCATGGCGATGTCGGAGCAACCGGTATTCTGGTCCACGAATAGGACGCGCTCCCAGGTCTTACCGGCATCCGCCGTGCGGAACACGCCCCGCTCCTGTTGCGGCCCGTAAGCATGCCCCAGCGCGCAGGCCAGCACGATATCCGGATTGCGCGGATCGATCAAAATGCGCCCGATGCGCCCGGTCTGATCGAGCCCCGTGTGCGTCCACGTCTTTCCGGCATCGGTCGATTTATAGATCCCATCGCCCACCGAGATGTGGCTGCGGATGAATGTTTCGCCCGTGCCCGCCCACACGATGTTGGGATCGGTGGAGGCCACCGCCAGCGACCCCACCGACGACACGGATTCCGAATCGAAAATCGGGTTCCACGTGGTGCCGCCGTCGGTGGTCTTAAAAATCCCGCCCGAGGCCGCCCCCGCGTAATACAGGCTGGGATCGCCCGGCACGCTGGCCGCCGCGATTACGCGGTTACCCACCGGACCGATGTAGCGAAATCGCATTTGGCTGAGTTGATCCGGGCCGGCCTGCGCCTGCGCCAGGCCCACCACCGCCGTGATGGCCAGCAGAGCCGATTTCAAGAATGACATGGATGCCTCCTCGTTAACCCTCGGATGGACAGTATACACCCGTAGTGGGGAGCGCGACAGCCTGTGTTGAGTGGTTGAGGCGAACGGGAGAAGTCGTGGCTTTGGCCATGCTTCCCGCCACCTTCAGGTGGTTGGCACCTTCACCACCAGAACCCGCCCGACTTTCACCCGTGCCACTTCGCGCTGCGTGTGAGCGTCGATGATGGAGCAATCGTTGGTATCGCTGTTGCTCACCGCGCAGTACTTGCCGTCGGGCGAAAAGGCGACCCAGTTGGGGCATTTTCCGACGTGAATGATGGGCGAAGTCTTCCTGGTGGCCAAGTCATAGACGTAAATCCCGCCATCGGCGAGACTGGTGACCCAGAGCTGTTTGCCATCCGGACTGAGCGCCAGGCCATGCGTGGGGGTGTTCACTTCCAGGGGACAATCGAGCGGCGGCGCCGGCGGCAGCTCCACTCGTTCGATTACTTTGCCGCTGGGAATGTCGGCGATGACGAATCCGTGCAGACTGGTCAGCGCGGCGTAGAGGGCTTTTTCATCATCCGAGACCACATACGGGCGGGGAATGCCGCCGGTCGGGATCCTGGCGGAGAAGTCCATCTTCTTTAGATCGATGACGTCAATTTCGTTACTCCCCATCAAGGACACATACATGTCGTTGTTGTTTCCGGTGTTGAAGCAGTTGTGCGGCACCTTGACGGGGAGCACCTTCACCACTTTCTTCAGGATGGTATCGACGATATCCACGCTGTCGCCGTCGCGAATGGGGACGCCGACGTAGCGGCCGTCCGGTGTGGCGGCGCACTCATTCGGCTTGCCGGTCACGGGAATGGTATTGAGGATTTTGCCCGTGACCGTGCCGATGGTTTTGAGGTTGTTCTCCGACTCGATCGTGGTGAAGAGCCTGCGCCCGTCGGCGGGTGCGCAGAGCGCATGGGGTTGGTTGCCCACCTTGATGGTGTCCACGATCTTGAGGGTACCCAGATCGATGACCGTAATGTCATCGCCCAAGCTGTTGTCCACGTAAAGGAGCATTCTTGCTCCACCGTCCGAAGACGCCGCATTCATCGCGGCTGCCGCGAGCAGGGCAGCTCCCCCGGCTATGCGAGCAATGGTAATCCGCATGGTGTACCTCTGAGTGATGGCTCATTCGGGAGCCAGGCCGTATCTATCCGGAACTTCGATTCCGGGATCCCAGCGTCTGCATCAGTGTACACCCAGCCGCGCCGGCCGCGGTGGTCCCGGCTGGCTACCATGAGCAAAGCAGGGGAAGATCGGGGCGGAAATCGGTCTGGGCGCCCTGCTGTCCGTGATCAAACTCAAGTTCCAGCAGATGTCCCGGCCCGGTCTTAAGCGAAATCACGTTGTGGCTCGCCATCGCCTTCGTCACTGACGTCTCTTTGAGCGGAGGGCCGAGAATTCGAAGACCGGTGATCTCACGAAATCCGGCGGGATGTTCGACAGGCTGAAGTCTCTCCAGTGCCTCCTCGGGCGCCCGGCCGCTTTCGATGCAGCACCACATGGGCTCTTCCAGTTCAGTGCCGGTTGCAATCCGAAGCACCAGATCCGGCATGGTTTTCGGGCGGTATTCCCACGATTCAAATGGGCACCCTCTCTGAGGTTCCGGGTCAGGCCGGATGACGATGCCAAACGGTGAGGCGCCACGCCCGGCGGCCGAACAGCGCTCCCAAAGTCTGGTGCCGCGAGTCTGCTCCCCCTGCGCCTCCGCGGCATTTTCTACCCAGAGCAACTCCAGCATGGCATTTCGAAAGAAGAAGCGGCGGCAGGCTGTGCCCTGCCCGGGGTGGTGGTTCGGACTTCCTTCCGTAAGACCAAGTGCTCGCAGCCTGTGAGCAGCGGGGGCGCCGGCCTCCGTGCAGATGAAAACATGATCGAGAGCGACAGCCATCGGATCATTATGCCATCGGGAGATACGCCGGGAAATCGCTCGGTCGCCCCAACGCCGATGAATCGTAATGGCTGCTGCCCTCGCAAGCCGCCGCGCCGCTGGTGTATCTCGCATCGGACGCCGGAGCGCAGATCGCCGGCGCCGCAATCCGATTTACGGCCGGCAGGTCCGGCAGGTCCGGCATGCGCGGCAGCGCGCCGGCTGGTGCGCCTCTATAGTAAAAGCATGGTGTACGACCTGGTAGTCCTCTTCGAACATCCGGAATGGCAGAAGCCGCTGTGGGTGGCACTCGAACGGCGAGGGGTTCGCTATGCCGCGCTCGACTTGAAGCGGGCGGCGTTCGATCCGGACGCCACTCCCCAGGCGGCGCTCTACTTCAACCAGGCAAGCCCCAGCGCCTATGTGCGAGGGAACACGCGCGCAGTGCCTCTGGCCCTGTCGCTGATGCGTTCACTGGAACTGGGCGGCGCCCGGGTATTGAACGGCTCACGCGCGTTTCTGCTGGAACTCAGCAAATCGGCGCAGGCCGCGCTGCTGCGTAAGCTGGAGATCCCCCATCCGAAATCGCTGGCCTTTAACGACCCTGAGACGGCCCTGGAACAATGGACCGGCGGCTGGCCGGCCTTGCTCAAGCCGGAACAGGGCGGCAGCGGGGCGCGGATGTTTCTGCTGCATTCGGCGGATGAGTTTCGAAAGCTGCTGCGGGATCGACCTTCGCTGTGGCTGCCCGACAACCTGTTGCTGCTGCAGGAGTATTTCCCGGTGGATGCGGCCCAGGGGATCGTCCGAATGGAGTTTCTGGGAAACAAGCTGCTGTACGCCATGCGGGTGGTGTCGCATGGCGCATTCAATCTATGCCCGTCGGAGGCGTGCAATCCGGAAGGCGGCGGCGAGTCGCATTGCGCGATCCCGGCGCAAGCGGCCGCCAGGCCGGTGGAGTTTTATCCCTACGCGGAAGTGCCTGCCGTAGCGGTTCGGATGGGGGAGAAAATTATGGCATCCGGCGGTTTGGATGTCGCTGGGATTGAGTATCTGGAGGCAGCCGACGGCAGACGAATCTTCTACGATGTGAACGCGAATTCCAACCTCCGTGCGCCGATTGGGCAGGCGTTCGGATTCGATCCGTTTGAGCGCGTCGTGGATTACCTGGCAGAGCAGATAGAGCGAGCCGGAATAGAAAGGGCCGGGCTGCAGTCGCCCGGCCACTGACCCCTGAGAAAAGCCGCCTGACTGAGAGCGCCGGCACAACCTGCCGGCCGGGTTACTTCGCGCCCCACTGAATATCGGCGAACTTCAGATATTGCTCCCAGTCGTAGGCTGTGACGCTGTGGTTGCCGGGGCGGATGTGGTAGGCCACGGTCTGCTGAATGGGACGATCGAGCGGCGGCATGTCGAACGTGCCTAATCCGGTCTTGCCCAGCAGGGTCCAGACAGGAGAGGCGTTGGCGGCGCCGAGGAACTCGCCTTTGGGGTCGGACCATTGATCGCCCTCGGCGCTGGCGACATACAAGGCGCGCGGGGCAATCAGCGCCAGCAGCATGTGCGAGTCGAAGGGCATCTGGTCTTCGCGATCGTTGTACTTTCGGAAATTGGCGCAGAACCAGTAGGGGAAGTGGGTGTTCAGGTCCGTGGTGCGCTCGCCGTAATCGCGGCGGCTGATGGCGGCGCCGCCTTCGCCCGACTCGTTCGAGATCACGATCGAAAAACGCGTGTCCTGCGCGCCCGCCCACAAAGCCGTTTTGCCTAAGCGCGAATGGCCGAAGACGGCGACGCGTTTGGCGTCCACGTTTTTATCCTTTTCCAGGTAATCCATGGCGCGGCTCAGGCCCCAGGCCCACGCGCCAATGGCGCCCCATTCGTCCGGCGCGACGCTCCCCGCGACGCCCCCTGGGCCCGGCTTCAAGAAAAGCTGGCGGACTCCGTGGGGCATGCCGCCGTCGAAATCCGGCTCAATATCGCCGCAATAGATGGTGGCCAGGCCGTAGCCGTGCGCCAGGATCTGGTCGAGCTGCCAGTTGCCGGCTGAAGCTCCGCGCGATTCTTCCTTGGAGGTGCGGCGGATCATCTGCCGAGTGGCGGGGTCGCGCACCCATTCCTCGCCGAGTTTGACGCCGGGGTCGGAATAAACGCTCTGGTTGCCGGCGAAACTCAAGGCCAGGAAGACGGGGACGGGCTTGGGCGCGGCTGCCGGCAGATAGAGCAGCAGGGCGGCCTTGGGTTCTTTGCCGGGGCCCGCAAAGTAGATGGCGATCTGCTTGCGAATGGCGCGGCCGCCGAGCGCGTGAGCGTCCGAGCCGGCAACCTCATAGTCGAGCCTGGCCGGCGCGGCGGGGCTGCGCCCAAAGACTTCCGTCTGGTAAATCTTGAGGATCTCGGGACGGCGCTGATTGAGCCAGACCTGAGGAGTGGTGACGGGTTGCCCGTTGGCGAGAGTCAGGAGGGCGGGCAGGGTATACTTCGGGACCTTGGCTTCGTCGAAGTTGGCGCCGGGGTGGTTCTGCGCGGCAGCGCCGAAACAAGCCGCGAGCGCCAGCAGGTATTGTGCGCGCATGATCCTCGATTGTAACCGGATTTGACTGTCTCCATCCGGGAGGGGTCGATCCCTCGCCCTCAGGCGACGGCTTCAGCTAGGAGCGCCGCAGATTTCGAGGAGTGCGACATCTTCGGGAACGGCTTGTCCGGCGTCGAAGTCAAGGAAGGCGGCGACCCGATCGTGCGCCTATGCGGGATCCACCACGGGGCGGCGGGCGGCGTGATGTCGTGGAAGCTGGGCGCGGGAAGTTCGAAGAGTGCGGCGTCTTCGCCAACACCCTGACCGGCGTGGAGGTGAGCGAAGGCGGCGACCCGAGCTTTCGCCAGTGCCAGATTCACGATGGCAAGCAAGGGGGCGTGGTCGTGCACACGGAAGGTCGCGGCAGGTTCGACCAGTGCGGCATTTTCGCGGACGTACGGGTTGGCATGGCAATGTGGGAGGGTGACGATCCGGTGGTGCGGCGGTCGAAGATCCACGACAACAAGCAGAGCGGCGTGATGATGTTGAACGGGGGGCGCGGCACGTTGCATGACTGCGAGTTCTGGGGGGCACAAGGGCAAGAACCTCGACGTCAAGAAAGGCTGCCAGCTTCGCCACCGCGGCATTGTCGAAGGATAACGGCGCCGGCCGTGAGAGACTCACGCCTCGCGAACTGCGGATCGGAGCGGATCGGAATTTTGTGAAAGGGGGGTGAGGGAGTTTATGTTATTCTCTTGTGCGATCGGAGGTTTCTTGAGATCTCATCGACTGGGCCGCCCGGCGCGGCTGATTGCCATAATCCTGGTGGCCGGCGCGGGTCTCTTCCCGGTTCTGGCCGGAGAGGCCTTCTACTTGGGGACCTGGAAGATCGCCTCGGCGGTCGAGGCTCCCTGGACCGATCCCAAATGGAAGCCGGACCCGGCGGAAATGAAATCGCTGGTCGGGAAGATGGTGGTCTTCAAGGCGAACGAGATCACCGGCCCGCGGATCATGGCCTGCAAGGCACCCAACTACCGGGTTGTCGAAATTCCCGCCGAGGGCCTGTTTCAAGGCGCGTTCGACGAAATGCACACGCGGGACAAGTCGGTAGACCCGCTCAAGCTCGCGCAGAAGGTGGGATTTAAGGGGACGTCCTGGAAATCGCTCCAAACCGGCTGCGCCAATGAGCTGGATTTCCATTTTGTCGACCCGGCCACCGCGGAATTCGGCCTCAACGATTGGGTCTACACGATGAAGAAGCAGTAAGGCCGTGCTTACCCGATTGGTAGATGTGCCGCGGCGCGCCGGAGGTTTAGCGGATGCGTTGAAGCCGCCCGGTCAGCCGGAAGACCCCGCGGCGTTTCACGTAGGATTCCAGGAACAGCCGCAATTCCGAGCTATCCGCGTAAAGCAGAATGGTGGTGTCGGAGCTGCTGTCCTTCTTGCTCTGCCGGTGTATGGAGTGAGCCACATTCAGAGCTCCGCTAAAGCTCTCCCGGCCCAGGCGCTGGGCGTCGAAATCGTACCAGTTCATGCGGTCTCGCATCAGCTCGACGCGGTTCAGTCTCCAGCAGGGCTGACCTTTGGGGGTCCCGAATTCGTCGCATTGGTTCTCGCTGGGCGACTGCGCGATCAGCACGTTTCCGACGCGCGCCAGGGTAAAGGGCGAGGCCTTTCCCTTGGCGAACTCATCGGGCGATCCCATGCGGTATTCGCCATCCGTGAACCGGATCACCACGGGATCGGACTCAGGCGTCGAGCCGGGAGTTCCGAGGTCCTTCCATTCCCCGAGAATGCCGTCCTCGCGGACCGGCGGGAGTTGCGCGGTGGTGAGCACCGCGTCGCATCCGGCGGTACCGAGGATCGCCAACAGCAGGATGATGCCGGCTGGTGTGGGCGTCCAGGCCGTGTTGGTGGTTGCAGGTCGCACATGCATGGCTTGCTGCTCATTCTATCGAAACCACCGGAACCAGGTACGATTCAGGAACCATAATGCCGGACACACAACCAGACTGGACCCGCATCGTCGAATCTCCCGATACGCCCGTCGACCAACTGGCAGATGCGCTCATCCACCGCGCCTGCACCGCCATCCGGAAGGGTGACCCCCGCGAGGCGCAAGCCGACTACACCCGAATCATCGACTTGCCCGGCGCGCCCGCCGGTCTGTTCGCCTCGGCCCTCTACTGCCGCAGCGTGACCCACACCATGCTAGGTCGAACAGACCAGGCCATCGCCGACTACACGCACTTGATCGAACGCGTGCCCGGCGCGCCGATCGAGGATTCGGCCAGCGCGCTGCTCAACCATGGCGCTGCATGGAGCAAGTACGACACCGGCAAAGCGCTGGCCGACTACACCCACCTCATTGACTTGCCCGGCGCGTCAGCGCGCAATGTGGCGACCGCCCTCCGCGTCATCGATCGCTTACCGGACGCACCCGGCCAATTCCTGGCGAGAGCGCTGGCCTTCCGTGGTTGGGAGCAGTACAAGCGCGGTATGTACGCAGCCTTTCTCAGCGATACCGAAGAGGCTCTGCACTATGACTCGGACCTGGAAACCACTCCCTTCAACTTTGGTCTGGCGCTCTTGGCCTGCGGCCGCGATGCCGAGGCCGCCACCGCCTACGCCGAGGCAGCGGAACAATACCCCAACGCGGTCGAGATCTGGGGCTTGCCCTATCTGTTGGAGGCTCAAACGATGTGGCTGACCCGCGAACGCGCCCAACCCATCGTCGGGTTTCTCCGGTCAGGCGTAGGAATGAGAGCTGCCGCGAAGGAGAACAGCGGCGCCGGACGCGGGGCTTCCTCATGAGCGACGGACGATCCCCGGCGACAACGTCTTTGGCGGCGGTAACTTCCGCGGCATCCTTGTGGCGAGCTACGGCGCTGGCCTGGCTGGCATTGCGGCTCGCCTGCGCACCGGCTTTCGCCCAACCCGCGGGATCGAACGCGCTCTCGGACGCGGCCCTTCGCGGCGACGCGCTTACCGCGAGAAAGCTGCTGGATGGCGGCGCGGACCCGAACGCCCGCGATGAACTCGGTTCCACACCGCTGATGAATGCCGTGTCGATGACCGCCCGCAGGGACACCGGCGGCGATTTCCTGGCCACGGCGAAGCTTCTGCTCGAACGAGGCGCGGACCCGAATCTCACGAATCCCGCCGGCCGAACCGCCCTGCTGGACGCCACCGTGGGCTACGCTTCCGAGAGTGGCATCGTTCTCGTGCCCGAGCCGTTGGTGGAGTTGCTGCTTCGCGCGGGAGCCGACGTCGACGCGCAGGCTTCCGACGGTACCACCGCCCTCCACCAGGTAGCCGGCCAATTTGCCAGCCAGCCTCGGCTCATCCGCATGCTGCTGGACCACGGGGCGCGTCAGAACCTGGCGGACAAAGAGGGAAGGACCGCCCTGATGCGCGCTGCCATGCTGGGCAGGACCGAAATTGTGACCCTGCTTTGCGCCAATGGCGCCGACCCTGCGCTGCGAGACTCCCGCGGCAAGAAGGCGCTGGATCTGGCCGTGGAGGCGGGTTACCCGGAGACCGCCGCGGTGTTGCTGGCCAGGGAACCGGCCGCTGCCGCCGGCGACGTACCTGGCAATGCTCTTCGCAAAGCTCGCGATGCCGCGCTCCTGCGCTTGATTGGCGCCAGCCTGTTCAAGGCCGCCGGGGATATGCTGGCACAGGGAGCCGATCCGAACGCCGGCGCCGACCAGGGGTTTCCGGCGCTGGTGATGGCGGCGGCCAATACCACCTCCGGGGGCGGCCTGGTGCGCCTTCTGCTGGATAAGGGCGCGGCTGTGAACGCCGCCGATCGCGAGGGCACCACGGCCCTGATGGCGGCGGCCGGGCATTACGGCATGGAGGTGTGCGAGTTGCTGATCGCCCGTGGCGCCGCCATCGAAGCGCGCGACGCTCATGCCAATACCGCGCTATTGCGCGCCGCCGCTCACGCCGACAGTTATATGGAAGAGCGGTTTCATCTGGTCCGGCTGCTTCTCGACAAAGGCGCCGACCCCAAGGCGAAAAACGATTCCGGCATCACCGCCCTCATGCTGGCCGCGGCACGGGCTTCGATCCCGGCATTGGAAGTTCTCCTCGACCGCGGCGCCCAGGTGAACGCGCAGGATCGCACAGGCCGGACGGCCTTGATGGTGGCCGTCCGGCAAGGCGATCCCGACCCGGTGGAACTGCTGCTCGACCGCAAGGCCGATGTCAACGCGCGCGACCATGCGGGGCGCTCCGCGCTGCTGGCGGCCATTGACGCGCCGGACCATTTCAGCTACCAAAACCAGGAGAAGTACTCTTATGAAGTTTTCCGGCTGCTGATCGAGAAGGGCGCCCAGGTCAACGTAGCCGGCGACGAAGGCAACACGCCGCTGCTGGTGGCCCTGCGGCGCCGCTACTGGGATGCCGTAGAGTTGTTGGTCGCGCGGGGAGCGGATGTGGCGGCGCGCGATAAAGATGGCAAAACCGCGCTCGAACTCGCGGCGGGGACGCCCGTGGAGGGGCTGCTGCGCAATGCCATTGTTCGCAAACCGTGAAACGTGAGCCGCCGCACCTTGCATCTGGAACCGATCCAGTGGAGAATACAGCGATGCACCTAAGACGAAGCTTCCAACGTTCCGGCTCTTTCCTGCTGCTGTGGATGGCCGCGGCAGCCGCCCCGCAGCCGAAGCCGGCGCCGCGGTACGAGCTCGTCGATGGCCACCTCCACTTCCTCAACTTCGTGCAGGAGACGGCCGGGATGGACGCATTCCTCAAAGCCATGGACGATACCGGGGTAACCGAGTCGGTGGTGATCGGCATGCCCGTCGTGAAGATGTGGGACGAGGGAGATGCGAAGCGGCCCACTTACTACCTGGACAACGATTCCCGTACCTATTGGTACACCGCGACCGACTTCCTGGTGGCGCGGGCCGTGCTGGACCTGCCGAAGGAACGGCAGGCCCGTCTGCATCCCTTCATCTGCGGCATCAACAGCGCGGATCGAAACGCCGTGGATCATGTAGAGCGCATGCTGGCGCTCTACCCCAACTTCTGGCAGGGCATCGGCGAGGTTTTCCTGCGGCACGACGACCTGACCGCGCTGACCTACGGCGGCGCTCCGCGCGCGACTTCGAGCGCGTTTGGCCGGCTGCTGGATCTGGCCGCGGCGCGCGGCCTGCCCGTTCTGGTCCACAGCGACATCGGGCCGGCCTCGCTGGAACAACCCGACTATCTCGGCGAGATCGAGTCGGCCATCCGAGCGCATCCGCACACTCGCATGATCTGGGCGCACGCGGGCATCAGCCGCCGCATCGTGATCGCCAATCACACAGACATTCTTCGCCGGATGCTGGGGCAGTATTCCAATCTCACCATCGACCTGTCGTGGGTCATCTTCGAACAGGAGATCGCGCCCGGCGGGACTTTGGACCGGAGATGGGCGAGTCTGATCGAAGAGTTCCCCGGCCGCTTTGTGATCGGTTCGGACACCGTCGGGTTCTTTGACCACTACAAGGCGACCCTGCAGCGCTATTATCTCCTTTTGGATGCGCTCAAGCCGGCGACCGCGAGAAAAGTAGCCCACGACAACTTCCTGGCCCTGCTTCCCGCGCGCCAGGCGGTTAGCACGGGGCGTTAGCGGGCGGGGCGGACCCCCCGGGCGGACCCCCAGCCGGTAAAAGCCCTGGGGCCTCACCGCGACGGAAGGAATTGTAGAATCTCGCGCATGACTCGCTCTCCCTGATCCGTTTCAAAGAGGAACTGAGCGTGTGCCGAGCCGTCGAGGACGATCAGGTGTTTCGGCTCAGGCGCCTTTTCGTACTGGGCGCGAATCCCGGGGAGCCTCGGCCCGCCATCGTTGGCGTCGTCGCGGGCCACGATGAACAGCGTGGCGGACTTGAGTTTTTCAGCCGGGAGGTTCGGCGCCGCGCCCAGCAACACCAGACGCTCGATTTCGTGGGGATCAGACATAATCGACGCGTCGCCGGCGGCGCTGCCCCCAAAGCTGCCACCGACCACCGATACGGTCTTGGCGCCCGTCTGCCGCAGATAGCGGACGGCGGCCAGGACGTCGAAGTGGAACGGGGCGTTATCAAAGTCGGATTGCCCGGGGCCTCGTGACTGGCCGAAGCCGCGGAAGTCGATCGCCAGCACGCGAAATCCCGCCGTGGCGAAGACTCGCGCCTGCTTCCCCCAACTCTCCTTGTTGAAACGGCCGCCGTGAGCCAGCACCAGGCCCCGGTCGCCTTTTCCGTACACGTCGCCGTATATAAGCCCCCCGTCCTGAGTCGGAAAGGAGACGCGCTCCTGCGCCGCCGATAGTCCCGCCAAGACGGCGCTCATCATGATGGCTCTGGCCAGTGGCAAGCTAAACACAGAAGTCACTCCATGCCCCCTCGCAATAGGTTAACGGTTTTGGCTCGAGATGGGGGTGCGTAAGCGGACTCGGGAAAATCGGTTGGCAGGCGGGGTGCCCTTTGGGGCCCGCCTGCCCCACCCTGGGTGGGTTAGAATTAGTCATCAGATGCCCTTAGCTCCTGGCACGATTTTTGGCCCCTACCAGATCCTCGCGCTGCTGGGCGCTGGGGGCATGGGCGAGGTCTATCGCGCCCGCGATACCCGCCTGGCCCGCGACGTGGCCCTGAAAACCCTGCCGCCCGAGTTTGCCCGCGATCATTCCTTCCGCCAGCGCTTCGCGCAGGAGGCTCGCGCCGTGGCCGCGCTCAATCATCCCAACATCGTGGCGGTGTACGACGTGGGCGCCCAGGGCGATATCGCCTACATGGTCACCGAGCTGGTGGATGGCGAGCCGCTGCGCGCTTGCGGGTACGGACTGCACAGGACGCTCGATCTCGCCGTGCAGATCTCCAGTGGCTTGGCCGCGGCGCACGCCGCCGGTGTGGTACACCGCGACCTCAAGCCCGCCAACATCCTGGTCACGGGCCCGCGGGCGGGCACCCCCGGCCAGGCGAAGATCCTGGATTTCGGTCTGGCCCGATTCGAACCTGCCCACTCTGCCGCGGACACGGCTGCCGAGACCATCACCGAGCTCACCAAGCCCGGCACGGTGATGGGCACGATCGACTACATGTCTCCGGAGCAGGTCAAAGGGGAGCTCGCCGATCACCGCTCCGACATCTTCAGCTTCGGCCTCATTCTGTACGAGCTGCTGGCCGGGAAGCGCCCCTTCCAGGGCGGCTCCGCGGTCGAAACCATGACCGCCATCCTCAAACAGGACACTCCCGAGTTGCCGGAAAGCGTGCCGCCGCCCGTAGGGGAGATTGTTGCCCATTGCCTGGAAAAGGACGCGGCCAATCGCTTCCAATCGGCCAAAGACCTGTCGTTCGCGCTGGCGCACAGCGGAGCGCCGAGCGGAAAAGCGCCCGCCATATCGCTGCCTCGATCGCGCGCGCGCGGCTTGCTTCTACCGGTCGCGGCGATCGTTATCCTCGCCCTGGGCGCCCTTCTCGGCCGCATCTTGTGGCGCTCGCCCGCGCCGCCGGCCTGGACCGGCGTCATGCTCGGAGGTCCGGAGGTGGCCTATATCCCCAGGCCCTCCCCGGACGGGCACCTGGTCGCGTTCGTGGGATCGGACGCGGATGACGTGATGCAAGTCTGGGTCATGAAGCCCGGCAATCGCGTCATGTTGAGCCATAACCGCGAGCGAGGCGCCGTGCAGACCTGCTCATGGGCGGCGGACGGAAGCCGCATTTATTATGACCGCTGGTACGATCAGCCCAAGGGCGTTTTCAGCATTCCCGCTCTCGGCGGCGACGAGCAGTTGGTCTTGGAAGACGCCATGATGCCGGAGGCCCTGCCGGATGGGAGCCTGCTCCTGGTCAAGATCAATCCCGAGCACCGCTACCAGGTGTTTCGCTATTGGCCCGATACGGGCAAGTTGCAGGGCTATGCCATCGAAGTGTCCGCCTTGAATTCGGCTTACTCCGCCATTCGAGCAGGTCCGGCGGGGCGCCAGGCGCTGGTGCTCGGAAGCGCCATGGGGCCGGGAGCGGCAGCCGGAGTGCATCTGTACTTGGTCGATCTGGCGTCGGGAAAAATGAGCCCGCTTCCCGAGGAATCGCCCGGCGAATTCAGCAACGCCTCTTCCGGCGGCGCCTTTACGCGCGATGGAAAGTATGCGCTGGCCGTCAGTCTGCGGGGGAGCGCGTATCGCCTGGCGGCCATCCCACTCGATGGCCGGGCCCTGGGGGCACCCCCATCCCGGACCCTGCTGACTTTGACTCAAGTGGTTTATTCGCTGGATACCGCGCCCGATGGCAGCATCTATCTCGACCAGAACGACCGTCCGAAAACCCTGGTGCGCTTCGCGCTAAGCGGCGGCCACGTAGAGAGGATCGCCACGGTCTCGAGCGAGATGGGTGACGATAGTTTTGCCGTGCTGCCGGATGGCCGGGCGCTGTGGATCGAGCAGACCGAAGGCCGACACCGGTTGATACTGGTGGAGCCGGGGAAAGATCCCGTGCCGCTGGTCAACACCACCGAAGAAACCGCTTGGCCGATGACGGCTGCCGGGGCGGGCCAAGTGGCCTTCATGCTCGGGGGACAGCGCCGAACCATCGCCATGGCCGCTCTCTCCAATAACCGCATCACGCGCCAGATTCCTTTCGACAAGGGACAAGTGATTGGCATGGCGGCATCGCCGGATGGGAAGACGCTCTACTGCGCGGCCGCGGGCGCGGTCTGGGCCGTCCCGCTCTCGGGAGAAGCGCCGCACAAAATTCGCGCCGGCGACGGTGTCACCGTGGACGCCTCCACCCAAAGCCTGGTGATCGAAGTGTTGGAGCCGCCCAGCACCCGCCTGGTCCGCATTCCCTTGGGCGGCGGGCCCGAGCAGGAGATCGCCGGTTCGTTCCACCTGGGCATGGGCATCGATCCCGGCAGTATCCGCGACGGAAAGCTGGTAGCGCCGATGGCGTCGCCTTATTGGTACGACCCTCCCGGCGTCTTCAATCTGAAGACCGGCGCATCCACCCGCATTCCGCTCGATTATGCCGGCGACTTCCACCACATGGCCTGGACTCCCGATGGCAAAATTATGGCGGTGGCGGCCGAGTGGAGGGGGACGCTGTGGAAGTTTAGTGAGGGGAAATGAACGAGGCGGTCGGTCAGACCGGCAGGAAGGTACTCGTTACGGAGCCATAGCGCCGGCTGGCGTCGTCGTTCAGAACTGCACTATAATCGAGCCAGCATTATGGCGGCTACGACCCACCTTCTGACCGTCGAGGACTTCCGTAAACTCCCGGAGGACGATGGGCCCGTCTAGCATGAACTTCGCTCTGGAGGGCTCATCGCGGTGACACGACCGCAACTCAAACACCACCTGATCCAGGCGCGCATTCGGGATTTGCTGAAGGCGATCGCGCCAGCGGGCGCTTTCGTCGAATACGAGGTCGCGTTTCGGGCTCTGCCGGAGCATGAACTCCGGGTTGCCGGCGTGGCCTACGTCTCCTGGGAACGCATGTCCGGAGTAGACCCAGACGACAACATCCGGGGCGCACCGGATCTGGTCATCGAGGTGCTCTCGCCTTCCAACACCGTTGCTGAAATCTACGAGAAGGAAAAACTCTGCCTGGAAAACGGAGCCCAGCAATTCTGGGTTGTCGATGCGGATCGCCGCCAGATGAAGGTATCCACTCGGGACGGCCACACCCGCACCTGGCGCTCGGGCCAGCGGATCCCTTTGCCATTCTTCGGGGGCGCTGAGGTGGCGGTCGATGCGATCTTCGATTGAACGGCGCTGACTCTCGCGCCCGCGTAGGATCTGTCACTTGTATGCCGGGTCACCAACCCTCCCGGTCCTGGAAAGGTTGGGACCCTTTTCAGCGCGGCGCTCAGCGTCTGACCCGCTCTCAAGCAGGCCACTGCCAGATGAAACTGCCGCTGCGCAATGGGGTCTTTCGCAGCCGCCATTTGCAGGTGAGCGACGACCGCGGTGAGGCAACGCTAATCCTTCAGCCGCATGATGCGCCGGACCATCCATTCCGGCATTCTCGGGATCGTACGGTAGGCCGCCAGTTTAATCGTCTCCTTGAGCACATACTTGCGATCCTCGGAACGAACCCACCAGTCGCGTTTCGTAAGGGAGGTGTAACTGGTTGGAACCGGGCAATAGTAGACTTCGAGAGAAGTATCGCGGAACACCCTGCCGAATGTCACAGCTACGCGGCGCAGGTGAATGTCGGTACTAACTACAATCATGCGCCGTACCGTATCGCCTTCCAGATACTCTCGTATTGCCAGCGCTTCGCCGTACGTGCTGCATCTGCGAAGCCTGGGCTTCCTGATGCGAGTGCCCGAGGCATTTTTCTCGCAAAAGAAATGGCGTTCGTCCGGCGCGGTGCGATTCCGTATTGCGAGCAGCTCCGCCGTGCCGTCGAACTCGATGGCCGGCATCTTGCTGACCTCGAAACGCCCGACACTCAGTACTAACCGCGGCGCAATACCTGCCCGATAGAGGTCGATCCCGTATCGCTTTCGTTCCATCCGCCCTGCAAGCACGAAAATGATATCGACCGGCTTGGGTGAATCGTTTCGCGTAAGATTCTCGTACACCAGGGACAACGGTGAATGCCACCAGGCAGCCGCGTATTTTCCGGGTATTGAAGTGGATCCCATTCTCGTGGTGCAGGATACCACCTTGCCGGTGGCGTCAACAGCCGCGCGCCTCCGGTATCGCAACTCGCAGAGACGCGCCCTCCTTTCTATTGGACCGCCGCCCAGTCTTCGATCTGAAGCCCCGCAACGCGTCCGAATTCGCGGACGTTGTGTGTTGCGAGGACGTGACCACGCGTCAAGGCCGATCCCTGCGATGAGCACATCGTAAGCGCCGATTCGTTCGCCTCGTCCTTCCAGATCCGCCCTGATGGCGCCGGATCGTTCGCCCGCAGCGTGGTCCAATTCCACCAGTTGAAAGCCGACAAAACTGCCGGCAGATAGCAATGCTTTTTTGCGGTTCCCGGCTGCGCAACGCGCCAAACACCAACTCGGCAACCGTCACAGTCGAGAGAAAGACCGCGTTCCGATTCCTGGCAGCCAATTGCCCAGCCACATGAACATTGCGCCCTCGCAGCAACTCGATGGCGATGTCAGTATCAAGCAGATAGGTCGTCACAGATTGGCCCGGTTTTCCACGGGCGGCTGGGCCGGGCGATCCAGTTCCGGCAGGCTCCTGATCAGCTCTGTGAATAACGCCGCTGGCCAGCCATGCTGGACGGCCTCATCCACCACGCGGGTCGGCAAGGAAGGATGCACAGGCGCTTTGTCGCATCCGGCTTGTGACAGGTCATGAATGATCCGAGCCACCTCGTCCACCTGTTCCGGACGCAGCTTCTTGAGTTCGGTGATGACCTCTTCCACTGACGCCATACTTCTACCCTACGCCACGCAACGCAGAAAATCCAGGTTAGTGGACCACGTCGCGGCCCTAAGAGCTTTGGAGGGCTTCGTGTGAGTCGGCGGAGTCAGCGTGTAGTTCCCGATCCGCGCACGACCGCGTCGCCAGTTCGGCGAATTGGGCGTAGGCGGCCAAGTGGACCTGGTGCGCCGCCGCCGGATGCCGGTCGACTTGCCGGGAGTAAAGCCGACCAATCCCAAGCGGTACCGCTCACTCACGCTCCCGCCAATTGTGCAATCTTGGCTGCAATCGCTCTGCGGACGTCAGCCGACTTGATCTCTTTGAACTTCTCTAAGGCAAAACTCCCACGGTCTTCGTCCGTTGGATCGTACAATTCCGCCAGGGCGACACGACGATCCTCTTCCCCAGGCGGAAGTTTCTGAACCGCGGTCACAAGTACTTGTCGCACTCGACGTTCAACTTCGCGGCAATTCTCAAACAACCACTCCCGGTTTTCGTCGCCCAGTCTACTGCCGTGTACTATCCGGGAACGAATCTCGTAGAACCTCTTTATAAACCTGACAACAACCTCCGTTTCCGCAGGATTGTCTTGTGCGATCAGTGCGGCGGCACGACGGCTTATACGGCGTGTAACGGAGTCCCGCTCAGGCACAAGCGTTGATTCGAGCGCCGTGGCGTAGTCCACGATCCGATCCACATCGTCCCTGTTGGGATCGAATTGCTTCGCTCCGCCGCCTAAGAAGAACCGTCTTGCTCCGGCGAACCAATCAGAACTCCATGACTGACTTTCTCGAATGCCATCAGCGAACGCTTTCCATGATTGGCTTTCCTCCGGCTCAACCTTAAATCGCAGGGGAGAGTAGCTGTTCAGATCGTTCATCGCTCGGTATGGGGACTGAACGCCCGGTTTGCCGCTCGGTGGAATAATCGCCCGTTTGATGAATGATATGTCACCAGCCTTGTAAAGCCGAAGAAGAAGCAAAGTATTTTCGATGTCGTTAGGAATGCCACCAACTGGAGAGCCCGGATCACCGAGGGGTAACTGGCTATAGGATTTCTCGAAAATCCAATCGTCCTGGTTTACCTCTACAGATGAGAAAACCTCTCTAAGATCCTTGAATCGAAGACCAACAGAGTTAATCGTGAACTCGCCAAAGTCAAGGCTCTCCGCAGTTGAGTCGAGATTGCGGATTAAGATAAGCGCCCTGAACATTAGAGCAGAGCCGACACCCGGAGACCCGGTGGTACTACTCCGGTCTTCACCTGGGATGAGGTTTCTCTGAGCGTCGCGAATACGTTTGCGAAGGAGTCGTTGTCCTCCTCGCAGAGAACCGCGCCTTCACGTCGAATGCTTTCATTGGCGATCCTGCTGTAACGTCGCTAATGCGTCTTCGGCGTTTTCGAAGTGTCCGGTCCAATCGGTCTGTGTGTTGTCGCCGTTGATTCGCATGATGCGCCAGTCGTTCCGGCTGGGCGCTCCGAAGTTCGCAATTCTCGCCGTCTTCCCGTCAGGCATCCCGCCGACTCGGTAGACGGTGACCTGACCACCAGCAAAAACCGGCCCGTCACCAAACCAAGCGTCTTCGTGCAGCGTGAAGATGTGTTGCATGTGTCCTCCACACTCAATTGTAGCGCGGCGGGCGAAATGGGAAGCCTCCGGCCGACCATGCTCGCCTCACCGCCCACCCAGCAACGACCCCGCAGCTCCTACGTCCAGCCTAAAAAAAAACGCCCGTGGCACAGACTTTTCGCCCAGTCGTGCCACGGGTGGCGATTCTCCCATCGCGAGAGTCGAAAAACTTAGCTGCAGCCGCTCGTCCCGCCGCAGTTGCCGCACTTATAGCAGCTTCCGTTGCGGGTCATGATGGAGCCGCATTCGGCGCAGATCGGAGCGTCGGCCACCTGCGGGGCGAAGGGCAGCTCCTGCTGCGGGTCGGCTTCGGTGGGCCGCAGGGTGGAGGTCTCGCCGGCTTCGCTCACGGCGTACTCCGGACCCAGGAACTTGTTTCCCAGCCAGCGGAAAATGTAATCCATGATGGACTTGGCATACGGGATCTGTTGGTTGCCGGTCCAGCCGCTGGGCTCGAAACGCACGTGCGCGAATTTGTCCACCAGGAACTTGATGGGCACGCCGTACTGCAGGTTGAAGCTCACCGCCGTGGCGAAGGCGTCCATCAGGCCCGAGATGGTCGAGCCTTCCTTGGCCATGGTGATGAAGATCTCGCCGGGCGCTCCATCGTCGTACATCCCCACGGTGATGTAGCCCTCGTGGCCGCCAATGGAGAATTTGTGGGTGATGGAGCGGCGCTCATCCGGCAGCTTGCGCCGCACCGGGCGGTAAACCACCTTCTCCACCGGGGCGGCGGGCGCGGCGGAGGCCTTCTTCTCGCCCTTGCCCGAACCCGAGCCGGAACCGGAGCTGAGCGGCTGCACCTTCTTGGAATTGTCGCGGTAGATGGCCACCGCCTTCAGCCCCAGTTTCCAGCTCTCGGTGTAGGCCGTCATGACGTCCTCCACGGTGCATTCCTCGGGCATGTTGATAGTCTTCGAGATGGCCCCGGAAATGAAGGGCTGCACCGCCGCCATCATGCGCACGTGGCCCATGTAGTGGATGGAGCGCGCGCCGTTCTGCGGGCGGAAGCTGCAATCGAACACCGGCAAGTGCTCGGGCTTGAGATGCGGGGCGCCCTCGATGGTGCCGGTGGAATCGATGTGGCTGACGATCTGCTCGGCCTGCCCGGAGGAGTAGCCCAGCTTGATGAGCGCGGCCGGCACGGTGTTGTTGACGATCTTGATGACGCCGCCGCCCACCAGCTTCTTGTACTTGATGAGCGCCAGGTCCGGCTCGATTCCGGTGGTGTCGCAGTCCATCATGAAGCCGATGGTTCCGGTGGGCGCGATCACGGTCACCTGGGCGTTGCGGTAACCGC
>JBKQPR010000045.1:0-2986 GCA_052144935.1 Bryobacteraceae bacterium
CGCACGCGTCCACGCAGACCGATGATGACTTGAACTTTCTTCCTCTTCTCGGTGTTCCTAATCCTGTTCCTAACAGTGGTCGATCCATCCGAGCGTTACTGGCCCACTCTTGCCAAGCGCCGACGCATTGAGGCTCCCACTTTCCCTTGCGACACGTCCACTTCGGTTCTGGTATGCACTGAAAATCGCTGGCCGCAGTTTTCGTGGTCACATTCGAGAGTTGCTTTCCAAAAGACGCTGGGCCATTGACTTGGGTCCTCTGTTTCAACCCACTGAAGACGGATCGCTTGGCGAGAATAGCCGAACACGAAGCCGCAGCCTTGGCATAGAAGCCTTAACTCGGTCTCATCCGTGGGCCAATACGGTTGAGCTGGAACTTTTCCTTCGAGGTTTTGACTGGGGAGAACGATATGCGCTGGACAAGTACGGCATTCGATCCAATATCGACGTTGGAGAGCCATGCCTGCGCGCCCCGCCCAGTTCGAGGGCTGGGTGGTGAATATGACCTGATTTCCGGAACCGGCCGGCAGCGAGAAAGTGGCGTTGGCGACGCGCGTCGAGATGTCGGGGCCCTGGCCGAATTCCAGCAGCAGATCCTTTTGTGGTCCGATGTTCAGGGGCGCCCCGAAATAGTCGTAGCGCACTCCGAAATCGAACATCACGCGGGCGGCGGCGTGGAAGCTGTCCTGCGCGAACCCGTAAAGCTGCCGGTAGCGATACTCTCGCTCCGGCGATGTGACTGCGGAGGCCGGGTCCTGGCGGTAAACCTCGGCGAGCAAAGACTGCGGTTGATTGAGGGCAAACGCGTCGATAGTCGGGTAGGCCAGTTGGCCTTGGGGGTAGACGTCGACGCGCAGATCGATGTCGCGCTGCAGCAAGCCCGCTCCCAGCTTGAATGCATGGCGACCTTTGATCCAGGTCCAGTTATCGAGGAATTCAAGGTTGTGGCCGCGGTTCCAGTAATTGTAAGTCGAGCTATCGGCTAAGAAGGGGCCGGGCAGCAGGACCGGTTGGTTATCGCTCCTGTCGTCCTGATCCACGAGCTGCGGCACGGGAGACGGCGGCGTATCCAGGCGGATGGAATCGCCGGTGAACGATGCCCTGAATTCGTTCAGTGCCGCGGGTCCGGCATGCGAGGTCAAGCCGAATGCCACCGACAGGGACTTCTGCTGGAAACGGGTAGAGAACTGCCGATAGGGATCGTAGACGTACTCGGGCTCATCGACGCCGTCGAGCGCCACGCGTCCAAATGCGTGGAGGCCTGAGGGAGAGGAGTAGTCGGCGCGGAACAGGCCATCGTACCGGTTGACGTCGACGGGCGCGCGCATCGCGACCGGGGAGAAGTCGCCCGGGCCGGAGGGTTGACCCTGGGGAGGATAGGTTCGGAGCAACTGGCCGGGGAAGCTGTCTGCGCTGGTGGAGGCAACCAACGAGGCGGTGGGTAGGACGAAAATCTGCGGGTCGCTGTTCCCGCTGAAACGGCGGACCTGCCAGCCGCCAAACACGAACAGCCGGTTGTGGACGGCCGGGCCGGATGCAAGCAGCCCCGGCTGCCATTCGGTGTAAGCCGGGCGCCCGAAACCCTGCGCATTTTCCTGGAATCCGGCGGCATCCAACCGCTGGTTTCGCAGATAGGCGAAAGCCTCGCCGTGCCACTGGTTGGATCCCCCGCGCGAGATGGCGTTGGCCACAAACCCCGATGTTCGACCGAACTCGGCGGAGTAATTGGTGGTGGAGACGCGATACTCTTCGACGAATTCGGGCACCGCCGCGGTCAGCGGGCCGGTGACCAGTTGGTTGTTATTCTGGACGCCATCGAGCAGGTAGTTCGCTGAGGAGGGCCGCTGGCCATTCACGGAATAACCCAGGCCGCGGGCGGCGGCGGTGTCGGCGGCGACTCCGGGCAGCAGCACCAGCATGGAATAGACATCGCGCCCGGCCAGGGGCAGATTGTCGATCTCCTCGCGGGTGATGACGTCGGAGCGGGATTCGTCGAGCGGTGCGGCAGCGCGGCTGGCGGCGTCGAACACGGCGCTACGGCTGGTGTCGACATCGGGTCCATAAAAGGCCGCCGCCTGCCGCGAACCCGGCATTAGCCAGCTTCGATACTGACCGGCTTCGAAAATGTCGTAGAGGGGGCGCAGGCGGAAGTTCAGCCCGATGCGTCCGGCGACGGGGAGATCGACGGCGCGCGCCTGCTGGCCCTGATACCGCGGTGCGTCCACGATTAGAATGTAGCTCCCGGGTGAGAGCGCCGCCAGAGCGTAGTTGCCGCGGGCGTCGGCTTTGGTAGTGGAACGCCATCCCGTATCTTCGCGCAAGGAGGTAATAGTGGCGGCAAGAGGCAGACCGGTGGCCGCGTCGACGATACGCCCAACGACAATCCCTTGGGTGGATTGGCCGCGCCCCAGTGGCACGCTCACCATCGCCAGGAAGCATGTGATGCCATAGAAGGCAAGGGGGCGCACAGAGGTGCCACCAGTTTAGCATGGCCGGCCGGGCGCTCCGGTTGAATTCCACCGTTGGCAGACCGCGCCGCGGGGCGAGACCTCCTGGGAGCAGCAGGCGAGCAGGAGGACATTCGCCCGTTCTTCGCTCCCGGAAAAAAGCTGCCACGAAATAGGTGACCTCCGCCTGATCCTCTCCAGATCTGCCGGATTTGCGACTCGGCATGCCCTCTGAACCAAGCCTGGGAAGAGCTGGCGAATATTGGGCGAAGGTCCTCCTGCTCGCCTGCTGCTCCCAGGAGGTCTCGGGCGGCTAGTCGCTGAACAGCTACATAGCCCTGACGCCATTGCCGGTAGAGGTTGCGTGTCCCAGGTTGACAAGTGGCGGCGGGTTAAGGGCGTTCAGGATGACACTTGAGAGTACCGAGTTCCAGCCCGTCAGTCAGGCTTGAGTAGGGTCAGCCGTGAGTGCTCGATACTCAGGTCGATCCACTGGTCAACCAGGCGTTTGAACCGCTTGTGGGTCACAGTCTGGCGGC
>JBKQPR010000046.1:0-29324 GCA_052144935.1 Bryobacteraceae bacterium
ATGTTCTGGACAGTACGCGGGGCAAACGCCATCCTGGCTCTGCGATGCTGCCAAATCAACGGCCGCTTTGAGGATTACTGGGCCGCCCGCCGGGTGGCTTGATTTCCACTTCTATGTCGCGCACCCCGTTTCAATGGATTCCGCGACTACCCGCAGATTATCCAGGAATTACCCCGGTCGCATTTAGGTAGTCGAGGCCAACCCCCAAACTCGCCCTCAGCCGCGGAGTGCCCTCTGGGCCCCGCGCGGGAGGGCGACATGAAATTGGAGTACAGAGCGTTGATCCTGGCGGCGGTTGCCTGGACGGGACCGGGCCAATCCAAACCGGCGCTCGCGCTGCGCGTGGTGAACGATGCCGGCGTGGAAGATCGCATCCTGAATCGGGCGGAACGGGAGGCCACGGGGATCCTGGGGCGGGCGGGAATCGACGTGCAATGGCTGGAGTGCGAGGCCGGGCGGGCGGAGGGGGAAAGGTGCCAGCGCAGCCAGGGCCCAGCGGATTTCTGGCTGCTGACCGCGGCAAAAAACCCAGGGCTACTACCGGCGACATGCTGGCTTTCACGGAGCTCGACAATCTCTCGGGCGACGGCCTGGCGGGAGTCTATTACCCGGCGGTGGTCGAGGCGGCCACGAGCGACCGCCCGGAGATCTCCGCGATCCTCGGCGCCGCCATCATGCACGAACTGGGCCATCTGCTCCTGGGCGGCAACGCGCATTCCGCCCATGGGGTGATGAACGGACACTGGGGACGGGGGCAGTTCGAACAGATCGCCATCGGTGAACTGACCTTCACGCCGGAGCAAGCCCGAAAGATGCGGGACGCGCTGAGCAGGCGCGGCGGGGAACTCCAGCGAACGGCGCAGCGTTAGCGGGCGGCCAGCCTACTTCCTCACCCCGCGGGCGTGACGGCCAGCCTCCTTCTGAAGCGCGTCGTGCAGCAGCAGCTTGATATAGGTTTGGTACCCGATGCCCTTGCCGTCCGCAAGCTGTCGGGCGGTGGCAATATCTTCGCTGGCCAGCCGTATGGTCACCGGCAGAAGTTCCTTCTTTCGCCGGGCCTGGGCCAGGACATCCTGCAACGATACCGTCTTGCCTTCGCGCATGGCGGCACGCAGGTCCGCCTCGACCGCCGCGCGGTGTTCCTCCCACCAGGCGGCTTCCTCTCCTTCGCTCTTAAAGGGCGGAATCACAAGTTTCTTGCGGGGCATGGCTGCTATGTTCCTCGTTCCGAGAAGTACTCCTTCTTCGTTCGCCCGTCCGCGTCCCAGCCGGTGATCGGGCGGATTTTCTCGCCGCGCACCGTGAACACCAGGACGAGAACCCTCAGTGATTCCGTCGCGCCGACAGACGTCCATCGGTCTTCGCCATTTACAACCTCGTGGCCGCGGATTGCCGGACTATTATGGAACACCTCCTCCACCTCAGAGGGCTTGATCCGGTGGCGCGCCAGATGAGAGATGTTCTCGTCGTCCCAGTCGAACGAGACATCCGGCGTCCCTCGATCCACTTTTCAATTGTACACTTTTTGTCAATACGGGAATGGCGACCCGGAGCCGGGATCGATCACGCGACGAGAGCGAGGGTTTGGGCAGCGTCCGCTCCCTCAAGCGGGCTTTTCTTGCTGCGCCTGCCCCTTCTCCTTCAGCCGCGCTTTCACGAACTCCATCTCCGTCTGCTTGGGAATGCCCGGCTCGAAACAGCGCCGGCAGCGCGCCTCGTAGAGATCGGCGGCGCCCACCACAATCAGGTCGTCGGAGCCGCGCAGGCGCTGCGTGTGTTTGGCGGGATTGCCGCACCGCACGCAGATCGCCAGCGTCTTGGTGATGGATTCCGCGTGCGCCAGCAGGTCGGGGATCGGAGCGAAGGGGCGGCCCAGGTAATCCGTATCCAGGCCGGCGATGATCACCTGCTTGCCGCTGTCCGCCAGTTGCTGCGCCACCGCCACCAGTTCGGCGCCCATGAAGTTGGCTTCGTCAATGCCGACCACCTCCGAGCGCCAGTCCAGCCGCGCCATGATCTCCGACGCGCCGGAGACTACTTCGGAGCGCATCCGCAAGTCGCCGTGGGAGACAATCTGGTCGTCGGAATAGCGGTCGTCGATGGCCGGTTTGAACACCTCCACTCGCTTGCGGGCGATCATGGCGCGGCGCAGGCGCCGGATCAACTCTTCGCTCTTGCCCGAAAACATGGGCCCGCAGATCACTTCAATCCAACCGACGTTGCCTGTGATGATGTCCATAGGAACCGCCAGAATGGCACAGTTCGGATGTGGGAGCAACCGGTGCGCACGGCGGCTGCCGCAGCCGCGGGCGGATTGGAACCAGCGACAATAAGACAACGAGGATCGATGTGACCATCACGTTGAGGCCTGAAGATGAGAAGGTCGTCGACCAGGCGATTCAGGCTGGCATAATCGAGCGAGCCGAGGAGGTCGTGAATGTCGGGCTGGAGGCCTTGAGAGGCTGCCTGGAATCGCGTGCCGCTTCCGGCGCCCCGATGACCGCCGATGAGTGGAAGCGCGAGCTCCACGAGTGGATCATCAGTCATTCCACAACCACTCCATTACTGTCCGATGAAGCCATCAGCCGGGAGTCGATCTACCGGGATCGCGGCCTGTAATGGCTGTGCTCGCTGACACAAACATCCTGCTGCGATTTGTACAACCGCAGCATCCGCACTGCGCAATGGTTGAGCGGGCGGTCGGGGTCTTTCGCACCCGGAACGAGACGATGAACGTGATGGCACAGAATCTGATCGAGTTCCGGGCGGTAGCTACACGCCCGCAGGCAAGTGAGAACGGCCTGGGCATGACCATTGAAATGGTGATGAAGGAGCTTGTAGTTCTGCGGCGGCTATTCTCTTTGCTGCCGGAGCCCGCCTCCGTGTTCGAGGAGTGGGAGCGGCTTGTCACGACCCATCGGGTGTCGGGCAGGAATGTGCACGACGCTCGCCTGGTAGCGGCGATGAGGCTGCACGGCATCGACCGGATTCTGACGTTCAATGTGACCGACTTTGCCCGCTGCCCGCGGATCGAAGCCATCCATCCGCAATCCGTGTAGCGCGCCCGCACCCGAACGGGATCTACCTCCCCGCCGGCCGCGCGCAATAATCGAACAGCAATTGCCATTCAGCAAGCTGCACCGCGAGCGCGCTCTCTTCCTCCGCCGACCCTGGCCGCCGGCGCGCCCGCTCGCACAGGTCGATGAAGGCGAACGGATCCCAGCGCGCCCCGAAATCCACACCGTGGCGCGCCGCCTCCTGGCGCAGCTCCGGAAAAATCGGGTGCGCTCCCACCCGCCGGAACCAGTAGCCCGCGTTGCCCGCGTCGGGTTCCCGGCGGTGCACGATGGCGTGCCAGAAACTGCCCTCGGCGCTCTCCACGCCTTGGGCGATTTCGTGCGCTTCCTCCATGCAGGAAAAATAGACCAACAGGCCGGCCAGGGCCGCTTCGGGTGCGCGACCCTCCGGGAACAGCCGCGCGGCGCCGGCCGCCTTCGCTCGCCGCCCCTCTTCCACGGAACAACGTCCGCCCGCCAGCGGCATGGGCCGCCGGCCCTCTCCATCCAGCGCCAGGATGGCGGATACTTCAGAACTGTAAACCGCCGGGTCGAAGTGCATAAACGTCACGGTCCTGTTACTCTCGAAGGCTTATGATAATCCTTGAGGAGCCAAACATCATATGCAAGGTTACAACGCCCAGGATATGGCCCGTTCGTTTCGAACGGTGCGAATGAATACCATCAAGGTAGCGGAAGATATCCCGGAGGATCAATATGGATACCGCGCCACGCCCGATGCACAGAGTGTGGCCGAAACCCTGGCGCACGTCGCGGTTGGCACGCGCTGGGCCAGACAGATGCACGAGGAACGCAACACCCTGGCTACCATGGAGCGATTCGCCGCCGCCATGCAGCAGATGACGCTGGAAGCGGCCGCGCTGACTACCAAAGCGCAGATCCTGGAGGCGCTGCGCGGGAACGGGGAAGAGTTTGCGGCCTGGCTGGAGTCGGTTCCCGATGAAATGCTGTCCGAAATGGTGCACTTCGCGCCGCCCATCCCGCAAGCGCCCAAGAGCCGCTTCGAGATGCTGCTGGGAATCAAGGAACATGAGATGCACCATCGCGCCCAGTTGATGGTGGTGGAGCGGCTCCTCGGAATCGTCCCGCACCTCACCCGCGAGCGCCAGGCCCACATGACGGCCATGCAGCAGCAGAAGGCGGGAACCGCCGGCGCGTAGCGCACCTCGTGACCGCCCTGGTTCTCTCCGCCGGGGGCATGTTCGCCGCCTGGGAAGCCGGCTTCTGGAGAGTGCTCGGCGAGCGCTTCCAGCCGGACATCATCGTAGGAACCTCCGCCGGCGCCTGGAACGGATGGTTCATCGCCGGCGGCGCCACGTCCGCCGATCTGATCCGCGAATGGACCGATCCGCGGACCGCGCGGCTCATGCAATGGGGCCCGCACCGCAGCGGTTGTCTGCGCCCGGAAGCCTTGCACGCCAAAGCGCGGGAACTCTTTGTACGCTACCAGCCGCGCGTGCCCTTCGGCCTGACGATCACGGAGCTCCCGCGGTTGCGCCAGGTGCTGGTGCGCGATCACGCGATCGACTGGCGCTGTTTAGCCGCCACCGCGTCCATTCCGCTGTGCTATCCGCCCGTGGAAATCCGCGGCAGGTTGTATGTGGATGGCGGTCTGCGGGGAGGCTTGCCGCTGTGGGCGGCGGAGGCCATGGGCGCCACCCGCATCGTGGCGCTCCAGGTTCTCACCACGCGCCCCTTCCGGGCGATGCGCCTGGTCATGCGCCCGCGCCGCCCCGGCCCGGCGGTCGAGGTGATCCGCTTCGAACCCTCCGAGCCGCTGGGCTCGCTGCGCGACGCCGTCGTCTGGTCGTCCGCGAATATCCGCCGTTGGATCGAGATGGGCGAGCGGGACGCTAGGCGCGCTGCCCTGCCCTCGGCCTGACCGCGCGCCCGAGTTGTGAATTCGGAGGGCGGCTTCCCACGGAGCGGCACGGGCCGTTACAATGTAGAGCTATGCCGCTTTATCGGATCTACCGTATGAAGGATTCGCCGAGGCAACAGTTCCGCTGGGCTCCGCACGTTTCCGGCTGCGCATCGTTGAAGCCCAGGGACTATGAACCGTGCGGCCAGGTGGAAGCGTTGCACGAATACGACGCCTGGCAGACCCTACGGGAGGCCGGAAATCCGCTTTCGGTTGGCGATCTTCTGGAAGCCGAAGATGGCCGTCTGCGGGTGTGCAAATACGTGGGCTTCGAGCCGGCCGAATGGGTGCTGCCCGAGCCGAAGCCTCCCGCCGGGCCGGCCTCCTCGCCGGGTCCGGGTCCGGGTCCGGCTCCGGAGCAGGCCGGCCAGTCTACCGCCAGTTAGGAGACCTTATGCGCGAACCCCGCCTGGGCGACGATATCGACGATTATTGCGTACGATGCAAGCGGATCATGAACCACGCAGTGGTTTCCGTGATCAACGCGACTCCCGCCAAAGTCCGCTGCCGGACCTGCCACAGCGACCACGACTTCCGCCACGAGCAGGCGCCGCCTCCCAAGGTGGATACACGCAAGGCAGCCCTGTTCAACGAGGTTTTGAAGAAGGTGAATCCCGAGGCCGCCGCGGTCGAGATCCCGGACACCCCGATCGAGATCCCGGAGGCCATAGTCGAGATGCCGGAGGCCGCCGCAGTCGAGATCCCGGAGGCCGCCGCCGACCTTCTGGAGGCGGAGGCGCCGCTGGATGCCGCCGAGGCCGACGGCCCCCCGCCCGCCCTGGCCGCCGCGCCTAAGCCCAAAGCCAAGGCCAAGGCCAAGGCCAAAGGCAAAGCCCGCAAGTAAGAACCGTGCACACCTTACTTTCCACCTTCCTGTTGCTGGCCTCCGCCGGGCACGCGGCCGATTACCTGGTGTTCACGGGCGCTTACACGGGCGGTCCCGTGAAGGGCATCTATGCCTACCACTTCAGCACCACCAACGGCAAGCTGTCGGCCTCCGGCGTGGCCGTGGAAACTCCCAATCCCTCTTTCCTGGTGGAAAACCCCAACCACCAGTTTGTCTATGCGGTGAACGAGAAGGAGGACACCGTCAGCGCATTCGCGGTGGATTTCAAGCACGACCGCCTGGTGCCCTTGAATCGTGTGTCGTCGCGCGGCAAGGGACCCTGCCACCTGGCCTTCGATCGCACTGGCCGCTGGCTGGCGGTGGCCAATAACGGCGATGGGGCGCTGGCCATTCTGCCGGTAGGCGCGGACGGCAAGCCGGGCGAAGCGGTGGCTGTCGACCGCCATGAAGGCTCCAGCATTCACCCGGAGCAGAAGGGACCTCACGCGCATGGCGTGGTGTTCTCCCCGGACAACCGTTTCCTGCTGCTGGCTGATCTGGGTCTGGACAAGATCTTCGTGTACCACTTCGACGCTGCGCGCGGCGCCATCTCCCCCAACGACCTGCCGTTCGTCGCCACCACCCCCGGGTCCGGCCCGCGCCATCTGGTGTTTCATCCCAGCGGGGAGGTGCTCTATTCCCTCAACCAACTCAACTCCACGGTCACGTCGTATTTCTACGACGACAAGGCCGGCACGCTGAATCCATTCCAGACGGTTTCCACGCTGCCGGCGGGGTTCATGAGCCCCAACACCGCCGCCGGGATAGCGGTGAGCAGCGGGGGCACGCTGCTCTACTGCTCCAACCGCGGCAACGACACCATCGCGCTATTTTCCATCGGCACCAACCGCCGGGGCCTGACTCCCATCGACCACACGCCCACGCTGGGCCAGACGCCGCGTGAATTCGCTATCGACGAAACGGGATCGTTTCTGCTGGCCGCCAATCAGGATTCCAGCAGCGTGATGGTTTTCAAGATGCAGCGCATCACCGGCCAGCTCAGCCCCGCCGGCCGCCCCGTCACGGCGCCCGCGCCTACCGCGGTGCTGATGATCCGAACCAAGTGACGGGGCAGGCGGCGATATTCACCACGGAGACACGGAGAGCACGGAGAAAGCACGGAGAAAAATCAATTCTGTTTTGCCTTTCTCCGCTCTTCCTCCGTGCTCTCCGTGTCTCCGTGGTGAATATCGACCGCCTGCCCGATTCGCGAATCCCGCTATACTTAGGTGCTGATCGCCCATGAATCGGATCGCGCGGCGCTTCATCTATCTGCTGGCCGCCGTCGGCGTCACCCTCGCCACCGGCACCGTGGGGTTCGTCCTCATCGACCATTACCCTACCTTCGACGCGTTTTACATGACCCTCATCACCATGACCACGGTGGGGTATGGGGAAGTTCATCCGCTCTCGCACGCGGGACGCGTCTTCAATTCCTTTCTCATCGCTTTCGGCGTCACCACGATCTTCATCGCCATCGGCGCCATGACCCAGACCATCATCGAACGCGAGTTCGGCGAGGCCATCGGCAAACGGCGGAACAAACGCATGATCGACAAGTTAAAGGATCACTACATCATCTGCGGCATTGGGCGCGTGGGGCGCGGCGCCGCGGCCGAGTTGCACCACGCGGGCGTCCCCTTCGTGGTGGTGGACAGCAACCCCGAACGCGTGGAGCGCGCCATGGTCGCAGGGATGCTGGCGGTGGTGGCCGATGCCACGCGCGACGAAACCCTGCACCAGGTGGGCATCGAAAGCGCGCGCGGATTGGTGGCGGCGCTGGCCACCGACGCCGACAACCTCTTCGTGCTGCTCTCTGCCAAGGGGCTGAACCCACGCATCTACGTGGCGGTGCGCGCGGCCGAAGAAGGCGCCGAAGCCAAGATGCGGCGCGCCGGCGCCGACGCGGTGTTCGCTCCCTACTCCCTCACCGGACATCGGCTGGCGCAGTCGCTGCTGCGCCCGCACGTGGTGCAGTTTCTGGATCTCACCGAGAATATCGGCATGGACATCGCCATCGAGCAGATGCGCGTGGCCGAAACCAGCGAGATGGTGGCCAAGAGCATTCAAGAAATGCAGCTCGGCCGGGACATCGGCGTGATCGTGCTGGCCATCCGCCGGGCCGATGGCCGGATGATCTTCAATCCCACCGCCGATGCGGCCATGCATGCCGGCGACTACCTGATCGTGATGGGAAGCCAGGAGAATCTGCGCACACTCGAAAATCTGGTGGCGGAGAGGAAAGGCGCGCGGAAAGGCTGAGGCGCGCGGCCGGTCCAACTGAGAGCGGGATATAATATCACCGTGGCACTTCCTATCGTCCGGCGTATTCGCGAGATCTTCGAATCGATCGCCTACGCCGGTTTGCAACCGGGTGCCCGGGCAGGACAGACCAAGCGCATTAAGTGGCTGGGACCGCTGAGCGGACCCATCGAACGTCTCCTTTCCGGCGGTCCCGCCCCGTCGGATCCGCTGTATCTCACCAACCGCACCACCGGTCAGAAGATCAAGTTGGGGGTGGCGATTGGTGTTCCCTGCCTGGTCTTGGCCGGTCTGGTGTATGGCATGCTCACCAACAGCTTCGATTTTGGCGGACCGCCGCCGGCCCATGAAGCCACCGCCAGCGAGGTAGCGGCCAAGCTGTTGCCCCACATGGACCCGAACATGCACATCGACACCGATAAGGATGTCGAAGTGGTGGAAGTGCGGGTGGAGCATGGCGCCCAGATGACGCTGGTGGGCAGCATGAAGAACACCACCGATCACGAGATCCACATAGCGGAGGCGGTTTTCGACCTGACGGACTCGGGCGGTTCGCAGTTGGGCGGGGTCAGCGCCAGGATTGAGAACTTCAAGGCCAAGTCGACCGCTAATTTTCGAATTCCGATCCAGCAGACCGAGGCCAGCTTTGCGCTGGTTCGGGAGATTCACACCCGGTAGGCGCTGGCCACTGAGCCGGTCCCAGTGGGCACCCCGGAGGGATTCCCGAGGCCGCGCCACAAGAGCACACTGAAATAGAAAAGCGCCTCCATGAACTCCTCAACCGAGAGTACCAAGCCGGCAGAATCACCGAAGCCTTCTACCGCCGAATCAGAAGACGTTAGGAATCGGGCCAACCGCGTCGCCGCGGGCCTGATGGCGCAGGAAGTCCGGGAGGGCCGCAACTGGTTGAGCAGAAGGGCGGGCCAGAAAGCGCCAACCCAAGCGGCGTAACTCCCGCTGCGCAGTCGCGTAGAACTGTTTTGGCTTTCTCCGCGTTTTCCTCCGCGCCTCTGTGTCTCCGCGGTTTTTCCTGTTGCCCCGCTACTCCACCAAATCCCGCCGCCGGATGGTCGGCCGCTGGTCGCCATCCTGATCGTCGCCAGGTTGGCTCGGTCCCGCGCGCCGCAGAGTCGGGCGCTGGTCGCTCTTCGGGCGGTCGTCCAAGGTGATCAGGCGCTCGCGGATATCGTGGTATTCCGAAGTGGTCAACACATATTCGGGCTTCGACGGCAGGATCCGCTGGATCTCCTCCTGGGTCTTGTCGATGCGCGTGGAGTCCATGGGGTGGGAGGCGAAAATGCGCGAAAGCGCGCCCGGCTTCTGCCGCTGCAGCAATTCCAGTTTCTCGAAGATGCTGATGGCCCCGTTGGGGTCGTAGCCCGCCGCGTACATGTATTGCACTCCCAGGTAGTCGGCTTCGGCTTCGTTGGCCCGCGTGAACTTCATGAAGGCCGCGGGCATTCCCACGTTCATCCCCTGGCGCGCCAGCACGCCGCCCCAACCTCCCAGCACGGCGCCGGCCGGTAAAGCCAGCAGCGTGAGAAGCTGCTGCTTGGTCGCCTGGCAGGTCAGGTGGCGCGCAGCCACGTGGGCGATCTCATGCGCCAGGGCCGCCGCAAACTCGTCCTCTTCGTCGGCGATTTTCAGCAGGCCGGTGTTCACGAAAACGAATCCGCCGGGCAGCGCGAAGGCGTTGGGGGCTTCATCCTCGATCACCTGGAACGTGAAGGGCACCTTGGCGTCCGAGTTCCGGGCCAGGTTCTGGCCCACGCGGTTTACGAACTCGGAGATCAGCGGGTCGTCCTTCAGCCGGGCCTGGCGCTTGACTTCCTCGGCCAACTGCTTCCCCAGGGCGATCTCTTTTTCGATGGAGAACACGTTCAGGCACTTGCCCACATCGCGGCTGCCGATCTGGTTGGGGTCGTCCTTCGGTTTCTTGTCATCGGCGGCGCTGGCCGTTACCACGGACAACGACAGCGCCAGGATGGCTGCGGAAAGAGATCGCATCGTGCCTCCCAAGGCCCTCAATAACGTATTGTAGAGGGAATGAGCTTCGAAAAGAATACGGGTTGTACCCAGGGGGCGGGAATTGCTGCTGGAATTACCGAGTGTTACGCCCACCAGTTCCCGGTCCGGGAGCGCCTGATCTATCTCAACCACGCCGCCGTCTCCCCGCTCTGCCGGCCTGCCGCCGAGGCCATGAAGTGGCTGGCCGACGATTGCCTGAATTTCGGCAGCCTGCACTACGACCAATGGCTGGCCGCCTACGAGCGCGTGCGGGTGGCCGCCGCCCAGTTGATCGGCGCGAATCGATCGGAAATCGCGCTGGTGAAGAACACCTCGGAAGGCATCTGCGCCGTGGCCGAGGGAATCGACTGGCGCCCCGGCGACCGCGTGGTGGCCTTCCGCGAAGAGTTTCCGGCCAACCTGTACCCTTGGAAGCTTCTGGAGCAAAAGGGCGTGGCCGTCACTTGGCTCTCGGTCGAAGATCCCCTCGACCGCATCGACCAGGCCGCCCGCGGCGCGCGCCTGCTCTCCATCAGCTTCGTGCAGTTCCTCAGCGGGTACCGCGCCTCGATTCCAGCGATTGGTGAGATTTGCCATCGTAACCGCTGCATTTTTATGGTAGATGCGATTCAAGGGCTGGGCGCGTTTCCGCTCGACGTACGGGCCTGCCATGTGGATGCCCTGGCGGCCGACGGGCATAAGTGGCTGATGGGTCCGGAAGGTTGCGGCATCCTCTACATTTCCCAGGCCTTGCAGGACCTGGTGCGGCCGATCGAATTCGGCTGGACCAACGTGGCCGCGTATGCCGATTACGCCTCCCGCGATATGACTCTGCGGCCGGATGCGGGCCGCTACGAGTGCGGAACGCTAAATACAATTGGCTGCTATGGTTTGGCAGCATCGCTGGAATTTTTACTTGAGGTTGGAATCGGAGAAATCGCCCCGGTTGTGCAAAGTTTGGGGGACCAAATCGCCCGCGGCGCCCAGGCGAAGGGCTACGAGTTGATGGGAACCCGGACACCCGAAACCGGCGCGGGAATCGTCAGCTTGCGGAAACCCGGCACCGATGCCATCGAGATTGTACGCCGTCTGCGGGCTGAGCGGATCACCACAGCCGCCCGGGCGGGCTGGGTCCGCACCTCGCCCCATTTCTACATCAGGCCTTCGGAAATCGATCGAATGTTGGAGCTATTGCCATGAAAAAACGCCTCTTGCCGTTATTTGCATGTCTGGTTTCGGTGTCCCTGTCCGCCGCCGTTCCCACGCCTCAGAGCTACTTCGGCCACCCCATCGGCGCCGACCGCACGGTGCTCGATTGGGAAAAGGTGGTCGGCTACTTCAACCTGCTGGCCCAGTCCAGCGACCGCATCCGCGTCGAGGAACTAGGCAAGACCGCCGAAGGCCGGCCGTTCATCGCCGCCACCATTGCCGACCCGGAGACGCAACGCCATCTGGACCGCTACATCGCCTTGCAAGGCCGTTTGGCGGACCCACGCAAGACCACTCCCGCTGAAGCGGAACCCCTTTTTGCTCAGGGGAAAACCGTGGTTTTGCTAACGTGTTCGATTCACGCCACGGAGATCGCCTCCACGCATACTGCGGTCGAGTACGCCTACCGCCTGCTCACCGAAGACACCCCCCACAACCGGGCCATTCTGCGCGACGACATCCTCATCCTGGTACCTTCTCTGAACCCCGATGGCGTGGACATAGTGACCCAGTGGTACCGCCGCATGCTCGGTACGCCCTACGAGGGCAGCAACCCGCCGTGGCTCTATCACAAGTACGTAGGGCACGATAACAATCGCGACTGGTACATCTTCTCGCAGCCCGAAACCCGGTTGACCATTTCCAAGCTGCACAACGTCTGGCATCCCGAGATCGTCTACGACGTCCACCAGATGGGTGCCAACGCCGCGCGCCTGTTTGTGCCGCCGTGGCTCGACCCCACCGAACCCAACATCGACCCCATCCTGATGCAGGAAATGAACATGATGGGGACAGCCATGGCCTCTGCCGAGACCGCCGCCGGCAAGACCGGTATCGCCATCCACGGGGTCTACGATTTCTGGACGCCCTCGCGCCACTACCAGGCTTTCCACGCCGGGCTGCGCCTGCTGACCGAGTCGGCCAGCGCACGAATCGCCTCACCTAGTACTTTAACTGCCAGCCAGATCGCACAGACAGCATTAGGGTACAACCCGCGCGAGCGATCCTGGAATTACCTTGAGCCGTGGCTCGGCGGAACCTGGCATCTGCGGGATATTATCGACTACCAGTTGGTCGCCTGGGATGCCTTGCTCTACAACGCTTCGCTGCACCGCGACGAGCTGCTGCGCAATTTCTACAAAGTGGGCCAGCGCCAGGTGGACCGCACCGAGCCTTGGGGCTTCGTGATTTCGGCCAACCAGCGAGATCCCGGCGCCACGCGCAAGATGCTGGAAACCCTGCGCTTCGGCCAGGTGGAGATCGGCCGGGGCGAGGATGGCAGCGGGGTGATCCCCATGCACCAGCCCTACAGCGGCTGGGCCAAAGCGCTGCTGGAGCGCCAGAAATATCCCGAAGACCGGCTCTATCCCGGCGGTCCGCCCAAGCGCCCCTACGACGTCACCGCAAATACCCTCCCGCTGCTGATGGGCGTGGATTCCAAAGCGGTAGACCAAGCTGTGCCCTTTTCGGGCGTATGGGAACCCGCCCCACCGATTGCCGGCCCATTGCTGCCCGCCGCCGACACGGATTCCTGGGTGGCCGTCAACAAAGCCTGGGCAGCCGGCCGCTCCGTATGGCGCGACCCAGCCTCGGGCGACTTTTCGCTGGCCGTGCGCGCAGGCTGGAAAGAAGTGAAGCGGCCGCGCGTGGCGCTCTACCAATCCTGGACCGCCAACATGGACGAAGGCTGGACCCGCTGGCTGTTTGAGCAGGTCGGTTTCGCCTACACCACCTTACACAATAAGGACATCCAGGCGGGCGGGCTACGCCAGAACTTCGACGTGGTGGTGGTGCCCGACCAGTCCGCCGCCAGCCTCGAAAACGGCATGCGCAACCTGCCGGAAGAGTACTCGGGCGGCCTAGGCGCCAAGGGGGAACAAGCGCTCAAGGCGTTCGCTAACGCCGGCGGCACTCTGGTGTTCCTGAACAACGCCAGCGAGTACGCCATCGCGCATTTGGGCGTACAGGCCAAAACCGTAACGCCGCGCGGGGGGAGGGGCATGGAAGACGGCGGCGACCGGCCCACCAGCGGCTCCAGCGAATTCTATTCCCCCGGCTCGCTGCTGAACGCCAAGATCGACACCCACAGTCCGCTGGCCTACGGGATTCCGGCCGAGATCGCCATCTGGAGCGAGCAAAGTCCCGCCTGGGACACGCAACTGCCGGTGGTGGCTCGATACCCCGATTCCGGCGTGCTAGCTTCCGGCTGGCTGGTGGGCGAAAAGACCATCGCCGGCAAGGCCGCCCTGATCGACGCCCCCATCGGCAGCGGGCGGGTGATCCTGTTCGGGATGCGCCCGCAATACCGCGCCCAAAGCTATCTCACCTTTAAGATGTTTTTTAATGCGCTGCTGGAGTGAGGGGGCGGGGTCTTATCCAATAGCGTTGCAGCGTTGGCATGGCGAGCGGCTGCCTTCTCAGCCTGCATCAACCGGCGTTCGTCCAGGCTTCGAATTGAGGTCAAGGACGTTTCCACCAGGTCGGCGATTATTCAGATTAGCTGTTGGGATGTTTGTCGCATCTGGGGATGCCGGGTTCGGTGGCTCGCGATTGGCGAGTGAAGGCGGGGCGCCCGCTGGAGCGCCCCGCCGCGTCGGGGATCGGACTGCATTGTGCACCCAATCGACCCACGGAGAATGCATGACGATGACAGGACGCACTGCCGCCGACGCTACGCGCTCCCGTGCCTCACTGCCTGGGCAGTGTGTTGAGATAGGCCTGCCACTGGCGCTGAAGGTCCTGCCAGGCGCGTTCGTGTTTCTCGGCCACCTGGATGAGGCCCTCGATCTGGTGGTCGTGCGCCACCGTCGTGCTCGCCAGAGTCTCCACGGTGCCCGTCAGGGCCTTCACACTGCTGCCCAGTGACCCCACCAAGTCGGTCAAACGCTCGATCTTTTCTTCGACTGTCATTTCGTCTCCTTCTTCCCCTCCGCGCCCCACGCCACGAGATCCTCCGCACGGGAGGCTAGTTGCGAGAGCCTCAACCGGCCTTCCATGCAGGGACGTTGTCGCCGGCGCGGAAGATCGCCACGTCGGCCAGGTCGCCGAGGCGTTCGACTTCCGCTTTCTGCCAGCCCTCCAGCACGCGCGATAGCTTTCCATCGCGCCCCACCACGAACATCGTGGGCACGCTGGAAATACCATACGCGTTGCTGGCCGGGAAATCGGAGTCCTCGCTGTCCAGCAGCATCGGAAAGGTCACCCCGAACTCCTGCATGAATTCGCGCGTGTCCTCGGCGTCGTTTTGCGAGATGCCGTAGACCGGCAAGCCGCTGGCCGCCCCGGCAGCATGGATCCGCTCCAGAAATGGCAGCGCCATCTGGCACACCGGACAGGTGACCTTGAAGAACACCAGCAGCCCCGGACCGTTGGCGGCGATCTCCGCAAGCGACGTCTCGCCCCCGTTGAGGCGAGCGAGTCGGAAGTCCGGAGCGCGCAAACCGGCATCGACGAGCCTGCGCTGGCGGTGGGAAGCCATGCTTCAATTCTACGGCACGGGAAAAGTCTACGCCGCGGGTGGCGTACGGCGTTCGAGTTCGGCGATCTTGCTGTACAACCCGTCGATGGCGCGCTCTTGGGCGGGCTGCGCCGTTGCGGACGAATGCAGGCGCAGGCGGAACCAAATCCGTTTGTCGGGCACACGCCGGATTCGGTCACCGCGGCTGAAGCGGCCGCGGCCGGCCAGCGGAGCATCGAGTAGGACGGCGTTCTCCTCGACCGCTCACGCAACACGGCTTGGCTTCGCCGGTCGTGGGTCTTCCCTCCGGACCAGCGCGTGCTGGATTCATTCGACGCGGCGCGCGCCACTCGGCTGTTCGCCACATTCGTTCGCTGCGGCACTTGGCATTGCTCCACCGTGTCGGTATATCGATCCGCCGCATTCGTGGATGATCCAAGCCTTCCGGACAATCGCAAGGACCCGAACCTGGCACGCTATTTGCCGGACTTTTGGCTGCCGCACCCCGGGAAGAACCGCTTCAATCTGACACTGGACCGCGCAATCCAAAAGAAGGCGATGGAGGTAACCGCGATGATGTTCGGCGCCGGCGTTCGTCTGCTGGCCGGGACGGATACGGGGTTCTCTTTCGTCCTTCCGGGATTCGGCCTGCACGATGAACTCGATCTGATGGTCTCGGCCGGCCTGGCGGTTTCCGCGGTGCTGCACATCGCGGAACTGGCGCCGCTCAGCTCTTCGGCCGGGCGAGCGAACTCGGAAGCGAGACCCGCGGCGAACTGGCGGACCTGTTGCTGCTCGATGCCGACCCGTTGAAAGCGGAGAACATACGGCTCGTCCGGGCCGTGGTGGCGGATGGCCGCCTATACGACCGCGCCGCGCTGGACGGCCTGCTCATGGATGCCGGATCCGCCGCCGCACACTGAATACGTCGTCACACTCCTCGCAACGCCACCACCGTCACATCGTCGCTGCGGTTCACACCGCCAAAGCGGGTCACCGCATCCACGATGCTCTGGGCCAACGCGGCGGCCGGTTCGCCGTGGTGCGCGCGCAAGACTGCGGCCAGGCGCTCTTCGCCGAATTCACCGAACTCTTCCCCCGAGTCGATGCCCGCCTCGGTAACGCCGTCCGAATAGGCCACCAGGGTATCGCCCGGCTCCAGCGTCAGTTGGCGCTCTCCCGAGTGCCAAACCGGAAACGCGCCCAGCATGGTGGCGGTGGGCTCTAGCCGCTCCAACTGGCCGCCCGCGCGCAGCAGCAGCGGCGCCACATGGCCGCAATTCACGTAACGCAGGCGGCGCGTGCGGTCGTCGTAAATGCCGAAGAACAGTGTGGCGAAGCGCTCGGCGGCGGTGGATTCGTAGAAGTGGCGGTTGACCGCCACGAGCGCATCGGCCGGCCGCAGCAGCGCGCCCGGCGCCTGGTTGCGAAAGCAGGCCTGCAGATTGGCCATCAGCAACGCCGCGGGCACGCCCTTCCCCGAAACATCGCCCAGCACGAAGCCCAGGACGTGCTCGGCGATGTCCAGGAAATCGTAGTAGTCGCCGCCCACCTCGCGGGCCGCCAGGCACAGCCCGGCGTAATCCACCGTCTGAAACTTGCGCAGCTTGCGAGGAAACAGCTTCTGCTGCACATTGGCGGCGATCTCCAGCTCCGACTTGCGCCGCAGCTCCGATTCGGCCTGCTTGCCGATGGCTGCCACCAGGCGATCGTTGTCCCACGGTTTCTGGATGAAGTCGCAGGCGCCGCGCCGCATGGCCTCGACGGCGAGATCGAAACTGCTCCACGCCGTCATCACCATGACCGGCGTCGTGTTGCCCTGCGATTCCAGCGTCGCCAGCAGATCGATGCCCTCGGCCCCGGAGGTGGTGTCGCGGGTGTAGTTCAGATCCACCAGGATGAGGTCGAAGATCTCCGTGCGGATGGCGTGATAGAGGGCCCCCGGAGAATCCACCGCCACGGCCTGCCAGCCCTGGCCTTTGAGCAGCAGGCGCAGAGCTTCCAGCACATCGGGCTGGTCGTCGCAGATCAGCACGCGAAAGGGTTTCGACTGCGCCACTGGGGGATCCAAAGTTTCGGTCACGGACATGCACACCACGCGGAGGATTGTTGCACGTTTAGGTCCCCTGGAAAATCCCGTGTTTTCAGCGGCTTCGAGCGGCGGCTCGTGTCCGCTTCTGGGACGGCCTGTAATCCCGTGGGACGCCGGGCGGGAGACGCCGGCCCGCAAAGGCGCACGGGCCGGCCCATGTGGGAGAGATTTCTCAGCTCGACCACGCACTTTAATCAAGATGGAGCAAAAATCTCGCCGGCCCGGGCAGTTGCCCGTTCCCGTGGAGTTGGTTGTACGCAGAATCTTCGTCATCCGCAGCCAGCGCGTTATGCTCAGCCCTCACCTGGCCGAACTCTACCAGGTGGAGGCCCGTGCCCTGATCCAAGCCGTCAAACGTAACCGCGGTCGCTTCCCCGAGGACTTCATGTTTCAGCTCACCGATGAGGAGTATGCAAACTTGAAATCACAAATTGTGATTTCAAGTTGGGGCGGCCTCAGGCGCGCTACCCCCTACGCTTTCACGGAGCACGGTGTGGCCATGCTGTCCTCCGTGCTCAACAGTGAACGCGCAGTGCAAATGAACATCCTCATCATCCGCGCTTTCGTCAAACTGCGGGAAGTGCTGGCCACAAACCGAGTCCTGGCCCAGAGAATCGAGCAACTCGCAGCGACCACCAAGGATCACGCTGCATTGTTCGATATCGTAATCAAAGACGTTCAGGCTTTGGACAAGAAGTTTACGAAGGAGATTCTCCGCCTGAAGAACCCGCCCCGGCGCAAGGCCCGCATCGGTTTCCATGTCCCCTGCGAAAAGTGATCCCTCGGTCTTAAGGCCGCAAAAAGGCCGCTGGGCGGTGCGGCTCCGCTTCGCCCCGCAGACTCCGCTGCCCCGCGCAGTTCCGCCGGGTCCGGCGGGGGTCGGATGGGCCGTCCCGGGGAGGCGCCGGCTTCCGGTTCCTCGCAGTCTCCCAGACCCAGCGCCGCAGAGTGCCAGCGGCACCGTTCGTAGGAGTGTAGCGCGGCCCCGACTCCTCCCAAGCGCCGCCGAGTGCCGCGAGTGCCACAGCGTGCAGCGGCGGTCCCCCCTCTTCGTATAAGATAGAAGTTCAGGTAAAATTTCATGCAGACTGCGTTGTTGACGAAGTTTATTCAGAAGAACAAGCGGACCGACACCCCCGTGTTCCGTCCCGGCGACACCATCCGGGTCCACGTAAAGATCAAGGAAGGCGACAAGGAACGGCTGCAGGCTTTCGAAGGCACTGTAATCGCGCGCAATAATACCGGGCTCGGCGAGAGCATCACCGTGCGCAAGGTCAGCTTCGGCCAGGGAGTGGAACGCATTTTCCCCGTCCACGCCAAGGTGATCGATCATATCGACGTGGTCCGCACGGGCCGCGTGCGGCGCGCCAAACTGTACTACCTGCGCGGATTGAAGGGCAAGGCCGCCCGGCTCCGCGAACGCGAATAGCCGCGCTGGCTTTCATTCCATGCGACCCGAGTCTGCGGGTGGCAAATTACGGTGCGAAGCGACCCTGGAGCGTGAGTTGCGCGCGCGCGGCTATGTGTGTGTCGCAGGCGTGGATGAAGTGGGCCGCGGAGCGCTCTTCGGCCCGGTCATGGCGGCCGCGGTGATCCTTTCGCCGGAGCGGCCGGTTCGCGGCCTCAACGACAGCAAGCTTCTGGAACCCGAACGCCGCGAGACGCTGGCCGGGCGCATCCGCGAGCGCGCCGTGGCCTGGGCCGTGGCGGCGGTGGACGCGGCCACTATCGACTGGATCAATATCTACCAGGCCTCCCGGCTGGCCATGCGGCTGGCCGTCGCGCGCCTCGATCCGTCCCCCGATTTCCTGCTGATCGACGCCGTGTCCATCGATCTTCCCCTGCCCCAGCGCCCGCTCATCAAGGGCGATGCGCGCTGCCATGCGATTGCGGCGGCCTCCATCGTCGCCAAAGTGCATCGCGACGAGTGCATGCGGGTGTGGGACCGGATTTTTCCCGAATATGGCCTCGCCGCCCACAAAGGATATTGCACCCCCGAGCACATGCTCGCACTCGAACGCTTCGGCCCCACTCCGCTGCATCGGCTGAGCTTCGAGCCGGTTCGGGCGCACTCCCGTTTTCCCCTCGCGTCGAATCCGCAGATGGAGCTGTTCGACACGGCAGGCGCCGCATGATGCCCGAACCCAGCGCTTCCGGCACGCCTCCGGCGATCGAGGACTCCACGCGTGAGTTGGCCCCCGTGGCGCCTTCGCCGCCGGGCTGGTATCACAAGGTGTCGGCCATCCTGTTCATCACGTTTTGCCTCGAAATCGGGATTTTCTTGCTGGTGTTTCCGTGGACGAAATGGTGGGACGCGAATTACTTTTCCGGGCTGTTTCCCGCCTGGCAGCCGTATTGGGACAACATGTACGTGCGGGGCGCCGTCAGTGGGCTGGGCGTGGTCAATCTGTATATTTCGTTCATCGAGATCTTCCGCCTGCGCCGGTTTTCGCGGCGGTAAGCCGAGCCGGGACCAGAGGGCGCCGGGCTCCGAGGGGCACACCGCGAGCGGTTTCGGGTCCGGCCCCCGCAACTCTCCGGACGCCAGCGCGTTAGCATAAGAGCAAGGAGACCTTCATGCGCTTATCGGTTCTTCTTTTATCGATCGCCCTTCCGGCCGCCGCCGCGGAGATTCCCCAGGGCGCCCACGCGCTGCTCCGCATGGTGAATTCCATCAGCACCCGCACGGCTCGCGATGGCGATTACGTCTACCTGAAAACGGCCACCCCCATCGTGGCCGATGGGCAGATCGTGGTGCCGGCCGAAAGTTATGTGCAGGGCGTGGTGACAAAATCCATCCGCAGCGGCCGGGTAAAAGGACGCGCGGAGTTGGCCATCCGCATCGAAACTCTGACTCTGGCCTCCGGACAGGTAATCCGCATCGCACCACACCCGGCCTCGGTGGATTCCGAGGGCACCGGCCAGCACGTGGACCCCGACAAGGAGCACGAGATCCAGCAGGGCAGCGATGTTGGTAGGGACGCCGCGCGCGTTGGCACTCTGGGCGGGGCGGGCGCGGCCCTTGGCGGCATCACCGATCGCAGTTGGACCGGCGCGGGCATCGGCGCGGGCGCTGGCGCCGCGGTGGGAACGGCCATCGTGCTACTGACTCGCGGCCGCGAGGTCGAACTGCGGCCCGGGTCCACCATGGACGTGATCTTCGACCGGACGATCCCGATTCCGTAGTTTGGGCAATTCTCAAGATTGGCGCAGCCCCGAGCAGATCGCCAAGGCTGCTATTTGCGCCCGGAATCGGGCGTGCAGCATATATGCCCTCTAGGGGAAGGAAATGAATTACAGTGAAAGGTCCGATCCTCTGCCATGGCCGCGCCTCCCATCCCGAAAGAAGGCCAACTCCTTGTCGGACCGCTGTTCAACGAGCCGATGCTCGTCGAGACCGTGCGCCCTGGGGGTGCGGCGGTGTGGTCCGTCGGCCTGGTTGGTAGCAGGACGCATCAGTTTCGCAGGGTCCAACTGTCGGAGAACGAATCTACGACTACCTGCTGAAGGTTCCAAGGGTACGTTTTCTACTGGCAGACGACGCCGGGGCCGGCAGGACGGTCATGGCGGGCCTCCTGCTCCGGGAACTCAAATTGCGCGGTCTGTGCGACCGGATCTTGATCGTCTGCGAGATTGACTTGGATCACGCCGGAAACAATCCCCCCGCTGCTGCCCGCATACAGCACCGTCGCCGGCAGACCGCCGATATGCGCCGTCACCGTCAGCGCGGTTTGACTGAGTGCGGCAGGATTTGGGTTTACGGAGCCAGGCCCACCGGACCATTGGCAGCAGACTTCTTTCCGCCATTCCGGGTCCCGCTCTACTCCGCAACGGCCTTCAATAATTCCACCACGGTGCGGCGCAGCGGGATCAACAGCGGAAACGAGGACAAGCGGATCAGCCGCGCCACCAGCACCAGGCTCTTCTCCACCAGCACCTGAGTGCGGCGCTGCTCGGGCGAGCGGTCGTAGATCCAGAAGAGAATCAGACCCATCTGGTACATCCACAGCAGGCGCGGAAGATGCGGCCTCAGATCGTCGGGAATGCGCACACGGGTGCCTTCTAGGGCGCGCTCGAAGAAGGCGATGTCCTTTTCGCGGATCTCGCGCGTCGCGTCGCTGAACGGCGAGAGCGGATGCTCCGGATTGGTGTAAGCGGAGAGCGTCCCCAATAGGCTGCGGTTGGGCGCGAAGTATGCGAACTTGACGTTGAGCAGCGCCAGCAGGCGGCGGCGCAGGTCTTTGCCGGTGGCCAGCGCCTGCTCGAGCAGAGGCTCCATTTCCTGGCGCGCCTGGTCGTAGAAGGCCAGCACGATGGCGTCCTTGGAGTCGAAGTAGTAATAGGCCGCTCCGCCCGCCACGTCGGCCGCCGCGGCGATTTCCCGCATGGTGGTGGCGTCGAAGCCCTGGCGCCGGAAAAGGTCCATGGCCGCGTGAAAGATGCGGGCGCGCGTGGCGTCGCTTTTGCTGGTGGTCTTCATGGGATTCTTCTTACCACGTCAGCTCGTATTCTCCCAGGCGGCGCAAGGCGGATTCGCCCGTGAGATCGCTGTACCAGACAGGCCCGGCGGCCACCGGCGCGAAATTCTCCTGGACCAGGGCGAAGAAATCGGTGGCCGGGTTGAGCATCCACACGATGCGCGTGACCTTGTGCAGCGCCCCGCCGGGTGCGGCTTGGTGCAACGCCCCGCCTAGCGTGGCTTCGGGCAGCGCCACACGGAGCGGCGCCGCGCCCTGCAAGTGCGACTTCAGGCGCGCGCCTTTCCAGATGTCGATCACCGGCGGCGAGCCGCTGCGGATCTTCTTGCGATCGAGCACCACGATGGGCAGGCCGGGCAGATAGTAGGCGGCCTTGCGCCAGGCCGTGAGGCCGTGTTCCCAAACCACCACCGCTTCACCGGGCCGCTCGGCCGCCAGGCACCGCACCTGCTGCAGCACGTGGTCGTCGAGCGCCAGCGTGGTTTCAATGTGCTCGCGCGAGGTCAGCGCCAGGCCGCTTTCAAAATCCGCCAGGATGTGTTCCGCGGTGGCGCGCAGGCCCGTGGTGCTCTCGCCACGGTAATACCAGCCGCGGCGATTGAACAACGAAAGGTCCTGGATGGCCACGGGAAACAACAGCACCAGCACGATCTGCGCGCGCGGCGGAAAGCCGGTGTACTTGGCTTGGGCGAATTTCAGCAGAATGCCGGTTGTCAGAAAGACCACGGGCACCCACGTCACCAGGTTGGGCGCGTTGAAGTGGCGATCGAAAACCCAGGCCAACGCCAGGGCCGCCGCGATCGCGATGGCGGTGTGCCAGCGGGAAATCGAGGTGGTGGTGTTCTCGATGGCGCGGTGGATGAGGTAGCCGCCCGCCAGCGCCACGACCGGCGCCATGGCCAGCGTCTGTCCCGGATCCTCGACGTGGACCAGCACGGCGAAGCCGAATGCCGGCAGGAACCAGAGGGCCAGGAAGGTGGCGGGCAGCCATCCCAGTCCAAAGCCGCCCCGGCGGCGCCACGCCAGCACCACCGGCAAGGCCAGGGCGGGGACGCCGCAGAAGATCCACAGGATCAACTGCCAGAAGGTTGTCTGCCAGCGGCTTTCGGTGGCGCCGAAAATTCCCGAGCTGACCGAAGCCTGGTCGGAGATGTAATTCAAGCAGGCCTTTACATAGTCGATCGGGCCGCCCGAAGCGAACATGGCGGGCAGCAGCCACAGCAGCACCGTGCCGGCCATCGCGGCGAGGGCGATGCGCCGTTCCTTCGAGGTGACCGGAGCGCGCCAGGCGCTGGCCGCCCATAGCGGAAACAGGAGCGGTCCGGTTTCGGGGCGGATGCCGGCGCCCAAGGCCAGCAGGATGGCGCTCCGCAGCACCCAGCGGGCATCGCCCTGCCAGGCCTGCCAGCAGGCCGCCGCCACCCCCACCGAGATCACCGCCAGTTGTACTCGCAAAGCCGAAGTTACACCGGCGTGCCAGAAGACCGGATGAAGCACCAGCAGGCAGCCTGCGAAAAAGCCCGAATCGCCGCCTAAAGTCCGATTCCCCCACCAGGCCACCAGCAGCAGGGCCGCCAGGCTGCCGGCCAGTGCCAGCGCGAACAGCAGGTGCTCGACGTGGCGGAATCGCAGCCACCACAGGACCCGCATTTGGAGCACGAAGAGAGGGTATCCGGGCGGGTGCGGCTGGCTGATGCGAATATCGAACCGGTTGAGGGACCAGGCCAGGTTGACGTCGTCGAAGGTAAACAACTGCCCCGGCATCAGGGGCCAGCGGCTCCATAGCAGCAGCGGCAAGAAAATCAGTAGCCAGAACCAGGGGCGGCGAGCCAGGGCCACGAACACAATCATACCCCGCGGAACAAAGTCGACGCGGGGACGCAGAGACACGGAGAACAACGCGGAGAGGGCTCAAGATTGTGTTCTCCGCATCTTCCTCCGCGTCTCAGTGTCTCCGCGTCAAGATCGGCGTCAATTCTTCTACGGAATCGGGATTGCCCGAATTCGATAGTAGCGGGCGCTTCGACGCGCTGGCGCACGCCGCATTCGGCGGCTATCGAGTATCCTTGTCCACGACTACCTTACCGCCGAGATCCAGATCCGCCAGGACTTTAAACTTTTCGTCGAACTTATCGTTCATCTCGCGCTGCCACTGAAACGTGAATTTGGCCGGGCGTGGTGCCGAATGGTCTTTCGGCCGGATCGCAACCCGTCGCGGTTGTGATCGGCGGAGTCGCCACTCAGGCTGGGGTAACTGTCGCGATTCAGTAAGGGTGTGCCGCCTCAGTTCAAAAAATACGTCCGGTACAGCGTATCCCGCTGCTTCGGCACAAACCCCGCGTCGCGGATCATCCGCCGCAGCTCCTCTTCGCTAGCCCTGTGATGCGCGCCGGCAGCCGAGACCACGTTCTCCTCGATCATGATGCTGCCGACGTCGTTGCCGCCGAAGCGCAGGCCCAACTGGCAGGTCTTCAGTCCCTGGGTCACCCACGACGATTGCACATTCTCGAAATTATCCAGGTAGATGCGCGAAATCGCGAGCGTTTGCAGGTATTCCACAGCGGTCGCCTCTTCCTTCACAAAGCGGCCCAGCGAGGTGTTCTCGCGCTGAAAGGTCCACGGGATGAAGGCCGTGAAGCCGCCGGTCTCCGATTGCAGGTTGCGCACCAGCTCCAGATGGTTCATGCGCTGCTCCAGGGTTTCGCCGCAGCCGAACATCATGGTCGCGGTGGTGCGCATGCCGAGCTGGTGGGCCGTGCGGTGTACGTCGGTCCACTCATCGGTCGAACACTTCAGGCGGCTGATGCGGTGCCGCACGGCATCGTCCAGAATCTCCGCGCCGCCGCCGGGGATGGAATCCAGGCCCGAATCGCGCAGCCGCCGGATGGTTTCGCGCAGCGAGAGTCCGCTCACCTGCGCGATGTTGGTCACCTCCGGCGCCGACAGGCAGTGCAGGTGGATGGCGAAGCGCTGCTTGATGCCGCGGAAGAGATCTTCGTACCATTCGATCTTAAGGTCCGGATGCAGGCCGCCCTGCATAAGCACGCCGGTGCCGCCCAGCTCGATGGTCTCCTGGATTTTGGCGTAGATGGTCTCGTTCGGCAGGACGTACCCTTCCGCGTGGCCCATGGGGCGGTAGAAGGCGCAGAAGCTGCAGTACTCGGTGCAGAAGTTGGTGTAGTTGATGTTCCGGTCGATGATGTAGGAGACGATCCCTTCCGGATGCCATTTACGGCGGATGGCGTCGGCCTCCATGCCGATGCCGATGAGGTCGTCGGATTGGAACAGGTCGAGGGCTTCCTGGCGGCTGATCATATGGATCCCAGCGGGTAATTCCAAGATAGCAAATGACGCGGAGGTGGGGCAGGCGATTCGCCTGCCTTTGTCCTCCCTGGCAGGCGAATCGCCTGCCCCACCTCCGCGTCTCCGCGTTAAGCGTTTCCGGAATCGTAACCTCATTGCCACGATAGAGGTTTTCGATTGGCCTCAATCGCCGCCCATGGGACATGGGATAAGCTGGAGTTGTCAGCGGCGCTTCCACCGATGGCCCCGCGAATCGCAGATCCACGTCCCGGATCGTTATTCACTGGCCCAGTCCGGCCCGATCGCCAACTCAATCGATTTCCATACGGAGGATTTTCATCTATGAGAGCCGGGCTGTATTTATGTTTGCTGGCGTCGAGCTGTCTGGCCCAATCGGGGTCTTTGGAAGGAGAGCTTTCCACGCAGAAACCGGCGGACTTCAGCCATCTGCTGGTGCGCTTGGAAACGTCCGGCCAAGGGAGCGCGGAACACGCTTCCGTGAGCGCCAACGGCGATTTCCGCTTCTGCACCTGGCCCAGGGAAGTTATACGCTGGTGGTGGCGGACGAAGCGGCAACGAGATTACCAGGGAAACCGGTCCACATTCTTCCCGTCAACGTCCAACTCAAGGTGCAGTTGCCCGAAGATCCCGCCGCCGGGCGCCCGGAAGGGTCCGTCTCGATGTCCCAACTGCGCCACAATCCCAACCCGCGTGCGTGGCGCGCTGAAGGCCCAGAAGTTATCGGAATCCGGGGACTACCGCGGCGCCGCGGCGCAACTGGAAAAGGCCGTCGCGATGGATCCCCAATAGGCCGAGGCGTATGGAAATCTGGGCGTGCCATACGTGCGCCTGGGCCCGCCGGCGCGAGCCGCCGCCGAGTTCCAACGGGCCGTCGCTCTCGATCCATCGAGCGCCATGCAGCAGTCGAACCTGGCGCTGGTGCTGGCCCAACTCGGCCAAACCAGCAAGGCCGTCCAATGGGCCCGCCACGCTCTCCAAATCGATTACGTGCTTGGCTGCATCCTGGCCGAGCATGCCAGTAACAGGGCCGAGGCGATTCTCCATCTGGAATTGGCCTCGCGCACTCTGCCCGTGGGCGTGAACGCGCTCCAGGCGCTCAAACGTTGATCTGCCCGCCGCGTGACTCCGGTCACTTGAAACCGGCCGAATGAGGCGCACACTGGTTGCATGAGCGCCTCGTACACTTTCTTCCCCGACCTGCTGGCGGAAGCCGTAACGCCCGAAAACGGAATTCTTAGCCGAACGCTTTACAACGACGACCATGTCAAAGTGGTGATTTTCGCGTTCGCGGCGGGCCAGGAACTCTCCGCCCACACCGCACCCATGGCGGCGGCCCTACATTTCCTGGCGGGAGAAGCCACGGTCACGCTGGGCGAGGATGTCCGGGAGGTTCAGGCGGGCGCGTTCGTCCACATGCCCCCGCAATTGCCCCATGCTGTGATGGCGCGCACACCGATGATCCTGCTGTTGAGCATGTACAAAGAGGCGCGCGGGTGAGGACCGCTTCAGGCGCCCACGGCGGCCAGTTGCCGGTCCATCGCCTGCACAAAGACATACAGCGTAAAGAGCGGCTTGAGTTCTCCCTTGCCCCAGCGGTTGACCGCCCATTTCGTCCGTAAGTGTTTCACATCCGGATGTTTGGAAAGATCCACCAGGAGCTGGTAGGTGCCGCAATAAAACTTCTGCGGGAAACTGGTTACCGGTTTTGCGCCCCAATCCGACCCGTCGGCCGACCCCCAGATTGAAACGTCGAGGCTTTCCTGTTCGATTATGCGCGTGATGCCAAGGGTCAGAATCACGATCCCCCCCTGCTGATCGCCAAGGCTGATTTCAGGCCCTGTGCCGGCTTCACGAACGGTTGTTTCGGGCAAAAGAAACTGTGGAAGCATCGGGAACTTCCCGCGACCGGTACCAATAATCGTACGGCTCTACAAATTCAGGTCTCTCAATTTGTACCGGGCTTTCTCCAGAGTCTCATATTTTTTGCAAAAACAAAAGCGCACATATTGCTCACCACCCCCGGAATGTGCGTAAAAGCTCGAACCTGGAACACAAGCAACTCCAAGTTTTTCAATTAGATGACGAACTATTTCGAGATCGTTGGCGAATCCCAGCCCGGAGATCCCAGCCATGACATAATATGCTCCCGCGGGCGCCAGCGGCTGCAGACCCGCACTCTCCAGGCTGGATAAGAGATGGTCCCGCCGATTCTTATATTCGACGGCCAAATTCTTATAGTACTCGTTCGGCAGACCCAGCGCCGTGATCCCCGCCTGTTGCAGAGGAGTGGCGGCTCCCACAGTGAGAAAGTCGTGGACTTTGCGAATGGAATCGGTTAGATCGGGGGCCGCCAGCACCCATCCCACGCGCCAGCCGGTCACCGCATAGGTCTTGCTCATGCTGTTCACCAGCACGGCCCGCTCGCGCATCCCGGGCAGCGACAGGATCGGCACATGTTCCACCCCGTCGTAGACAATGTGCTCGTAGATCTCGTCCGCAATGGTCAGCGCGTCGAATTCCTGGCACAGCCCGGCAATGAACTGCAACTCGTCCCTGGAAAAGACCTTCCCGGTGGGATTGTTGGGGGTGTTAAGAATGATGGCCTTGGTGCGCGGGGTGAAGGCGCGGCGCAGCTCGTCGCGGTCGAAGTTCCAGTGGGGCGCGTGCAGGCGGACGTAGCGCGCTTCGGCCCCGCAAAGCTGTGTATCGGGGTTGTAGTTCTCGTAAAACGGCTCGAACAGCACCACTTCGTCGCCCGGATTGACCACCGCCAGGAGGGTCGCGATCATCCCCTCGGTGGCCCCGCAGCAGACCGTCACCTCGCGTTCCGGGTCGAACTCCAGCCCGTACCAGCGGTGATACTTGGCCACGATGGCGTCGCGCAGCGGCTTGGCCCCCCAAGTGATGGCGTACTGGTTGATATCGGCCGCGATGGCCTCCGCCGCGGCATCCTTCAAGATTTGGGGCGCGGGAAAGTCCGGAAAGCCCTGCGCCAGGTTGGTGGCCCCATGGACCAGGGCCAGCCGGGTCATCTCGCGGATCACCGATTCGGTGAAATTCAGCGTGCGGCGGCTGCGAAACCGCGTGCGCGCGGCGTTGAGCGAAGGCGACATTTTTCGAGGTTACCACCTTCGCCAGGCGAAACAATTCCGCGCGCGCGGGAGTCTTATAGGCAGCAAACGGATGGGTCTCTGGTCCGCAGTCCGTCGAGGGATGCCTCTGGCGCTCGCCGCCGCGGGGGTCTACGTGGGCTGGACCTTCATGGCCCGCGACCAGGCCGATGAGCGTTGGAAGCAACGGGTTCCAACTTCGGCCGCCGATGGCCGGGAGCCCGATTTCCAGCGTGCCTACGGCGGGTCGAGCTTGAAAATCCTGCAATTCTATGCGCGCGATGGCGTCCTTGTGGAAGGCCAGCGGACGGTCATCTGTTACGGCGTGCTGAACGCACGCGCGGTGCGCATGGACCCGCCGATCGCGGTCCTCACTCCTTCCCTGAGCCGCTGCATCGAAGCCGCTCCGGAGCGCGACACGCGTTACACGCTCACCGCCGAAAGCGCCGGCGGCCTGGCCCTCTCTTCGTCGTTCGAGATCCAGGTCAAGCCCGATCCCGCGGATCTCCCGCGCATTACCTATTTCCGCGCCGGGAAGCCGCGCTTCGAAGACGGACGGCATATCTTCCGGCTGGAATTCGGCCAGGAGAACGGGCAATTGGTGGAGATCGACCCGCCCGTCTTCCCTGCCCTGCACGGCTCCCCGCTCGGGCAATTTTACGTAGCACCCCGCCAGACCACCACCTACGTCCTGACCGTCACGGGTAAGCGAGGCCGCCAGGCGAAGAGGGCGTTGACCGTCGAAGTCCCTCCCGCCTGAGCGGGCACCGCGGACGCTGGATGGCAGACGGGATCAGAGGGCAATGTCACTTACTTTGCGTCCCAGTCACCACTCTGCACAAATCGTATTACAGCACCTCCATTTCTTCTCTGCCTGAGAAGATTTCTGTTCAAGCGGCAGGGGCCATGAGCTGGCGGATGGTGGCGCGATGGGCAGAGAGGATGGCCTTGAGAATCAGACGGCCATTCTCGCTGATCATGTACCGATGGGTGTGGGGCAACTTATGAATTGGGGGAACCGCTGTAGGCGCAGGCGCCGGGGAACGCTAGGAGCTGTGGCTGGCCGTGTTCCGCCCATTTTGACCCGGCCATTCGACACACGCCAAACCCGCGATTGGCACGGGTTCCGTGAGTGAGTCATACTCTACCCCTTCTGAGACGGATCTTTGCGGTGCTCTGCCCATTCTGAGGCGTCATATGTCGGTGCCCGGCTCCTTCTCGGTTTCAACTCGGTTAGGCAGGCCATAGACGTAGCGATTCGAGAGCCTCGCGAACAATCGCATTTGGGCGGTAGCCCCCTGGCCTGAGCCACGGCAAGAAGACGGGCTTCCCGCGGTTCCAGGCAGCGTGATGGTCACGGCGGCCTCCTTCGTCATTACTTGGATCCGGCGTGAAAACGCGGTTTCACGGCTGAAGGGGCTTCAATCTGGCAGCCCTGGCGAGTATCGTTTCGGCGAGGCTTTCTATCATCGGTGAAGGTCGGAGTCTGAGCACCGGACGA
>JBKQPR010000047.1:0-29627 GCA_052144935.1 Bryobacteraceae bacterium
CCCCCTGCCGTCGGCGGACCTGGGCAGGGGGGCGCCCCTTGGGCCCGCCTGCCCCACCCTTCAACTCCGGTGGGCCGCAGGCCCATGGGCAGTCTCCACCGGTTCGGTAGCGACGCTGTTCAGAGCCGGGCCCAGCGGGCACCCCGTCAGGGAGTGGTGGGCCGCGGAGCGCATCAAGTGAGTCTCCGGGTGGCCATCGAGGCCGTCTCCCTGACCCTTTCGAGCGGCGGATTGCAGCGCTACACTTCCGAACTCAGCCTGGCTCTGGCGCGAGGCTTCCCCGAGGATGAATATTTCCTGGTCTCCGATCGGCCCTTCCCGATGCCCGAATCCGCGCCGGTCAACCTGCGCCGCGGCGGCGGCCCGCGCAATGTCCTGGAGCGCCGCTGGTGGCTCTTCGGCCTATCGCGCGAATTGCGCCGTCTGGGCGTGGACCTGGTGCACGGCCCCGATTTCGCCGTCCCCTACCTCTACCAACGGCCCAGCGTCCTCACCCTCCACGATCTCTCTCCCTGGATGGATCCGCACTGGCACCACGCCGCCAAACGCGTCCAACGGCGTACTCCCGTGTTACTGAAACTGGGACTGGCCACCATGATCGTCACCCCCACTGAACTCGTGCGCGCCGCGGCCATCGAGTGCTTCCGCCTCGATCCCAGCCTCGTCGTCGCCATCCCGGAAGCCGCGCCCTCGTGGATGCGGCCGGTGGCCCACAGTCCGCGGCCCACCGCCGCCCCCTACTTCCTTTCCGTCGGCACGCTGGAGCCGCGCAAGAACCTACCCATGCTGGTGGAGGCCTGGCGCGAGGTGCGCCGCCGCCACGCGGTCGATCTGGTGATTGCCGGCCGCCGCCGCGCCGATTTCCCGCCGCTCGAACCCGCGGCTGGCCTGCATTTGCTGAGCGAGGTTCCCGACGATGCGCTTCCCGCGCTATATTCCGGCGCACTGGCGTTGGTCTACACTTCGCATTACGAAGGCTTCGGCCTGCCGGTGCTCGAAGCCATGCAATGCGGCGCCTGCGTGATTGCCACGCGCGCCGTCGCCGAAGTCGCGGGCAACGCGGCCATTTTCGCCTCTGGCAGCCGGCAGTTTGCCGAGGCCATGCGCCTGGCCGTGGAGTGCCCCGAGGCAGTGGCGGAAGCCCGCGTCATGTCGCTTCGCCGCGCGCGCGAATTCTCCTGGGAACGCACCGCCAGGCTCACGCACGAAGTTTACGAAGAGGCCCGGAGGCGCTTTGCCGCCTGACCCGCACATCTCGGCGCGGTGCGTCCGCCGAGCGTCCCCAAGAGTGGGGGATACCCGCTGGGGTGCCCCTTGGCCCGGCAGGCTGGGATCCCAACGCCGCTCACTTTGCTCACCGCAACAGGCTTCACAAATCGTGAGGCCGGCGGCCCCGCCCTCGGCTGGGCCCAGAGGGCACACCAGGAGGCGCCCCAGGCGGCTGTTTCAGACCGTGCGAGGGTCTCCGGGCTCGGCAAGCGCCGGCTGGGTGTGCCCTCTGGTGTGCCCTCTGGGCCCAGCGGCAGCCCGGATTGGCTGCCCGGGCAAACTTGGCTAAGGGAGTCTGGAAAGTGAAGAGCCAGGACCACATGGTGCGCAGAAATGCCTGACCCCCCGCGCTCCGCCCTGGTGCTGGCTCCCGAAGCGCCCTATCCGCTGGCCGGCGGTGGCGCCTTGCGCACCGCCTCGCTGCTGCATTATCTGGCGCAAACGCATTCCGTGGATCTGCTGGTTTTCCGCCAGCCTGGTGCGCCCGATCCCGCCGGGTTCCTGCCGCCCGGCCTGGTTCGCCGCATCTTGGTGCTTGATCTGCCGCCCCACCGCCGCGGCCTGGCGGCGCGGACGCTGCGCAACGCCGCCCGCATGGCGCGCCGCTCGCCGCCGCTGGTGGATCGCTTCTCGGGCTTCGCTGGCGCCATCGCCCACCAGCTTGAGGGCCGCCGCTACGACATCGGCGTGGTCGAGCACTTCTGGTGCGCGCCTTACTGGGACCAACTCGCGCCCCTCTGCGGCCGGACCGTCCTCAACCTGCACAACATCGAATCCGAACTGCACCGCAGTTGCGCGGGCGCCGAGGGCGGACCGGCGGGATTCGCCCACCGCCTCTTCCGCCAGGCCTCGCTGGATCTGGAACGCCACTGGCTGCCGCGCTACTCGCGGGTCCTGACGGCCTCGGAGAACGACGCCGCGCGGGCCCGCGCCATCGCTCCGTCGGCGCGCGTCTCGGTGTATCCCAATGCCATTCCGGCCACGCCGCTGCCGCCCTGTGCCGATCCCGGGGAACCGGATGCCGTGGCATTCTCGGGCAATCTCGAATACCATCCCAATCTGTCGGCCGTGCGCTTTTTTCGGCGCGAGGTGTGGCCGCAGCTTCGCAGCCGTTGGCCGAATCTGGTGTGGCGGCTGATCGGAAAAAACCCTGGTGCTGTGAGAAACCTCACGTCCGGCGATCCGCGCATCCAGGTGACCGGCCCGGTGGAAGACGCCGTCCGGGAGCTGGCGCGCGCTCGCGTGGCCGTTGTGCCGCTGCTCTCCGGGAGCGGAACGCGGTTCAAAATCATCGAGGCTTGGGCCGCCGGATTGCCCGTAGTCTCTACCAGCCTGGGCGCGGAAGGCCTTCCAGTACGCGATGGCGACACCATTCTGCTGGCTGACACCGGCCCGGCCTTCGCCGCCGCGGTCTCCCGCCTGCTTGGCTCACCGGACCTCCGCCAGGCCCTTGGCTCCCGTGGCAGGATGTTGGTGGAACAACAATTTACATGGGAAAGTGTTTGGAGAATGTTGGACCTTTGACACCACTCTGATTGGTGTACGTCCGCTATACTAGTACACGTTAATGCGCTTTGCCGTTGATGCCCATGCCATCGGCCGCCACCTCACTGGCAATGAGGTCTATGTGCGCAGCCTCCTTAACGCATTCGCCGCCCAGAGCCGGGATTGCGAGTTCGTGGCATACATTTCCGCTGAGGAAGCGCCGTCGTATCTTCCCGCTTCCATCCGCACGCGCCGGATCTCGCCCAACCCGTTTCTGCGCCTCGGCCTGCAATTGGCCCTCAAGGTCCGGCAGGACCGTCCGGACCTGTTGCACGTGCAGTACACCGCGCCGGTTGGCTGCAACGTGCCGGTAGTGGTCAGCGTTCACGACGTCAGCTTCCTCGAACACCCCGAATACTTCAAGCGCGACCGCGCGCTCCAGTTGCAGTGGACCGTGCGCCGCACGGTGCAGCGGGCCGCCCGCGTGCTCACGGGCAGCGAGTTTTCGCGCGCCTCCATCCTCAAGGTGTATGGCGATCTGGAGGAGGACAAGGTGGTGGTGGTGCCCAACGCGGCGGCTTCTCAGTTCCGCCCCATTTCGCGCGACACCGCCGCCGCCACCGTGCGCGAGCGCTTCGAGATTCGCGCGCCGTTTCTTCTCTCGGTGGGGGACCTGCAACCGCGCAAGAACCAGATCGGTTTGATCCGTGCATTCGCCCGCCTGGTGCGCGCGTATCCGCAGCTCAAACACAACCTCGTGCTGGCCGGTAAAGGCACCTGGTTTGCCGACCGGGTGTGCGAAGCCGCCCGCGAGTCGGGCGTGGCCGAGCGCATCCAATTTATCGGCTTTGTTTCCGATCCCGACTTGCTGCACCTCTACAACGCCTGCGATCTGTTCGTTTTTCCATCTTTTTACGAAGGTTTCGGACTGCCCGCGCTGGAGGCCATGGCGTGCGGCCGCGCGGTGGTATGTTCCAATACATCGGCGCTTCCGGAAGTGGTGGATGGTGCCGCGATCCTCTTCGATCCTTATGACACCGATCAGATCGTGCGCGCCCTGGCCGACCTTCTGCTGGACTCCGAGCTGCGCGCCCGCATGGAGCGGCTGGGGTTGCAGCGCGCCGCCCACTTCAGTTGGCAGAAGACCGCCGAGCGGACACTGGAAGTTTTCTACGATGTGGCGGAGCGCGACACCGCCGCCCGCCCGCAGGTTCGTTCCAGGACCACCGTGCATCGATGAGCTACCAGCGCGACAGAAAAGCGCCCACACGAGTATGGGCGCGGCAGGCTAAGAGCCTGCGCCACGATGCTGCCCATGTGGCGCAGAGACTCATCTCTGCCGCGCCGAGATTCGTCTCGGCGCTCGCCGCGCTGTCCCTGTCCGCTTACCCCCTTCGCGCTCAGACGGGCTTCCCATTTTCCGACGACGAGTCGCTGCACTATTCCATCAACTGGCCCAGCGGGCTGAGCCTCGGCGACGCCACCCTCTCCGCGCACCGTACTTCCAAGGGCTGGAACTTCGCGGCTTCGCTCGACGCGGGAGTTCCCGGCTTCGCCATCGCCGATAAGTACCGCTCCACGGTGGCCGGCAACGACCTCTGTTCCACCGAGTTCGAGCGCGATCTCTCCCACGGCGCCAAACACACCCTCGATAAACTCGCCTTCGACCAACAGCAGCGCACCGCGCGGCGCACCACGGTTCTTCCGGAGGGCGGCGGCAAGACCGATTTCGATATTTCCTCCTGCGCCCGCGACGCCCTGGCCTTCGTCTACCTCGCCCGCCGCGAAATGGGCCAGGGCCGCATGGCGCCCAACCAGCAGGTGTATTTCGGTTCGGCCTATTCGGTGAGCCTGGAATATACCGGCGAGCAGGACCTCACCTCGCCCGGCACGGGCAAAAAACTCGCCATCACCGACCACGTGGTGGTTTCCGTCAAAGGCCCGCAGTCGAATTTCCACTTCGAGATCTATTTCGCCCGCGATCCGCAGCGCACCCCGCTCTCCGTCCGCATCCCGCTGAATCTGGGGACCATCGCTCTGGAGTTGGTGCGCTGAATGCGGGAGCTGGTGCGCTGAAATGCTGGAGTTGGTACGCTGAATGCGGGATCTGGTGCGCTGAATGCGCGTGGCTTTTTTTTCGCCGCTGCCCCCGGCGCGCAGCGGGATCGCCGATTATTCCGAAGCGCTGATTGAGTCGCTCGGCCCGCTGGTGGACCTCGAAGTTTTCTCCTGTGCGGACCAGCCCTTCGATCCCGCCCGCTTCGATATCGTGCTCTACCACGTGGGCAACAACCCGTATCACGAATTCGTCTACGAGACCGCCTTGCGCCACTCCGGCGTGGTGGTGATGCACGAATCTAACCTGCATCACCTGATCGCCGGCCTCACCATCAAGCGTGGCGATTGGGACGCCTACCTGCGCGAATGCGAATACCAGGGCGGTCCCGAGGCGCTGGCCTTCGCCGAACGGGTGCGGCGTCTGGAAGTGGGTCCCGATTACGAGGGCGTGCCGATGACCCGCCGCCTGCTGGAATCCGCGCGCGGCGCCGTGGTGCACAGCCGCTTCATGGAGGGCGAGCTGCGTGCCGCCGGCTTCACCGGTCCGGCCGCCGTCATCCCGCACGGCGCCTGGATTCCACATGCCGATCGGCAGGCCTTCCGCCACAAGCTGGGCCTCGACGAGATCACGCCGCTCATCGGCATCTTCGGTTTTCTGAAACCCTACAAGCGCATCGCGGAATCGCTGCGCGCGTTCCGCCGCCTGCTGCGCCTGGCCCCCAATGTGAAGATGATCCTGGTGGGCGAGCCGCACCCCGAGTTTCCCATCGAGCCGATGGTCCGCTCCATGGGCCTTTCCGCCAGCGTGCGCGTGCTGGGCTTCGCGCCCATTGAGGATTTCGTCGGATACCTGGCCGCTTGCGACATCGTGCTCAACCTGCGCTACCCCACGGTGGGCGAAAGCTCCGGCACCCTGCTGCGGTCGCTGGGCCTCGGCAAGGCCGTGCTCGTATCCGAGATCGGCTCGTTCCAGGAGTTCCCCGACGATGTGTGCCTCAAAGTGCCGGCCGGCGCTGGCGAAGAGGATTTGATTTTCGAATATCTCAACCTGCTGGTTTCGCGTCCGGAGGTGTGCCAGTCGCTGGGCGCCCGCGCCCGGGATTACGTGGCGCGGGAGTGCAACTGGGCATCGGTGGCGCGCCGATATGCGGGCTTTCTGGAAGCCGTCGTGGCCGGACGGGAATGGCCGGGGGAGAGTGGGACAGACGGGCCCGGAGGGCACCCCGTCTGTCAACCCGAGGGGGAAGTGCGGTTGGCAGGCGGGGCGCCCTCTGGGCCCGCCTGCCCCACAGAAAACGCCGATCCCCTCCTTCCCTACTTGCAGACCTGGGCCGCCAACGCCGCTTCGGGCAGCTATCTCGAAACCCACCAGACGCGGCTCGTGAAGACCCTCGAAATGGTTCCGCCCGGCGGCCCTGGCGACCGCATCCTGGAAATGGGCGCTTACCTGCAAACGACCCCCGCTCTGCGCAGCAAACTCGGCTATGGCGAGGTGCGCGGCTGTTACTATGGCCAACTCGGGCGCGTCGATCACCGCGAGGTCACCTCCACCGAGGGCGAAACTTTCGTCTGCGAAATCGACCACTTCGATGCCGAGCGCGACCGCTTCCCGTATCCCGACGCCTGGTTCTCCACGGTGCTCTGCTGCGAACTCCTGGAGCACCTTTTGGCCGACCCCATGCATCTGATGTGCGAGGTGAACCGCATTCTGAAGCCCGGCGGCCACCTGTTGCTGACCACTCCCAATGTCGCCGCGCTGCGCGGCATTTCCGCGATCCTGCAAGGCTACCATCCTGGCTTCTTCCACGCCTACATTCGCCCCTCCGATTCCGGCGAAGTGGATGCGCGCCACAATCGCGAATACACGCCCCGCGAAATTCATCAGCTCCTCGAAAATGCCGGTTTCGAAGTAGCGCGACTGGAGACCGGCGAATTCCGCGACCTTCCGCATCCGGAATTCGGCTGGGTGCTGCACCTGCTCCTCCGCTACAAGCTGGAAACCGATCTGCGCGGCGACGGCATCTACGCGCTGGGGCGTAAGACCGGCGCCGTCAAAGACCGCTACCCGGCGTGGCTGTACTCATGAGCGCAGCCTATCCGAACCCGCGCGTGACCCTCGATCCGGCGTCGCGCCGGGCCCGCGCCGAAATCGAGGTGCGCAACCAATCCCAGGAGACCTGGCGCGCGGCGGAGGGATTTGCCATCGGCTATCACCTCTTCGATGCCGCCACGGGCACGCTGATTGTGGATGGCCCTCGCGTGGCGCCGGCCGGCGAGGTGAAGCCCGGCGAGACCTTCCACGCCGAGTTCGAGATCGAAGTGCCGCCCGAAGACGGCCGCTACCAGGTGCTGCTCTCGCCCATGCGCGACGGGGTCTGCTGGTATTATGAGCGGGGCTGGCCGTTCGTACTGGCCGAAGCGGTGGTGGAGGAAGGCTGCACGCGCCTCGAGCGGGTTTCCGTGGCCACGCTCGCCACCTTGCACCGCCGGCAGCGGCTGCGCGCGCTGGGCCGCGCCGTCACTTACCCCGTACTTACTATCTGGCGCAACCGCAGCCTCATTCGCGTGATGGTGCGGCGCGACATCCTGGGCCGGTACCGCGGCTCGTTCGGCGGGTCGCTTTGGACCGTCCTCAGCCCGCTGTTATTGATGCTGACCTATTTTTTCGTCTTCGCCATGGTGCTGCGCACCAAGTTCCCGGGCGACCCCAGCCGCGCCGGATTCGCCCTCTACTACCTCTCCGGCATGTTGCCCTGGCTGGCCTTCAGCGAAGCCGCCGGGCGCGCGCCCACGGTGATGCTGGAGCACCGCAATTTCGTGAAGAAGCTGGTGTTCGCGGTGGAGACATTGCCGGTGAACCTGGTGGCCGCGGGCCTGGTCAGCGAATTCTTCGCCGTGATTCTCTACGCGCTGTTCCTGCTGGCGGTGCGGCACAGCATCCCCGCGACGGTGCTCTGGCTGCCCGTGCTGGTGCTGCCGCAAGTGCTGTTCACCGCGGGGGTGGCCTGGTTTCTGGCCGCGCTGGGAGTGTTTGTGCGCGATCTCGGCCAGTTCCTGGGCTTCCTGCTCACCATCTGGTTTTTCATCACGCCGATCTGCTATCCCGAAGCTTCCTGGCCCCCAGGCGCCGCACCGCTGCTTTCCAAGAATCCGATTCTGGTGCTGGTGCGCGGCTACCGCGCCGTCTTCCTGGAGCGGCACGCGCCCGCCTTCGGCCCGCTCTGGAAACTGTGGCTGCTTTCCGTGGTCGTATTCATCGCCGGCCACGCCTGGTTCTACAAACTGCGCAAGTCGTTCGCCGACATGATCTGACCCGATGCATACGCTGCTGCAGCACCTCGCCAAGTACCTGATCGCCTACGGGCCGGCCGGCGTTTTCCTGCTCAGCGCGATCGATTCGATGGGCGTGCCGCTGCCGGCCGTGCTGGACGGACTGGTGATCGGGGTGGCCGCCGATAGCGTCAAGACGCCCTACATCGCCTGGCTCACTGCACTGCTGGCGGTGATCGGATCGGCCGGCGGAAACCTTGTGCTCTTTATGGGCGCGCGCCACGGCCGCAGACTCTTCCGCAGGAAGGCGGCGCCCGAAGCCGTCCCGGGCAGGTTTCAGAGATGGTTCCACCGCTACGGCCTGGTGACCGTGTTCATCCCCGCGGTCACGCCGGTGCCCCCGATGCCTCTGAAGTTTTTCGTTATCTCGGCGGGCGCGTTCCACACCCCGTTTTCCACTTTCCTGGCGGTGGTTGTGCTGGCGCGCGCCATCCGTTTCTTCGGCGAAGCCTGGCTGGGCCTGCAACTCGGCCTGGATGCGCAGGGCTTCCTGATCCACAACGGCTGGAGGCTGGCCGGCGGCTTTCTGGTACTGGCGCTGGCGATGGTCCTGCTGCTGCGCCTGGCAGGGCGGAAACGAGCGGGAGCGGGCGGGGATGGGGCCGCCCCGCTATAATCGAACCAGGACGGCCGACGGCAAAAGGATACATGGAAGAGCGCGCTGGTGGCTACTACGTGGCTGGAACGCGTGTGTCTCTCGATTCCATCGTCCAGTGCTTGAACGAAGGCCTCTCCCCCGAAGCGATCCTGGGAGAATTCGAAACTCTCACTCTCGCCCAAGTCTACGGCGCAATCGCGTTCTACCTCGACGACCAACCTGCCATCGATGTTTACCACCTGCGCCAGAAGCAGCGCTTCGAGGCCATGCAACGCGCCTCCGCGCCTCTGCCCGAGGGGCTGCGCGAACGGCTGGATGCCGCGCGAGAACACCTCCATTCCGGACGTACGGAATAGGTGAAGCCCCGGTTCCAGGCCGATAACGACCGCGAGGTTTCATCGGCATGGGCGTCTTGCGGCGCGAGCCTTCGATCGATTTTCAGAGCGCGCATGATGCCGCCTCCACACCCTTTCCGACCCGGAAGTGCTCCGGCTGGCGGCTGTGCAAGGCCGCATCCTCATCTCGCACGACGAGAACTCCATGCCTGGCCATTTCGGCGGTTTTCTCGCGAGCGGGAACCGCAGCCCCGGCGTCCTGATGGTGCCGCAAGGGCAGCCGGTCGGGCGTGTGATCGCAAGTATCCTGCTGATCCGGATCGCATCGGAGGCGGATGAACGGATGGATCGAATCGTCTGGCTGCCTCTGTAGCTTCTGCGAAGCAAACGCCGAGGGGCGTCTCAACCCATGAGTTCCGCCGAGTCACAGCTCCGTTTTCGTGGACAATCCCCCGGCCCCCGGGGTAAGGTGGGTTCCACGCTACACTGAAAGAGCAGAGGATTGCCGTGACCGTCACCCTAAACCTCAAGCCTGAAGTCGAAGCCGGTTTGCTGGCACAAGCGCGAGCCACCGGTATGACGCTGGAAGGCTATCTTCAGCAGATGGTTGAAAAAGAACTATCCGCCGAGGCGCTCGAAGGCGGACCGTCCGAAGGAAGCGGAATGGTGTGGGAAAATGGCCTCTTCGTCTACCGTACCGGCAAGCCCCTACCCGCTTATGTCGTCGATGACGCCATCAGCCGTTCTCGTGACGAGAGATCCCTGCATATTCTGGGCGATCTCTCTTGAGGCTCTTCTTCGATAGCTCGGTTCTCGTGCCGATCTTCTACGCCGATCATCCGCATCACGCACCCAGCGCAAGAGTATTTCTTGAAGCCGGCAAAGACGATTTCTGTGCCCTCCGCACGCTTGGCGAAGTGTATACAACGCTGACCGGCCTTCCAGTTCGTCCTCGCATTACCGGCGCAGAAGGCGTGGCAATTGTGAAACAGATTCGCGAAAGGCTGACCGTCGTTTCCCTTACCGAGCAGGAATACATATCCACGTTGGAGATGGCGTCGTCCACTGTTGTCGGTAATGCCGCCTACGATGCGCTCATCGCCCGATGTGCCCTAAAGGCGGGCGCGACTGTATTGCTGACGTGGAACGTCCAGCACTTCATCAGGCTGGGACCCGAGATTGCCCGCCTCGTGAAAACACCTGCGCAACTTTGATCGCCCTCATTGCCGTTCATAATCGCCGCCTCACCTCTCCGGCGCTTCCGGGATCTCACCCCATGAGTTCCGCGCGAGTCACTTCCCGAGGCTGGTCCACCAGCGAATCCGCGCGTTCGAGGAAGCGCACGGTATGGGGCAAGGTAACATGAGTTTCGAACGCATCCTCGCCGGTCCAGCGCGAGTGAATGTAGAACAGCCGAGGATCCCGGATGGAGCGGAAGGCGTGAATGCTCAGGCACCCGGGCTCCGCGCGGGTTGGACCGAGAACCTCGTCGAGCGCCTGCGCCAGGGCCGCTTCGTCGCCGGCGCGGGCATGAAAACGGCCGAAGATGAAGAGTTCCATGGGTTAGCTCAGCCTCTCCTTCCCGTACCCTAACACATGCTCCGGCGCTTCGGTGCCGTTCGCCAGTCTTGGATCCGGCATCGGCGCCCCGGCCGTCAGCTTCAATGGAAGAACACCGGCCCAGACCGGCAAGGCGTAATCCTCTTCGTCGTCCAAAGGCGGACCGGTCCGAACCTTCGCGGAAGCCTCCTCGATGGCGAATTCGAGCACCGCCGTAGCCTTTAACTCCTTCTCGTAAGGCGCCCGCACGGCTTCCCAGCGGCCCGCCATCACGTGTTCGGAGATCACCCGCAGGGCTCGCGTCTTGCGCGCCGGATCTTCGATCGCTCGGGCGGTTCCAAAGGCCATCACGGAGCGGTAGTTCATGGAATGATGAAAGGCCGACCGCGCCAGCACCAGCCCATCCACCAGCGTCACGGTCACGCACGCGGGCGCGCCGCCATCGAGTTCCCGCAGCATGCGGCTGGCGGCCGAACCGTGCAGGTAGAGCCGGTCGCCGTCGCGGCCGAACAACGTGGGGATCACAAAGGGCTGCCCATCCACGCAGAAGCCCACGTGGGCCAGGAAGGCGGCGTCCAGGATCGCGTGGATGGTGGCGGGGTCGTGCGATCCGCGCTTGGGTAAGCGGTGAAGCTCGGTGCGTTCGGTCAGTATCATACTCCGAAGATGACAGAAGCCGTGGTATTTTGAAAGCGCCACTTTCCGTGTCGTTGGCGATACCACTTTCGAAGCATGGCGGGCCGCTCTTCCGGCAGGTCTACACGGGGCTGCGGGAAGCTGTCCTCTCGGGCACGTTTCGCGCGGGTGACCGCTTCCCTTCCACCCGCGACCTGGCCGAGCAGCTTGGCGTCTCCCGCACCGCCGTGCTGGCAGCCTACGATCAGTTGCTGGCCGAGGGGTTCGTGGTGGGGCGCGCCGGATCGGGGACTTATGTCGCCGAAGGTCTGGGGACGAGCCGCACGCGGAGCCGCACGCGGGGCCTCACGCGCAGCGGGGAGAATCCCGCCAGGCTGTGGCTGTCCAGGTTCGGATCGGCAGCGGCAGCGGCCACGGAGCCGGCCACGGTGACCGTTCCGGAACGGCGGCCGGCTCCCCTGCGCTACGATTTCGCGTACGGGCGGAGCAGCGTGGAAACATTTCCCTTCGAGTTGTGGCGCCGCATCCTGCTGCGGCACGCGCGGAAAGGCACGCTGCGCGCCCTGGATTACGGCCCGCCGGCAGGCAGCCTGGCCTTGCGCGAAGCGATTTGCGTCCACCTGCGGCGCTCCCGCGCGGTGGTCTCGGACCCCTCGCAGGTGATCGTGGTCAACGGGTGGCAGCAGGCGCTCGATCTGACCGCCCGCATCCTCCTGGAGCGCGGCGATCCGGTGGCCATCGAAGATCCGCACTACCAGGGCGCGAGGAAAGTTTTTCAGGCCGCCGGAGCGCGCCTCGACGCCGTGCCGGTGGATGGCGATGGATTGGACCCCGCCAAACTGCCGGAGAGCGCGCGGATTGCCTTCGTCACTCCGTCACACCAACTCCCCACCGGGGCGATTCTGCCGCTGGCCCGGCGCCTGGCGCTGCTCGAATGGGCCAAGCGCTCGGGCGCAGTGGTGATCGAAGACGACTACGATGGCGAGTTCCGTTACCATGGCCAGCCTCTGGAGTCGATGCAAGGGTTGGACACCGAGGGGCGGGTGATCTACCTGGGCACCTTTTCGCGCACCATCTTCCCCGCCCTGCGGATTGGCTACCTGATCGCTCCGAAGTCCCTGGCGCCGGCGTTTACGGGCGCGAAATGGCTTTCCGACCGGCATACCTCCACGCTGGAGCAGGAGGCGCTGGCGGAGTTCATTGCCACAGGCGCGTATGAGCGCCACCTGCGCCGGGCGCGGCGCTTGAACGCCAGGCGCTGCCAGGTGCTGCTCGACGCGATCCACAAGTATCTGGGCGATCGCGTCGGCGTCACGGGCGACGCTTCCGGCACCCACCTGGTGCTGTGGCCGCGCGGCAGAGTTTCGGAAAAGGCCGTCATCGCGCGAGCCGCGGCGAGGAACGTAGCGGTCTATGGGATCTCGGGCTACTTCTTGGGGCCGGCCCGGCAGGTTGGCTTGATACTCGGCTACTCCCGGATGAAGGAGGCCGAGATTCGCGAGGGTATCCGCCGGCTGGGAGAAGCGATCGGTTGACGATGGCCGGAGAAACCGCTCACTGACCGACTGAGAACGTGAAAGAATTATCAGCCACAGATGAACACAGAACACAGATGAACACAGATAAAGCTTTTGGTTTTCATCAGCGTTCATCTGCGTTCATCTGTGGCCATGATGTTTTTGCTCAGCTTCTTAATCTTACGCGTTCTGGCGCAGCCACTCGCGGAAGGCATCCCGGTACAGGATGATTCCCTTGCGCGAATACCGCAGATAGCCCTGCCGGCGGAACTGGTTCATGTAGTGCGTCACGATCTCGCGCGAGGTCCCCACATACTGCGACAGCAGCTCGTGGGTGAACGGCACCATGCGGATCGACCCGTCGCTCTCGGGCGTGCCCAGGCGTTCCGAGAAGCGGATCAGCGAACGTGCCAGCCGGCGGGCAATGTTGTCCACCGAAAAACTCTCGATGCGGTGCGTGAAGTCGATGGTCCGCTGCACCAGAATCTGCATGAGGGCCACCGCCAGCCGCGGCCGCCGAATGACGATGTCCTCGATTTCCGTGGTGGTCCACGTCATCAGCTTGGTGTTCTCCAGCGCGGTGGCCTGCTCGGAGCGATGCGGCAGATTCAAAAACGCCGATTCCCCGAAGAACTCGTCGGGCTGGTAAATGTCCACCACCACCTGGTGACCGTCGTCCGCCAGCCGCGACACTTTCACCTTGCCATCGATTACGAGGTAGATGCTGGTGGACGGCTGGTCCTGGTTGTAAATCATCTGGCCCTTGCGGTACTCGACAATGCTCGAGCACGGCAGATGCGCCAGCGGATCTTCCAACGGTTTCTCTGTTGTATAAGGCGTGAATACTATCGGACTCGTTGCCATTTGTGTCTCCTCCAAGGACGTTCTATGACGTTTTCCAAAGGCCCGTTTCTACAGCCGCATCCCAACGCCGCCCGGCCCCTCAGACCGTTGGGGCGTGCAGGTTTCGCTGACCGTTTCGATCGTGCGCACTTTGAATAGGGGCAGTGCGCCTTGCGAGTTCGAAGTCCCCCGCACGGTCACCTTATGCCCCACATGTTTGGCGAAGGCTTCTTTCGGGAAGCCATCCGCCTCAAGATTGGCGATCGGATTCATCGTCCGATCGTTCAGCAAAACGTAGCTGCCCTCCTGCTCGTCCACGCAACCGGTCAACGACGCTGGCGCATCCTTGGCCGGCGCTTTCTCCTTGCTCCCCTGCTTCGGGTTGTCCTGCTCCGCGCCTAAGGCGCAGGACCCAACCACCATGCAAGAGAACACGAAAATCGTGAGGACGAAAACTATTCTGCGAAACATCTTCGGTCCAATTCCAGGCCAACTGTGGGGCAATTCACGTGCCAATCGGTACACCCGCCGCTCCTACCACGGGAAGTCTGACTGGTGGCGCCTGTCTCACATCCAAGCGGTTCGAACGCCATATCAACAGGATACCGCCAGGATGGCCCGCCTGGAAGGAGGCGCACATTCTGTAAAACAAGGGTGCATTCACACACGTTCTGATATACCTATAAGGGAATTAGTTTCGAGGCATTCTTTACCAGGCCGGCAAAAGTTTACCCGCGCCAGTGCAAAATTCGCATAGCGGAATACTGTACGGTTTGTCACAGATCCCGCCCACGTGCGCTGGGTGGGAACAACCAAAAGACCCCCTGGGCGGGCCATCCCATCTTTGTATGATGGAAAGGTGCCCGCCCACTGGCGCAGCCTTCCGACGCGCTCCACGCTGATCCTTTTCCTGCTGGCTGGCGCCATAAACCCGCAATCCCTTTCCGCCCCCGCCGGCATTCGGCCGGCTCTACGCCGTGGCGGCGCTTCGATTCTGCCCGGCGGCCGCGTGATCCTGCCCCTCGGCGACGAGTACGCCACCGGTCCCGGAACCTTCGGCCTGGTGGTCAGCCCGTCCGGAAAAACCGTCGTGACATCCAACACAGGTCCCGGCGTAAACTCTCTCACCGTTTTAGAACGGGAAAAAACCGGCCGCTTCCAGGCCCGGCAACTCATCCTGCATGCGCCCGAAGCTTCCCTGGAATTCGATGCCGGTGACTGGCGCGGCGTTTTCATGGGCCTGGCCCTCACCGGCGAACGCGCCGCCTATATCTCCGAAGGCAACTCCGGGCGCATCACCCTGCTGGACTGGAACTCCGAACGCCGCCGCACGATCGATCTCAACCAGGCCGGCTTCGACGACAGTTTCTCCGGCGACCTGGCCCTGGATGCCGATCGCGGCATCCTGTACGCCATCGATCAGGCCAATTTCCGCGTGGCCGTCATCGACATCAAGACGCGCCAAACAGTCGCCAACATCCGCGTAGGCCGCCTGCCCTTCGCCTTGGCACTGTCGCCCGATCGTCAGAAGCTCTACGTCACGAATCTCGGCATGTTCCAGTACCAGGCGCTACCCAACGCCGATCGCAAGCAGGCCAAAACCACCGGCCTGCCCTTTCCGGCTTTCGGCTTTCCCAGCCCCGAAGCCGCCGCCGGTGCCCAGCGGCAGACTGCCAGCGGGACCGTCATGGTGCCCGGCCTGGGCGATCCCAACGTTCCCGAGTCCAATTCGCTGGCCGTGGTGGACGTTTCGACACCCTCCGCCGCCAAGCTGGTCACCTTCGTCCGCACGGGCCTGCCATTCGGCGCGAAGAGCCTGGGCGGCAGCAGCCCCTCGGGAGTGGTGGCCACCGCCAGCCGCATCTTCGTCTCCAACGCCGCCAACGATTCGATCACCGCCATCGACGCCCAGACGAACCGGGTGGCGGCCGAGATCCCCATCCGCATCCCCGGCCTGGAGGATCTGCGCGGCGTGCTGCCCATGGGCATGGCCTTCCACGAAGCTTCGGGATGGCTGCTGGTGGCCGAGGCCGGCATCAACGCCGTGGCCGTGGTCGACACGCGTCAGAACCGCTTGCTGGGACATATTCCGGCGGCCTGGTTCCCCACGCGCGTGGCGATCCAGGGCGATACCGTCTACGTGGCCAACGCCAGGGGCCACGGCACCGGCCCCAATTTTCAAAACGGTTTCGCGGTGACGCCCGCCCAATTGCGCCAGGGGTCGCTCTCGGTTTTCGCGCTGCCGCACGCCGAGGATCTGCCCGCCCTTACCGCGCAGGTGCTGGAAGCCAACGGCTTCCTCCCCCGCCCCACGCCCGATCGGCCGCTGCCCGCCGGCATCCGCCACGTGGTCCTGATCGTCAAGGAGAACCGCACTTTCGATGAGGTGTTCGGGGATGTCCCGGCCGCCGCAAACGGCGCCGTCATGAGCGCGCCCTCGGTGGCCCGGCTGGGAATGCATGGCTATCTGGATGGACAGGGCCACCGCCTCAGCCTGCGCGAAGTGGAGGTCACCCCCAACCATCACGCGCTAGCCGCCCAATGGACCTTCAGCGACAACTTCTACGCCGATTCCGACGTCAGCGTGGATGGCCACCACTGGCTGGTCGGATCGCCACCCAACGCCTGGACCGAAAGCTCGCTGCTCTCCGCCTACACGGATAAGAAGGATTTTCGCATCGGCGAGGCTCCCGGCCGCCTGCTGTTCGCCGAAAGCGATTCCTCCGTGCATCCCGAGGATCAGTTGGAGGGCGGAACCATCTGGCATCACATGGCCCGCCATGGCGTATCTTTCTATAACTTCGGCGAAGGTTTTGAATTGGCGGGCGTGGACGAAGGGCGCGACCTGGAACCCACAGGGGCGCGCTTCCTGACCAATGTGCCCATGCCCGAGCCGCTCTTCCGCAACACGTCGCGGGAGTACCCGGGATTCAACATGAATATCCCCGACCAGTACCGCGCGGCGCAGTTCATCAAGGAGATCGACGAGAGGTACGTTAAGACCAACGTGGACCTGCCGCAATTCCTGTTCATGCACCTGCCCAACGACCACATGACGAAGGCGCGGCCCGACGATGGCTACCCCTACGAAGAGTCCTTCGTGGCCGACAACGATTACGCGCTGGGCCGGATTATCGAATACCTGTCGCAATCGCAGTGGTGGAAGCAGATGGCGGTGTTCGTGACCGAGGACGACGCGCAAGGCGGCCTCGACCACCTGGACGCGCACCGCACCGTGCTGCTGTGCCTGGGTCCCTGGTCGCGGCGCAATTACGTGTCGCACGCCAACACCAGCTTTCCCGGCCTGCTGAAGACCGTTTTCCGCCTGCTGCACCTTCCGCCGTTGAACCTGTTCGACGCCGCCGCCACCGACCTGGCGGATTGCTTCACGAGCGAGCCGGACCCGGAGCCGCGCGCGGCCGTGTACCATGTGCGCGAGGTGGACAGGCGCCTGTTCGACCCCGCCACCGCGCGCCAGGCCCCGGAAGGGACGCCGTCGCCGAGGATGGACGACCCGCGGGATATGCCGCAGAGGCGGAAGAAGTAGGCGGATAATGGAGATGGAGGATGCCGACTATGGCCGCGCTGAGTCTGCCGCAGGATGTCGCCGCACACCTGGAGGCTGCGATCCAGCTCTCTAATCGGAGAGTGCATCTCCGTCTTCTGGACGAAGCCGACCGGCTCGTTGCGCTCAATCTCCCCAATGCCGCAATCGTGATTGCCGGCGCGGTGCTGGAATCCTTCCTTGAAGGAATTTCGCGCGAACGTGTCTCTGAGAGTCAGGAGCAAGTAGCACTATGGCGCAGCTTGCGGAATGGCGTTACGCATCCCGATTCCCCTCCGGCGGATTTGGACCAGGCAACCGCAATCATTCGAGGAGTCCGTGGCCTCCTTAACCGCGATTTGCGTGTAGTGGAAGACGTCCTACCCGGACCGTCGATCGCCGAAAAAATCCACCAGTTGCGAGGCAAATATAAGTTCGTGGCGACGAGCAGCACCGCCTTCAACGAGCGAAAGGCGGAGGAGTTGCGGTTGGAACGTCAATGAGCACGGTCTTTGACGCCTCCGCGCTCATCGCCTATGAGCGCGATGAACCTGGGGCTGAAGCGGTTGAGACCTGCTTGCTGCGAGTCCGGAATCAAATTACGTCCACGCTCTCAACCTCTGCGAAGTTTACTACGACTTCTGGAGGGCTTCGAATCGGGAGGCCGCCGAGTCGGCTGTCAGCGACCTGGTTGCCATCGGCATTCAGGAGCGGAACGACTTGGACTCAGAATTCTGGCGCGCGGTAGGGCGGCTCAAGGCGTTATATCGTCGCGTCTCACTCGCGGACTGCTGCGCATTGGCGTTGGCGGAACGGCTTGGGGCTGCGCTCGCCACCAGCGACAGACACGAACTGGAACCAATGGTTGGGAAGGGACCCTGGCAGATCATCTTCATTCGCTAGCGGCGGTGCCCCGCGCCTCTTCGCGACGCCCGGCGATCAGTTCGTCCGACCACACCTCGGTTGGCGGAGCTATGCCGCAGAAGTATTCCTGCGCCTCGCGCAGCGCAGCCATCCGGGGTTCGAGCACGATCCGCCCCCCGCGGCCTTCCGTGATACTCACCGTCGCGCCCGGCTGCACGCCGAGTTTTTCGCGGAGCGGAGCCGGTATCAACACCCGTCCCGCGCTATCCACCTTGCCCCTGTACCGGGATCCGGCTTTGCGCGTCATATTTCCCATTTCCTGGTCTTCTGACAGATTACCGCAATCTGCCATCAACGTGGCCGCGCTCGTCGCGTCTCGCCCGCGGACTGCTGTGCCCTGGCGTTAGCGGAACGGCCCGGGGCTGCGCTCGGCCTCCGCCGACCGGCACGAACTCAAAACGCTGTTTGCGCAGGGACTCTGGCAGATCGCATTTATTCGCTAGCCGGTTTCTCATGGACGACCTGCCGGACTTGCGGGGGGGAAGCGGTAAGCGTAACCCGGCAGCCAGTGAAACCAACCGTTGACAACCGGGGTGAGCCATATATATAACAGAGCGCATGACGAGGCGCATCATAGCCCGGCTCGGCTACCTGTACTTATTGCGGGTGCCGATCGTCACCGCGCTGCTGTTGGTCTTGTTCCCGCTCCTGGCGGTGAAAAGCGGCTCGCTGACCGCGCTTTTGGAGAACCTGTTTCAACTGGGTTGGCGGGGAACGTTTTGGACCGCCCTGACCGCCGTGCTGGCGGCCTGGAGCGTGATGCTCACGGGGACTTTGGTGCTGGTAAACGGGAGCAGCCGGTTGGGCGTGCCCGCCGTGTTCAAGGTGAAGGCGCTACAACCCTGGATGAGCATTGTGGCGGTGGTGCTGGCGGCGCCGGCCATGGTGGCGCAGTTTCTGAGGACGGCCGACTTTGGATATGGCGCCAAAGATATCGCGCCGCGCATTGGGGCGGTCTTGTCCGGCGTGGCCGCTGCCTATTCGATAGCGTATGTTGCCATGCTGGTGGCAGTGTGGCTGGCTCCCGCGGGGACCCAGGCGGCTTCGTTACAGGCGTTTCCAGCGCCGGGTTTTCTGGGGAAGTTGCTGCGAACGGCCGACCGGAAAGCGCCGTGGGTTGCGGGTCTCATCGGCAGGCTTGGAAAGAAGCTGCGGACCTTTCCCAGGGCCTTGTGGGCAGGATATCTTAACCCGGAGACGGGCGAACCATGGTCGGGACACTGGCTGGCTTTTGGTTTTGGCGTGGTAACTTTCGCATTTTATGAAACCTTGAATTTAGTCGCGTGGCGGCAGCTAAGATGGCCGGGCTTTCCGGCAGTGATGTTCGTGTTATGGGCGTTTCTCTGCGCCAATTGGCTGCTCGGCTTCATGGCCTTTTTTCTGGACCGCTTCCGAATTCCGCTCCTCGTGCCACTCGTGCTGGCGGGTTGGCTGGCCTCGCGCACCTCGCAGTCGGACCATTACTTCCAATTCCAGGAAGCGGAACCGCATCCCCTCATTTGGCCGGCCGACGTTTTGAACGCACGAGCCGATGGGAAGCCCATCATCGTGGTAGCCACGGCGGGAGGCGGCATCCAGGCGGCGGTCTGGACGGCGCAGGTGCTATCGGGATTGCAAAGGGACTCGCTCGGCCTGAACCCGGGTTCGGCGCAATGGCCGGCAGACTTTGCCAGCTCGCTGGCCATGGTGAGTTCGGTCTCGGGCGGCGCGACGGGAGCGATGTTTTTTCTGAATCGGTACCGCGACGGCGCAAATCCCGGTTTTAGGGCGGCGCCCGAAGACCTGGACGGCATTGTCGATCAAACCGCGCAATCCAGCCTTGACGACATTGCCTGGGCGCTGGTGGATCACGATATACCGCGTCTCTATTTTCCATACTCTCTATCGCCGGAGGACCGATTTATCGACCGCGGAAAAATGCTGGAGTGGAACTGGCAGACCGCCGGCCATATCTACAGCCACCTGGCGGACTGGCGGAAAGGAGTTGTGAAGTGCGCGGCGTGCCGGAGCGCCGCGGCCTGGAGACCGGCGACGATCTTCAATGCGATGATCGCGGAGAGCGGGCGGCCGGTGCTGCTGGGCACCACGGATCTGAAAGTGAAGGACGGACAACCCGGGCCGTGGAGTTTTTACGACTGGTTTCCCAAGGGCGATATCCCGATAGTCACCGCCGTGCGGCTGGCGGCGACCTTTCCTTACGTCTCTCCGGCGGCGCGTCCCTATACCGCAAAGCCCGAGCTTCACGTGGTGGACGGTGGATACTATGATAACTACGGAGTAGAGACTTTGGTCGACTGGCTATCGGAGGGACTGGAAGCGTGGGGGCGCAAGGTGGACGAAATGCCGCGCATTCTGGTGATTCAGATTCGATCCTTTCCCGACGATGCGGAGCCCCAGCCATCCCCGAAGAGCGCGTCATTTCAGCTTTACGCGCCCTTGGAGGGGCTGCTCAACGTGCGCAATAGCGCCCAGGTGATTCGCGATGCGAACAGTCTGGAGCACTTACAGGACCGCTGGATGCGGAGCGATCGCACACCGGTGGTGCAGGTGGCGACGCTCCAATTCGGGGGAACCAATGCGCCGCTTTCGTGGGCGATCAATAGCCGGCAGCGAAAGGAAGTGGCTACGCAATGGTGCCAGATTCTGGGTGGGCAGCCGGATGCGCAATCCTGGTGTGCGCCCGGCCAAACCGATCCCGAAAAGGACTTGCAACTGGTGCGCTGCGTGATGCAGGGATCGACGACTGCGGCGTGCACGAACCTGATGAAGAACAAGCGGCCGTGGTAGGTTGGGCACGGGGCGCTTCCGCGCCTCTTCGATCGCGGCGCCTGCGCTCACGTCCGCCTTACTCGCTCTGGTGATTCCCCCGCCCGGAGTTCACGATCCAGTTGCGGAACATCCCGGTGAACCCGCGGGCTTCCGCGTTCGTCCGCAGCTCCTCCACCGTGAAACGCATCTTGCGGCCCCAGTTCGGATACTGCCACGTGGTGCCGGGAAGGTTCTGCTGGTATATCTCTTTGGTCAGGTCCTCCTGGTTGATGGCCAGAAGCTGCGAGGGGGTCCCGGCCAGGAATCCCACGATGGCGTTGTGCAGCTCGCCGGTCAGCTCGGGGTATTCCGCCGCCTTTCGCGGCAGGCCGGGCGGCATAAGGCTCAGCGCGAACAACATGTCCAGCATCTTCTGTTTCTCGGCGGCGCGGCTCTCCGTCTGCACGCGCAGGCTGGCGTCGTCGAGCACGCCCGCGGCCCGCCGCGCTTCGATATCCGCGCCGGCCCAGAATCCCGCCAGCGTGGGCAGGTCGTGCGTGGTCGAGGAGACCAGCGCCTGCGCCGGATACTCGCTGTTGCGCCGGAACTGGCCCTTCTTATCCTTCTCGAAGTAGAACAGCCGGTAGCTGAGGATTCCGTAGCGCGCCAGGGTCTCGCGCACCGCCGGCTCCACGGTGCCCAGGTCTTCGCCCACCACCACCACGCGGTTGCGCACGCTCTCCAGCGCCAGAATGCGCACGAAATCCTCCGAGCGTTCGCGCACATAGGCGCCCTGGGTGGCGTCGCGGGCATCCGGAATCCAGTAGAGCCGGAACAGCCGCATCACGTGGTCGATGCGCAGCGCGCCGCCGTGCCGGCAGTTTTTGCGGATGGATTCGGCGAAGAGGCGGTAGCCGTCTTCGCGGTGCCGCTCGCTCGAGGGCGGCGGAAAGGCCCAGTCCTGGCCCTTGGGCGAAAAGTCGTCGGGCGGCGAACCCACGCGGCAGCCCGAGACGTAAAACGGGCGGTGGGCCCACAGGTCGCTGCCAAAGCTGTCGGTGGCCAGCGCCAGGTCGTGATACAGGCCCAGCGAAAGGCCCCGCTCGCGCGCCCTTTGATGGGCCCGCCGCAATTGCAGGTCGATCTGCCATTCCAGATATTGGTAGAACATCACGCGACGCCAGTAGCGCGTGCGGAAGGTGCGCACGGCGGGGGAGGCGGGGTCGCGGTACTCTTCGGGCCACTGGGGCCACATCCACAACTCCGGATTCTGGCGGTGCAGGTGCTCGTCGAGCGCGCAATAGGTGGCGAACTTTACCAGCAGATCGCCCTCCCGCGCCAGGTACTCGTCGAACTCGCGGGCGCGCGCCGTGGCTTGCCGCCGCTCGCGCAGGAATTGCGCGAACAGCAGCTTCAGCAGGCTCAGTTTCAGCGCCGCCACGCGTTCGTACTCGACAAACGGGGCCTGGCGCAGCGCCTCGATTTCGGCTTCGGTCGCGGGCGAGCCAAAGCACTCCCCGGCCCGCCGCGAGCGCCCGAAATCCTCCATCCCCTCCACATCCAGGTAGAGGAAGTTCTGGTAGAAGGTGCAGTTTGGCAGATAGGGGCTGGTGTTGAAAGGCCGGCGGTTGTGGATGGCGTGCAGGGGATTGAGGCCCACGAAGCTGGCGCCCAGGTCTTCGGCCACCCAGTCGATGAGGTCCAGCAGATCGCGAAAATCGCCGCAGCCCCAGTTGCGCGCCGAGCGCACACCGAAGAGGCTCACGGCGATTCCGGCGGTGCGCCCGCCGCGGCCCAGTTGCGGAGACGTGTAGGCGCGGTCCGGCGTGACGATGTAGCGGGTGGTAGCCGCCAGCGCGCCCACCTGCGCGGCGATTTCGTGGTAGCCCAGCGGCAAGGCGGCCGGGATGCGGGCCTGTTTGCGCACCCAGGTCTGGCCGTCCATTTCGATGCAGGCGGTCTGCGGCAACTCCCAGGGGTTCAGCTCATACTCGCTGGCGGGGCCGTTTTCGGGGCGCACCGTGATGCGCGCGCGCTGCCCCAGGCTATCGGCGGGCAGGTTGAGCGGCAGCGCGACTTCGTCCGATTCGCCTTCCACAATCGCCGGCGGCAGCAAGCGCATCCACTCGCGCCGGGCCAGGGCGGCCAGCGATCGTTCAAGCGCCGCGGCATCGTCCGCCTCCAACCCCTTGGCGCGCAGGATGGCCTGCTTGGCCTCGATGCCGGTGGTGTGGTAGCGGCCCCAGATATCCCAGTAGCCCGCGTCCACTCCACACACGGCAGCGGCGCGATCGATGAGCTGTTCGAAGGTCTCGGAAGGCATTGGCGAGAGACGGGTAACTTTGATTCTAGCGGAGTGCGCGGGGATTCCACAGGCGGGCGGGCGGCGCGGGCAACGGAGCCGGGCGGGGGCCGGGGCACCGGAGCCGGACGTCGCCCGGGACCGGAGCCGGACGACGCGCGGGGCCGGAGCCGGACGCCGCGCGGGGCCGGAGCCGGACGCCGCCCGGCGTGCGAAACTATAGGTATGGAAAAGCCCTTAGCCAGTGGCCCGCCCGAGCTATTCGCGCGCATCGACGACGATTCGGCCGCCAATGCCGCGGCCGCCGAATCCGAGGGGATCGTGCTGACCACGCTGGACAATGCGGTCAACTGGGCCCGCAAGAACTCCATCTGGCCCATGACCTTCGGCCTGGCCTGCTGCGCCATCGAGATGATGTCGATGAGCGCCTCGCGTTTCGACATCGCGCGTTTCGGCGCCGAGGTCTTCCGCGGCTCGCCGCGCCAGAGCGACCTGATGATTATCGCCGGCCGCGTGTCGCAAAAAATGGCCCCGGTGATCCGCCACCTGTACCAACAGATGCCGGAGCCGAAGTGGGCCATCTCGATGGGCGCCTGCGCCACTTCCACCGGCGTGTTCAACAACTACGCGCTGGTGCCGGTGAACCAGGTCATCCCCATCGACGTGTTCGTGCCCGGCTGCCCGCCGCGCCCCGAACAGTTGATCTACGCGCTGATGATGCTGCAAGAGAAGATCCAGGGGCACAGCGGGACGGTCCGTCAGGTATTGAACCTGGCGTAAGCCTCGGCCCTTGGTCCCGGCGCCCCCTGGGCCCGATGCCCCCTGGTCCCGGCGCCCCCTGGGCCCGGTCATAGGCGGTTAAAGTAGCCCGCCCCATCGCTCAGGTGCGAATCGGAGTGCATTCCTCACAGCCGAGCCGGCGTTCCGGACCGTCGGCATTTCCTCCGGATCGGCGACTATGCTGCGCGTCCGGAGCGTTCTGTTTTGCTACCAGGACGCGACTCCCGGCGCCAAACGAAATGGATCCTTGCCGCCCGACCTGTACCTCCCCTGTTATTTACAGGTGAGGCGCTATCGTGCTCGTCGAAGGACTCAAGCCGCCCCTTGGCAGGTTGGCTGGAGGTCCCCTGGTTAGCAATGGTGCCCGGTTTACGCGCTTGACGGTCGTGGGCCAGCAACGGTGGCAGTTTTAGCCGTGTTAACCAACGGGTTTGTGGTTAGAGACCATGAGGGGGGGGGCCGGCCGACCTGGACAAGCTGTAGCTCGCAGGGCCGCGACTCGAGTTGCGGCTATGTCGCCGGCTCGCGGCTGATATGACGGGTGGGCGTGACTCCATCCGCAGTGGAACGAGTCACGCTCACCGGACGGCTACGTTACTTATTGCTTTGCAGGTTGGCGATGGAGGCCTTCAGCAGGCCGACCGCGTACGCCGTATTGTGGATTCCCCGGCTGCCGTCGTTGGTCACGAACAGCCAGTTGTAAGCCGCTTCCAACTGCACCTTCGTCCAGGTGGAATCGATGCTGAGAGATGTTTTCACCGAATTGTTGGGCGGCAGCATGGTGGAAAGCTGGTCCATCAGACTCTGCACTTCGGTCTGCACGCCATCGATCACACCGTCGCCATTGTAGTCGAACAGCGGGAAGTCGAAGGTGGTGATATCCGGCCCGTGGCAGGTCTGGCAGGCGCCTACCAGATCTTCGGCCGGTTTTCCAGCGGGAGCGTAGGTTGTCGAGAAAGTGTGGTCCCCGGCGTTGAGGAACGCAGGGTCGGTGGAAGCCACCGTCTGCATATGGCAGTCGATGCAGGTGTTGGTGACCACGAACTGGTGCGCGGAGGTGGGAATCTGCTCTCCGTAGGTGTAGCCGTTGGTGCCCATCAGCATGTCGGCCTGGGGCCCTTCGTGCGGGCCAAAGTGGGCGCTTCCCACGGTCGTGTCCACGTAGGTTGAGGCATTCACCCGGCTCTGGTGGCACTGGATGCACAGGATCCCTTCTCCGGCGGTGGTGACCTGGGTTCCATCGGCCAGCGTCGCCGATGCCATGTTCCGGATCAGGTGGGTGGCGGTGGCAGGCGCGGTCAACCCGTGCGGTTCGTGACAGGTGTAGCAATCGATGGAGTGGTAGGACGTATCGGTGATCGCCTGGCCGCTCATCCTGGCAATGAAACCGGTGCCGGTGTGGCAACCGACGCAACTCGCATTGCCGGCCGGATCGGTGGTGGTCACCGCGTGCATGGAATTGGCCCATGCGGCGCTCTTGATGTGGTAGGGCGGTTCATCGTGGCACTGGCTGCAGGCACCCGTGTTGGTCTGCACGGAAATGGCGTCGAGGGCGCCACCGTAGTTGGCGTGCTCGCTGCCGGCTCCATGGCAGTTCTCGCATTGGACGTTAGCCAGCCCCTGCAACGCAGCGGGCATGGCGGCGAAATTGCCCGCCTGCCCGGTGGCCGGGAAGCTCCAACCCAGCCCGTTCATGATGACGTTAAATCCGCCGTCGGACACGGCGGCGTTGGCGTTGGCGTCGTATCCGACAGTATGGCAGGGGGCGCATTCGGCGCTCTCGGTGTAGCCGGCGATGGCCGTGCCATTGATGACGTTGGTGAAAATGCTGGCGTGCTCGGTCGTCGACCAGGACGGCACCATCACCGTCGCCAGGCCCCCGTTATGGCACTTCGTGCATGCGGATATGCCCACATACGTGCCGGCAAGGAACATTTGCTGCAGGGTGGTGGACCCGCTGCTGCCGGCGGTGACCGTAGCGGTGACCACGTACATACCATGTACATCCGGGCGCAGCAGTTGCCGCCCGGCCACCTCGTAGACCAAACGGTCCGAAGGTTCGGCAATAGGCACGTTGGATCCCAGCGGACTCGCGACCAACGCGGCCTGCGAAGTGTCCGGCTTGGTGGTCAGAGTCCAGATCACTCCGGCAATCTGGTTGGCGGGAATACCGATATCGATCTGCACCTCCAAATATAACGGCTCGCCGAGCGCTACCGTCTCCAATCCGCCCGAGACCTGGGTGGTGGATGGTAGCTTGTAACTCGCGATATCGCCGTTCGTCAGCGCCCGCACTACCAGACGCGGTGCCATAGTGGTTTGCGCACTCAATGTGGTCGTGGCAGCCACACCCATCAGCGCCACTGCGAAAAGACCAGATGGCGCTCTGGGAAGTCGTTGGTTGAGACTGACCCCCATTGTGAAAAGACTCCTGTCTAGACGATGTCAGTAAATACGATATTACGGTCTGATTATATTCTAAATTGCAGTCTTTTACCATAGTTTTGGGCGACGTTCCTGCGATTGTTGGATTATTCAACGCTCCCACTCTGCAAATCGCCACCGGATTGATCGATTTCTCACTACCGCCCCAATCTCTCCCTGGAGTGAGTTGGGTTATGGAATGCCCGCCGTCCAACTCGAAGCCGCCCGGTCCATCCTCGCCCTGGCGATGACCTCGCCCGCCGCAACACCCGCCTCCACTCCTCGATCTCCTCACGGAGTACCCCCTGGGCACAAAAGGCGGCACTCCTACGCGCGCGCGGGAATCGTTTCAACAACATGCGCTCGATCCTGCACGGTTCGCATGATACGTGGCCGGCGTTGCCGTTCCCGAGCTCACCCATGGGTCGCTCCACCACAGCTAGTTGTGTTCTCAACGGAAATTTTCACTAGGGCTCAAAAACAGCCATACTTTGGATCAACAAATAAAAAGGGCCGCCGGGAGATGCCCGAAGCGGCCCAGGGTTTGATCTGCGGAGAGGCCAGGAGTGCCACCTTGACCTCTCCGCCCCGCCCGCGAACGCGCCCTCCTGGGAGCAGCACGCGAGCAGGAGGATCTTCGCCCGTTCTTCGCTCCGGGAATAAAGATCCTACCAGCAGGCGACCTTCGCCTGATCCTCTGCGGTCCTTACGGCTATGCATGGTCTCTGAACCGAGCCTGGGAAGCGCTGGCGAATATTGGGCGAAGGTCCTCCTGCTCGCCTGCTACTGCACCGTACTGACTGGCGCAATACACGTTCGATTCCCGCTAAAAAGCGTCAACCCAATCGCTCGAGTTTCCTGAAACATACACGTTGCTCCAAGGTAGCTCAACGGTAGCGCCGTGTCTTATTCTCGCCAGTCCTCACCTGGGCAAGTCATTTATTTATCACTTGCTCCGGGATCTCAGCTCAAGAGTGCGCAATGATTGGAACTGGCCCGTGATGGCGCTCCCGCCGCACTCTGAAAGTGTGATTGCCATGTGTCATGCCAGAATGCGGCGAACGAGGTGCGGCCGATCTGAACCGGCGGGCGATTTCGGTCTTACCGATGCCAGCACGGTTCGCGTGGCCAGCGCGGCTTGCATCTTCGCCGTGACCTACCTCCGCGCCCCAATCGCAAGCGGCTCGCCCTCCAGAGCCCCAATCACGATTCGGCCGCGATCCACCTTCCACTGCCCGCAATTGCCCGACACGCGCAACGTCTCCGCCGGGACGTCGGGCAGGAACGCCTTGGGATCGATCGTAATCCCCGCATCCGCCGTCGACATCACCCGCAACTCAGATCCCTTCCAGTTGAGCATCACATTGGCCGGATGCTCCGCCGTAAACTCCAAGCCCGCCGACCGGTAATGGTCGTCGCCCACGAACAGTGCGTTCGGCGCGCTGTACACGTAGCCGGCGCCGATCGGGTTGGCCGCGCGAACAATCCGGATCTCCCCGCCCTGGCCCCCACCGTCCACATACTCGCGCAGGAACCGCACTGCGGGCACGATTGGCTTGGCCCGCTCCAGTCCCGGCGGATGGCCGTCGTAGTAATACATCCCGAAATAGGCTTCGTAAATTTGGGTGGGCCGCCCGCGGTCGCCGGCTTTGCCGATGATGTCCCAGTGCCAGTCGGTCAGGACCCACTTGGTGACGCCGCTGTAGCCCTTGGCTAGCGCGTAAAGGTAGTGCGCCATCTCGCCTACCGCCGAAGTGTGGAAGTCCAGATAGTGCCCGTCATTCATCACCAGGCCGTTGGTGTAGCCGAATTCGCCCAGAGTGAATAGCTTGTCGGGCCACAGGCGCGCCAGGCGGTCCATGGTGGTGAGATTGATCATCACCGATTCGTAGGAGAACGGCGATTCGTACACGTGATGGGTCAGAAAATCCAACTGGCGATTGGCGGGCAGCACTGCCAGGATCGTGTTGTAGCCCACCGATACCAGGTGGTGGGTGTCGTACTTGCGGATGGCTTCAACGTGGCGTGCGATCCATTGGGAGAGCGTCTGGTCCATGGCGTCGCGCAGGTAAGCGTACTCGGCGGAGGCCGGCTTTTCGAAAAAGCCCGGAAAGGTGCTGTTCGAGCCGCGCAGTTCCAGGTCCCAGGCCTTCGGCCAGAGCGTGCGGAAAGTGGCCAGCGCCTCGGCTGGCGGTTTATCCTTCTGAAGCGCTACGACCGGGCTGGGATTGCCGTCGAAGGTCAGCCCGGCCAGCGCCTCCGGCGCCGGCTCGTTCTGCAGGTCGTAGCCCAGCACCATGGGCTCGCCGGCGTACATCTTTGCCACCCGTTCCGCGTTGGCGACGAAGTCGCGCCGCGTGCCCCAGTTTAGAATCACGATCAGATAGATGCCGTACTTGCGCGCGCACTCGCGCACGATTTCCGGCGAGTCGTAGAAGCGCGCGGCCGGGCCGAGGCGGATGCAGTTGATCCCCGCCTCGTGCGCTTTGCGGAAATCGTCTTCGAAGACCGTGTCGTCGAAGGCGCCTTGCGACCATTCACCCTGGTCGAGCCCGCGATGATAATTCACCCCCGTCAGAAAGAGCGGCTTGCCGTCGGGAGCCAATAGGCGCTTGCCGTCGGGGCTCACATGCACGAAGCCCGCCGGCGCCGGCGTAGAAAGCTGGATGCGGACTGCCAGCGCTTTCCGGTGCTCGCCTTCGGCAGCTTTCCAAAGATCGTCGCCGCGCATGCGCCGCAGGGCCGAAGGCAACGCCTGCGCGAACGCATCGGACGAGTAGAACGCCGGCGTATCGATCCCGAAAAGCAGCCAGTTGGATCCAGGATACTCGGCATAATGAGTGAGCAGTCCGCACGCCCATCCCCGCGTCCGCCCGTAGCGGTCCTTGGCCGCCAGGAGCGGAATGAATTTCGCCGCGCGGCGTGTGAAGCCCACCGCCGACCAGCCGGAGTAATGGCCGCGCGTCTCCACTCCCGAAACAATGTCCTGGCCGGCCGCGGTATCGATCGTCTCGATCCCGTCGAGCAGGTACGGCTCGTAGCGGCTGAAGGCGGGCAGCGTCATACTCTGACGGTGCAGGAACCCGGACGCGCCGAGCAAGACCAGGTCGCCGCCGTCCTTCAGATAGTCGAGAAGGTTGTCGCGCGCGGCGTCGGCGCTTGGCAAGAGTGGGCCAGTAACGCTCGGATGGATCGACCACTGTTAGGAACAGGATTAGGAACACCGAGAAGAGGAAGAAAGTTCAAGTCATCATCGGTCTGCGTGGACGCGTGC
>JBKQPR010000048.1:0-12916 GCA_052144935.1 Bryobacteraceae bacterium
TCAGCCGCTCGTGGCTCCCCGATTTCGCAACAGTAATTAGATCATACAAAATCTTGGCACGACTGTCGCCAATTCCCGGCCTGGTGCGTCGCCTTAAGTGACTTATTTTCAGAAGAATAGCGCCGATTCCGGGGTGAGAGAGGCGAGGCGGCACCACAGAAACGCGCTCATATCTTGTAAACTCCCGCTAGCGCGGCATATACCGCCACAGTAGGAATGAGTCCGGCCAGCGGACCCACGGACCCGAACAGCCCGAAGCCCCATGAATTGTACAGAGTCGTGCAGATTGCGCTCTGGGCCAGGTAGTTTGTAAGAGCCGCCCGGCCGACCACCCCGAAAAGTCGCAAGCGCGCGCGACATTCTGCAGATCTCAGGTAGAGCAGGGTCAGCGTGGACGCGTAGCCCAGGCTCATCGCCGGCACGGCAACGCAAGCGACCAGGTTCTGCGCGGCAGTTAGCGGTTCCATACGAAATGGATCCGGGCGCCAGATCTCTTCGATCGCGACCGTCACCGCGTTTCCGGCGAGTCCGATTGACAAGCCCCATCGCTGGAATCGCTCCAGCAACGGCTTGTTTTCGCCCAGGCTCGATAAAAAGCCGCTGCGCCACGCCCATAGCCCGGCGAGGAAGATGCCGAGGACCCGAGGGTAGAAGAAGAACAAGCCGAACGTCTGGAAGGACAATTCTTTTAGGTGTTCCTGGAAAATTTGCGCGTATGTCCCGGTAGAGTAAACCTGGACGATGCGCGCGATTTCCGCGCCCGTGGCACGCATGGGACCCTGGATCGGCTCCCCGGACGGCGTGAATGCCGCGCCTGCGATCATCGGAATCAGCGGCCAAATGTAGAGTACTTTTGCCCATAGCGCGATGGCTTCCTGCGAGCGGTTGCGAAACAGATAGAGCGCGAAGCCCATCAGAGCATAGGGCGCCAGGATGTCTCCCCACCAGACCAGAAAGCCGTGCAAAAGCCCGAAGACCAACAAAACCGCCAGCCGGCGCAGATAGAACCGGCTCGACGCGCCGCTCTCCGCCGCCCGGTCCATCTGGATCCCGAAACCGACGCCGAACAGGAAGGCGAACAGCGTAAGGAATTTGCCGGTGATCAACAGATCGATAAAGCCCTGCGCGATGCGGTCGGCCGTTCCGGTCCACATCAAGGCGTGATCGATAGATACCGGCATGGGCGAGTTGAAGCCGCGCATGTTGGAAGCCAGGATTCCAAACAGAGCGGCCCCGCGGAGGATGTCGAGCGGCTCCATCCGTTGAGCCGGCTGCACTGGCGCCATCATGACCAGACCATGCGCGCGCCCTGTCGATACCTCCGGGGGCGGTTTAGGAAGACAGCGAACCGCCCCACCGCAAGAACCTCCTTGGCCATTCGCCTCAAAGTAACCCTCGATGGCGTCCCGGGTCAATCGACAGCAGCCGCTCCAGCACATAGGCTCGGGTGCAGCGAACCAGTATGCCTTGGCGCCTCCCGCGCCTGGCGCGCCGGCGGGCGGGACCCGAGCGTGGCCGCGCCGAGGTTGCGCGCGGTCGCGGAGCGCCTTGCAGCGCGATCACGTGAAACTCCCGGGCTCCCGGGCTTTTGCCTCTTCCGCATCGCGCGCCGGGGACCGCGTCAGCTTGCCGGCGTCGAACCAACTGCTCCCCACGGCGCCCTGGCGCTTTCATGTCCCTCGCGTCGCCCTCGCGCTGTCGAGCCAGAAAACATCCGAGCGCCCTGCGCGCCGCCGATCGTGCCGCTCGCGGCCGGCAAGTGGCCGCCGGGCAGTGATCGGAGAGAAGCCGGCGCCGCCGGCCGAGGCCAGCCGGAACTGGACGCGGGCGCGCGCGCAAATCAAGCACGCCACTAAAGGCGTCGCGGGCGGCGCCGCCGCGCGGACCGCCGCGCGGAGGGACGCTCTCGGCCCGCGTCGCATGGCCGCCGCCAGCGCGACCGGGCGGGACGCCGGGCGGAAACGGCGACTGGTTCGGCGCGGCGGCCGGCAGTGGCGCCGGGAACGCGGCACCCAACAGTACTTGCAGATGTTGTCGCAAGATTCCAGGGATCGGCCGCAGCGGCTCCGCTGATCGTGCTTCGCAGTACGTGCGAGACTGCAAGGGCCGCCGGAAGCCCCACCGGTAGCCGAATGCCCGGAAAACTTCGCTTATTGCACTGTGATAGTCTTTTCAGCGCCGTGGAGGCCCGGCGCGGAGACCCGCAGCGTGATCCGACCGGGGCCCACTGCGCGGACGATCGCCAACGCACGACCCTCATAGGGTTTCCGGCGGCCCGACTGCACGGGCGTAACGTCCCGCAGGTCGCCCGTGTCGAGCGCCGCCAGTTCACCGGCGCCGGAGACTTCGGCGGTGATCTCCTGATCGGCCGCGTAGACGCTTCGGCCCTGCGCGTCCAGCAGCCGGATCTCGAAGTTCGCCATGTCGCCGGCCTCTACCCGCGGCGTGGCCGGATCGGCGGTGATTTCCAGCCGCTGGGCCGGGCCGGCCGTAGCCAGTTCGAAATGGGCCGCTTCGCTTCCGGCCCGTTGGCCGACGGCGCGAAGCACGCCGGGCTCATTAGGAACGTCCCAGTGCAACTCCGGCCGGAGCCGGTCCGCCAGCGGCTTTTCGCCGAGCGAGCGCCCGTTGAGGAACAGTTCCGCCGAATCGCAGTTGGTATAGACCGTGACCGGGATGGTCTTGCGCTGGTCTTTCTCCCAGTTCCAGTGTTGGACGAGGCCTCGCGCTCCGGCAGCCTGCGCGGCGGCGTAGACTATGGGCCGGGTGCTCCAAAGCGCCTCGCGCAGGTAGGATTGAGGCTTGCGGAACCCGCAAAGGTCGAGCAGTCCGGCGCCGCTGCCGCGGCTCGGGTATCGCCCGGCTTCACCCAGGTAGTCGATGCCGGTCCAGAGGAACTGCCCGGCGACGTATTCGTTCGCCGCGACCGCGCGCCACGCTTCCAGGGAGTGCCCGTTCTCGCTGCCCAGAATGATTCGCTCGGGGTAAGTTTCGTGATCCCGCGCGTAATACTGCTCCAGGTAGTTGTACCCGGCCACGTCCAGCAGGTTCGCCAGGCCGGTTGCATTGGATGCCAGGGTATCGGCCAGCGCCTGCGCAACCGGACGCGTTCCGTCCAAGCCTTTCACGGCCGCCACCAAACGCCGGGCGATCGGCGGCAGCACATTGGCGTCCTCGATTCCCGGCTTCAGCCCGTCGCGCCCGCGCGGGTGGCCGAACGGATCGCCGGGGTAATCGATCTCGTTGCCGATGCTCCACAACACGATGCTCGGATGATTGCGATCCCGCTGCACCATATCCTGAATGTCGCGCACGGCCCATTCATCGAATACTTCGTGGTAGCCGCGTGTGCCGGCATTTCCGACGTTCCATCCCTCGATCCACTTGTGCTTGCCGCCGGTCCACTCGTCGAACGCCTCGTCCATTACCAGCAGGCCCAGACGGTCGCAAAGATCGTATTCCTCGGGCGCCATGGGGTTGTGAGAGCAGCGGACGGCATTCACTCCGAGGGCCTTCAACGCTTTCAGACGCCGCTCCAGCGCGGCAGCGGAGAATGCCGCTCCCAGTCCTCCCAAATCATGATGCAGGCACACCCCACGGAGCTTCTCCGGCTTTCCGTTCAGAAAGAAGCCGTGATTGGGATCGAAGCGGATGGAGCGGATGCCGAACGGCGTACGGTATTCGTCGGCGAGAGCGCCATCGGCGTAAACTCGCGTAACAGCGGTGTAGAGGTTCGGCTCATCCGTAGACCAGAGCCGGGGGTTGGACACCACGGCCTGCTGCGCAAAGGCGTGCTCGCCGCCGGCTGCGATCCGTTCCTCGGAAGCCGCGTTGCCGGCCTCCTTCCCGGCGGCGTCTTCGATTGTGGTGACGACCCGCACCGCCGCGGCTCGGTTGGATCCGTCTTGCACTCTCGTCTCCACCGAGACCAGCGCCTCCCCGGCTCCGGCCACCGGGGTATAGACGTAGGTTCCCCAATGTGCGACATGCACCGGCTGCGTGACTGTGAGCCATACGTGCCGGTAAATGCCCGACCCGGTGTAGAACCGCGAATCCGCGGTCACGCTGTGGTCCACGCGGACGGCCACCACGTTGGGCGTCGCGCCGAAGGCGACATAGGGAGTGAGTTCGTACTCGAATGACGAATAGCCGTAAGGGCGATGGCCGAGGTGATGCCCATTGATCCAGACGTCGCTATCGCGATACACGCCATCGAAAGCGAGGTAGATCCCACGCCCGGCGAGCGACTCGTCCAACGGAAACGTCTTGCGGTACCATCCAATGCCACCCGGCAGGAAGCCCGTAGCGCTGGCATTCGCTGCGCTGTAAGGCCCCTCGATGGACCAGTCGTGAGGCAGGTTGAGCTTGCGCCACCTGGCGTCGTCGAAGCCGGTCCGCTCGGCGCCCGGCGCATCGCCTTTGTAAAATCGCCAGCCTGCGTCGAAGTTCAGCCGTTCCCTTACGGGCGCGGCGGACCAGGCGGGCAGCATAGATAACGACACCAGCAAGAACGCCGTTCGCATCATCGGATCGCTCCAGGGAGAAGATTTCCATTTCCGAATCCCACCCTCACCGCTACATTCCCAAACATTATTCGTCCGTCACACAGCCAAGCGCCGCGCTTTTCACGAGGCGAATGTACTTGGCCAGCGTGCCGCGGTCCGCTTTATAGGGCGGCATCGTCCAGTCTTTGCGCCGGGCGGACATTTCCTCGTCCGAGAGATCCACGGTCAGCGAGTTCCTGGAGGCGTCAATGGTGATGCGGTCGTTGTTCCTGACCAGCGCAATCGGGCCGCCTTCCTGGGCCTCGGGCGTGACATGGCCGACAATAAAGCCGTGAGATCCTCCGGAAAACCGTCCGTCCGTGATCAAGGCCACATCCTTGCCCAATCCGGCGCCCATGATGGCCGAAGTGGGCGTGAGCATCTCGGGCATCCCGGGACCGCCCTTGGGGCCTTCGTAGCGAATCACAATCACGTCGCCCTTCTGAATCTCGTGGCGCTCCAGCGCCGCCAATATCAGCTCCTCCGAGTCGAATACCCGCGCCGGGCCTGAAAACTGCAGGCCCTCCTTGCCCGTGATCTTGGCCACCGCGCCATCCGGCGCCAGGTTGCCCCGCAGGATCTGAATGTGGCCCACCGGTTTCAAGGGCTTGGCAAACGCGTGCACAATTTGCTGTCCCGGCGAGAGTCCCGGCAGATTTTTCAGGTTCTCCGCCACCGTCTTGCCGGTCACCGTCAGACAGTCTCCATGCAATGCCCCCTCGGCCAGCAACAGCTTCATCACCGCGGGAATTCCGCCGGCATTGTGGAGATCCTCCATGACGTACGGGCCGCTCGGCTTGAAGTCCGATAACAGGGGCACGCGGTCGCTCACCTTTTGGAAGTCGTCCAGCGACAGCGGCACGTTGACCGACCGCGCGATGGCCAGCAAGTGGAGCACTGAGTTGGTCGATCCACCCAGCGCGGAGACCAGCGCCATGGCGTTTTCGAAAGCCTCGCGGGTCATGATGTCGCGCGGCTTGATTTCCAGTTCCAGAAGGTGTTTGATGGCCGCCGCGGAGGCCGCGCACTCGGCCAGCTTCGCCGGATCCTCGGCGGGTGTCGAGGAACTGTACGGGAGCGACATCCCCAGCGCCTCGATGGCCGAGGCCATGGTGTTGGCGGTGTACATGCCCCCGCATGCGCCGGCTCCCGGACAGGAGTGGCGGACAATCTCCTGCCGCTGGGCATCGTCGATGTGGCCGGCCAGGTACTCGCCATAACTCTGAAAGGCCGAGATGACGTCGAGCTTTTCTCCGTCCCGGCAGCCGGCCCGGATGGTCCCGCCATAGATCATCAGCGACGGGCGGTTGAGCCGGCCCATCGCCATGATACAGCCCGGCATATTCTTGTCGCAGCCGGGGATCGAGACGTTCGCGTCGTACCACTGGGCGGCCATCACGGTTTCGATGGAGTCCGCGATCAGGTCGCGGGATTGCAGGGAGAAACTCATCCCTTCCGTGCCCATCGAAATCCCGTCGCTGACGCCGATGGTGTTGAATCGCATGCCGACCAGGCCAACGGCGGCCAGCCCCTCTTTGACCTTTTCGGCCAACTGGAGAAGGTGCATGTTGCAGGGGTTGCCTTCAAACCAGACGCTGGCAATCCCGACCTGGGGCTTGTCCATGTCGCCCTCACGAAGACCGGTGGCATACAGCATGGCCTGTGAGGCGCCCTGGGATCTCGGTTGCGTGATCCGGGAGCTGAATCGATTGAGTGGAGCAGGCATATTCTTGAGTGTGTCCGTAGTTTAAGTTTCCGCCGTGGGCGGCTTTTCAATGCGCATGTAGTCCACGTCCGAGGTGGCGATCATGCCGGTATCCATCATATCCTCAACCTCGGGAATCAGCCGCGCCAGGTTCTCCGGCGTATCCACAATCGTGACGATAATGGGCTGATCCTTCCTGGTGAGGTGATGGCGGTGGATTTCGGCCGTCTCGCCGTATCCTTCAAGGCCGCGAAACACCGTGGCGCCGGCGATCTTCAACTCCATGCAGCGATGCACGATCGCTTCATACAGGGGTTTCCCCCTGTACCGGTCGCTCTCGCCGAAATGCAGGCGGAGGAGTTTGGCTTTCTTAACCGTTCGCACGGGAAGACTCCAGGGCCGGGCGGCTGTGAACCAGGCGAATCACTTCCACATCGGAAAGGACGATGAGACCGTCTTGCATCATCGATTCAACCTCGGCGATCGCCTTGGCCAGCTTTTCCTCAGAGTCCACCACCGTAATCATGACCGGCAGATCGTGCGAGAACGGAAGCCGCCCGCTCTTATGGGTGTGGCCCTTCGCGCCGTATCCGAGAATGCCCCGGTACACCGTCGCCCCGGCAATATCCATCAGGCGCAACCGCTTGACGACTGCTTCATAAAGCGGTTCACCCTGCCATTTGTCCGACTCGCCCATGTAGATCCGCATCAACCGGGCCGTCCCGCGCATTTCCGTATGCGGCCCCTTGGGCGGCGACGGGCGTTCCTTGTTGGCAACTTTGACCACAGTGGTGTCCTGGACTTCGATCACGCCATCGGTGACCATGTCATAGAGGGTGGGCATGATCTCATCGACTTTCTGAGCCGACTCGACGAACTCGATGCGAATCGGCAAATGCTCGGTGAGTACCTCGATTTTGGTGGTGTGCATTACCTGGTGGGCGCCGAAGCCGGCCATCGCGCGCGTGGCGGTAGCGCCGGACACCCCCTTGTGAAGCAGGAACGTCAGAATGGAGTCGCACAGGGAACCAAAGTGGTGCTGCGTGTCCTCATTGACGAAGATCGTGACCTTCTTTGCCGTGCCCTTCTGGAGCATAACGACTCCTTCGCAGTGGCTAAGCGGGACCTTGCCTCAATCCGGCGGCAACGTTTTCACCGCGGAGACGCGGAGGACGCTGAGGAAGCGCGGAGAAAGACACAATCACAAGGGTTTTCTCTTGTCGTTGTCTTCTCTGCGCTTCCTCAGGGTCCTCCGCGTCTCCGCGGTGAAAAAAACCTTGACCCATTCGCACCAAACATCCTACCGCCGGGCCAGCATCGACCCGAGCCAGACGGCTACGTACCCCAGCATAACGCTCGAAACGACGTTGAGCATCCCGGCCCAGATCTCGCCTTCCCGGACCGATGTGTAGGTCTCCCATTCAAAGCTCGAAAAGGTGGTGTACCCGCCTAGAAATCCGACCACCAGCAACAGCCGCCATCTCGGGTCGAGCTGGAATCGTCCGGTCAGAATAGTCATCAGGAAGCCGATCAGGAACGAGCCGGTTACATTGATCGCCAGCGTCCCCAGCGGGAACCTCCCGCCGAACCGCGTCATGATCGCCGATGCCGCCACGTACCGCGCCAAGGCTCCCGTACCGCCCCCAATCGCCACCAACAGGTACCGGGTCAACTTCCGGTCTCCGCAGCCAGGGTTTTCCGCGCCCTCTCGATCCGCTCCAGGTCCACGCGGAGCTGTGGCGCCCGTTGATTGCCGCCGCTCTCTACCAGCCGTTCGATGGTGCCCATCAATTCATCCAGCCGCCGCCGGGCCTCCTTCTCGACTCCCCACAGGGTACCATTGATGCTCTCTTCCCACTGCGCGCCGAGCCGGCTGAGGTTCTGATAAACCAAATACGAGATGGTGCGCGCAAAATGGCGGCGAACCGCGGCCTTGATCGTCCACACCGGCAGAATCGGCGACAGCAGCTCCCAGTTCCTGTCGAATACGCGTCCGATTCGGATATCGGGAGTACAGGGCTCCACCACCTCGATTTCGGTTTCCGTGGTTCGCAACGGCACGCCGAACGCCCGCATGGTGCGATCCGACAGGCGATCCCGGAATTGCTGCAGCGCGCGGAAGGCCTGCTTCCGCACCTTGTGCAGGGGAGCCAGGAACGCACCGCGCTCCCGGATCGAAAGCACGGCAAGATGGTCGCACAAGGCGCTCGCCAGCCAGTCTTCGAACGAGGAAAGCATCGTGCCAAGGCTCTTGGTCCATTTCGGAAATTCGCTCTCGAAGGCTCTGAGCAGCGCGCGCTCCAGACCGTTCTGATGCGTCTCGAGCCGGTTGCCAACCATGGACCGCGTTCCGGCCGCGGCATCCCGCACCACCAGCCGGATGGCCGACTTCACTTCGTCGACGATCTCCTTCTCGCCGATGACTTGCTGCTTCAGCGCCTGGCGCTCCGACTGGACCATTTCCGCCGACTTGAGACTCAGGGTCAGGTAGTCCCCACATTCCCGCAAGAGGGTGTCCATTTTCCGGGAGAGGATGGATTCGCGCTCTTCGGCGAAGCGCTCCAATGTCCCCGTGACCAACTCGGCCTCCAGCGCCTGACGGAACCGCTCGAACCCCGGCTTGGTGGAATAAGGGAAGAGTGGTGGGGCAGGCGATTCGCCTGCCCTGGCAAGCTGTGTGCGTACATACTCGACGACTTCCTCAAGCTCCGCCTCGCTCAGCAGGTCGGCTTTGGTGAGCAGCACCGCGACTTTCGGCGTGTATTGGTAAAGTCTCTTCAGCAGCTCGATGTCGCGAAGGGAAAGAGGCGGGTCGACGCTCACCGCCACCAACGCGAGTCCCACATTTGGCAGCCAGTCCAGCGATGTTTGCGTGTTGTGAGAAAGCGCGCTATCGAGACCGGGCGTATCGACGAACTTCAGGCCGCGAAATCGCCGCAGCTCCGGCAGTTCCACGGTGATCCGGTCGACTTGCCTGGCGTTCTCCGGATTTTCCTTCTCGGAGATGTAGGCGCCGATCTGGTCGAGCGGAACCTCTGGGTCGCGGCCATCCCGGTAATGGACGCGTGCCTCTTCGCGGGCTCCGTAGCGGATTTCCGTGACTACCGCCGTAACCGGCACGACACCGGTTGGCAGGGGCCCGGAGGGCGCCCCGCGTCCGATGAAATGGTTCAGGAAACTGCTCTTGCCGGCCTTGAATCGTCCCAGCACCGCGACGCTGATTTCGTCCTGTCCCACCGCTGCTCGTGCGCTGGCGAGAAGGCCGGAAAGCGCCGAAATCTCATACCGCGCCGCCACATCCGCCGCCAGGTCCAGGGCTGCCTCGAACTCGGAGTGGGCGCGGATTCCGGCGGCGCAAACTTCGGCGGATCCCTGGCCGGAATCCGGGAAATGGGCCGTGCCGTTTGTTTCTGGGTGGGTGGCTTGCGTCCTCGGAATCATAGCTCGTCACGAGTAGGAGCTATCATTCCCGAGACGGGCTCGAGACGGTTGATGGCGGGCTCCATCACCAACGGTCTAAACCAGATTATAGCCTCCTTTCCAGGGTGTCGGGACCAATGCGGGCCAGGCGCTTTCCCGATCTCCCTGGCCCCGCGTCGGCTATCATAAATGGTCATGCTCCGTCCCGTCGCCGCCTTGGCCTTGCTCCTCTGCCTCTGCGCGTGCCAACCGCTGGGGGAGCCCTCTGAGAGCGGTCACACTAAGGTGATTGTGGGGGCGGTCCTGCTGGATGGCCAGGGCGGGCCGCCCATGAGCGATTCGGTAGTGGTGGTGGCTGGCGGGCGGATTCAGGCTGCCGGCCCACGCTCGACCGTGCCCATCCCCGAGGACGCGGATAAAGTGGATGGCTCGTCGCGCTTCCTGGTACCCGCCCCGATCGACGTGTGCGACCGAGCCGAACCGCCGGGCATCCTCCGCGCAGCTACTCCGGAAGACGCCCGCGCCCAGGTGGAGAAACTCGCTGCCGCGCACGCCGCGGTGATCCACACCGCCAGCCTGGACCCGGGGGTGGCGGAAGCTGCCCTGGAAGCCGCGCGCGCCGCGTCCATCCCGGTGATCGCCCACATCTCCACCGAGGCGGAGGCCCAGGCGATGCTGGCGGCGGGAGCGGCCGGCTTCGTGGGGATGATCCGCGACCGCGAAGTGGACCCGGCCTTCGCCCGAAAGCTGCGCGATCTGCGGGTCTTCTTTGCCCCGGCTCTAGGCAGCCCGGGACTGCGAAGCGGCTCCCCAGGCCAGGACCTCGCCCGGCGCAACACCCTGCGGCTGTTTCAGGCCGGTGTGCCGATCGCGGTGGCCTCGGCGGGCGGCGATCTTATCCACGAATGCGAGCTGCTCTCCGAGGCCGGCCTGCCGCCGCTCGATATCCTGGTAGCCGCCACGCGCAACGGCGCCGCCGCACTCGGCAAACTGGCCAACGAGGGGACCATCCAGCCCGGCAAGATCGCCAACCTGCTGCTGCTCTACGCCAATCCGGGTGAGGATATCCACAACCTGAGGCGCGTGGACCTGCGCATGACCGCCGGCGAATGGGTGCGATAGGGCCGTTGGCAGGCGAAAGCGCTTGGGGATGCTGGCGCAAAACGGCGTTGGCAGGCGGGGTGCCCCCTGGGCCCGCCTGCCCTACTTCGGAACAAACCGGCCGGCGCCTGCGTATGTTATGCATCGAGGAAAGACATGCGCCCGAAGTTGCTGTTGCCGGTCCTTGCGGCCGGCCTGATCTCGCTCCCCGCCTGCGACGTGCTGGATTGGGGCCCAATGGAGAAGTTCAGCCGCGATTTCCATGAAAGCTATCCGCTGAACGCGGACGGCCGCCTCTCGCTCGAAACCTTCAACGGATCGGTGGAAATCTCGGGGTGGGACCAGAACACCGTGGACATCAGCGGCACCAAGTACGGGCCGACCCAGAGCGCCGCGGACAACCTGAGAGTGGCCATCGACCATCACCCGGACGGGGTGAGCATTCGCGTGGAGCGATCCTATGAGCGCCGCAACAACCAGGGGGCGCGCTTCGTGATCAAGGTTCCGCGGGGCGCCCGGCTGGACCGCATCACGGCTTCCAATTCCGGTATCCGCACCACCGACTGTACCGGGCCGGCGCGGCTGAAGACCTCCAACGGGACCATCCACGTGGAGGACTTGAAAGGCAGCGTGGACGCCGAGACCTCCAATGGCCGGGTGGAGTTGGTGAACGTGTCGGGCGACGCGGTGGCCCATACCAGCAACGGCCGGATTCAGACCGAGGGGCTGCTGGGATCGTTGGACGCCACCACCTCCAACGGCAGCATCCGCGGGGAGGTGTCGCGCGGCAGCCGGGACGTGCGCGCGGAGACTTCCAACGGCCCCATCGAGCTGACCGTGCCGGCCGATTTCGCGGCCGACCTGCACGCCCACACCAGCAACGGCGCCATCACCCTGCATCTGCCCGCAGCCATCAACGCGCACGTGGCCGCGCATACCAGCAATTCCAGCATCACCTGCGAATTCGAGATCCGCACACAGGGCGAGTTTAGCAAGCACCAGTTGGATGGCGTGATCGGCGCAGGCGGGCCCCTGTTCGACCTGAGCACATCGAACGGCGGGATCCGGCTGCTGAGGATGTGAGGGGGGCATCGTTTTCACCGCGGAGACGCTGAGGCCGCCGAGGAAGCGCAGAGAACACCCGGAGAATCGGAGTTAATTCGCCAAAGCGACGGCTGCGATGGTCGTATCAGGCAGCGAAAGGGTACGATTCCGCTGCCGCCATACGTTCTGTAGTTCGCCGGCCTGTTTGGCGATTTCCCACGTGACGGGGTAGAACTTCAGACTTCGCAAAAGCCGCTCGGTTTTGGCCTCCTCGCCTGGCCGCAGTCCGGCGTAGATCTCAGTGACATTAATCGAACAGCAGGCCATCTCGGCCCCGTCCTGGATCAGTCGATCGATGAGTTCCCGCCGGCCACGCTTGCCATTGAGGGCATCTATGATGATGCCCGAATCGAGCAGGCAGGTAGCGACCATCTATTCGGCTTCCCGGTGTTGCTCGATCTTCTCAAATCGCTTAACCGATTCCTGGCGGATCTCCCGGACCCACTTGTCCGCGCCTTCGGCCGGCTCGGGATGGTCTTCGCCCTTCCAACTCCCCGCCGCTTCGCGGAGCGCGTCGCGCTGCTCGCGGCGCCGGATCTCTCGCTCCACCAACTTGACAATAAAAGTGGCGCGCTGCTTCGGGCCGGCAACCTTGTCGATGGCGGCCGCGAGCTGTCGAGGAATCGGAACGAGGTTTCTGAGTTTGCGCATACGCCTGATCTTAGTGAGACATGTTGCCAACCTTCCGTGCAACCAGAACGGAAACCACATTTGGGCCAGGGCAGGCACGCGAAGAAGAAGGGTCGAGACGAATCTCAACCCGGCAGACTGAGCCAATTCGCGTCGGACGCCGTGCCTGGGCGTTGTCGCCTGCCCGCACCCGGCCCGCGGTCGCAGGGCCGCCGCGGCCCCGGCGCCGGCACCGTCCTCCGCGCCGTTTGGCGCACGTCGGGATCGGCCCGCAGCAGCCGCAGAAGACCGAGGAGTCGTTCCCGCACCAGCGCACCGGCGGCGCTGTCGCGCGGACGTGCGCTCGCGACCCGCGTCGCCTGGCCAGCCCACAAGCGTGGACACGGACCTCAATATCCAGCCGCGACCAACG
>JBKQPR010000049.1:0-4218 GCA_052144935.1 Bryobacteraceae bacterium
GTCCGCCACTTCTCACCGAAGAGTTACTGGCGCGGCTAATCGGAGCCGCCGCCAAAAGCGGGCTGGAGTTTCTCCCGCCAGAATCGCATTAGAACGATAGCGAATCTTCGACTCGAAGCGGCTCAGAAATCAGGGCCGCCGCCCACCGCGCCGCGGGGGGACGGCGGGCCGAAACGGCAAGACTGGTTCGGTCCCAGCGGCCGGCAGTGGCGCCGAGCAGCGATCGAGGAAGCCGCGCCGCCTTGCGCACCGAACGCCATGCGAATGCCGGCATCGTCATCCGCGCCGCCTGGCGCAAATCGGGATCGGCCCGCCAGCAGCCGCAGGAGGCCGAGGAGCCGTCTGCCAGCTTGCTGCCGCGCACCAGCGTACCGTGCGGGCGGCTGCGGCGCGGCCGGCCGCTCTCGTCCGCGGTCGCTTGGCCGCCGCCCACTGCGCCGCGGGCGGGACGCCGGGCTGGCGGCGCGCGCATCGATCCCGCCGTGCGGATGCCGAGATGGCGGCCGGCAGGGGCGCCGGGCAGCGATCGGAGAAGCCGGCGCACCGCGCGCATGGACGCTCTCGGTCAGCGGTTGCATGCCCGCCGCCCACCGCGCGGCGGGGGGACGCCGGGCTGAAGCGGCAAGACTGGTTCGCCTGACGGCCGGCCGTGGCGCCGGGCAGCGATTCGCCATGCGCCGTCGCGCCGGCATCGTCACGCGCGCCGCCGGGCGCTCGTCGGGATTCGGGCCGCCAGCAGCCGCGGGAGACCGAGGAGCCGCCACGCTATCGCTCGCCATGACGCAGGCGGGGATGATTCTGGGTACCGCCGCATATATGTCGCCGGAGCAGGCGCGCGGCAGACTGGAGTTGGGTCCCGTCCGTCAAGATCGCCAAGCTCCCGTCGAGACCCTTCCCATTTCCAGCGAAATTGCGCAGCCGGGACACGCGAAAGGGACCTCCCTCCTTTCGCCGGAAGAGTGCAGCCCGCACACGCAAAACGGAGCACGTAGCGCGTGAAGTACAACCGTGCGCTCCCGAATAGGATTACCGTGCCGGGCAGTCGTACTCGTCTGTGAAGTCGAACGCAATCTTTGGAAATCTTCTTTTCAATTCGCGCATTTTGGTGGCGCTCTGCGTAATCGAACAGTTGTTGCCGAGTGTGATCCGGGTCAGCTTTGGCAATGTATTCAAGAAGCTTGGGAGATCACTCAGATCATTCGCGTCCAGTTTTAATGTCCTCAGCTCACGAAGATTAACGATGAAGGACGGGATGGTTTTCAGGTTCAGATTCCATTGAAACCGAAACTCCCGAAGCTTTGGCAGATCCTCTACGAAAGCCGGGACTTCGTCAAGACCATTTCGTCCCAAGTCCAGGTAAGTGAGATTTTTGAGCTGCGACATACTCGCTGGAAACCGATGGCGCTCCTTTGGCTGAACGGGCGGATCGCTGCCAATTCCACGGGGGTCCTGTGCGCCATATAAAACGAGTTTTTCGAGCAGATGAAGATTCCCTAAAGACTCCGGCAGTGCCGGGTTCATCGAACAGCCATTGCCGCTGTCGATAATCAATTCTCTTAGTTTCGCGAGCTTCCCGACCGAATCGGGGAGGGTCCGAAGATTCTCAAGACAGTTGATCGAAAGAACTTCCAGATCGGGATAGTCCCCTAACTTCGCCAACAATAATGCATTCTGCCCCGAGATTTCCAAGGTCTTCGGCGACGATGCAGCCCCGCTCCTACCAACGGAAACACACAAGCCTAGAAGAATCGCGAAGCAAAATCTCATTACAAACAAATGCTAACAGAACGGACCTAGCCAAGTACTGGTCGCACTTCTGCGCACGCAGTTCGTCGATTCGCATTGGGCCCGTCGCGCATGATCCGCAGGCAGGTGGCCCATGAAAGCTATCGCCGTTTCGGGCGACGGCGCGTCCGATGCGCAGAATATTGCGCATTGCTGTGGGGCAGGGCGGACAGCCCTACGCTGGCGTCCTCGGTGGGAATCTCAGGCTGCTCGGCAGCGGCAGCAGTGTCTTGCACGTCGCCCTCGGACCGATGCGCAGAATATTGCGCATTGCCGCCATCTGCCAGATCGGCTTCTCTGGCGCCGTTGGCTATTCGGTTCACCGCCAGGAACGGCCGCCGAAGGAGACTATAGATGTTTCTGGTCTTCCGTTCCTTCCCCCAAACCCGTTTCACTTCGATCAGGGGAAATGGCTCCGGCGGATCCCCACGCGTGTAGTTCTCAAGCTCCTTGAGGTAGGTTTGGAGCTGACGGACCTTCACAACGAGCTACAATGCGAGCGTGGCTTCCAGCGGAAAACACTCCGCACTCTTGCCCTGGTGTCCAGCAAGGAAGACCCAAAGCAGCCGGGCGCCGGCACTGAGGCTCGGGTCCTTCAGGATGGCTGCGGGAATCAAGGCGCTGGCGAGCAACCTGCCCGGCCGGGTTGGCTCACTGGTACATTCTCCGGTACTTGGCAATGTGTTCACCCCCTGTGCCCATCGTACGTGATCGCTTGAACGTAGGCGACGACTTCACGCGGAACGCCCCATATCCCGGTTCTATGATCGACCCTCCGACACCCGCCAAGTCGGGGGATGCCTCGCCATCCCCGTCATCATCAGCACCGCGCCATGCGCCCCGCGCCGGCATCGCCATACGCGCTGCGGCGTCAGCAACGTCACGCGCGCCGCCCGGCGCACGTTGGCATCGGGCCGCCAGCAGCCGCTCCCGCGCGGATGGGCACTCTCGGCCCGCGCGGTTGCACGCCTGCCGCCCACCGCGCAACGGGCGGGACGCCGAACGGAAACGGCAAGACGCGTTCGGCCTGACGGCCGGCAGTGGCGCCGGGCAGGGATCGGGGGAGCCTTCGCCGCCCGCGGAGACGTCTACGCCGTCTCTCACGAGGGCAACCAGGCTGCCCGCCAGCACCAGGAGCACGCCGCCAGAGCGTCGCCTCGGGCGGCGCCACGCGCGCGGATGGACGCTCTCGGCCCGCGGTCGCCGGGCCGTGCCCACGGGACCTGCTGTTTCAAGGGCGGTTCAACGACACACTTGGCGCCGCGGTGAGCAGTGGGGCCGACATTCGCTATTCCGTCTTCACCTCCTTCGACCCGGCCGACCAGCGCCGTGCAGCCGGTCGTCGTGAACTTCGGAGATCGCGACGAAACTGTCGAGGTGAACTTCGATGGCCGCGCGGGGCGGGCGGTTGAAATTGCCGCTCCGTTCGAAGAGGATCGGCGGAGCAGCCTGCCCGTCCGGCTGACCATTCCGCCGCATCGTTGCGCGGTGGTAGTGATGAGGGGATCGCTCCGGCACTGCTTTACCGCCTTGAGATTCTCGCGCGGAGCAGCATAGAAAATCGACTCGGCCATCGGAGCCACGCGCCGGTTCACATTTGGTGCGATCCAACCCGCGGCGTGCGCATGATGCCGCCCCTCGTTTGCCGCCGACCATACTCCTGTAGAGTGGAGGACATGGCAAAGCTGCTTGACGAAGTCTACCGCCTCCAGACCGAGATGACCGGCCTCGATCCCAAGGAGCGCTTCCTTCTCAAGATGTTCGCAAACCTGCTGGAAAGCCACTACGAGGTGAAAGAACCTCGGAACCGCTTTACCTTCGAGGAGTACGAAAAGGTCCCCGGGAGGTGGGAACTTGTGGACGGCTTGCTCCAGGATTACTAGAATGCAATCTCCACTGTTGCTGGAGACGTTGAGTTGGCGAATCGCAGGCATACGGTCTTCGATGCCGGATCGTATGCGGTGTCGGCCAGTGGCTTAAGTTGGCGGCCGGTCGCGGGCCAGACCGCCGCCTTCGTCGGCCCGGAGAACGCGCGCGGACGCGGCGCGCTCGCCGGCGGCGAACTCCGCGGCGCCGGAGCGTCGCATGTCTGTGGGTGGCCGGCCCGCATGCGACGCCCCGCCACGCACCGTGGTTGCGTCATGACGTGCAAAGGTGTATACGTTATCTGTCCGGGACCTCAGTATCGAGGACCTGGACATACGCCCAGACGATCCCGGAGGTGCACCATGGATTTCTTTTCTGTCGCGCTCCTCGTCTTTGCGGCCGTAGCCCTTGGAGGCGTTTTAGTTGTCGGACTGGCCGCTCTAGCGGGAGTTTACAAGATATGAGCGCGTTTCTGTGGTGCCGCCTCGCCTCTCTCACCCCGGGATCGGCGCTATTCTTCTGAAAATAAGTCACTTAAGGCGACGCACCAGGCCGGGAATTGGCGAC
>JBKQPR010000050.1:0-45870 GCA_052144935.1 Bryobacteraceae bacterium
GTCGGTCTGCGAAGTTGCGATCTTGGCAGAACTACTGTTTTACCCCAATGTTCTTGGGGTCCCCAAATGGTTCACTGCGCCTCCGCCCTCACCCCACCGGCCGTACAGGCGCATAGCTCAAGTAACAACAGTTGGAGCGAGAAACACCACGGCGTAAAGGAAGTTACCGGCAAGGACGGCAAGGTGCATTTCGAGTATGAGATCGACAAGAACTCGGAGATCGCCAAAAATCTGAAGGGCCACCTGATGCTGGTAACCGGCGACTACGATAACAACGTCCATCCCAGCAACACGCTCCGTCTGGCCGATGCGTTGATCAAGGCCAACAAGCGCTTCGACTTCATGATCCTGCCGGGGCAGAGGCACGCTTACGGTCCGGACGCGGACTATGTAGTGTGGCGCCGCGCGGATTACTTCGCCAGGTACTTACTGGGCGAGAGCGACCAGGACATCGACATGTGGGAGCTGAACCGCGAAAAGCAGGACAAGCCGCCGGCCCCACCCGCCGGCGCCGCCGGACGCGGCACGCTGGTCACGCAACAAGACCAGGGCCGGGGAAGGGGACGGCGCGGAGGGAATTAAGGCAGGCACCGCCACGCCGGCAACCGCTCCCTCCGAGCCGCGACTGTTGAGGGACCGGCCGCCGGCTGAATACGCGTTAAAATAACGCCGTTGGCAAAGCGACCTCGGCTGAGCGCGATCCAGTCTCGTGTTCGCGTGTGGTTGCAACTTCCCAGATCGCCGTTTGGGGGCAACGATATTACCGGATTCGGATTGTTGGTGGGAAGGGCTATTGTTGCCGGCCATCGGTAGGTGTTGGCGACCGCTCATGATCTGGCGCGAGGGGTGGTGGCCGGTGCCAGCAGCCGCCGACACCCCCGTGCGCCGGCTCCGGGTGGCTGATTGCACGTCGCTTTTCCCCCTGCGAGAAACGGCGCTCATCCACAGCCATCGGCTCATGAAGCATCAGCGTCAAACGCGTTTTGCGGCAGGCGAGCCATAAAGTTGCTCAAGCCACTGGATGAACTGCTTGCACTCGGCCTCGATGTTTTCAAACGCACCCCTCTTGATCGCTAAGCCGAGATACTGTACATCTGGCGGGTCCTGCCAGGCTAAGTACGTGCGAATGACTGCTTTTGAAAGATGGACATCTTTAAACTTTGCGACCCCGTCTGCCTTGGATTGCTTCACAACCGTCGTCGTATATTCAGCCACCAGCTCGGATAGAGACGCCATCAGCAGATCCTCGAACATTCCGTAGGCCTTGTTGTTCGGCATTAACCAGACGCCCAGTTTGGGCAACCGATCAGCCTCCGGCCTGCTGGCTAGGGGATCGAGGATCAGTCCGCCCTCAGGAAAAACGTTCGGTAGTGGGTAGTATGGTCCGACCCTAGCCGCGAGTTGGTCGAGACGGCTCTGAATAACTTGATCCGGGCGCGGACCTTCGATATCGGAGTCCAAAATCAAACCTAATATCTTCTGCCTTGGGCGTGTGCTTACAATCCGGGAAGCAAGACTGTCCAGGGCCTTGTCATCGTTGCCACACTCGTGGATGCCGAAAACCGGATCGGCGCGATAGACGAGCCACATTAGTTGGAAGACTGCATGACAATCGTTAACGCCCTCAACAAGAAGCAACATCTCGCTTTCCGATTTCGAGTCGACCTTGCCGCGTTCGGGCATGGCTCAGCGAACCTCGTCGTGTTCCCGCATCGCAGCGTCGACGTTGAGGAGAGGCAACTCCGTGGCAAGAACATCCTCGCCCCTGCGTTCGAGTCGGTAGATCGAAGCTCCACCGGGTCCGGTATCCTTGACGGCGGCGGCGAAACTCTCAATGCAATCACGGCTGTGCGTCGTACAGAATACCTGCAAATTGAAATCGCGCGCCGCCCTGGCGAGAGCAATCCATAGTTTCTCTTGGACGCTCCAGTGCAAGCCGTTTTCGAATTCGTCGACGAGGAGGATTCCCCTGGGCGCGGACGCCACAGCAAGGGCAATGTGGAAGAGCTTCGTCAGGCCGTCCCCCATCGATCGCAGAGGAATGCGGGCTTGCCCTTCGATTTTCAGCAGAGCCAGACGAGGAGAGGGCCCAAGTCTACCTGCTATATAGGCTAAATCACCAATTCGGGGGTCCAGCATGCGTAGCCAAGTAAGAACCAACTCCTGGCCTGGACCCTGCACCAGAGCATCCCATAGGGACGCGGCCTTTTCGTCCGAAAACCCGCTGGCCGGGAGAAACGCGACGCTGAGTGCGTCTTCGTTCGGAAGCTTCTCGCCAACCGGAGCTCGGCGCGGCTGCATCCGGCTCGTCACCAAGCTCACCTGCCGGTGCCCCCGGTATACGGGAAGAGCTATTTCGACCCCTTCAGGAGGAATCGGGTCCTCTTGGGTCACAGGGACGTAGCGTCTAGTAAAGCCCTCCTCGTCCGTAACGACCCGATAAGCCAAACGCTGTATGTGCAGAGGGCTTGGGTCTCCGATCTTCTCAATAAGTATGTTGCCAGAGAATGCATTGCCCGCCCGATGAAACAGCTCGAAAACGGGATGCGTAATCGAAGTGCCTTCTTCAGTGAGGTCAACCGGATCCCACGGCCCCAATCTGTCCCCGGATCGTGCAGCGGCAGTCTGGAGAACATCAGAGAGTGGATTCCGCCCGGCATACAAATTGATGGCCTCCAGCAGGCAACTCTTTCCCGAATTGTTCTCGCCCACAAACAAGTTCAGCCGGCCTAACCTCGGCAGCGTGATGTCGCGGAAGAGCTTGAAGCCGGAAACATGCAGTGACGCAATCATAGGAGCAACTAGTTTAGCGCGTTCGGATGGACGGTTGCTGTGTTCAGCGCGCGAATTGGCGGGCGCTGGCCGCCAACGGTATTGGATGGGCGGTCCGCTTGGCCGTCCGGTCAGCACACGATTTCGCCCTTTACGATCTACATCCAATCGCCCATCCCTGACGTGTGGCAACTTGAGGACAGGTCCGCCCATTGCGCCGCGGCGTTCAGTACTGCCGCGTTCCTGTTGTGAGATCCCCTTCGCACCAGCAAACGCCCCCCAAGTCCTCTTATACCGGCCAATCCCTAAATGAGGTCCTCCGTTCGACGAAGAGCTGTCCGCAGTCCCATTGTGCAGAATGGTCCTGCGTGGTCTTGCCTGACCCCACCGCGACACCGCGTCAAATCGGGCAAAGAATGGCCGGTTAAGTCGGGTTCTGAGAAGTTACCCGAAAAGCAAGCCGCGAAACCGGATCGCCCAACAACCAGTTCATCTTCGCGGGCGGCCTTATTCTAACGCCTCTTCTGACGCCTCTGGTCGTCAGCAGCGCCCACTCCATGGCCCAGCCGCGAGCCGGGCCGGCGCCCCTCGGACGACAAGTACCCTTCCGAGTCGGCCCTCGACGGTCTCATGTATCATTGAAGACTTATGGATCGAAGAACCTGGCTGCAACTCTTGGGCATGCTTTCCGCGGCGCGGACCGCCTCTCCTCAGGATCTCGGAGGCCGCGGAGGCCGCGGCGGGCAGCCACAACAGCCCATGCGCGTCACCAAAGAGCAGGTGTCCGCGGCGCTGGTCCTGCTGGGTTTGGAGTTTCAGGACGCCGAAATCGACATGATGCAGCGGCGCGTCAGCCAGGCGCTCGGCAACTACGAAGCGCTGCGCAAGCTGGAGGTGCCCTACGGGACGGAGCCGGCCTTCGCGTTTCATCCGGGGCTGCCGGATCGCGTACCCGCGAAGGGCCCGGCGCGGTTTACCACCACCATCGCCCGGGCCAAGGCGCGCGCGCCGAAAGATCTCGAAGAGCTGGCTTTCTATCCGGTGACGCAACTGGCGCCGCTGGTGCGGTCGCGCTCGGTCACTTCCACCGCGCTGACCAAGATGTATATCGAGCGCATGAAGCGCTATTCGCCCAAGCTGCTCTGCCTGGTGACTCTCACGGAGGACCTGGCGATGGAGCGCGCCGCCGAAGCCGACAAGGAGATCCGCGCCGGCCATTATAAAGGGCCGCTGCACGGGATCCCCTTCGGGGTGAAAGATCTGTTCGATACCAAGGGCATTCTGACCACCTGGGGAGCGGAGCCGTTCCAGAACCGCATTCCCGATACCGACGCCACCGTGGTGGAGCGCCTGCACAAGGCCGGCGCCGTGCTCATCGCCAAGCTCTCCATGGGGGCGCTGGCGCAGGGCGATCTCTGGTTTCAAGGCCGCACCAAGAACCCGTGGAACCTGGAGCAGGGTTCCAGCGGATCTTCGGCCGGTTCGGCTTCGGCCACCGCGGCGGGCCTGGTGGGATTCGCGCTGGGCACCGAGACCCTGGGATCGATCGTGTCGCCCAGCGGGCAATGCGGCACGGTCGGCCTGCGGCCCACCTACGGCCGGGTGAGCCGCTACGGCGCCATGGCGCTGAGCTGGACGATGGACAAAATCGGGCCGATCTGCCGCGGCGTGGAGGACTGCGCCCTGGTGCTGCACGCCATCTACGGGCCCGATGGCCGCGATCGCACCGTGGCCGGCGACCCCTTCCATTGGGCCCCGCGCAGGCCGCTCGGAAGCATGCGCATCGGGGTGCTGCAAGCGGCCTTCGACCGCCTGCAGGGAGCCAACAAGGACATCTACACGCAGGCGCTGGCCGATTTGACCAAGGCCGGCGTGGCCATGAAGCCCGTGGACTATCAGGAAGACATGGGCCAGATCCGCTTCCTGCTGGAGGCCGAGGGGGCGGCGGCCTTCGACGACATCACCCGCGATGGCCAGGTGCGCAATCTCAAGGGCCAGGCGGCGGGGGATTGGCCGAACACCTTCCGCAGCTCGCGCCTGGTTCCGGCGGTGGAATACATCCGGGCGCAGCGCGCGCGCACGCTGCTGGTCGAGAAGTTCGAGAAATTTATGTCCGACTGGGACGCCATCGTGATGCCCGCCAACGCGTTGCTGACCACCACGAACCTGACCGGGAATCCGCAGGTGGTGGTGAAGTGCGGGTTTGCCGACGCGACCCTGCAGGACGGCGCCACCAAGATCAAGGTCCCGCGGAATATCGGATTTCTCGGCCGCATTTACGATGAAGGCTCGCCGTTGCGCGTGGCCCTCGCCTTGGAACAGGCCACCCAGTGGCACATGCAGCATCCACCGATGAATTTCACGTAGCGCATGGATCGAATTTCACGTAGCGCATGGATCCCGGACGAAGGCCCGGGCCTCGCGATCCATCGCCACGCACCGCCAGCCCGCGGACGGTGTTGTGCCCGCCGCCCGCCGCCAGGATCACCCCTCGCGATCCGCCACCACGCGGCGCCGGCCCGCGGATCCCGGTTCATGAAATTTCGTTGAACAGGCCCAAAAATCTGAAATCCCAAAATCGTCGAGCCGCCGGGCAAGTTGAGGAGTTTGAGACCTTTTTCACCTTGTCATTCAAAACCGGTTGTGGCATACTCCTTCCATATTGGTCCGGGCAGCACCACGAGTGGTGTTGTCTTTCCCCTCAAGGGGGTCAAACCCGAAGCGGATCTGGCCACCTTCGAGTGGTCCGGATTCCGGAGCGGACAAAGCATGGTCGGCACGATTACCGGCGGATGCCAAGGTCACGCGCGTATACGCCGATAGCCACCGGCCTGATGTTTCTATTTGGTGTTGAGTGGCGGCCAAACCGCCAGGGAGATGCGGGCAGGGGGGCCCGTTTTCTTAGGGGTGGTCATATGTTCTCTCGTTCTGAAAAGTTCCGGTTTCTACCTGGGCTACCGGTCATTCTGCTGGGAGTACTGCTATGCCTCAGCACTGTGCCGGCGTGGTCCCAATCGACTTCAACCAGTACCGTCAACGGGATGGTGACTGACCAACAAGGCGCCCTGGTTCCCGGTGCGCAGATCTTTCTGTCCGACAAGGCAACCAGCACCATCCGCACATCCTCAACCAACGGAGCGGGGCGGTACGTTTTCGTGAACGTACCGTCCGGAACCTACGACGTCACGTTTACCAAGGACGGTTTCGAGGCCTACAAGGTGGCGTCGCAGCAAGTGCAGGTGGGCGAAACGTTGACCGTCAACGCCACACTGGAGATCGGCGCGGCCGCCATCACCGTCGAGGTCAAAGCCACGAATCTGGCGGAGCTTCAAACCACCAGCGCAGCCGTGGGTACGTCGCTTTCCGGCGCTGCCCTCATCGCCCTGCCCAACCTGGGCCGCGACGTTTCCACACTCGCCGTGTTGCAACCCGGCGTCACGCTGGCAGGCTACACCGCCGGGGCCTACGAAGACCAGAACACGTTCATGCTTGACGGCGGCAATGCCTCCGATGACATGTCCGGCGAAACTAACCGCTACGGCACCAACTTCACCGGTATGGGCGGCACCCAGCAAGGCGCCGTTCCTTCGGCCGTAGTCCCCACCCCGGTGGAAAGCGTCGAGGAATTCCGCGTCGCCACGTTCAGCCAGAGCGCCGACTTCAATAACTCCATCGGCTCCCAGGTCCAGATGGCCACCAAGCGCGGCACCAATCAATGGCACGGCGCCGGGTATTGGTATTACTACGGAACGGACGTCGGCGCGGCCAACCTCTGGTCCAACAACCACACCCCGCTCACCACATCGTCGGGCCAGGTGTTGTCGCCCTTTACGCCGCTGCCTTCCAACCATCGCAACCGCTTTGGCGGAGCCCTGGGCGGGCCGCTCGCTCCCAATGTCGCCGGCGGAAAAACGTTCTTCTTCATAAACTACGAGGGCCTGCGCTACCCCAACGTCGGAAGCTACGAGCGTCCCGTGCCCACAGACACCATGCGCGCCGGCGTGATTTTCGTCCCCAACTCGGCGGGCACCTATTTGCCGTACAACCTCAACCCCAACCCCGTCACCGTGGGCGGCGTCACCTATCCGGCCGCGGTTTGTCCCGGCGGCCTCTGCGATCCTCGCGGGATCGGCGTCAATCCCATCGTTTCGAAAATCTGGTCGTACATGCCCGAGCCCAACGATTCGTATTATGCCAGCAACGGCGCGGATGGCTACAACGTCGCGGGTTTCTTATCCTCCATCCGGCAGCCGCTGACGGAGAATTCGTACGTTGCCCGTGTAGACCATGATTTCGGCGACAAGTGGCACTTGTTTGGCACTTATCGCTATATGCGGCTCGTCAACCTGACCAACAACCAGGCGGACATCGGCGGCCTCCTGCCGGGCGATACCAAGGGAGTGCCGGCAGCCACGGCTCCCCGGCCGCAGGATCCCGGGTATCTGGTCGTGGGCATGACCACCACGCTCACGCCCAGCACCACCAACGAATTCCGCTTCAATTACACCCGCAATTTCTGGCAGTGGGGCACCGCCAACGCGCCCCCGCAACTCCCCGGACTCGGCGGCGCGGTCGAGATCGCCAGCGGCTACAGCAATTCCACCGCGGAGAGCAGCACCTGCGCCAATACCCTCATTCCTTACAACGTGGGCACGCAGTGCACCCGCCAGCGCTTCTGGGACGGCCAGGACAAAATCATCACCGACGGCATTAGCATGCTCAAGGGCGCCCACTTGTTCCAGTTCGGCGGAACCTACCAGCGCAACTTCGATTACCACATGCGCACCGACAACGGTTCCGGCATCAACGACCAGATTATCTATCAGATCGCCAGCGCCAACATCAATTTCACGAATTCTCCGTGGATCCCCACTTCCGTGGGCACCAGCTATCTGAGCAACTACCAGAACCTCTACTCCGAGACGCTCGGCCTCGTCAGCCAGCCTCAAGTGGCCTACACGCGTTCCGGTACGAATCTCACGGTCAACCCGGTGGGCCAGCCGGCCTTCGACCAGAGCATCATCCCGTCCTACAGCGTGTATTTCGGCGACACGTGGAAGATGAAGCCTTCGTTTACCCTGTCCTATAGTCTTGGCTGGACGCTCGAAATGCCGCCCTACGAGATCAACGGCAAACAGGTAACGGTGGTGACCTCGGACGGCCAGCAGGTGAACGCGGCCGATTACCTGGCAGACCGCGAGAAGGCGGCATTGGCCGGACAAGTCTACGAACCGGTCCTCGGTTTTGCCACCGTCCGCAACGTTGGCACCGGCCTGAAATATCCCTACGACCCCTTCTATGGCGAGTTCAGCCCGCGCGTCTCCGCCGCCTGGAACCCGAAATTCGGCCGCGGGATCCTGGGCGCGCTCTTCGGCAACGGCAAGACCGTGCTGCGCGGCGGCTATGGCCGCATCTGGGGCCGCCTCAACGGCGTGAACCTGGTTTTGGTCCCGTTGCTGGGCATCGGGCCTCTACAGCCAGTCACCTGCGCGGGCCCCAACATGAACGGGACCTGCTCCGGCGCCGGCAACGTCGATCCCACCAATGTGTTCCGTATCGGTACGGACGGCATGTCGGCTCCGCTCCCGGCGCCCTCCACGACCCTGGCTCAGCCGTTCTTCATGGGGTACAACGGCGCCATCTCGGCCGGTGACGTCAACACCCTTGATCCCCACTACAGGCCGGAACGTACCGACAACTTCAGCCTCGCGGTGCAACGCCAGTTCCGCACCAACGCGATGCTCGAAATCGGCTACCTCGGCCGCATCATCCGCAACGAGCTGCAGGAAATGAACCTGGACGATGTGCCCTATATGACGACCCTCGGCGGGGAAAGCTTCGCACAGGCCTACTACGCGGTGGCGAGCGCGCTGTATTTTGCCAACGCGTCTCCCGCGGGCATCGCCGCGCAGCCGTTCTTTGAAGACGCCCTCGGCGGAGCCAATTCGGCCTACTGCAAGGGCTACGCCAGTTGCACCGCCGCGGTGGCCTCCAAACTCACGTCCAATTTCAAGAGCGCCGGTGTTTCCACCATCTGGGCCGCTCTCAACAACGCGCCTTCCTGGGCCCTCGGCCGCACCATGATCAGCGGTGCGGGCGGCGGTGTCTCGCCGCTGCAAGCCACCTCTCTCGCCTTGACCACCAGCATGGGGTACGGTAACTACAACGCCATGTACGCCACCTTCAAGACCACCGATTACCACGGCCTCACGGCGATCTCGAACTTCACCTGGGGCCGCGCCCTGGGTACCGCCCCGCTAGCCCAAGCCAACAGCTCCAATACCGCGCTCAACGCCTGGGACATGCATTCCAACTACGGTCCCAACGGGTTTGACGTCAAGCTCCAGTACAACGCCGCGATATATTACGCGCCGCCGTTCTACAAAGGGCAGCACGGCGTCCTGGGCCACCTGGCGGGCGGATGGACTATCTCCCCGCTGTTCACCGCCCAGAGCGGCGCCGCCGTCTGCGCCACCTACACCGAGGGATCCCAGCCCGCCGGCAGTGCGGCGTTTGGCGAGTCCAGCTCCGGGAGCATGACCTCCACGGCCGACTGTGCCGTGTTTTCGGCCCCTTACACCGGTTCCTCCAGCGCTTACTACAACAACGCCGGCACGACCATCTCCAACCCCACCGCCCCGCAGTTGGCCGGTGTTGCCGTGGGCACCAACAACTCGACCCACATCAACATGTTCGCCGACCCGGCCGCCGTCTACAACGAGCTCCGGCCCTGCTTCCTGGGCCTCGACACCAGTTGCGGCGGATACGGCAACCTTCGCGGCCTGCCCACCTTTAACCTGGACGCCACCGTCCTCAAAGATGTCGGCGTGTGGAAAGAGGGACGCGTGGGCGCCACCCTCAGCTTCCAGTTCACCAACGTCATGAACCACATGCAGCCCAGCAACGGGAGTCTGAACTGGAGCAGCCCGGCGACTTTTGGCCGAATTACCAGCCAGTCCAATACGCCGCGCCAGATGGAATTCGGCCTGCGTATCCACTTCTAGGTGCAGCCCCGCCCCAGACCACCCGGCCGGGGAGGGCCGGGAGGGCGGCGGCTTTCGACGACATCACGCGCGATGGCCAACGTGCGCGATCTCAAGAGCAGGCAGCGGGGGATTGGCCGAACGCGTTCCGCCGTTTGCGCCTGATTCCGGCGACGGAATACATCGGCGCGTAGGGCGCACGCTGCTGGTGGGGGTGAAGTGCGGGTTTGCCGGCGCGACCCCTGCAGGACGGCACGACCAAGATCAAGGTCCCGCGGAATATCGGATTTCCAGGCCGCATTTACGATGAAGGCTCGCCGTTGCGCGTGGCCCTGGCCTTCGAACAGGCCACCCAGTGGCACAAGCAGCATCCGCCGATGAATTTCACTTAACGGCGGGGGCAAAAGGCGCTCTGGCGAAAGTGTTTCACGTGAAACAACTTTGTTTCACGTGAAACACTTTCGCCGCGAGCTCGGATCGCGGCTAAAACGGATCAATCGGACCAGAAAATCCTAAAATCTGTAGAATCGAGGCGCTTAGATCCCATTTTAGGAATATCCAGTCCGGACATCCGAATTTGGATCGCCTCCATTCAGATTTTTTAATCTCAACCTCTTGTTCCGGATCGGCGATTTCCTTTACACTAGCAAGAGCCACAGTCTCATTGTTAAATGGCGCGACCCGCGCATTTCTGCCGTTGCCATTCCGGCTTTTAAGAAGAGGTTATAGATGATCGGTAAACAGTTGAGGTACGTTCGTATCGTTTTGGCTGCCGCTTTCCTGGCGGCGGCATGTTTTGCCCAAACCCAGACGGCTCGCCTGGTAGGGACGATTCACGATTCCACGGGGGCCGTGGTGCCCAATGCCAAGATCACCGCGGTCGAAACCGCCACCAAGGTGAGGACCGAAGCCAGCAGCAATTCCACTGGCGACTATGTGCTGCCGGCCTTGCAGCCGGGCACTTACTTGCTGACGGTCGAAGCCAGCGGCTTCCGGAAAGCCATCATCGAGAGCCTCGAGTTGGATGCCGCGGCCAACGTGGCGCAGGCCATCACGCTGGAAGTCGGCGCGGTTAGCGAGGTGGTCGAGGTGACCGCCAACACCATCAATGTGCAGACCACCGATGCGCAGGTGGCCAATTCGGTGACCATCAAGGATATCGAGACGCTGCCGCAGTTGGCGCGCACGCCCATCACGCTGGCGATTTTCCAGCCGGGCGTGCAGGTCAATCCGCAGGCCGACGGTTCGTCGAGCGGCGCCGATTACAGCTTCGCGCACGTCAACGGCTTGCGCGGGGGCAGCAACAACAACACGCTGGACGGCATCGACGTGAACGATTCGGTGGCGCCGCGCATCGGGCTCTCGCTGACCTCCAACAACACGGACTCGGTGGAGGAAGCCCGCATAGTGACCGACGGCGGCAAGGCGGAGTATGGACGCAGCGCCGGCGCGCAGAACCAGCTCATTACCCGCTCGGGCACCAACCAGCTTCACGGCAACGGGTTCGACTACCTCCGCAACCGCGACCTCAACGCCAACGACTTCTTCGATAACGGGGCGGGCGTTCCCATTCCCGTGCTGATCCAGAATACGTTCGGCGGTTCGGTGGGCGGGCCGATCCGGCACAACAAGATTTTCTTTTTCGGCAACTATCAGGGCATCCGCACCCACGCCCAGGCCATCCAGAATACGCTCGTGCCCACCGCCACGGCGGACCAGGGGATTTTCGAGTGGAACGCCGGCGGAAGCGTGCAGCAGTACAACATCGTCAACAACGATCCGCTGCACAAGGGCATCGACCCCACGGTGGCCGGGTTGCTGAAGCTCTATCCCACGCCCAACAACTCCACTTGCTCGGGTTCCGACGGGCTGAATTCCTCCTGCTACATTTTCAATTACTACAACGGCAGCCTCTCGGACCAGTTCACCATCAAGATGGATTACGACATCAACGCGAAGATGCACATTTTCGAGCGTACGAGCTGGCAGCGCAACACGGCCATCGACTCGCTGAACGGGGCGCAGAACGTGATTCCAGGAGAAGTCCCCGGGACGCAGGGCGGCAAGCGCTGGGGCGTGGCCGGCGGATGGGACTGGACCATCGCACCCACCATGGTGAACGAGTTCCGCTATGGCCACCAGAGCGCCTCGGTGGACTTCAACCGGCCGGAGCGCGAACCCGGGCCGATGGTGAGCTTCAACACCTGGACCACCCCGATCCTGACCGCGTTCCCGCAGGGCCGCAACTCTCCGGTCAACGAATACACCGACAACCTGACCAAGATCCACGGCAACCACACGGTGAAGTTCGGCGGCCAGATGCGTTTCACAAACCAGTACGGCTTCAACGACGCCGGCATCTATCCGAACATCTCCCTCAGCACGGCAAACGGAAACATCCTGGCTTCCAGCTTGATTCCCGCCGGTCTCAGCTCCACGCAGCTCACCACCTTCGAAGGCATGTGGAACGATCTGCTGGGCCGCATTTCGTCGGTCACGGAGACCTATTACAGCAACCTGACTACGTGGCAGGCTCCCGGTACGCCGCGGGTGCGCAACTTCCTGTTCCACGAATACGGCTACTTCGCGCAGGACGACTGGAAGATCAGGCACAACCTGACTCTGAATTTCGGGCTGCGATGGGAATTCTTCCCAGTGCCATACGAGCAGAACGGGCAGCAGGGAATCCTGACACCCGCCAATGTGTTCAACACCGGCGGAGCGGCAGATAACATCACCGTGGCGCCTTCCAGGAAGTGGTGGAGCAACGATTATAAGAGCTTCGCTCCCCGTTTCGGTTTCGCCTGGGACCCGTTCGGCGACGGCAAAACTTCGATCCGCGGCGGCTATGGCATCTTCAACGACCGCATCATCGGGGCGGCTACCAGCTCGGTGGATGGCGCGACGCCGGGGTTCTCCCAAGCGGTTACGCTGTATCCCGACTCAACTTCCGGCAGCGATACCCGGATTGGCACCAGCCCTCCGCTGCCCGCGCAGCCGGCCAGCCCGGCGCTGACCCCGGCGGCCATGCGCCAGGTGGCGCTGGATCTGATGAACCCGAACCTGAAGAACGGGTATGTGCAGCAGTGGAATTTGAACATCTCGCGGCAGATCGCCAAAAACACCATTCTGGACGTCGGGTATGTGGCCAACCGCGGCGTCAAGCTGTTCTTCCAAACCAACCTGGACCAGTCGTACATCTATAACAACGGATTCCTGACGGCGTTCAACCAGATTGCCAGCAACCTGACCAACCTGAGCGCGGTGCCGCTCTCGAACCCGATCGTTTCCATTTTCGGCTCGGCCTCGACGGCGGTTTCGTCGATCGGTTCGAGCGTCTTCTCGCAGGGCCAGGTGGGCGCGGCCGGCAACACCATCGACGTGAACAATTACACCAAGTACGCGGCGGCGGGCATCTCCGAGTATTATCTGCGCCACTTCCCGCAGTTCTCGAGCGTGCTGCTTGGGAACAACGACGGGCGGAGCGAGTACAACTCCTTGCAGGTCCACCTGGAGCGGCGGTTCGGCGCGCTGCGCGCGGGGGCCAACTTCACCTGGAGCAAGTCCATGGACAACGACCTTTCGAGCGCTACCGGCGGAGAGGGCAACGGATTCGCGGCGCCTCTCGACAGCTACAACGAAGCGCTGGACCGGGGGCGCTCCAACTTCGATATTCCGGTGGCGTTCAACATGACCTCGCAGTATACTCTGCCGATCGGCAAAGGCCACATGTTCGGCGGGAACATGCCGCACTGGGCCAACACGCTGATCGGCGGATGGGATGTGGGCGGCTTGTGGATTTGGGAGGACGGCTCGCCATTCACGGTCAGCTCCGGCCGCGCCACTGGTCCGAGCACGGCCAGCACCTGGGCCGACTATACCGGTTCGCGCAGCATCGGCAGCGTGGCGACCACCAACAACGGCATTGGACCGGGCGTGTATTACTTCACCCCGACCCAGATCGCCAGCTTCGCCGAGCCCATTGCGGGCGATATCGGCAGCGCCGGCCGCAACACTTTCCGCGGCCCGGGCTTCTTCAATATCGACCTTTCGATGGTGAAGCGCTTCGAGATTGTGGAGCGTAAATACATCACCTTCCGCGCGGAAGCGTACAATTTGGCCAACAATGTGGATTTCGCCAACCCGGCCGTCAACTTTGGCGGCACCGCCCTCGCATTCGCCAAAATCAGCAGCGTGGTAAATAATCCGAGAATCGTGCAGATGGCGTTGCGGTTCGACTTTTAGGGCGTAGGGGCAGCATTCACCGCGGAGACACGGAGAAAACGGAGGAAGCGCGGAGAAAAGCAAGAGAGCTAGGAAATGGTTTTCTCTGCGTAGCCTCCGTTTTCTCCGCGTCTCCGCGGTGAATGCGATGCCGGCCCAGTTAGTTGGTGCTAAGCTAGCGGTCGCATGGAACTGAATCGACGCGACTTTATCGTGGCGCCAGCCGCCACCCTCGCTACTTCCTTATTCGCCGCCGAGACGGCGGCGCCCTGGCAACGCAAGATCCGCCGGGTCGGCCAGACCAATATGACCGAGCACGATCCGGCGGTGCTCGACGTGGAGCAATGGGCGGATTATTGGGCCAGCCTGAAGGTCGACGCCACGCTGGTGAGCGTCACCGGCATTCTGGCGTTTTACCAGACCAAGGTTCCGTACCACAGGAAGGGTAAGTTTCTCGGCGACCGGGATTTCTTCGGCGAGTGTTGCGCTGCCGCCAAAAAGCGCGGCTTGCACGTGATCGCGCGCATGAGTCCGGACCTCAATTGGGAAGACGCGGTGGCGGCCCATCCGGAGTGGTTCCAACGCGACGCGCAGGGCAATGCCGTGCGCCACACCGAGGACCCCAGGCTGTTCCGCACCTGCATGTTCACCACTTACATGACCGATTACATGCCGGCGATCATGAGAGAGATCAACTCACTCTATGACGTGGACGGCATGTTCACCAACGCGTGGCCGCCCCTGGGCGCGCTGCCGGTGTGCCACTGCGAACAGTGTAAGAACCTGCCGCCGCCGGGGAGCATCGACTATTGGGACAAATTCAACGAGCGCACCATCTATCTTTGGAAGTTATACGATTCCATCGCCAAAGAGAAGAAGCCGGCGAATTTCTATTTCGCCAACTTAGGCGGCGGCATACGCTCGACGGCCGATCTGGTGAAACTCGGCCAGATCTGCGAGTGGTTCCAGTGCGACAACCAGGGCCGCGGCGGAGACGATACGCCGATCTGGGGATGCTCGCTGCAAGGGCGCGTCTGCAACGCCGTGCAAGAGGGCAAGATGGCCACCAATGTGACCGCGGCGTGGTCCACCGGCACGCCGCGGTGGCGCAATGTTTATAAGTCGCCGCAAGAAGAACAGATGTGGTTCGACGAGACGCTGGCCTCGGGAATGGCGCCATATCACCACATCATCGGCGGCGAGAACGGAATGGGGGAGGATCGCCGCTGGCTGGAGCCGGCGCAAACGTATTTCAATTGGATGGCCAGGCACGACGCGCATTTCGCCAACAAGCGCTCGATCGCCAATCTGGGCGTGGTGATGGGCCAGCGGACCCACTTGTTCTACAGGCCTCCGCGGGGAGCGCCGATGCGGGAATACATGGACGGGATGTATTACGCATTGATCGAAGGGCGCTTCCTTTTCGATTTCGTGCATGAAGACAGGCTCGCGCCAAAAGACCTGGCGAAATACTCCGCCCTGCTGCTGCCCAACACGGCTCTACTTAGCGACGAGCAGTGCCGTCAGTTAGGCGACTACGTGGATGCCGGAGGGTCCCTGCTGGCCACCTTCGAAACCAGCATGTACACCGAGCGCAACGAGCGGCGGCGGGATTTCGGCCTGGCCGATGTGCTGGGCATCCGGAAGGCCGGAGAGATCATCGGCACTAATGGCAATGCGTATCTTGCCCGTATCGAGAAGGGGCATGAGATACTGGCCGGCTTTTCGGGCACTCACTGGATTCCCGGGGCGGAAAACCGGATGCCCATCGCTCCGGTCGACGGCCCGGTTCTGAGCGTGGTGCCCGGCTTCGTGGCTTACCCTCCGGAACTGTCGTATCCGCTGGAGGCGCGGACCAACGAACCGGCCGTGGTGGTGCGCCAGAAAGGCAAGAGCCGGCTGGTCTACTTCCCGGGCGACATCGAACGGACCATGTGGCGATCCGGCCATACGGATCTGGCGCGGCTGTTACAGAACTCCATTGGCTGGGTGGCGGGCGCCAATCCGCCGGTCACGATCGAAGGCGACGGTGCGATCGAGGCCTTCGCTTGGGAGACGCAGGCCGGCTTCGCCGTACACGTCCTCAATTACACGAACCCCGCCATGCACCGCGGATGGCTGCGGAAGTTCTATCCCATCGGCGCGCAGAAGGTGAAGATGTCGCTGCCGCCGGGCAGGCGGGTGACCCGCGTCGAGTTGTTGCGGGCCGAGAGGGACATCCGGTTCAGCGGAGGCGCCGGGACGATCGAGTTCACAATTCCGCGAGTGGTGGACTACGAAGTGGCGGCGCTGTACTCGGCGTGAGCGAAAAAACGCGCGCCGGGCTAATGTCTGGCAGGGCGGGTGGCCTCTGGTCCCGCAGATGTGCGTTAAAGATGGGCCCCGCTCGAACCGTGGCTGGCACGTCTACGGATTGGGCGTTCCCCGTCAAATTGACGTGAAGGGGACTTATCAGGAGGAATGTGTGGGAAGCCGCAGATCACCCGCGGCCTCCGGAGCCTGGCGCGTTTATGGGGACTTAGACAGGACCGTCTCGAACTTCCAGCTCCGAGGCACGGAGATCAACGGAAGTCGATTACTGAAGACCGACGCAGGCAAGGCGGCGATCACGAGCATCCTCGAATGGTGCATTCCGGACACGCGCCTAGTGTTTCACTACAAAACGTACGCGCTTGCGTGCAAGATGTTCGAGTACATCTTCGAACCATCGACCAGTTCTTGCGCGCGTTCCGGGGTTATCGCCAGCCCAACGTAGACAAAAGCCTCCTGCTCTTTGTCCAACAGATTGTTCCCGGTGAATCCAGCTTCGTCGCAGAAGATGGTCCTGATGCCGCCGCGGAACTTTGGCTTCGTGAGAGGGGTCTTGTTCCATTCCAGAGTTTAGATCGGGCCATAAGGTATGACCGGTGGCAGCCGTCCGTCCAACAACCAGATTACTCCCGTGAAACGGCGTTCCGGGCAATGGGCTGCCAAACCGGTCATGGGTACCCATGCGCCGTGGATGGCTGCGGGCGGCGCTGGTAATCCAAAGGGGCATGCTCGCCTGAAAAGGAAGGAGAGCAGGTGCCGGAAAGTCGATTACCAATGCTTCGAATCCGCGAAGTCTTACGACTTCATTTTGAAGCCAAACTCAATGAACGACAGATCGCCAAGATCTGTTCGGCCGGCAAGGGGACCGTGCGGCGGTACCTGAAACGAATCGCCGCGGCGGGCCTGTCATGGCCAAGGGAACCATCGAGATCTTAGTGGTCGATCTAGTCCGTTTCCTTCGGAGCTAGCTCGTTCAGTTTTAGGCAGCGATGCTCCCACAGTTCTCTCTTCTCGACGACTTTTTCCTGGGCCTTTTCGAGTGCTTTTTCCGCTTTCTCGACCTCTTTCTCGGCCTCGTGGGCTTTGTGGCTTGCTTCCTTGGCCTCTTCCGACGCTTCTTTCAGCTTGGCTGCGGCGTCGTTGGCCGCCTTCTCGGCTGCTGCCTGCGCCTTTTTCGCCGCATCCTGTGCGCTCTTCGCGTCCGCCTCGGCCGTTCCGGCCTCCTGTTGCGCGTCGCGCGCTTTTTGTTCAGCCTGAGCGGCTTCGTCTCGTGCTTTCTTAGCGGCTTCTTCCGCCTTGTGAGCCTCCGCCGCTGCCTGATCCGCCGCTTTCGCCGCTTCTTCGGATTGCTCTCGCGCGGCCGTTGCCTCTCGTTTGGCCTCGTCGAATGCCGCCTGAGTTTTTGCTGTTGCGGCTTCTGCCTCCTTGACTGCCGCTTCTGCCTTTTGGACCTCCTCTTCTAGCCGCGCCTTCTCGGCGGCCTCGGCTTTAGGTTTCTCTGCGGTTTCAGCTTTAGGCTGCTCAGCGGCGTCGGCTTTCGGTTGCTCAGCGGCTTCGGCCTTAGCTTTCTCGGCTTTGGCTCTTGCGGCGGCTTGGGCGTCAGCCTTCTCGGCAGCTTCGGCTTTGGCTTTTTCAGCGGCTTCCGCTTTAAGTTTCTCAGCCGCTTGGGCTTTGGCTTTTTCGGCGGCTTGGGCGTCAGCTTTTTGGGCGGTTTCGGCCCTGGCTTTTTCGGCGTCTTCGGCTTTAGCGTTCTGGGTTTTAGCGTTTGCCTTCGCCTCTTCCGCATCGAGCTTGGCCCGATCGGCTGCCTTCGTCTTAGCTTCCGCCTTGGACCTCTCCGGCCCCTTCGCCTTAGCTTTCTGCCCGGCACTGAATTTGCGATTGGCGGCCTCCGTCTGGAGATCCTCTGCTTTTTCCGCGTCAGCATCCGCCTTAGCTTGCAGCTTTTTTTTCTCCGCCACCTCCTCCTCGAGGTCCTTTATCGTCTTCTCCGGCTTGGGGGTTTTACCCGCCTTTCCCTCCGCGTTCGCCGCTTCGCCCGATTTACTTTCAACCTTGGTGGCGTCGCCGGTCTTGCCCTCGACCTTCGACGCCTCGCCGGTCTTGCCCTCGACCTTCGACGCCTCGTCGGCCTTGCCCTCGACTTTCGACGCCTCGCCTGCGTCGCTCTCGACTTTCGACGCTACGTTGCCCTCGCCCTTGGCGGCATTTTCGGCGGCATCTTCGGCAGCGCCAGTCTCTTTCTCGCCACCTGTTTCGACAAGCGACAACACATCAAAAATAGCGCGGCCGAGCGCCTCGCCAGGCTTTCCCTTCTTCCACGCTTCCACCTCGGGTTTGACGATGTTTGCGCCGAATTTCTTCCAGTACTCCCGCTTCTCCTCCGGAATGAGATCCTCTAAGGCTTTATCCGTGTCCCCGGAGATTAAATGCGCCTGCGCGCGGACCAAATCCATCGGGTTCGCACCTGGAATGTGCGCGGCCAAGCTGGCGAGTCCCTTCACGACATCCACCGGGTCAGCCGCCAGTTGCAGCATCCCGCCACCCGCGCCTACTGCGCCCTTCCAGGCACCTCCGGCAAGGTCCGTGTCGTCGTCGATCCCTTTTTTCAAACCGTGCGCTAACTGTTGCACGACCGGAATGCCCTCAGCGCTCTTCTCCATCTGGGCGGTCTTTTCATGAACCCAATCTTCTCCTTTATCGATGACCTCGTTTACGGTCTTTTCGCCCTCCTCGACATATTTCCCAGCCTTTTTCTGGATTGCGTAGACATCTTTCGCGGTATCCACCGGGTCAGCCACCGTATGCGCGATCGATCCCACCACGGTTGCGCCGCTCTTTGCGACAAATCCGCCTACGTCCGCTACCAGGTCGTCCGCTAGCTTTAGACCGTGCGCTAACTTCTCCGCGAGCGGATTGCCTGCTGCGCTCTTCTCCATCTGGGCGGTCTTTTCATGAACCCAATCTTCCCCTTTATCGATGGCCGCGAATACGTTTCCTCCGGCCTCCTCGACAGCGTTCCCCGCCTTTTTCTGGGCAGCGTAGACCTTGGCCGCGGTTTTATTCACATAGTCCTCGGCCGCGCCAAGATCCGCGGCCACCGTTTGCTTGATCTGGGCGGCCTTCTGCCCGGCGGCGTGAACTCCGCTGACCACGCCCTGTTTCAGCTCGGTGGCCTTTTGTTCCACTTTGGCTTCCAGGTTATGGACGCCCGTGACTACTCTCTTTTCGACGTCGGCGACCTTCTGCTCAGCGTTGTGAACTCCGCTGACCACGTCCCGTTTCACTTCGGCCACCTTATGTTCCACTTTGGCTTCCATGTTGTGGACGCCCGTCACTACTCTCTTTTCGACGTCGGCGACCTTCTGCTCAGCGTTGTGAACTCCGCTGACCACGTCCCGTTTTACTTCGGCCACCTTATGTTCCACTTTGGCTTCGACGTTGTGGACGCCCGTGACTACTCTCTGTTCGACGTCGGCGACCTTCTGCTCAGCGTTGTGAACTCCGCTGACCACGTCCCGTTTCACTTCGGCCGCGGCCGAGGAGACCGCCGATTCGGCCTTGGCCGCGACGGCCGCTACATCCACACCTAGAACTTGATGAACCCAGCTATTCGGATCCCACGACATATAAAAATCCTCCTCGACTCCTCGACAACTATTCCGGGATTGCGATTTGCTCGGCCTATCGGCAATGCGCGTCCTTTAGCCCGCGTCTTTTGCCGACGGGTCGGCGCTTCGGCCAAACCGGGACCTCTGGTGGCAGCTCAGGGCTTTGCGTTGGGGCCTGCTCCGATCACTCCCGTCTTTTACGAAACGTTGGTGGGTAATTGTGCCGTCCCGACCAATGATGTACTCTACAATTCCCGCTTCGCCGTTCAGTTCCTGCCCGGGCACTTGTACGAGAGCGCGTTGGGCCCCGTCGCCTTGTTCCGCGCCACCCAAGTCATTCATTCTAACCAAACAGAACAATGCAAGCAACGATGCGGCAAGAACCTTCCGGTCCACCAAAGCTCACGCATGTTCGCCGTGTGATCAAAAAGTTGACGATTCTACCGGCAAAGTACCCCTGCTCGATTTCCGCCTGCTGAGAGCCTATCGTGAAGAACCCGAAGGTGTAGACGTCGCAGCCGATGCATCACCAGAGCAGCCACTCCTACGGCTGCTCGGACGAGATCTTTCCCAGGATGAAGTCCAAGCACACCGTTTCCCTCCCTTGCCATCAAGACGACCGAGGGCAGAATTACGTGGAGGGAATCGATGTAGGAAACGGGTTTTCCGGAAACTACACCGCGGAGGTCCGATTGGCGGGTGCGCCGAGCCGGGACGGCGTCGGCGAGCGCGGCGCGCCCGGTTGGACGCGGGGGCGACCATGGGCGCCTGCTCCGCGGTGGGGCGGCCCGGCGACAGCGGGCCGAGAGATGGCGGCGCCGGCTTCTCCGGTCGCTGCCCGGCCCCCACTGCCGGCCGCTAGGCCGAAGCGGTCTTGCCGCTTCAGCCCCGCGTCGCGCCCGCGTCGCGGTGGGCGGCGGGCCCTGCGACCGCGAGCCGAGCGCGGCCGTCCGCGCGGCGGCGGCGCGGCGACTCCTCTTGGGGCGTACTCCTGGTACGATGCTGGCGGGCAGCCCGGTCGTCCTCGTGAGAGACAGCGTAGGATCTCGGCCGGCGGCACCGGCTTCTCCGATCGCTTCCCGGCGCCAAGTGCCGGCCGCCAGGCCGAAGCGGTCTTGCCGTTTCCGCCCGCGGCGTGCTTCGGGGCGACCGGGGGGCTGCTCGCGCCGATCGAGCAACTGGCGGCCAACCTTCGGCGCGGTTGTGAAGCGCATAGGTTTTCAGTCTCGGATTAGCCTTGCCGATTGCCTTGTGTCGGCGCAAAATGAGAATGTCCTATTCTGCAAAGTAGAAATGTCCTATTCGGTTTACCGCGGAGGCCTGCCCTTCCCTCTCGCTGCATTGTGTTGCATCGCGGCCAGCCGTCAAGGCTGCCGTTCGGCGCACTGCCCTGCGGCCTTGGCGGCACCAGGCCGCGATGCGGTAGCTTTCCAGTGATCAGGGGAATGGCAGGACTGTTCTGGCGCGGTTTCGCTAACTTGACAGAGCAAAGTACTTCGCGAGAAAGCGGACATTTCTACTTTGCTCCGACACTTGCCGATTGCCTTGTTGATTCGCCGGTCCGAATTCTGATATGATTCCCGTCGGTTGTGTTCGGATCGCAGGCTGTGCCGAATATAACAGATTCGAGGCGGCATGCGGACTTTGCTTTCAGTAGCATTTTGCGTCATGTTGGCAGTAGCCGCAACTAGGGTAGCGGACTGTCATCCTGTAACCTGGACACTGCAACACGCAACCCTTCAACCGGGCGCCGGTGTACTATTGGGCACATTTGTTTACGATGCCGATGCGGATACGTATACTAATTGGTCGATTTCAGTACAGGGTGCGGGTTCCTTCGGGATCGCTCCGGAGACGTTTTCGCCGGCTAACTCATCGCTAATCATTGGAACAGCGTATTACTTCTCGGTACACGACCCGACGACCAACCAATACCTGGCCTTGTCCTTCGGGGAGGCGACGCCGTCGCCCTTAACGGATGCTGGGGGCACGGTTTTACTCAACGACGCCGCGTCCTGGGTTAAGAACGGCCTCAATGCGGAGGACGACGTCTCTAATGCGGCGCCTCCGCTGGCGAGCGTTACTGCGCCAGGAGAGACGTCGTACCAGTCGCAAATCGCGGTGTTCCGCCCTACTTCGGCGGCTCCCAATAGCCTCGATGAGTGGATTGAGAATTCGGACGGCAGTAACGTCTTTAGCGCCGTCGATAAAGTGCTGATCTTCGGCTTGAGCGGTCTCCCGGGTACGACCTTGCCGGATGTTGCCGTAGCGGGAGATTTTTTCGGCACCGGCTCTTCTGAAATCGGCGTCTTCCGCTGCCCGGCGATCGGTCTGCCTGGAGTCTGCCAGTGGTACATCGACGCGAACAACAACGGCCAGTGGGATGGCGTATTTGGTGGCGATGCCATATGGACCTTCGGTCTGCCGGGAGACATTCCAGTCGTGGGTGACTGGACTGGCTCCGGCACAGCTAAGATTGGTGTCATGCGCTGTCCCACTTCGGGAATATGCACCTGGTATCTGGATATTGGGAATACGCATACCTTCGATCCAGCGACCGTCGGCACGTACCTTTTCGGCCTCCCCGGCGATCGGCCCGTTGTAAGCAACTGGTCTGGGACCGCTCAAAGCGCGCCGATCGATAATATTGGTGTCTTTCGCTGCCCTGCCTCCGGCGTCTGCACATGGATCGTTGAAAGTGCCGGCGTAACCGGAACCAGCACCCTCGTTCCGGTCAATGCGTTCAACCCCTCAGACGCTCAGTACTCGTACGGTTTGACCGGAGACATCCCGGTGGTTGGCAACTGGAACGGTACCGGTCAGAAACGAATTGGAGTCTTCCGGCCGAACAGCCCGGTGGCCGGCCTCGCTCAATGGTTCGTGGACACTAACGGCGACCACATCTTCGAGCCGGCTTTCGACCAAATCTTCAATTACGGTCTGGCCGGCGATCAGCCGTTGGTTGGTTTCTGGACCAATTAGAAGGCCGCGCCGGCCTGCAACACGGAGCGTCCGGGCGCAGCGCGGTCATGGCCGAGCCAGTCTTGCCGTTCGAGTTCGGCGTCCCGCCCGCTGCGCGTCGGGCAGCGGCCATGCGACCGCGGGCCGAGAGCGGCCATCCGCGGGGCGGCGCCGCCCGTCTCGACGCTCGGGCCCAGAGCGGCCATCCGTGGCGGCCACCCCTACTCGCTTACGATCTGCGATTGCAGTACCCGGGGGCCTCGTGCGCGGCAGCAAACTGGTGGACGGCTCCGGCGGTCTCCCCGGGGCTGCTTGCGGCCGATCCCGACGTGTGCCAGGCGGCGCGCATGACGATGCTGGCGCGGGGCGCGTGACGAATCGATGCCCGGCGTCACTACCGGCCGCCGGCCGAACCGGTCTTGCCGCTTCAGCCCGGCGTTCCCCCGTTGCGTGGTGGGCGGCGCGCCTGAGGATGCCGTGGCGGGCCGCTCCGATCACTGCCCGGCGCGACTGTCGGCCGCCAGTCCGGCGTTCCGCCCGCGAAGCGCTGGTCGGCGCCAGGCGACCGCGGGCCGAGAGCGTCCATCTGCGCGGCGGCGTTGGCCGCGGCGACGCCGTTGGTGGCGTGCTCCTCGTGCTGGCGAGGCAGCTCGTTGTCCTCCTGATAGATGGCGTTAGGGGTCTCGGCCGGCGGCGCCGGCTTCCCTGATCGCTGTCCGGCGCCACTGCCGGCCGCCAGGCCGCACCAGTCCTGCCGTTTCAGCCTGGGGGTCCCGCCCGCTGTGCGGGGGCGACGGCTATACGACCGCGGGCCGAGAGCGTCCATCCGCGCGGCGGCGACGGCCGAGAACATGCGCGGTAGTATGGTGACCGCAAGTCAATGACTCCTTGGGGCGCCCTGGCGACTGTGGTTCTGGTAGTCCACTTAACCTGGATCGTTTGGGTGATCTTCGGCTGGTTGGTTGCCCGAAACCGGCCCCTGCTGCGGTGGTGCCATTTCGGCTCCCTGATCTACGGCATTTTCATTGAGACTGCACCCTGGCCCTGTCCTCTGACCTTGCTCGAACAGTGGCTCGAATCCAAGGCCGGCGTGGCAGTCTATCGGGAGCCATTCTTGGTTCACTACCTGGAAGCAGTGGTATACCCGGATGTGCCAGAGCGAGTGCTGGTTCCCGTGGCGGTGGCGGTGTGCATGGTCAACCTGTACCTCCACGCAAAGCGTTTTCTACGGCGGTAGGACGGGTGCCGCTTGACCGTTTGGCGCCACTGCAGATCTCTGGTGTCTGGCGCCAGGGCTGTTTATCACGAGGTGCCAAAAGGTTGGCGGGGTCGCTGGTTTCGGTGACCGCCGTTTCCGTGCCGTCTTGAACATTAGCCCGGCGTCCCGCCCGGTTGCGCGGTGCGCCAATTGGCCGCAGTGTACGGAAATGCTGTAGAGTGTTAGAAACCATATGAGCAGCCAGACAGAAATTCGGGTTATTGCGCTCGCGGCCGTGTTGACCGTGAACATCTCCCTCGCGGCCGACGGGCCGCCTGCGTGGGCGTACGGCTTTCCGCAACCGGGCGCCCCAGCGGCTACGGCGGGTGGAGCCGGCCGCGGCGGACAGGCGGCTACCGACAACAGCCCGAAACACCTGGCCGGCAGCAACCTGGAATTCACGCTGACCCAGATCCGCGACGGCTTCGGCCCCGCGGACTGGTTTCCGGGCGACCACCCTACGATGCCGGAGATCGTCGCGCACGGCCGTCGGCCCGAGGTGCGCGCCTGCGCCCTATGCCACTATCCGAACGGTAAGGGCCGCGCGGAAAACGCCCCCATCTCTGGTTACCCGGTGGCCTACTTTATTCAGCAGATGAACGATTTCAAGAACGGCAACCGCAAGAGCGCCGAGCCGCGGAAGGCCAACACGAACGCCATGATCGCGTTCGCGAAGGCCATGACTGACGACGAGATCAAGGCAACCGCCGAGTACTTTGGCTCGATGCCGTGGACCCCGTGGATCAAGGTAGTCGAGACCGACATGGTGCCCAAGACCCGCATCGCCGGCGGCCTGTTCCTCGCGCTCGAAGGCAGCGAAAAAGAACCGATCGGCAAGCGCATCATTGAGGTGCCGGAAAGCACAGAAGCCTCCGAGATGTACCGCGACCCGCGCTCGGGGTTCATCGCCTACGCGCCGCCGGGCAGCGTCAAGAAAGGTGAAGCGCTGGTGACTACGGGCGGCGGTAAAACTCTCGTGTGCGGCGCTTGCCACGGCGCGGATTTGAAGGGCCTCGGACCGGTTCCGGGAATTGCGGGCCGGTCGCCGAGCTACCTCGTGCGGCAGATGTACGACATGCAGGCGGGCGCCCGTAAGGGGGTGTGGACCCCTCTGATGACGAAGGTGGTGAGCCAGCTCAGTGAAGACGACATGCTGGTGATTGCCGCCTATACGGCTTCGCTCAAGCCCTGAACGAGCAGAGACTAATCGTGGAGCCAGACGTAGGTTGTGAGCAGGAAGCCTTGGCGTCCCATCATGGCGTGGAACCGATCGCTGCCGAGGAAGGTTTCGCCCGCTTGCCCCGGCGCCAGGATACCGAACGTCCCGACACCCTCCCTCCCACGGCCGCTGCCATCGCCGATTGCCGCGAGTTCTCCTTGGCCCCACGCCGGTTCACCACTCAACTGGGCGGCTTGTTCCTGTTTCTGCCGTTGCTGGTGGATGGCGATCTGCCCGGTCTGGTTCGTCAGGCCGGCTATCCCGGTAGCAAGATGATTCCGGCCCCTCAGGCATGGCTCTCCCTGCTGGGGTTGAAACTCTCCAGCACCGAACGCAAGAGCCATGTCATGGACTTGGTTTTCGATGAAGGACTGGCTCTGTTTGCGGGGCTGAACGTGGTACCCAAGACGACCTACCTGGAAACCTATTCGCATAGCTTTTCACCCAAAATCAACGAGAAACTCCGCAAACTCTGGATCGGCGTCTTGCAGCAGAAGAAATTACTGAAAGGCGAGAGCTTCAATCTGGATTTCCACTCCCTGCCGTTCTTCGGAATGGACGAGTTTGTAGAACGTCATTACCTCTCCAAACGCAGCCGCAGCCAGAAGTCGATTTTTTGGTTTTCCTGGCGCAGGATGCCGCCGCCGCTCCCCGGGGATTTTGCGCGAGGTGGCCAACACGCCCCGGTCGGCCTGGCGCACCGTACACCTGGATGTGCCGCATCGCATGTATCAGACTCCCAAAGTCGTCGACCAGCAGGTGACTTTGCGCGACTATGAGGGTCCGATTCGGCAAATGTTGATCACCGACCTGGGGCATGAGGAACCCACCGTCCTGCTCACCAACGATCTGCGCACTACGGCGGCCAAACGCATCACCCGGTACGCGCAACGGATGTTGATCGAGAACGGGTTGGCCGATGCCGTCCAGTTCTTTCATCTGGATGCGTTGAGCTCTGCGGTCCGCCTGAAGATCGATTTCGACGTCACTCTGACCGAAGTGGCGAGCGGACTGTATCGGATGCTGGGGCGTCGGCTCGCCGGATATGAATCCGCCCAATCCCGCCAACTGTTCCGCCACTTTCTGAATACCCCGGCGGAAGTCGAGATCAGCGACAAACGCGTCGAGGTCACACTACCCAAGCGAGCCCACAATCCCTTGTTGCTTGCGGCCGGCCTGGGTCAGGTCTCCACGCCGATTCCCTGGTGGGACGGACGACGGCTGGTCTTGAAGTTCCGGTAGACGGGCGCCCAAAACGTTAGGTGACTACTTGCCGTGAAAATCCAGGCTAGGGTAGGCAACGCCAAGACGTCGGCTGGCAGGGAGCGTGGAATCCCCATGAACGCTGACTTGTTCGCAACCATCTCTGGACAGGTCGAATCGTTTAAGAGCGTCTTCGGCAAGCTGCAGCCGAGCTGGTACCTCTTTCCGTTCTGTGAGAGCGTGGCGCCGACGGACCCAGCTCGCCCGGTGACAACACTTAAATCCGCCTGGGAGTCGGTCAGAACCGCGGCGGGAGTCGATTGTCTAATGCACGATCTTCGCCATACCCGCTACCAAGATGGCGGAAAACGACGTGCCGGAAGCGACTATGAAGGCGCTACTCGGCCATATGAGCCAAAAAATGATCGAACGCTACTCTCACATACGAAAAGCAGCAAAGCGGAAAGCAGTCGACGGGCTAACCCTGGCGAAGCCCATAATCGAGATCACCAAAGATTCCACCAAAGTCACCCCCAAGCAGCGTATGGCCACAGCCAGTAAATGATTGATTTCATTGGTAGGCCCGGCTGGACTCGAACCAGCGACCACCTGCTTAGAAGGCAGGTGCTCTATCCACCTGAGCTACGGGCCCTTGCCTTTCTACAAGTTTACCGCAGCAGTTCGGTGCGCCAGAAGCAGGGCGCGGCGAAGCCCGCGATGTCGCGCGCTGGGCGACCCTCTGCCCGGCGCCCGTCGGCTGCCCTCGCGCGTCCCGCGCGGCACCCCGTCAGCGCGTGCCGGAATCCTCACTCGTCAACTGCGGCTGTAGCAGCAGGACTCCTGCCGTCGGCGACGCGTCTTCGATTCATCCGCATGCGACCCGCCAACCGGAGAAAACGCGGACGGCTCGGGAACCTGCGCGCTGTCGAAAATCCCCGAAGCCGACGTGAAGCTCACGCTGCTCGGAACCGGGAGCGACAGGCTGGCCGTATTGCCGAAGCCGTCCGCCGTCCCGCGGCTGCGGCTAAAAGGCAGAGACAGCGCGGCGGCGATTCCCAGGGTTGGATTGGCGCCTTGAAGGGCGACCGTCCCTTGGGCCACATAATTCGCGTCCGTGTCTGTCAGAACAGCCCCGGTGATTGGCTCACCGCTGCCGTAAACGACGCTATCATCCACACCGGCCCGCCAACTCCAATCTGCCTGACTGCACTGCGATTCCCAGCAGCCCAAACGTGGATGGCTCCGGCGTGGAGGATTCCGTGTGGATGGCTGTAATTCCCAGGAGCAGCGTGTCGGGGCCGCTCGTGTCCGTAATCGAAATCCCGGTCAAGCTCTGCCCGCTGAAGCTCGCGTTGAGAACAAATCTCTGCTGGTACAGACGCAAGCGACCCTGCCGATGCATCCGTTCTCCTTTCACGGAGGGTCCGCCGCGGTGTGGTCAGGAGCGGTGGCGGGCGAAGATGCTGAGGCCAACGAGTGCGGAACTGAACAGAACGATGGTGGACGGCTCGGGTGCGGAGGATCTCGCCGAGTTGGTCGCCGTGATGCCTAAGACCAGCAAGGTGTTATCGTTTTATTTACGGACGCGCGGGGTCCGAGGCGCGTTCCCAGGCGATCGTGCGCGCGATTCCCACCTCCCGCGGGACCACCTCGGCGTAGCCCAATTCGCGGCGGATGCGCGTGGTGTCGATGGCCAGGTGGTGCGAGAAATCCTGCGCCATCCGCTCGTTCTCGGCGAGAGCGTCGGCGGGAACCGGCACGATGCGCCCGCGCCAGCCGGCCACGCGCCCCCACGCGCCCAACCGCTCGGCCCAGGTGGGGGCGATCGCCTCGCCCACGTTGTAGATGCGCCCCGCCGCGGCATCCAGCGTGGCGGCCAGCACCACCGCCTCGGCCACATCCTCGACAAAGCCGTGCGTCCAGCGCCAGCGCGCGAAATTGTCCTGCAATTTGATCTCGCCGGTCCCCGGAACCAGTTTCTGCACCCACGGCCGGAAGCGGTGGTAATCGTGAGGGCCGTAAATCGCGGGAAACCGCAGGATGGTGACGGGCAGGCCGCTTTGTCCGCCGAGCGCGGCCTCCATCAGCACTTTGTCATATTGATCCGGAATCTCCACCGGACCTTTGCGATTGCGGTAAGGATAACGCGACTCGCGCAGCGGCGCGTCCTCGGCCAGCGGAATCGGATCGGGCCCAGAGGGCACCCCGGAGGGCACCCCGGAGGGCACCCCAGAGGGCACCCCACCGGATTCCAGCCGCTGCAGCCGCCCGTAGGCGCGGTAGACATCGCAACTGGAAATCACCACCGCGCGGCCGGCGGCGCCGCGGAACAGTTCCACGAAGCGGATCGCATCGGTCTCCGTAAGCGCCCACATGTGCACCACCACATCGGGCGAGAGCGCACGCAACTCGCGTGGGGGTTGGCTGAAATCGCCGTGAATATGAGCCACGCCTTCCGGCAGCTCGGTTTCGTGCTCGCCACGGTGGAACACCGATACCTGGTGGCCCAGGGCGTCGAGCCGCCGCACCAGAAACGGTCCCGTGAGGCTTGTCCCGCCCAATACCAGCACGCGCATACTCCCATGATACAATTCGGAAGAATTCACCCTAATTTTCGAGGTTGCCTCCATGGCAGAGCAGAATGACCTCTCACGCCGCGATTTGTTGAAAGCCGCGGGAGCCGTAACGGCCGCCGCCACCGCCCTCCCCGTCATCCAAGGCGCGCCCGCCATCCAGAAAGTGCGGGCCGCCAACGACCAGGTGCAGTTCGGCATGATCGGCACCGGGAGCCGCGGTAGCTATCTCTTGAAACACCTCAAAACCATCGATAATGGCCACTGCGTGGCGCTCTGCGACATTAACGAGGAGAACCTGGGCCATGGCGTCCAGACCATCGGCAACTCGCCCAAGACCTTCAAGGACTATCGCGAGCTGCTGGCGCAGAAGGACGTCGACGCCGTCTTCGTGACGGTGCCCCTGTTCGTCCACTTTCCCCTCACCCGCGATGCGCTGATGGCCGGCAAGAACGTATTCTGCGAAAAATGCCTGGTATTCAAGCCCGACGAAGTGCATGCGCTGCGCGCGCTGGCGGCGGAGCATTCCAAACAAATCCTGCAAACCGGCCTGCAGCGCCGCTACAGCTACTTCTATCAGACCGTGAAGCAGATGGTGGACAAGGGCATCCTGGGCGACGTCCACCACATCCACGCGCAGTGGCACCGCAACATGATCAACAAGCCCAGCTCGCTATGGACCATGAAGCCGGGTGGCGAAGGGAACATCGCCAACTGGCGCGTGTACCGCTCGATGTCGGGCGGACTCACGGCCGAACTCACCTCCCACCAGGTGGATGTCTCGGACTGGATGTTCGGCTCGTCGCCCGAGTTCGTGATGGGGCTGGGCAGCCTGGACACCCTCAAGGACGGCCGCGATGTGTACGACAACATCCAGTTGATCTATAAGTACCCGAAGGGGCAAAAGCTCACTTACTCCTCGGTGAGCACCAACCAGTTTCTGCCTTATTTCAACGGGAACCGTCCCGAGATGGGCGAGATCATCATGGGCACCGAGGGAACCGTGGAGATCACTGTGGGCGACGACGTGCATCCGGCGATTGCCTGGTGGTATCGCGAGCCTCCGAAAGCGGCCGCCACGGTGACCAAGGCGGGCGAGAAGAAGAAGGAGACCTTCGTGGCGGGCGCAACAATGGTGGCGTCGGGCGGCGCCAACGGCCCGATTCCGATCATGACCAGCGACCTGGAGTTCACCGGCAAGGAAGGTTTTCTGGACCGCGAGGCCAAGTTCGCGCGCCGCTGGCTGATGGCGAAGGGTGTGCTGATGCAGGAAGAGAACCGCAATCCGGTGGATGTAGAGCTGGAGAGCTTCTTCCAGAGCTGTCGCGACGGCAAGCGCCCGCGGGCGGACGTCGAAATCGGCCTGGCCGATTCGGTGGCGGTAATCCTGTCGAACCTGGCGATGGACGAGGGCCGCAAGGTTTATTTCAACGAGATCGATAAGATGGGCCACGAAGCCAAGAAGGCGTAGAAACCGCGCTCTCACCGCGGACACGCGGAGGGGTGCCCTCTGGGCCCAGAGACTACGCCGAGAAAACTCTATGGCTTTCTCCGCTCTTTCTCTGCGTTCTCCGCGTCTGCTAAGTAAACGTTCCGGGCCGCCGCTGATTCAAAAGGGCTTGCGCCGCCCGCGTTTACTTCCGTCATTGACCAGGCCGCCCGGGCCTGGTCTCTCACTCCGCGGTGAAGTCACTCGCTCGCCCCGCAGTTAACACCAGCCCCCACTCCACCGTCCTTCTGGGCGGAGGTTCTTATGCTGGAACGAGACGGCCGGAGGGACAATCGCCGCGGCTTTTTCAGGCGGGCGGCCGGCTTGGCGGCAGGCTTGGGCGTGTGGGGCGCGAGCGCGCGAGGCTCGGACGGAGAGGATCCGTTGGCTTCCGTGCCGCGCAGCGTGTGGAGCAATGCGCGGCGAAATGGCCTCGTGATGATCCGCCATCCCGCGCCGCGGCAGCTCTCCTCGCACGCACAGCTTGTCTCCGATCGCGAGCCGGGCGAGCGCCTGATTGTGACGGGCCAGGTCTTTGCGCCCGACGGCCGCACGCCCGCCGCCGGAGTTACCATACACGCCTATAACACCGACGCGGCAGGTTACTATGGCGAGAACCGCGCCGAATACCCGCCCCGGATCTATGGTTGGATGCGGACCGGCACGGACGGCCGTTTTGACTTGCGAACCATACACCCCGGACACTATCCCACCATGCAGGTGCCGGCGCACATTCACTTCGCCGCCTGGGGCGCGGGATACCCTCCGCAGTGGGTCGACGAGCTGCAATTCGCGGGCGACCGTTACCTGACCGCCGCGATGCTGGAGCAGGACGCGGCGCTGGGCGCATTCCGCAGGATTCAGCCGCTCGTGCGCGATGGCGATACCCTGCGCTGCGCCTTCCGCTTCAGGCTCCAGCGGGAGAGCAACTTCCGCTGACATCGACCCTGCCCATCCCGGCCGCCATCCTGGCCGCCAGACTTACTCGCGGCCCTGCGATTGGCTCTCGACCATCGCCGGACTGGCAGCGGAGCTTGTCCGGGAGGCCGACACTACGCCTGCTGCGCGACCCGCACAATCGCCTCGATTTCTTTCCAGAACTTCCCAAATGAACGTGACCGGCTCCGCGCCCGCCCGAAGTCCACCCAGTGACTGAGCGCAGTTTGATCTTGAGTCGGGCTGTATCTGCCGGTGCCCTGGATATGACGGCTCAGCCAGCCTTTGGCATCTCGAATGTCTTCGGGATTCTCCGGCGCAGCTAAGTTCGGGTCGAGGTTGCGTTTCCCGGCGAGAGACTCTGCCGCGGCGAGGAACCAGGATTCGTACTCCCGGTGGGCAAGGACCACGGATATGAACAAATCCGGCCGAGCCTCTCTTGCCCGCCGCGCCAAAACTGGTCCCAGTGTCTTGGGGCAGTCGTCGTCGCAGTCGACCAGTACGAGAATGGAGTGATCGGGATGCAGTTCCGCAACCGCGTTGATGGCTCTCTCCAGGCCGCCCACCCTCAGAATGCTCCCTGACGGGTGCCTGAACGGCCGGGGAATTACCGGAGCGATGAGCGGATCGATTTCCTGCACTACTCGCCGGAGTAGTATCGGAAGAGCTTCGACCTCTCCATCGCCCTCCACCAGAGAAGCAATACGAACCGGGCTCATTGCGGCGTAGCGACTGGTCTGTTCGGCATGAGTTGGTTACTCCTCATCAACTCCCCAGCAGTATACAAGCGTTTTCGGAGGATCGATTTCCCACTCTCATCGATTGGACCGATGATCGTCTCGCCATTCTGCATCGCTACAGCGAGCAGCGAATTCTCCGGCAAGTCTTTACGATCAAGCATATCCGCGGAATGTGTGGATACAATGATCGGCACGCTCACGCTAGCTTCCAGCAAGGCGTCGAGAAGTACGCCGGCTGCGGCAGGATGGAGATTGTTTTCAGGCTCTTCCAGTCCAATCAGTGACAGAACAGGAACCGATTGAAAGATCGCCAGGAGAATTCCGACAGCACGAAGTGTGCCGTCGGACATATACGAACTATTCAGTCTCCAGCCGCTCGGATCGGTAGACGGTATAAAAGTCAACCATCGATAATTGTCCGATTCAGTAACCGTCACGCTCTGGAACTCAGGATTGAATGACCGCAAATAGCCTCGTATTCTCTCTACGATCATCGGTTTGTCGCGCTCTAGTCGGGCGAGGACATCGGCGGCATTCGAGGCGTCGCGGAAAAGGACGGTCCCCGGGCCGGCCGGATTGAGTCGCCTCATCCTGTCCGGATTAGGGGAGGAAAAGGTTATCCCTGCGATGAGGTCGAATACCGGCGCGAAAGTCGGATATGCGCCAAATGCCTCCAGGGCCGGGCGATCATCTGTGAAAGCGGGCGTCATTACGTCGCTGTGGTCGACCAGTCGCCCGCCCCTCACGGTGAAAAAATCATGACCGATTTGGCACAACTCGCTCTCGATATTGGCGGAATCGTCGGATCCTGCGCTAACGGTCAGCGAGTATGCTCCTATCGTACCGTTCTCGGCAACAAGATCCACCGCTATCGTGAAGCTTGAAGCGACTCGGCCTTGGGGCAGCTTGCGAAGAACGCCTTTTGTGCCCGAGTGAAGGGCAAGCACTTGTTCAAGTGGGCGATGCATGCTATCGGCCAGAAAGCGCAGGCTATCGAGAAAATTGCTCTTCCCGGCGCCATTTGGACCGACCAGCAGCGTCAAGTCATGCAACTCCACATCGCACGCCGCAATGCTGCGATAGTCCTTCAACCTGACCCGCGTGAGCTTCGCTGGCATCTATTCAGTTTACGCCATGCCGCCCCGCTCATATCTTCTGCACGCGGCGCAGGGTATAGAGCTCCGGTTTCATGTTGGTCTGTTCCAACCGCCGCCAGTCGTCGTTGATGTGAATCAGCTTGCCGCTGATGTGATTCGACCGGTCGGAGGCCAGAAACAAAGCGAGCTGAATCTGTTTCTCGGCCGGCACGCCGCCGGTGGTGCGCACCTGCTCGGCATCGGCGATCTCCCGCGCTCCCGCGCGGTCCTCGCCGGCGTGCAGGATTTCGTCGGTCATGTGGGTATAAGCGCCGCCCGGCGAAATGCAGTTCACCTGAACATTATGGTCGCGCACCTCGTCCGCCAGGCACTCGGCAAACCGTACCAGGCCGGCCTTGGACGCCGCGTAAGCGCCGAAATTGGGCCGCGACTGGCTGGAACCGCCGCCGGCGATCAGCACGATTTTTCCGCGCCGCTTCTCGATCATGGGAGGCAGCGCCACGCGGCACGCGTTGGCCGCGCCGATCAGGTTGATTTCGATGGTCTCGTTCCAGACCTTCGGACGCGTAGAAAGCAGCGGTCCGATCGGACCCTGCACGCCGGCGGCGGCGATCAGGATATCGAGCGTGCCGCCGAACACCACCCGCAGGCGCTCCACCGCCGCGTTGAGTTGCTCCAGATCGCGGACGTCCGCGCGGATGCGGAAGGCGTTGCCGCGGGCCTGCTCGATTTCCAGCTTGGCCAAGTCCAGTTCCGGCTGGCTGCGCGCCACCAGGCCCACCCTGGCACCCGCCAGCGCAAAGCCCAGCGCCAGGCGCTTTCCGATGCCGCGGCTCCCGCCGGTGATCAGCACGTTCTTGTCGCGAAGCGAATTCATCGGTACGGTTGGCGCGCGCGCGGAGCGCGGGGCAACAGGGCCCCACTGCGATTGTAATCTGCTTTGGCGCTTTTGGGGCGGACGCCCTCCTCCGGTCCCGCAGGGCACCACGACCCCCCTGGCCGCCCGGGCACTCGACCGGTCTCGACCGGTCAGCCGTTCTCCGCCAGTCCCCCGCCAGACCGCTATAATGTGACCTGGGGCATCTGCTCCCGTTCCATGACCGACATCAAGAAAAAGCTTCAGGATGAAATCAGCACGCTCGAACGTGAATTGCACGTGGAATTGCCTAAAGAAATCCTGAAGGCGCGGGCTCACGGCGACCTGAGCGAAAACGCCGAGTATCACGCGGCCAAAGATCGCCAGGGATTCGTCAACGCCCGCCTGGGCCAGTTGAGGAAACGCCTGGCCGAAGTGTCCATGATAGACTTTTCCAAGATCCCCCACGGCCGCGTGGGCCTGGGGTCTATCGTGGTGGTTCTGGATACCAAGCGCGCCGAGGAAATCACGTATCATCTGGTCACCACCGAAGAGGCCGATGCCGCCAACGGCAAGATCTCCACGACCTCGCCGATCGGCCGCGCTCTGCTGGGCAAGGAAGAAGGCGACACCGTCCGGGTGCAAAGCCCCGGCGGCGTCAAGGAACTGGAGATCCGGAAGCTGACGACCATTCATGACGCCCGCGAGTAGACTATGACCGTTACCCGTTCGATCGGGGTGGTGTGTGGCGCCATCATCGATCGCATCGTGCGCTGGCTGGCGCTATCCCGCATCCATCCCAACGTCCTCACTTTTCAGGGCCTGGTGATCAACATCTGGGCCGCCTGCCTGTTCGCGCAAGGTAAGTTTGTCTGGGCCGGGATCGTGGTCATCTGCGCCGGCCTGTTCGACATGGTGGATGGCCGGGTGGCCCGCGAAACCGGCCAGGTGACGCGCTTCGGCGGTTTCTTCGATTCGGTGGTGGACCGCTATTCCGACCTGGCGCTGTTCTTCGGCCTGCTGGTCTACTACGCCTCCATCAACCGCTTTTTCTATATCGTGCTGACCGCCATTGTGATGACCGGTTCGGTGATGGTGAGCTACACCCGCTCGCGCGCCGAAAACGCCATCCCCAAGTGCAAGGTCGGATTTCTGGAGCGCCCCGAGCGCGTGGTGCTGATCATCATCGGCGCCCTGTTCGACCGCATGGCCGCGGTCCTGTGGGTCATCGCAGTGCTTTCCAATCTGACCGTCATCCACCGCATGATCTACACCTTCCATGAAGCCAAGCGCCTGGAAGACGCCCAGCTCCGCCTGGCCAAAGAGCACGCCGAGCCGCGCGCGTAGGCCACGGGGGCGAGCATTCTTCACCGCACTGGCGACGCTCCGGCCGGTCAGCACTTCTCCGATCGGGCCGATGCAACGATATGCTCAAGCGATGCTCGTTGCAACCTCCGCGCACGGCGTTTCAGCTCACGGAAGGAGCCTTCGGGCCGGCTGTGAGCGGTACCATGAAAGAGGGGTATGGCTGATGGATTCCACGCTAGCCCTCGGCGAAGACCTTAGCGGTTTTCTGGCGACTCTGGGCCAGCCGATTGAGCAGACGGCGCGTGAAATGATTGTGGTTGAGCTGTACCGGCGAAGCCTCGTCTCCAGCGGCAGGGCTGCCGAACTCCTTGGGATTCCCCGCCTGGAATTCATCCAGCGCACCTCGGAGCGGGCATCCCGTACTTCCGCTTCAGCGAAGATGAATGGCAGGCGGAAGTCGCGGAGAGTAAGCGAGCCTGAGTGCCGGTCATATCCAATTCGAGCCCGCTAATCGCGCTCAGTCAGATTGGCCGGCTCGATCTGCTGCGCCAGCTTCACCAATCCATCTCGATTCCTCCATTCCTCCTGCTGTTGCGAAGGAAGTGGAGCCAACGGTTGCGAAACTGCCCAACGGGGTTCTAGTCCAAAGCTGGCACAGCCGCTCCAACCAAGAACGGTGAGCGGTTCCATTGGTCCAGGAGAACGCGAGGTCATTCAGTTTGGGTTTGGAGTTGGGAGCCGCGCTGCTCATTCCGGATGAGCAGCCTGCGCGACGGCTTGCCACGTCTCTGAATCTGCGGGTAATTGGGACGGTTGGTCTCCTGATGACGGGCAAGGAACGCGGTTTCCTGGCCAAGATCGGGCCGGAGCTGGATAGACTGTTAGCAGTCCGGTTCTTCATGGATCAAGATCTCTATGATCGAGCCATCGCCCAGGCTGGAGAGTAATTTTGAGGCTTCTGACGACCGGCGGGAGACCGCCCGGGGGAGCCATTGGCACGAGGCTCATGCCGAAGAGGACGCTTTACGGGAGGAATCTATCATGGCCCCTGCATGCGGCCCCCGGTCGGGGCTGGATCAATGTACGAGTGGCGCGTGACCCACCCGGAACTTATGAGGCCGCGTGCCGGTTTGCGACGATTCTCAACGCTTCATCGAATCTCGGTTGGCGCAGGTTGTGCCTGAGCTGTTCCCAATGAACCCTGCCGTAAACGGTTTTCGAATGGTTATCCGCCAAGTTGACCCTGCGCGCCCAGAAGCGCCGCTGAAAATCGCTGTATGCGGGGACGGGCTCGCTGCAATCGGACGGCTTTCCCGCGGAACCCAGGCTGAGGAAGGCCATAGCGTAGAACATGTGGGCGAGCTGCTTCATCAGATAGAACCGGGCTGCCTGGTACGAAGCGGGTGGTGCTCCGAAATATTCCTGAAGATAGATGTGTTCCTCCGCTTCATTGGCGACGAGCATATTCGCCACTACCGCCAGGTCGGCATAGCGATCGTTCTGGAACGCAGCCTCCCAATCCACCAGCCACAGGCGGCTTCCATCGAAGAGGATGTTGTCCGGCTTGAACAGGTCGTTATGACTCGGCGCCAAGTCCGGATTGAGAGAGGAGTAGGCCTCCGCTAATCGCGCGTATTGAGCGAGAAGTTCCTCGAGGTCGTGTTCCGGCAGGATGTTCGCGGCCCGGAACTTCTGGAGGAACCCGTCCAGGGCAGGGCCTTTGTTCAGCAGAAACGTGCACGTGGTATTGAAGGGTGCGACGGGAAACGGCGGCAGCGCGTGCAGAGTGCGCAGAGCGGCGGGCACGCGACGCAACGCGTCCGTTGCCGGAAAGGGTACCGCCTCCACAAAATCGGTGATAGAGATCCGATCTTCCGGGCTGGCGTACCGGACGCGCGGAGCGAGTCCTGCTTCGGCCGCCGCCTGCATGCATCTGTAGTGACGCGTCATATCGCCAGCGCGCGTGTTGATCCGCAACAGGTATGCCGATCCTCGCACGGCGATGCGGAAGGCCCGGTTGGAGCCGGGCCGCTCGGTCAGGTCCCGGATGTGGTCGAATGCCGCGACACCGAAAGCCTCGTTCAGGCCGCGAGTCGCGGCCGCGATCTTCTCTTGCGGAATCATGAAAGTCCTCCATTCGTAAGGGCGTACAAAGGCCCCGTCGAAAAGCTGCGATGTTTTGGCGAGGCATGCTTCTCGGCGGCTCGACCCGCGGCCACGCCGTTCCGGAAAGCCCTGCCTCACATCTAAACCTGCCTCACATCTAAAAACGATGGTTCGTGTGTCGATGCTAACCCAATTCAGGGGCAAGATCTAGTCTTGTTTTCAATGAGTTAGTTTGCGATCCTAAAACTGGAGATGGCAGGATTAATGGGTCGCGCCGCTCTCCTCCCGCCAGACAGGAATCCCCACCAGGATTGAGTAAAGCCGGCAGAACCGCCGTACCACGACCCCGGTGCAGCGGCCAATAGCTGTTCGCGGATTTCTGCTTCCGGATCGACATGCGGCCTTGCGCACGAGCTAGCCATCGTTGTCGAGCGCCGGTCCGCTCACGATCTGGCGGCTCGTGACGAAGCGCGCGTCGCCCTTCGGATCGGTCCCGACGTACGTGCCGGTGTGGCTGATAAAGTGATTGTCGTTCGCATCCGCATGACGACGCCGTCGCAGAGCGCTCGTCTCACGCTTTGGGCGGGTCGGCCACTCGGAGAATGGTCACCCTTTTTAGCCGTTCGGCCATCACTCCCGTTAAGTCCCCGTCACGTCAACTGGCCGCAAAACGCCCATGTCTAAACAGTGCAAGCCACATCCATTCGTGCGCACTCTAACGCCCTTGCAGGCTCCCCCCGGCCCCCGCCCCTCAATCCTCCAGGATCACGTGCGCCATTCCCAGTTCCGCCGTATGGGTCAGCGATAGCGACACGTTGCGCACACCCAGTTTCTCCGCAATCCGCGCCGCCACGCCATGCAGGCGCAGCGTGGGCTTTCCCGAGGGCAGATTGGCCACTTCGAAATCCTGCCACCGCACGCCGTGGCTCCAACCCGTGCCAATGGCCTTCATACCCGCTTCCTTGGCCGCGAATCGCGCCGCGTACCGCTCGAAGCGATTGGCCTTGCGCTCCACGTAGGCAATCTCGGCGGGCGTGAATATGCGGCTGGTGAACCTGGCGCCGAACCGCTCGATGGACGCTTTGATGCGCGGCACTTCCGCCAGGTCCACTCCCGTGCCTACAATCACATCTTGCTCTTCATCACATCCACCAGTTCCTGCACCGAGGACGCGCTCTTGTTGAGATGGGCCTGCTCGGATTCGGTCAGCTTGATCTGGTAAATCTGCTCGATCCCCAGCGCGCCCAGTTTCACCGGCACGCCCACGAACAGGCCGTGGATGCCATATTCGCCCTCCAGGTAGGCCGCGCAGGGCAGCACCTTCTTCTTATCTTTCAGAATCGATTCCGCCATCTCCACCGCGGCCGCCGATGGCGCATAATAGGCGCTGCCGGTCTTGAGATACTTCACGATCTCCGCGCCGCCATTGCGCGTGCGGTCCACAATCCGGTCGATGGTGGCCTGGTCCATCAGCTCCGTCAGCGGAATCCCCGAGACGCTGCTCAGCCGCACCAGCGGCACCATGGTGTCGCCATGGCCGCCCATCACCACCCCGGTCACGTTCTCCACCGACACCTTCAGCTCCGCCGCGATGAACGTGCGGAAACGCGCGCTATCCAGCACGCCGGCCATGCCCACCACGCGGTTCTTGCTGAAATTCGACACCCAATAGGCGGCCTGCGCCATGGCATCCAGGGGATTCGTCACCACGATCAGGATGCAATTCGGCGAGTACTTGGCCACCTGCGCGGTGGCCGTGCGCACAACGTCGAAATTGGCCAGCAGCAGGTCGTCGCGGCTCATCCCCGGTTTGCGCGGGAAGCCGGCGGTGAGAATGGCAATATCGGAGTTCGCGGTCGGCTCGTAGTCGTTCGCGCCCGTGAGCATCACATCGTAACCCTGGACCGGCCCGGATTGCAGCAGGTCGAGTCCTTTTCCTTGAGGAACACCCTCTATCACGTCCACCAGGACCACGTCGGCGAGTTCCTTATCCGCAATGCGCAACGCGCAGTTCGCGCCGACGTTGCCGGCGCCTACAACCGTCACCTTCTTTCGCAAAGCAAGCTCCTTGAGCAGTCAGAATCGGGCAACTCGATTATAACAACCTGAACTCCCAAATCCGGCCGGTGCGGTTCGCCAGGCCGTTGGCCGCGAGATCCGGCCCTACGGCGAAATCGCACGCTGAGCGTTGCGGAAGGAATTATGGGCCGCTGGGCCCCAACTGGGTCCCACCACCTGGTAAGGCTCGACGCCGTAAGCCCAGCGAAACGCAGCAGCCGGGAGTGGCGCGTTGGATTCTCGGGCTGCCGGGCGCCACCCGGTGCACTGCCAATATCGACGAAAATATACGTTTCTCTCTAACTTGCCCGCAAACACCGGCGCGCGCCTCGGCGATGACATCCGGTGGACGTTCTTCCCCTCCTTCCCCTCCTTCCCCTCTTCCCCCCCTTCCCCCCTTCCGGCGGGCGCGGAAGTCCGGCGCTCGATGCACTATAATATCTCCCGGATAGAAGAGTCCCGCATGACGAACAAACTTGCCCTAAAGACGCTCGCTCTCCTCTTCGCGGCCGCATCGAGCGCCGCCGCATTTCAGGCAGCCCAGAATCCGGACGCCGCGCGCTGGGAGCGGGAGGCCCGCAATGTCAGTATCATCCGGGACGATTGGGGCATTGCGCACGTTTATGGAAAAACGGACGCCGACGCGGTCTTTGGCGCCGAGTATGCCCAGGCCGAGGACGATTTCAATCGTATCGAGACGAACTACGTCACCTCGCTTGGGCGCCTGGCGGAGGTTGAGGGTCAGTCCAAAATATACCAGGATCTGCGCATGAAGCTCTTCATCGACCCCGCCGTGCTGCGGACTCAATACGCGGCCAGCCCGGCGTGGTTGCAGAAGCTCATGAATGCCTTCGCCGACGGCCTGAACTTCTACCTCTACAAACATCCCGAGGTGAAACCGGCATTAATCCAGCGATTCGAGCCCTGGATGGCGCTCTCCTTCACCGAGGGGAGCGTTCCCCTCGGGGGCGACATCGACAAGGTCAACCTCAACCAACTGCAGGCGTTCTACGGCAAAGTTCCGGTGACCCAGGAGCCGGCGGCGGAGGAGTACGAGCCGGAACCTGGGGGATCGAACGGGGCCGCCATTGCGCCCGCCAACACCACCGCGCATCACGCCCTGCTGTTGATCAATCCGCACACCTCGTTCTTCTTCCGCAGCGAGCTGCAGATGGTGAGCGAGGAAGGGCTGAATGCCTACGGCGCGTCGACCTGGGGCCAGTTCTTCATCTACCAGGGATTCAACGACCGCGCCGGCTGGATGCACACCACCAGCGGCGTGGATGCGATCGACGAATATCTCGAAACCGTGTCGAAGAAGGGCGATCGCTTTTACTACAAGTACGGCAACGAAGAGCGTCCGGTCACGGCCTCGGAGATCACCGTGCGTTACAAGACCGGCGACGGGATGGCCGAAAAGAAGTTCACCGTTTTTCGCACGCACCATGGCCCCATCGTCCGAGAGGCCAACGGCAACTGGGTGGCCATACGGTTGATGCAGGAGCCCATCAAGGCGCTCACGCAATCCTACACGCGCACCAAGGCGAGGGACTACAAGTCGTACTGGAAGACCATGGAACTCCAGGCGAACTCGTCGAACAATACCATCTTCGCCGACGCCGATGGCGACATCGCCTATTTCCACGGCAACTTCATTCCCCGGCGCGATACCAGGTTCGACTGGACCAGGCCGGTGGACGGCAGCGATCCGGAGACGGAATGGAAGGGACTGCTCTCCGTCGAAGAAACGCCGCACCTGCTGAACCCCCAAAGCGGTTGGCTCTACAACACCAACAACTGGCCCTGGTCGGCGGCCGGGCCGAGCAGCCCGAAGAAGGAAGACTATCCCGCTTATGTGGAGAACGGCGGCGAATCCGCGCGCGGGCTGCACGCCATCCGGGTCTTGCAGAACAAGAAAGACTTCACCCTCAACTCGCTGATCGCCGCCGCGTTCGACAGCTACCTCACCTGGTTTGAGAAGCCCATTCCGGCCCTGGTCAAGGCTTGGGACGACGCCCCGGCCAGCCATCCCTTGAAGGCCAAATTGGCCGAGCAGATCGCGGTGCTGCGCACCTGGGATCTGCGATGGGGGGTGAACTCCGTGCCCACGTCTTTGGCGATTTTCTGGGGCGACGAGGCCCGCCGGAGCGGGGCGCCATCCGGGCCCGGCGGGAGAAGGGGAGGCGGTGGCGGCAGAGGCGCGCCCGTCGACGACCCGCTCCGCGATGTGCCGGCGGAGCGGCTTCTGCAGGCGCTGGCGGCGGCCTCCGACAAACTCACGGCCGACTTCGGAAGCTGGAAGACCCCCTGGGGCGACATCAACCGCTTCCAGCGCCTCACCGGCGACATTGTCCAGCCCTTCAGCGATTCCGGACCCAGCATTCCGGTGGGCTTCCCGTACTCGCAGTGGGGATCGCTGGCCTCCTTCGCAGCGCGCGCGTACCCTGGGACGAAGAAGTGGTACGGCACCAGCGGGAACAGTTTCGTGGCCGTGGTCGAGTTCGGCGAAAAGGTGCGGGCCATGGCCGTGACGGCCGGCGGAGAGAGCGGCCATCCGCCGTCCCCGCACTTCAACGATGAGGCCAAGCGGTACGCCACGGGCGACTTGCGGGAGGTCTACTACTACCGCGAGCAGCTCAAGGGGCATACCGAGCGGGAGTACCATCCGGGAAGCTGAAGCTACGGCGGCGACATCGCCGGCAAGCGCGTGCGCCCATAAAGGCCATTGTGTTTGGGAGGCCGACGGCCCGCTTCCTTCCCGGCAGATCCGGACCGCGCGTCAGTTTTGGACTTTGCAGGCGCTGCATGGCCGGCGAGACCGGCCCGCTGTGAAGCGGCATGAGCGGCGCGAGCGCGCTTCGGGATTCGCGCCGTAATCCTTAGATGAGGCCACCCGGTCGCACCGGGCAAAGCGACGTTTCCTAATACCAGCACGCCATCCCGTTGGTTTCGGCGGCGCGGCACGATACGGGTGCCGGCATCCACGCCGTCAAGCCTCACATGTATGCGCGTGACCTTCGACGATGTCAAACGGCGGCTGTCGGACCGGTCGCGGGCGTGAATCCGGACAGAACGCGTCTGGGCGGTGTTTCAGTGCAATCCTAACGCGGAAGCGCCCGCGCGCTTTTTTCCGGGCCGCCACCAGATCCGGCCACCGGGCCGCCCGGCGGAGCGCCTGAAGCCCTACCAAGGGCTGCTTTGCAATAATATAGCTTATCATGCTATATTACCTTCGTGGGCGGGACCAAGGAATGACTGCCGAGCAGTGGACTACCGGACGGGAAAAAGCGGGCTTGACCCAAGTTGTGGCTGCGGGTTCTCTGAACGTGTCGCAGCCGTATCTGTCGCAACTCGAAACGGGATTGCGAGTGGCCAGTGCTAAACTCGCTGGCAAAGCCGCGAAGCTTTATGGACTCCCGCCCACGGCGCTGCCCCTGCCCTCGGCGCTCGATGTTCAGCGGGTCTCGCCGGACGACCTTCAGCGAAAGCTTGCTTCTCTCGGCTATCCCGGCTTCGAGCATCTTCGTTCCAAGGTGGTGAGTAATCCCGCTGAAGTTGTGCTCAATGCCGTGGTGAGTCGAGATCTGGACACGCGCCTGGTTGAAGCCCTGCCCTGGGTCCTGAGCACGTACACCGATCTGAACTGGGAATGGCTCCGCAACCGCGCCAAACTGAATAACGCTCAAAACCGGCTGGGATACCTCGTGCATCTGGCAGAGCAAACCGCGCGCGCTCTGCCGGCGCATCGGGAAGCGGTTCAGGTCTTGTCCGGGTGGGAAAATGAACTCGAAGAAGCCCGTCTCGCTCGTGAGGGAACCCTTTGCCGCGATTCGATGCCGGAGCCTGAGCGCGCCTGGTTAAGGTCAAATCGTCCTGAAGCCGCGGCACATTGGAGCCTGTTGACCGACTTGGCAACCGAGCAGCTACGCTATGCCGCGCATTGAAGCGCCGCCGGAGCCGTGGCGATCTTTCTTCGCTGAGGTGGACTCCCGCCTTAGCGAAGAAGTTCACCTGCACTGCTGCGGCGGCTTCGTTGTGACGCAACTCTATGGCGTCGCCCGGACTACCAGCGACGTTGACTTCTTGTGCGTCGTGCCGAACGTGGTGAGCGAACTGACGGACATCGGCGGGAAAGGGTCGCCCTTGCATCGAAAGCATAAGGTCTATCTGGATGCCGTCACGGTCGCCACGCCGCCTGAAAACTACGAAGACCGGCTCGTGCCTATGTTCTTCGGCGCGTGGCGCCGGCTCCGGCTCTCCGCGCTGGAGGCCCATGATTTGGCTCTTTCCAAGCTGGAACGGAATTTTGGACTCGATCGTGACGACGTACAACAGCTCGCACGCGCCGGCCACCTGAGAGCGGATATTCTGAGAGAGCGTTATTACACCGAACTTCGTCCGAATCTCTTGGCCCACGAAGCCCGACACGACTTGACGCTCCAACTGTGGCTTGAGTCTTATTGGCCGCTGTGATCTTCAAACGCGGTCTGGTTGCGGGGCGCATTTCGGGCTTACAGCACGCTGCCGCCAATGGAACGAATCCGCGATGACGCCCGGGCGCGTAAAGCGCGTCGCGCCCACAACTCATTGATTTCATTGGTGGGCCCTGTAGGATTTGAACCTACGACCGACGGATTATGAGTCCGCTGCTCTAACCGCTGAGCTAAGGGCCCTCGAGCGGCTGGCTCAACTGCATTGTCTCAAATCTCCCAGACGGCCGCATCAATGGCGACGGCCGCAATACGAATATGCCCTTCGCTGGAACTAGGGCTGAAACATCAATGGGATCAGATGATTTGGCCGGTCAATAAACTTGGTTGCGGAATCGCTCACGGCCGCGGCGTCGTCATCCGGCGCATTGCCGGCCGCTGCCGAGCGCTTGCCGGAATCGTGGAGATCGGCTGAGCGTTGGATGCGGGCGGGGAGCCTTCGATCACTGTTGCGAGCGGTCAAACCGGAACGAGGAATCGATCCCATCGTAATCTGCTCGCACGACTCGGCCATCGCGTTCCAGTAAGCCCGCCGTCGCCAAAGCGTCGACGTCGTCATGGACCCGGCGGTAGTCGCGCTTGAGTTGTTCCGAAAGGGACTGAATGCTCCGGACCGGATGGCTGTGAACGTATTTGAGAAGTTCCCATCTCTTGGGGGTCAGGAGGGACAAGAGGACTTCCAGGCTTTCGAAAGATAGATGCCGCTCGCGAACCCTTTTGCCCTTCTCCAGACGGCGCCAGGCGTCGATGAACCGAGGGCCGGTATCTTCGAGAGCCTCGCCCGCGTGCACTTCGAGTTTTGCTCTCATGTGCGCCTCTCTTCTTCCCTGATGGACCTGACGTCCGCTAAAAAATCCGCAATCAATCGCTCAACCGTTGAAAATCTGTAGGGCATCTCGCGGCTCCCGTAGTGGCGATGGTCCCCTTTCGGCTTTTCGTTGTCGTAGCCGATGAGGCGCGTTCCATCCTTGCCGTAGAACAATGAATACTCAAGCCGATGCTTGCTGCCCGGAACAGGAAGCGCACGGCATAGATCGTTGCCTCAAGCGTTGCGCCATCATCGAAGCAATGCTTCTCATGAAAGGTCGGGCTCGCGTCTCGGCATCCGTTTCTCCGGCGGGAACCCGCGCGACCCACTATGTCATAAAATGACATAATTCTTCCGGGCAGTCAAGGCATTCCCGGCCAAGGCTCACGCAGTGATGGCGAGCTTCCGCCTTGCAGTACCCCCCTTTTCCTCATGTCGGGTGGGAGGGGTTTCTTCAGTGGGCCGCTCGGAGCCGTCAAGGGCGCGCGCTTCCGCGCGTTCATCGGAGATCCCTTGATGGCGAGGATGACGGCGCGGCACCCCGCAATCCGCATGATCGTGAGGGCATCGCGCCTGACTCGGCCAAGCGGGTCGACTCTCGATCGCCCGAGCGGCACAGCGGTTTGTGTCGATTACGGCTGCTACGTTTGGAGGGGTTACTTGAGGTAACTGTGAACGGGGTAAGGCACTGGGGCAGACGCTACAGGAGGGTCAGCCCCAACTGGAATCAGAACTCGATGCGCTTCGGCGCGCGCGAGAAATTACCCTAGTTTGCTCACCAAGAGTGACCCGCCCGGGCGGGACCGGACGGCGCCATTTTGCGTTAGGCAGATGGTCGGGCCGGCCGGGAAGACAAACTGGTTCGGGA
>JBKQPR010000051.1:0-23412 GCA_052144935.1 Bryobacteraceae bacterium
CCGGTCATCGTCGCGGTCAACGCCTCGTAGATGCCGCGGGAAATCATCGCCGGCTCGCCGAGTCCCTTCTTCGCCACGTCCTCGAACAATTGGACCATGCCGATGACCGTGCCCAGCAGTCCCAGCAACGGTCCGAGCTCGGCGATGAGCGACAGCGTGGTCAGCCCGCGCTCCATGCGGCCAACAATCTGGCGGGCCAGCGCCTGCATGACCTCGACATTTTCTGTTTTCGGCAGCGATGCGTGGGCGAACATGGCTTGCACGAGCCTGCCCAACACCGTCGTGTCAGACTCACTGAGCACGCGCACCACCTCGGTTTGCTCGGGTGTGACCGGTCGCCTCTCAATGGCGGCGGCCAACTCGGGGGAAATAATGCGGCGGCGTTGCAGCGCCCAAGTGCGTTCCAAAATGATGGCCAACCCCGCTATCGAGCACACCAACAGCGGCCACATGGCGATTCCGCCCCGAAAGAACCATTCCGGCATGAAGCTCCTCCCTTTTCTGATGACTCAGTAGTAAAACGTAAAAGTCGCCTGACGCGGCTCCTTCCCAGCCAGCGCGCGCAGTTCGTCAGGCCATGGCTCGAACGGCCCTGATTCTATGATGGCTTTCTCGCAAAACAACGACAAAATGCTGTTCTCGGTGCCCTCGATGGTCTTCACATTCCTCACCTGGCCGTCATCAAACAACTCGAAGTAGACCGTGACAGTTGCCGTGCTCTCATAAATCCCGTAGCGATCGATGAGATTGTACCAGCGGCTTTGAACGGCTTTAATGACCTTCTTGTCATACGCACCGAAGGGGCTCGCCTCCACATTGAATGCGGTCACGCCCGCGCGCGAGACGCCGGCGGCGACAAGATGCGCTTTCCGCGCCACAATTTCGCGGCCTGCCACGCCCGGCTCGCTGGCAAGCGCAGGAGTGCCCCCTCCTCCCGCCTCAGCAACCGCAGGCGGCGTGGGGACGGCCGAACTGGTCGCAGCATTGGGCGTCGCGGTCGGCTTCGGTGCCATCGCCAGTTTCTGTTCTTCCACGATTTTCAACCCGACCGCCGGAATCTCCTGGGGTTGGGCTGGAGATTGCGGTTGCGGTTGGGGCGTGACGGACGATTTTTCCTGTGGCGGTGTCGGAGAGGGCTTGGAGACCGTAGGAGGGGACGGCTGGGCGAGCCGAGTCGGTGATCCTGGCGCGCCCGCTTGTACAACGAGCGGGGCCGAAACTCCCGATTGCGTAGGTACGTCCAAGGTGCTCATTGGCTGCTTGTCTTTGTACTTCGTCTCTTTGCCGTCCAGATACGGGGTATCACCCACTTTGCCGCTGGCATTATTCGGATTGGCGGCCACGGTCGACTTGTCAGAATAGTACTGGGCGGTTTTCGGTTTTTCGCCCGTGACCTGTGAGGCGTCGGTTTCCATGAACTGCTGGGATTGCTTGCCTTTGTCAGGTTGGTTTTGAGCGCGCGGCTCATTCAATTCCACGAAGGTGATGGTCTGCACGTGCGGATGCACCGCGCTCGGCTGCATATAGGTCACATGCACCAATTTCGTCAAGGAAGCCAACCACGGCAACTTCAGCAGGGGCGCGCCGTATTGCGCTGTGCAATAGGCCATCGCGTGCAAGAGCAAGGACACCAATAGCGCGATTTCAATGGGCAAACTTTCGCGGTCCGCTATTCGATCCATAGTTGTCGTCATGATAGCAGATTGTGTTATGCCATCAACTCGCGGGACGTTGTGTCCCGATCCGCCGCAAAATGAGGCGCAACTGCTATGCCAGAGGGTTGGGGATCAGCCCTAAGCCAGAAACCCAGACGACACTCTGCGGTCGATGAATCATGAGCCAATTTGAAGATTGGTTCCGTCATGGGGCAGCCATCAGCCAAATGTCCAGCGCTGGGGAAAGTAGCGCAACATGTTTATGATAAGAATAATACATAATATGGCGACTGTAGAAATCAAAGTAGTTGACTACTTAGTAAACTTGGGTATTGTCTCCTGAAGTTTTGAAGGTCGTGAGCAGGTGGCCAAAGGCAGAAGGTGAGAATCATGGGACGCGTCAGTGATGCCAAAGAGAGATTGATGGAGGCCGTGTTGGAGCTGATTTGGACCGGCTCCTACGGCAGTACCACCATCGACCATATTTGTGACAAAGCGGGTGTCAAGAAGGGCAGTTTCTACTACTTCTTTGATTCAAAGGCGGACCTCGCGTTGGCGGCCATTGATGTGGGATGGAACCGCATTCGGCCCGAACTCGATGCACTTTTTTCCGTAACAGTTCCGCCGCTGGAACGACTGCGGAAGTATTGTGAATATAGCTATCGGTTCCAGGCTGAGATCAAGGCCAGGTACGGTCACGTGCTGGGGTGCCCACAGTTCTCGCTGGGCTCGGAAATCAGCATGCGGGAAGATGGTCTGCCGCGGAAGATCCAGGAGATTCTGGAGAGCAAACGGAAGTATTTTGAATCAGCCATCCGCGACGCCCACGCGGCGGGGTTGATTGACGCGCCGGATGCGGCGGCCAAATCGCGTACCCTATTTGCCTACTACGAAGGATTGCTTACCCAGGCTCGGATTCAGAATGACCTCGAGGTTTTGCAGGAAGCGGAACGGGGGACCCGCGAATTGCTTGGGGTGAAAGAAACCGAAACCGTTGTCGTGGAATCGAACTCAGGTGTTTTGCATACCAATTAGGAAGGAAAGCCGTGAGCACGCCTATCATTGAAAAAGGATCTCCACAATCCAGTCAGAATCCAACCGTGACGTCTGCACCATCCCACGCGCACGTTACCACTTCCCTGAAAAGCCAATCGGAACAAAAGCCGGCTTCCGGATCCATGATGAAACGAATGCTAATCATGCTGGCGATTGCCTTTCTCTTCATCGCGGGGATTGGAGTCTGGAAGATGATGCAAATCCGGGCGGGGATGGCGCAGTTCGCCAAGTTCGCCCCACCGCCAACAGCGGTGACGACGACCGTGGCGACGCGGGAGCGGTGGCAGCCGGCATTGAGTGCCGTGGGGTCACTGCGAGCCGTCAATGGTGTTACGGTCAGCACGGATTTGGCCGGTATCATTTCGCAGATCTCTTTCCAGTCCGGCACGGCGGTAAAGAAGGGGGACCTTCTGGTGAAGTTGGACAGCCAGCAGGAAGAGGCGCAACTGCGCTCGGCGGAAGCCCGACGTGACCTGGCGAAGATCAGTCTCGAACGTCAGCGCAGTCTCGTATCCGATGGGGCGGTGTCACGATCGGACTATGACGCCGCCGAGAGCGAATTCCGTCAGGCGACCGCCACGGTGGACGACGCACGGGCATTGATCGCTCGGAAAACGATCACCGCTCCGTTTGACGGGCTGGTGGGAATCCGTCAGGTGGATCTTGGCCAGTATTTGAACGTCGGCGCGCCGATCGTGACGCTCCAATCGGTCGACCCGATCTACGTCGAGTTTGCTATCCCCCAGCAGGACCTCGAGCAGATTGCTGTGGGGAAACAAATCCGGATCAAGGCGGCGGGGATCACGGGCGAGCAGTTCGAAGGTGAAATCACGGCAATCGAGTCGCGCCTCGACGAATCCACGCGCAACATTACAATTCAAGCAACGGTCAAGAATCCGGATAACCGCCTGCGCCCCGGCATGTTTGTCAACGTTGACGTTCTCCTGCCGGAAAAGGAAGCCATTTTCATTCCCACGTCATCCATCAGCTATGCGCCCTACGGGGACTCGGTCTTCATCGTCAAAAGCAAACAAGGGGCCGCCGGTTCGGCGGGCCAGGAAGTGCAGCAACAGTTTGTGAAGCTTGGCGCGAGCCGTGGCGATCAGGTCACGGTCATCTCAGGCGTCAAGGAAGGTGACGAGGTCGTCAGTTCGGGCGTGTTCAAACTGCGCGGCGGCGCGGCGGTGCTGGTCAACAACAGCGTCCAGCCGGGCAACGAAGCCAACCCGAATCCGCCGAACAATTAAGACGATCCACGGCGAAGACAAGGCATGAAATTCACCGATTTATTCATCCGCCGGCCGGTGGTCGCGACCGTGATCAACCTGATCATTTTGTTGGCGGGTCTGCAGGCGATTCGCAGCCTCAACGTGCGGCAGTACCCGCGCAGCGACATCGCCATCGTCACCATCAAGACGACCTATGTGGGAGCGAACGCGGACCTTGTGCGCGGATTCATCACCACGCCGCTGGAGCGCGTCATCGCCAGCGCCGACGGCATCGATTACATCGAATCCCAAAGTGCGCAGGGACTGAGCACCATCACGGTGCATTTGAAGATCAACTACGACAACAACGCAGCGCTCACACAGATTCAGGCAAAAGTCGCCCAGGTGCGCAACGATCTGCCGCCCGAAGCCGAAGCGCCCGTCATCGAGCTCGAGACCAGCGACAACCAGTTCGCCGCCGCCTACCTGAGTTTTTATTCCAAGGACCTCGACCAGAATCAAATCACTGATTACCTGACACGAGTTGTCCAGCCGAAATTGACCGCGGTCAGCGGCGTCCAGCGGGCGGACATCCTCGGCGCCCGCACGTTCGCGATGCGCGTCTGGCTGAAAGCGGATCGATTGGCCGCGCTGAACATCTCTCCGTCCGAAGTGCGCCAGGCGCTGGCAGCCAATAATTACCTGTCCGCGGTTGGGGCGACGAAGGGATCGATGATTTCCGTGAACCTGACCGCCAACACCGATCTGCGCACGGCGGAGGAGTTTCGCAATCTCGTGGTCCGCCAGAAAGACGGTACGATTGTTCGATTAAAGGACGTCGCCGACGTCGAGTTGGGCGCGGAGACCTACGATGAGGACGTGCGGTTCTCCGGCGAGAAAGCCACGTTCATGGGCATCTGGGTGTTGCCGACTGCCAATTCCCTGGACGTGATCAAGGCGGTACGGGCCGAACTTCCCGAGATCAAACGGCAGTTGCCCGCGGGTATGAATGTCGGTGTTCCGTACGACTCGACCGAGTACATCAACGACGCGCTGCACGAGGTGACCCACACCCTGATCGAAACGCTGATCATCGTGATCGTCGTCATCTTTTTGTTCCTCGGTTCGTTCCGCTCCGTGGTGATTCCGGTGGTGGCCATCCCGATCTCGCTCATCGGCGCGGCGTTCTTGATGCTGGTGTTTGGATTTACCCTGAACCTTCTGACGCTGCTGGCCATTGTGCTTTCGGTGGGGCTGGTCGTGGACGACGCGATCGTGGTCGTCGAAAACGTCGAACGTCATTTACACGAGGGGCTGACGCCGTACGACGCCGCCATCAAAGGCGCGAGGGAACTGTTCAGCCCGATCATCGCGATGACGATCACGCTGGCGGCGGTGTATGCGCCGATTGGATTCCAGGGCGGCCTGACTGGAGCGCTGTTCCGCGAGTTCGCGCTCACACTCGCGGGGGCGGTGATTGTATCGGGAGTCGTCGCCATCACCTTGTCGCCGATGATGTCGTCGAAACTGCTGCGCGCCGGCACGACGCACCACGGTTTTGCGGGGATGATCAACCGGCACTTTGACATTCTGCGGAAAAAATATGTCCAGATTCTCACCAACACGCTCCAATGGCGGCCGGTTACGATCACCCTGGCGGTCATTGTCATCCTCCTGATGGTGCCGTTCCTGTTGTTTTCGCAGCACGAGTTGGCGCCGAAAGAAGATCAGGGCGTGGTCTTCGGCATTGTCCAGGCCGCACCCAACGCCACCATCGACCAGACCACGCGGTTCACCGAAAAAGTGAACGACGTGTTCGAGTCGATGCCGGAGACGGAGCATACATTCCAGATTACCGATCCCTCGGGAGGTTTTTCCGGCATGGTGACGAAACCGTGGAGCCAGCGGAAACGTTCTACGGAACAAATCCTCGCCGACGTGTCGGGAAAACTCAGCAGCATTCCCGGGGTCCGCATCATCCCCACGACGCCGGCGCCGCTCCCCGGCAGCGGAAATTTCCCGGTGGAATTTGTCATTGTTTCCACCGCGGAGCCGCAGGAGCTTCTCGAATTCGCCAATCAGCTGGTGGCAAAAGCATTCCAGAGCGGGATCTTCATGTTTGCGGACACGGACCTCAAATTCGACCAACCCCAAACGGAGGTTGTGTTTGACCGTGACAAGGTGGCGTCTCTGGGGTTGAACCTGCAACAGGTCGGTCTCGATCTGGGCACGATGTTGGGAGGCGATTATGTGAATCTCTTCAGTATCGAGGGGCGCAGCTACAAGGTCATTCCCCAGGTCACGCGCGTGCAGCGGTTGAATGCCGACCAGTTGAAGGATTTTTACGTCAGCGGCCCGAACGGGAAGCTGGTGCAACTTTCGACATTTGCGACGTTGAAGAACACGACTGAACCACGGGCGATTTATCGGTTTCAGCAGTTGAACTCCGTCAAGGTCCAGGCGGCGACGTCTCCCGGCGTGACGCTCGACCAGGCGTTGAAGGTGCTCGAACAGGAAGCGGCGAGGATTCTCCCGAAGGGGTACACGGTGGATTATGCCGGGGAAGCGCGTCAGTTGCGGGTGGAAGGCAACAATCTGAACTCGACGCTGATTCTGTCCTTTATCCTCATCTTCCTGGTTTTGGCCGCGCAATTTGAAAGTTTCCGCGATCCATTTATCATTTTGCTTGGGTCGGTGCCGCTGGCGCTTTCGGGATCGTTACTCTTCGCCTTTCTCGGATTCACAACGCTCAACATCTACAGCCAGATCGGGTTGATCACACTGGTGGGACTCGTCTCCAAGAACGGAATCCTGATTGTCGAATTTGCCAACAAACTGCAGGCATCAGGCGCCGCCAAACTCCACGCGGTCATCGAGGCGGCGGGAACGCGGCTGCGCCCGATCTTGATGACGTCCGTGGCGACCATTGCCGGCCATTTCCCGCTGGTGTTGGCCCGCGGGCCGGGCGCCGGGTCCCGTAACAGCATCGGTACCGTCCTGGTGACAGGCATGGGCGTCGGGACATTATTCACGCTGTTTGTCGTCCCCGCCATCTACATGCTCGTGGCGCGCAATCACGCGGCGAGTGCCAAAAGAGTTGGAACGGAAGATGAGATTGCGGAATCAGAACTGGAACATGCTGCAGGCGTGGCATCGCTTCGGGGTGATGTCTTCGGGAAGCAACGATGAACATGAGAGGATCAGGCGATGAGCCGCGACATATCTGGAGATCGTGAATGACCCCGTTGCGTCGTCATCAACCATGAAATCAACCATTGAAACCAAGGAAGCCGGGCCACTGTGAACACGATCCATCGCGAACAACTCGTGAATCAACTCCGCTGGCGGTACGCCACGAAACGATTCGACTCGCAGCGCAAGATCACTTATCGGGATGGAAATGGACCCGGTTCCCAAAAGCCGACGGCTCGATCGCCATCCCATACTCGGCCCACCAGGACGGGAAGAAAATGACGCCGGGGAAGTCGCGCACGACTTTCAGGTTGGCCTGGAACCACTGTTCGGGATCGAGAAAATAGTCCAGATGGCTGATACCGGCGTAACCGGGAATCCACGGGCTGTCAACGATCAGAGCGACCGGTGTTCCGGCGTCAGGTAAGCGCTTCGCCGCCTGCTTGAAAGTTCTCCATTGTTCCGGAAGCATGGGAGCCTCCAGTATTTCACTGTTGAGGAGTGCGGGCAGCCTTGGCGGCAAATCGTCTGCAAGCTGGCGCGGGAATCAAACAAAATCGAGCTCCGGAATGAGCACCGGCGCTCCTACGCGTTGCGCCAAATCAGTGCGCCGGGACACCAGTGGGTACAAAGGCGAGCTTCTCGCCTGAGCTTGCCAACTCGTCGATCGACAAAAACACCAGACGAACGATTTTCGTCGCCTTGGGATAATTGATCCGGTCCCAGGTGTCGTGATCCGTGTGATAATCCGGATGCAAGCCAGTCTGAAACTCCACCTGCGGAATGTGCAGCGTCGCGAACCAGAAGTGGTCGCTGCGGGACCACAGCGAATCCGGGTCCACGACGTTCATTTTGTAATCGAGCTTCAAGCCCACCAGATCGTTTTGGCGATCGATCACCTGGCGAAGTCCCGGATTGTAGCGGGTGCCCAGCACATTCACCATGTTGGCGTTGCCGTCGGGCGGCGCCGGCCAGTTGGGGTCATCTTCATTCCGGCCGATCATGTCCATGTTGATGTTCGCCACGGTCTGGTCCAGTGGAACGATGGGATGCGTGACGTAGTAATAGGAGCCCAGGAAGATCCGCTCCTCGCCATCATAGGCGATGAACAGCACGCTGCGCTTGGGATGGATCTTGCCGCGCACGAAGGCCATCGCAATTTCAAGGAGCCCGGCGACTCCGGAAGCGTTGTCGTCCGCGCCGTTGTAGATATGTCCGTTCGCCATGCCCATGTGATCGTGGTGCGCGGTGACGAGGATCGCCTGGGATTTGAGATTCGGGTCCGAGCCTTCGATCAGTGCCACAACATTCCGGCCCTGGTGCGTCTCAAGGTTGTGGAACGCCTTCGCCATGCACGCCGAGCTGGCGGACACTTCCACCGAATCCGGCCGCAGGGTTCCGTCGATCCCGGCTTGCAATGCGTCGGTGGTCTTGCCGCCAGGAGCGAGAAGCTGGTCGGCGACCTCGCGTGTAATCGAAAACGAGGGGATATCCCACATCTGGCCGGCGAGCGCGAAATCGGGTCCGCCGGCCGGCCTGGGCGAGCTGGCGGGAATCTGCTTGACGTCGCGTCGAACGCGATCCTGAACCAGCAGCAGGCCGGCCGCGCCGCGACGCCGCAGCTCCTCGAGTTTTTCCCAGTTGAAGGCGTGGTAGGTATCCAACGTTCCCATGAATATCGAGTGGGGATCGTTCGCCTGAGGCTCGCGGCCCAGCACCAGCGCCACTTTGCCCTTTACGTCGATGCCCGCGAAATCGTTGTAGCCGTATTCGGGAGCGTCGATGCCGTATCCGGCGAAAACGATTCCGCCGCAGGCGGAGGCGGGATGCAGGCTCTGCCGCGACCAGCGAAAGTCCTTGTTGAACGCGTAGGTGTGCTCGACGCCAGCGATCTTCGCGGTGAAGGTAATGTGTTCGCCATCCAGCTCGGCCGTGTCGATGTCTATATTCTGGAAGTACGTGCCGCCATCGCCGACCGGCTTGAGGCCGAGGCGCATGAACTGCGAGGCGATGTAATCGGTGGCGATGTGGTCTTCGGCGCTGCCCGAATTGCGGCCCTTCAGATCGTCGGCAGCGAGAAAGGCGATATCGGCCCGGAGATCGTCAGGCTGGATCAGGCCGGCCGCCTGTTTGGCGTCCTGCGCGCGAGGCGCCGCGGCAAGCACGGCGAAGAGCATGACTCGATGACCGAACTTCGTTAAGAGGCGCATACGATCCCACGGGGACCTGGGCCGGTCCCGAATCAGAATAACAAACTCTGTTTAGAAGATGCACAACACTTCACACTCCGACGAGCGCGCGGGGAAACCACCCGATTGTTTGCAACAGCCGTTTTGGATTCCTACGCCTCGTACTTTTGCCCGGGGCGTCTATTTGGACTGCGGAGCGGGTTGCGAGTTCGAATCTCGTCCCGAACACCACAGGCTGGTAGCCCGAGGCGCCCTCTGGGCCCGGCCACCGGGGGTTGAATTCCCTCCTCCTCCGCCGATCGGGTGTGGCGTCTCGATGGAGCGTGGGCGGCAGCCGTGCGACCGCGGACTGGCCCGCCGGCGCGCGCAAAACCGGGTGGAAGAAGTGTGCGAAGCGCGGGGATCGGGCCATGAGGGTCCCCCGGACGGCACCCCGCCGCCCGAGTGAGCGGGCCGACCCACTTGTGGCTCCACGTATGGCACTACTTGTGGCTCCACGTGTTCCACGTGTGGCACCACTTTGCCGCGCAGCCCGCCACCATGTAACATAGGCTTGAATTGATGAAGCGACTGGCGGCTGTGCTCATCCTCCTTATCGCGCCAGCTTTGGCCCAGGACGACCCGGCGCAGCTCCGGGAGAAAGCGCTTCCTCTTTTGTCGCTGGGCAAATACAACGAAGCCGAGCCGCTCCTGGTGCGGGCCCTCGAAGTGACGGAGAAAGTGGCCGGCGCGGAAGATGTCCGGCTGATCCCGCTGCTGATCGAGCTGGCCGGCGCTTATCGCGCCCAGGGCAAGAACGCCGAGGCCGAAAAGCTCTACCTGCGCGCCCTGGCGATCCGCCAGAAAGACGCCGGCGCGCTCAGCCCGGCGATCATTCCCCATCTAAAGATGCTGGCCAGCCTGTACGGCTCGATGGGCCGCGTGGCCGACGCCGAGCGCCAGTACCTGCGGGTGATCTCGGTACGCATCCAGGCGCAGGGGACTGAGGATCTGGACCTGGCCACCGACTGCGCCGAGCTGGCGGCCTTCTATATCGCGGTGAAGCGTTTCGCGGTGGCCGAGCCGAACCTGCGCCGCGCCATCGAGATCCTGCAGCGCCAAAAAGGGCCGGAAGATCCCGGGCTGATTCCGGTGCTGGATTCGCTGGGCACGGTTTTCATCGAGACGAAGAACTACGAGCCGGCGGAAGCCCCCCTGCGCCGCGTGGTCTCGATTGTCGAGCGCAACGATGGCCCCAACCACCCCAACCTGGCGCCTCACCTGGACCGCCTGGGGATGCTCTACTACTTGCAGAAGCGGTATGCCGAAGCGGAGGCCATTTATCGCCGCTCGTTAGCCATCTGGGAAAATCTGATGGGAGCGGATAACCCGGAGTTAGCGACCACCCTGGAGAATCTGGCGGTGGCCTATGCCTCGCAGGATAAGTTCAGCCTGGCCGAGTCGCTCTACCGAAGGTCGCTGGCGCTCAGAGAAAAGCTGGTGGTTTCCAGCATGAGCAACCTGGCGATGACGTTGGAAGGCCAGGGCCAGGACGCGGCCGCCGAGCGCCAGTACAAGCTGGCCTTAACGATGGCGGAAACCAGCGGCGACTCCGAATCGCTAGCCAAAGTTCTGGAAAATTATGCCGCGCTGCTGCGCAAGCTCAAGCGCGAACCAGAGGCCAAACGCCTGGAAGCCAGGGCCCGCACGCTGCGCAAACCGGACAAACCGTAAGGGCGTGCACGATTCCACGCCACGGCCGCGACCACGGCCGGCCGGTTTGAGGCGCGTCTAATGGCTCTGGGCGCTGCCAGTGGAGGTAACCGAAGTGGACGCCGCGGTGCTGTTGATAGTCGTGTCGGCGACGGCCCACAGGCTTTGCACGCCTCCGGAGACCTTGAGGAAGACGCCGGCGGCGATTAGCACGACCAGGGCCAACAGCAAACAATACTCGGACAGGTCCTGACCGCCTTCTTCGCGGAACAGCCGCCGGATCTTGTTCCACCGGGATCGCATGGTGTTTTCAGTCTAGCCCGCCGGGGCGTCAACGATTATGTTTACTTTCGATAGGCCCGGCGCGTGCACGAATTCCCGCTATGATGAAAAAGAAACCCTCAAGTTTCCAAGCCATGCTGCCGATACTAGGAATACGGGAGGAAAATGTCGACGCCCATCAGGTCCACCCGCACGGGCCAGTCGCCGGGCGATCTCGGCGAAACCGTATGGGAGCTGCCTCCGCTGATTCTGCATCCGTTCAATGAGCGCGTGCCGCCCGCTACGCTGCTGGAAAACTCGAAAGCCGCCCTCATGCTGGCGGGCCTGATTCCAGATGACGGAACCGATCCGGAGGCGCTCCAGCGCCGGCTGCTGGCGGGCCGGTACAGCGAGGTGCGGATGCTGTTCTTCCTCGGCAAGGATGTTTTCCGTTGGATTGAGCAATGCCTGGAGTGGGTGGAGCGGGAACCGCAACTGCAATCCGCCGAACTGTCCGGCCAGAGTTTCGCCGCCCTGCTGACGGCCGATCCCCCGGAGGCGGTCAAGGAGAAACTGCTCCAGTGGGGGGTGGCAGATTACAGCTCCATCTTCTCGCGGGCCATCGGGCTGAACGCATTGTTCGCCGAACCGCCCCCGTTCGACCGGTTGGCGGAGGAGTTTCTGCGCAGCTACCACCGGTATGCGGATTCTCTGTACCGCTGCTACATGGATTTGCAGCCGCACAGGACCATTGGCAATCGCAACTTCCGGTTTCAGCTCTATGCTTCGGGCGAGTATTCGCGGCTGTTGGAATCGGAGTGGAGCGCGGAGGAGTGAGCGTGCGGGCCGGTCCCCGCTATTCCGCGCCGGAAACGTACGGCTGATAGCCGTGGCGCAGCATGATCTGGTGCGCCGCCGGGACACTCCCGGGCAGCACATAGAAAAACGCGCCCACGCGCACCGAGCGGAACACTACTCCGCCGCGGTACTCGTCGGCCTCCACGCCGTAGTCCACTCCCGCGCCCGCCAGGATGTCTTCCAGGCGCACGGCGTCTTTCAGCTTCTTGGCGATGTAGATCAGGGTGGGTTCTTTGCCCTCGAAAAAGGCCGCCTCTTGTCTCACGCTATTCTCCGCCCGCGATGGCAATCCATCACGGCAGGCCAATCGATGGTTCCGTAGTAGCCGAACCAATATTCTCCTTCGAATGTGTCGTTTACCTGGAGCGGTCCGGCGGCCTGGGTGACGCCTCCGCCATGCTCGTCCATCAGCCAGATGCTCCTGGCGGTGTCGGCCGGGCCCCGCTCAACGCGGCAGGACAGAAGATGGCGGCCGTCCGCCAGCCACACGGGTTCCTCATCGCGATACCGATCGTCGCCGGTCAACCGCACAGGCTGCGAGTTGCCGGAGGCATCCGTTACCCAGATCCGCCGCTTCCTCAGAAACAACCGCTCCGGACCCGAGTTGTCCGTTCGATCCGCGCCCTCAGGAAGAGCCACGAAGGCGATCCGCGTTCCATCGGGCGACCACGATGGGCAAATCGCCGCCGTCCGCTGGTCCGTCAGATACCGCACCGCGCCGGAGGCCCCGTCGATCAGCGCGATGCGCTTGTTACCCCAGCTTTCGCGGCCGCCGCCGGCCGTGATGGCAACCCGGTCCCCGGCCGGCGACAGGGCCAGAAAATCGCCATGCACCAGAGTGGTGACTCTCAGCGAGTGCGGCTCCCCGCCCGCGGCCGCAACGCGGAACAGTTCCAGCCCATCGGCCTCAAATGAACCTGAGAAAGAGGGATCGACCCAATACAGCAGAGCGTCGCCGATCCAGGCGAAAGGAATCAGTCCATCGCCCCGGCACGAGAGGATGGTTTTCGCCGGGCCCGCCGGACCCGCCGCGCCGACATTCACCCGGCAGAGCAGCCCCGTTGAACCACGATCCGATGGCGCACCGTTTTCCACGCGTTGGCTATACACCATTTCGCCGCCATCGGGGCTGAAGACCACCGGCAGAGCGGCGTCGGGGATCGACCGCACCGGCGCGGCCCACCCGTTGGCGGCGGTGAAAAGACTCAGCCCATACGGTTGTTCGAGCAGCAGCTCGTCGCGAATGGAGCACCATTGAGAGGCGCCTTCGCCCAGCCGCCTCGGCTGAGCCGCGCCGCTCCTCGAAACCACGTGGGACTGCCTGTTATCCTGGTACGCGATCCACTCTCCCGAAGGCGAAATCCGCGGCGACGCCATCCCCATCCACTCGAGCGAAGGGGAAACTCGCGGCGCGGCGGTCCTCGCACCCCACGCAACCCGCCGCGGCCGGCCATTCGGCAGATCGCGAATCCAAAGAGCGTTGTCCGCCACATAGGCAAGGCTGCCCAGAGACCGGCCGCTTCCTTGCCCCGCCATCCACCCGGCGCCGGCGACACCGCACAAAAAGGCCCTACGCCGCATGAGTCTATTATGAGACGTCCCTGCCGCCTTCTTATTGCCGTGCGTGGCGCGCCGTGCCGCACCCAGACTCCCCGAACCACCAGGATCGCCCGCCTGGAGGCCCGCATCACGCGGGAAGCCCTCGCGGTGGTCCGCCGCGCCGCCGAAATCCAGGGCCGCTCAGTCAGCGATTTTGTGGTTGCCGCCGCTCGGGAGGCGGCGCAAAAGGCCGTCACTGAGATCGAGGTCATTCGGCTTTCGCGTGAGGCACAGGAGAAATTTGTGGAGTTGCTGTTGAACCCTCCCGAGCCGGCGCCAGCCCTGAACAGAGCCTTTAAGCGTCACCGCGCCATGTTCGGAGACTAAGGGTGGCGGAGACGGTTCGCATTGAGCCGCTATCGGGGGATTACGACCGGGCGCAATTTCTCAGCGGATCGGATGCGCTTGATCGGTATTTTCGCGAACAGGCATCGCAGGATACCAAGCGGCGTATCGCAGCGTGTTTCGTGGCGGTGAGTGTCACAGCCGAAGACGTGGCCGGCTACTACACCCTTATGGCTATAGCCGGCTTTCAGCCGGCTGGTCGCGCTGGAAAGCGGGTCCAAGCCTGAGAGGCGCCTGAAAGCCTGCCCCCCTACTTCGGCCGCCACGCGAACACAAAGTAGAACACCGCCGCCGCCGTCAGCAGGACCACGCCGAAAGCCAGCCGCTCCAGTCGAGCCGCGCGCATACCCCTACTGTACCGTCAAGGTCGCCGCATTGGAAACCTGCCCGCCCGGGTTTTCCACCACCACGCTATAGGTGCGCGCCGACGCCCCCACGTTCACCTGCATGGTGAGCTGCGAACTGCTGACGAACTTGATCGCGGAGCTCGGAACGGTGATCAACACTCCCCCCGATGTCAATTGCACCGTCAGGCCGCTTCCGCTCTGAAAGCCGCTTCCGTTGATGGTCAGTGTCTGGGCCGCGCTCGACTTGGTCATCGGATTGGGCGCCAGCGAAGTAATGGCCGGCGGCGGTGGTGGCGCCGTTACCTGCAGGCTGGCCGTGTTGGATGCCACGCCGCTGGGGTTCACCACCTCGACCGACCAGGTTCGCGCCGTGGTCCCCACGTTGACCTGCGCCAGAATCTGGGTCGTGCTTTCGACCGCGATCTGCGACGCCGGCAAGGTCACCGTGGTCCCCGGGTAGCTCAGCACCACCTTCCAGCCCGTCCCCGCCTGGAAGCCCGTACCGGTAATGGTCAGGATCTGATAGGCGTTGGAACCGGTCATGGGATTGGGACTCAGCGAGGCGATCGCCGGCGGCGCAGGCGGCGCAACCACCTGCAAAACGGCCCCGTTGGAGGTCTTCCCGTTCGGATTCACCACCTCGACCGTCCAGTTCCGGGCGGTCGTGCCGGGGCTCACCGCCACCTGGATCTGGGTGGCGCTGGCCGAAGCGATCTGCGCCCCCTGATAGGTCGTGGCCGTGCTCCCGCTCGTCAGCACCACCTTCAATCCAGCGCCGGCTGTGAAGCCGCTGCCGGCGATGGTCAGGGTCTGGGAGGACGCCGAACCGGTCATCGGATTGGGGCTGAGCGCGGTGATCGCCGGCCCCGCGGGCAGCACGCTGGATCCCCAGTTGAGAGCCAGCTCGTAAGCGTCCACCGAACCCCAGCCGGTAGCCAGATCGTAACCGGCTCCCGCCACGTAGCCATTCATACGGCCGATGTTGGTGGCCGGCCTGGCGGCCGAGCAATTGGGTGAGCCGCCCGCGCAGGGCACTTCGTTGTTCCCCGTGACCACATCGTGGTACACCGACGGCGTGTGGGCCGCCAGCGGATAAAATTTCGCATTGGGGTTGCCGTTCCGGCCGCCGGAGTACTGGTCGATCATCGCCAGGATCCCAGCGAACGATGGCGAGGAGGCCGACGTACCGCCCACCAGGTATAAGCCGCCCTCCTGCACCATCAGGTATCCGTCGTGGCCCGCCGCGCTCAAAGAGACGTCCGGCAGGTAGCGGTGGTGGGTAGCGGCCCCGGGGTCTACCGTGGGAACGCCTGCGCCGGTCTGCCAGGACGGCGTGGCGTATACTACGCTGACCCCTCCGGCCCCCGCCCACAAACCGTTGGCCGCGGCCCCGGCCGTGGTGTAACTGCTCTCATTCCAAACTACTTCCGGGATATAGCCTTTGGCCGACGCCTCCTGCGCGTTGTTCGTGCTGTTCCAATAAGTCGAGGCGGTGGGGTCGTTGAATTCGGTGCCGCCCACCGCGACATTATAAGGCGTCGACGCCAGCCCGCTGACCGCGAACCCCTGGCTGGCCGGCGCGGACGAAGGGGCGTCGCATCCCGCCGAGCCGCTGTCGCCCGCGGCCACAAACACCGAGATCCCCTCGGCGGCCGCCTGTGCCCACAGGCTGTTGTAAAAGGAGTTGCCCGCGCTTCCCATCTCCGCCTCGCACGATCCGAAGCTGACGCTGATCACGCTGGCGATGTTGTTATTCACCAGATAGGTGCTGGAAAGATCGATGCCATCGGTAGCGGTGGTGCTGGCGCTGACCACAAAGGCCACGTTCGCGCCCTTGGCCACCGCGCCCGACCATTCCACGTCCAGATCCGCCTCGGTCTCTTCGGCCGGGCTGACGATTCCCGGGTCCGTGCCGTTCACGATCACCTGCGGCGCCTTGGCGGGCAGCCCGAACTCGGAGCGGAACGCAGCCACGTCCGACAGCTTCAGATCCGTGCGGCCGGCGATTCCAATGGTCTGGCCCGTGCCGTCGAAGTTGTTGTTCCAGAGCGGAGCCACGTCGTAAATCGTCGCGAAATCGTAGGGCGACAGGGCATGCCCGCCGCCCGTCAGGTCCGTCACCGGAGCGTAACCGCCTCCCGATCCCTTGGCCCCGGTCCCGATCACCCGATGCAGCGGCTGCCGCCGGAAATTGTGCAGCGAAACCACACCACCCACCACCGGTGCGAGCGCCTGGGGAATCGACAGCTCCGTGGCATTGGCCACGTGCCGCTCTCCCGCCACTCGAAACTCGTGGATCTCGGTGTGGAACGCCTGCTCCACCTGGCGCGCCGAGCCGCCAAACTCGATGGTCCGCCGGCTGGGCGCCACTAGAGTCACCCGCAGCCCCTGGCCGGCCAGCCAGGCCGCGACCGCATCCACATCCTGCGCGGATACCCCGAACCGTTCTCCGAACTGCTCCGGCGTCAGCCATTGGTGGTATTCCGCCGCGCCTGGGTCCTGCTGCGCGGCCAGGAGTTGATCGAGCGCCGCCTCCTGTTCCGCGGACGCCGAAAGCTGCAGCATGGCGCGCTCCATCGGCAGATCGGCCGCCACGCGGCCAAGATCGGCGGCTCCCGCGACCAGCGGGTGTACCGAGCCGGTCAGACGGACCAGCGACCGCTCATTGATGGGTTGAGTAATGCGCGAACGGACCTGGGCGGTAATTCCGCCGGTCAACGCGCAGGAAAGAAACAGGATCAGGCTGCGGCTGGTCAGCCGCGCCCAATTGCGTTGAAACATGAATGCGCCTCCGGGGCCTGGGCCAGAGAATCCTACTGGCCTGTTTTGGGTGTGAGTGATCCACTCAATTCACTCGTATCGCCCAAAACTGCGGCGCCTTGAGGGTTGATGCAGGATTTTTTTTGCCGCCCGCGATCGGGACCTTCAGGCGTGGCAAAAGCCGCTACCCGCCTGCCTGGTGGGGCAGGCGGGCCCAGACATAGGCGTTAAAATAAGGCCGTTCCCGAGGATGACCCGGGCGTTGGGCGATCCAGCTTCGCGGTCCGCTCTTGGGGGTAGCTTCCCAGAAGCCGACTTCCCGTTCCTAATCTCTCCGGCGACGTGACAGAGCCAGTTTGCGGATGTCCGACCATGCGTGCCTCACGTCATCAAAGGATTTGCAGGAGATGGTTGGCGGCTTTGTGTCTGGTCTGGTGCCGTCCCTTGAGGCGTCGGATGTGCCTACCGCCGCATTTGCCACAGGCTGAAGCTATACTCCAAACCCGTCGCAATGATCTTCCCGTCCGGCGTCCAGCCCGGGAACCAGATGTCGCCGGCAAAGTCCACCGGAATCAGATTGAGACGCCCGGTTTTCAAATCGACTGTCGCCATGCGATAGAACCACATATGTGGCTCGTTCACCGTCACTAGAACCCGCCCATCGGGGCTAACCGCTGTCGGGCTCAAGGACACAGCGGTCAAAGTCGCGCCCGGTGACAGCGGCACGTTCACCCCTTCGCCACCGCTGAGCGGCAATCGCACCAGATGGAATCCGTCATTGGCATTCAGTTTCACCACCAGTTCGCCGGCGCCCGCGGCAACGCTGTCTCCCTCGGCTATCCTGGTTGGCTCTCCACCCTCGGACGGCACGGACCAGACCGTCTGCCCCGCCACATAGAAAAAGCGGCGCCCATCCGGAGACGAGGCCAGACTATCGATGACGCCCCGCGCTACCGCCAGCCTTCGCAGAATGCGCCCATCCGGCAGCGAAGCAATCGCGATCACTCTCTTTCCCGGTAACCCCAGTGGAAAAGCCGCCGCGTGTTCTCCCGCCGCTGTGATGGAGACGCCGGTCTCTTCCCGCGTCTCGGAAAGCGGCGTCAAAGCGCCGCCCGGGCGCCCGGTAGCTACCCGTGTGTGGCCGGCGAACACGGCGGAGGCCAGCAGGCTCCCGTCCCCGAGTTCCACCACCGGGCCGAGTGCGATCGAGCGGAGCAATCGCTCCGGGGATCCCCCATTCAGCGGGACGCGTAATGCCTGCGGCCGCTGCATGAGTTGATCCATATACAGGCTGCCGTCCGGGCCGGCGTCCATATACCACATACTCTGCGTGACGTTCAGCCACGTTTCCGGCGCGCCATTTCCCGTCCGCGGCACGGCGACAACCGTTCGCAGGTCTCCTTCAATCAAGCTCAGGAGTACCTGTCTGCCGTCCGGGGTGATGGCCATCGGGAATCCGTTCCCCTGCGGCGGAGGGGGAATCGTCAGGCCCGGCGCCAACCGCCGCGACTGCCCGGTCTGCAGATTGAGCGCGTAGAGCATCTCCGGCGCGCTCGCGTCACTCGCCGGCGGGCGGCCGAAATAGGCCGCTTCCTTTCCATCGGGAAATGTCCTCAGCGGTAGGGAGACGTCGCTCAAGCCGAGCTCTGCCGGCAGCGCCTCCAGTTTCCCGGTCTCCGGCCAGTAGCGATGAACTTGGTACAGCCGCTTCGAGTCGATCTTGACAACCAACAGGCTGCCGTCCGGCAGCATTTCCGGATTGGCCGCGCTTTCCAGCACCAGCTTTTCTTCCCCACCCAGCACCGGTATGCTGTAGATTCCCCTTGGGGGGCCCAGCATGCGGCTAAAGTACAGCCTGGTTCCATCCGGCGACCAGGCAATCTCCTGAACCGTCCCCTGCTCCCGTTCCCGCGTGAGCACGGTCCAGTTTCCGCTCTCCGGTTTCATCACCGCCACTTGCAGCACCCCATCCACCATGGTTTGGAATGCCAGCGTCTTGCCGTCGGGTGAGATTCTCGGCCCCAGAGCGAGACTTGGCCCGCCGAGGAAAGTGCCTCTCCAGGTGCGTGTTTCGGGCTGTGAGAGAACCCGCCAGAGGACCACTCCCCATAGAACGCCCACAGCCAGCGCGCCCAGTATCGCGACCCATCGGCGCGTACCGCGTGGCGCAATCGCGGGAGCCTCATCATCGGCTTCCTCGATCCAGATCCGTGCTTCTCCGATGTCTCGCAGACGCTCAGCGGGTTTCTTGTGCAGGCAGCGCTTGACCAGGTATGCGATCCGTGGCGGCAGACTTCTGGGGAATAACGAATAATCAGGCTCGGATTTCAGCACCGCCGCCAGTATGTCGGTCACCGTCTCGCCCCCGAACGCGCGCCGGCCCGTCAGCATCTCATAGAGGACCGCACCAAACGCCCAGATGTCGGTGCGCCGATCCACCGGCAGGCCCCGCGCCTGTTCCGGTGACATGTAGGCTGCAGTCCCCAGAATCACGCCGGTTTTCGAAACACCGATCGTCTGCGTTGGCGATTCCTCCGGGTCCACGGCATGGTCCTGGACTGACTTCGCCAGGCCGAAATCCAGTAGCTTGACGGAACCGCTCGACGTGATCTTCACGTTGGAAGGCTTGAGATCGCGGTGGATGACACCCTTCTCATGTGCGGCATCGAGCGCCTCCGCCATCTGCTTCGCGATCTCGAGTACCTCGTCGATAGCCGGCGCGCCGGCCCGGATTCGCTCCGCCAGGGTTTGCCCGTCCACCAACTCCATCACAATCGCGCCTTCTTCGAGTCCGTAGATGGCGGCAATATGCGGATGGTTCAGTGATGCCAGCACCTGCGCCTCCCGTTTAAAACGGGCTAGGTATTCGTGGTCGGCGGAGAGCGCCGCGGGCAACACTTTGATCGCCACGTCCCGGCCGAGTTTCGAGTCCCGTGCGCGGTACACCTCGCCCATGCCTCCGGCACCGATTGGACCGAGGATCTCGTACGGCCCAAGGCGGGCCCCTGCGGCGATGGGCATAGGGTTAAGTCATTCTACAATATCGAGGCACTCTGCAACCGGGGCGGTTGCAGGCGGTACTATTCTCGAAAGCCCTCCCCATCATCCAGCGAAGCCAACGGCCGAAGACCTGATTTCCGTCATCCGTTTAGCGCATGGATCAATTCGGCACTAACGACTCGATTACGGCGCCTTCGGAGACAGGCCGTTCGGATCAGTCCTGAGAAACGCCCTAGGTTCTGGCGATCCACATTTGCGCGGAGTCGGAGCCACGGACGACCGCCGACCTCAGCGCCCGCCAGATAGCTGGCTTAACGGCCCTTTTCCCACCCAGGCCGGCGCCGGGCCGGGATACGGCGTTCTGCGATGTGGGATCATGGGGCGTCGGTCTTCTTTTCATTTAACGCCTGTGCGGTACCCCAGGGCGCCCCAGGCAGCAGATATGATCCGCATCGCCAATGGACAAGGTTTTTGGGGCGACTGGCTGGAGGCGCCGGTGCGCCTGGTGGAACAGGGTCCCATCGATTACCTGGCGCTGGATTACCTGGCGGAGGTCACCATGTCGATCCTGCAGAAGCAGCGGCAGGCCGACCCGCAGCTTGGCTACGCGCGCGATTTTCCGCCCCTGGTGGCGCGGCTGGTCGATTCGATCCGCGAGCGTGGCGTGCGAATCGTGGCCAATGCCGGCGGCGTGAACCCGGTGGCCTGCGCACGCGAAGTGGTGCGGCTGGCGTCTGGGCTGAAGGTGGCGGTGGTGACCGGCGACGACGTCTTCGCGCGGCTGGACGAGTTCCTGGCCAAGGGCCACGAGATGCGCGACATGGATACGGGCGCGCCGCTGGCTTCGATTCGCGGACGCATCCTCAGCGCCAACGCCTATATCGGCGCGTTTCCGCTGGCCGAAGCGCTGGCCACCGGCGCGGATGTGGTGGTGGCCGGACGCTCCACCGACACCGCCCTCACGCTGGCGCCCATGATCCACCGCTTTCATTGGCAGCCCGGCGATTGCGACCGGCTGGCCGCGGGAACGATTGCCGGCCACATCATCGAATGCGGCGCGCAATCGACCGGCGGCAACTGCCAGGTGGACTGGCAGACCATTCCGGACATGGCCAACATCGGCTACCCCATCGTCGAGGCCGAGCCCGATGGTTCTTTCTCGGTGACCAAGCACCCGGCCGCGGGAGGGCGCGTCACGAGCGACGTCGTGAAGGAGCAATTGCTCTACGAGCTGGGCGATCCGAAGAGCTACATCACGCCCGATTGCGTGGCCGATTTCACCAGCATCCGTCTGCAGGACCTGGGCGACGACCGGGTGCGCGTGAGCGGCATTCGCGGCGGCCCGCAACCTCCCTCGCTGAAGCTTTCCATCAGCTACGCCAACGGGTGGAAGGCCATCGGCACGCTGGTCTATTCGTGGCCGCAGGCGCTCGAAAAGGCGCGCGCCGCCGACCGCATCGTGCGCCAGCGCCTGGAGCAGCTAGGGCTAAGCTTCGAAGAGATCTACACAGAGTTCTTCGGGGTGAACGCGTGCCACGGTCCGGCGGCCGCGCCCAATCCCGATCCGCCGGAGGTGCAGTTGCGCATCGGCGTCCGCGGCCAGAACAAAAACGCGGTGGACCGTTTCACGCGCGAATTGATTCCGCTGGTGCTCAACGGCCCGCCCGGCGCCACGGGTTTCGGCGAAGGCCGTCCGCCGGTGCGCGAGATCGTGGCTTACTGGCCGGCATTGATCCCGCGGGAGGAGATCAAGACGCACGTGGAACTGGTGGAATAGCTGGCATAATGGAACCGGAGGCACGAAGCTTGTCCACGTTGACCCAACCTGTTTCCATCTCGCACGAAAACGAAAATAATCCCTGGCTGGCCGCCGCCGCGCGCTTCGACGAAGCGGCGGCGCGGCTCAAGCTGGATGACGGCATGCGCAAGGTGCTGGGCACGTCCACCAAGGAGATCACGGTCCACATCCCGGTGCAGCTCGACGATGGGCGCCTGGAGGTGTTCACCGGCTACCGCGTGCAGCACTCGCTGGCGCGCGGCCCGGCCAAGGGCGGCATTCGATTCGCGGCTGATGTGACCTTGGATGAAGTGCGCGCCCTGGCCTCCTGGATGACCTGGAAGTGCGCGGTGGTCAACATCCCGTTCGGCGGCGGCAAGGGCGGCGTGGTCTGCGACCCGAACGTGCTCTCCGACACCGAGCTGGAAAAACTTACCCGCCGGTACACCGCCGAGATCATCGACTTTATCGGCCCCGAGCGCGACGTGCCCGCGCCCGACGTCAACACCAACGAAAAGGTGATGGCGTGGATCATGGACACTTACTCGATGCATGCCCGCCACACCGTGACCGCGGTGGTCACGGGCAAGCCGATGGCGTTGGGCGGCTCGCGGGGGCGCCCGGAAGCGACCGGCCGCGGCTGCATGATCGTCACCGGGAAGGCGCTCGAGCTGTTGGGCCTGCGCACCGAATCCACCAAGGTAGTGATCCAGGGCTTCGGCAACGTGGGCGGCATGGCGGCCAAGCTGATGGCCCAGCGCGGTTTCAAAATCGTTTGCATGATCGAGTACGATGGGGCGGTCTACAATGCCGGCGGACTGGACATCGCCGCGCTGCAGCGGCATCGTCACGAGACCGGCTCGATCACCGGTTTCGCGGAGGGCGAAGACATCGACAAGACCGAAGCCATGTTCCTGCCCTGCGATGTGCTGCTGCCCGCGGCCACCGAGAACGTGATCCATTCGGGCAACGCCGACCGCCTGCGCTGCAAGATCCTCTGCGAAGGCGCCAACGGCCCCACCACTCCGCTGGCCGACGAAATTCTGGCCGCGAAGAACGTGTTCGTGATCCCCGACATTCTGGCGAATGCCGGCGGGGTCACGGTGTCGTATTTCGAGTGGGTGCAGGACCGCCAGGGCTTCTTCTGGAACGAGCAACTGGTGAATCAGCGGCTGGAAGAGATCATGGTGGAGAGTTTTGGGTCGGTCGTGGAATACGCCAGGAACCACAAGGTGAACAATCGCATCGCGGCGTATATGCTGGCGCTGGACCGGGTGGCGGAAGCCATCAAGCTGCGGGGGATTTACGCGTAGGCGAGGTAACCAGGACCGAACTTACTCACCGCGGAGCATCTTGACTGGGGCGGGCCCCAGTCTGGTGGGGAAGGAAACAGTGCCTTCGACCGTGCCATTTTCGGGACCAAGAACACGTACGTATAACCCCTTTGTTTCCAACAGTCGATATTCTTGTTTC
>JBKQPR010000052.1:0-2737 GCA_052144935.1 Bryobacteraceae bacterium
GCTCGTGTGCTTGGCAGGTGTTGTGAACTAGCGGGATGAAAGGAGCCCGACGGAGGCGATGACGCCAACCGTAGCGGAAGGTTAGACCGAGGCCGTAAGGCGCAGGACGAAAGAACCGGAAGCGAACTCTTGGCCGCAGGAACACGAACGAGTAGCGAGGCCGGATGCAGGGGCAAGCTGGCGAGTAACAGCGAAGCCCAAAGGTCATCAAACGGCATCAGGTAGAACTCGGCGGCGTGAGAGGAAAGGCGCAACACTGACCCAAGGAGATCCGCGGGTCGAGAGGCCGGCGGAAGTCAGCAGAGGCCATAGTAGCGATTAAAGCGCGGCGAAAGCCGGGCCGAGCGAAGGGCCGAAGAACGAAAGAACAAAGCTCAACGACGGACTGAAAGAGAACCTGTGAGTCATCCGAAACGGCGGGAAGCGACAACTGCGGTCGCCAACCCGGCCCGGCTAACGGACGCCCCGGCGGTGCAGCCGCCTCCAGCGTGCGGAGCGGAAGGCAAGGAACTCTTTTGCGGAAGTCGCCAAAGAAAGCAATGTACGAGAACCTGATGGAACAAGTGGTCACCCGGGAGAATGCCACGACGGCCTGGCTGGCGGTCAAACGCAACAGAGGCGCGGCGGGGATTGACCGGATGACCGTGGCAGAACTGCGCGACCATATTCGCGCGCATTGGGAAAGCATCGCCGCCAAACTGCAGGCCGGGACGTATGTGCCCAGCCCGGTGCGGCGGGTGGAGATTCCCAAGCCCAACGGCGGAGTGCGGAGGCTGGGCATCCCGACGGTGCAGGATCGTTGGATACAACAAATGCTCTTGCAGGTGTTGCAACCGATATTTGATCCGACCTTCAGCGAGCACAGCCACGGATTTCGACCGGGGCGCGGGGCGCAAACCGCCGTGCAAGCGGCGCAAGCGCACATCCAGAGCGGAAAGGAATGGGTGGTGGACATGGACATCAGCAAATTCTTCGACCGGGTCAACCACGACATCTTGATGAACCGAATCGGACAGACGATTCGGGACAAACGGGTGTTGCAATTGATCGGAAGATATTTGCGAGCCGGAGCAATGATCGAAGGAGTGGTCGTCGCCAGCGAGGAAGGCACGCCGCAAGGCGGGCCATTGTCCCCGCTGCTGGCCAACATCTATCTGGACGCGCTGGACAAGGAACTGGAGAAGAGAGGGCTGGCCTTCAGCCGCTACGCGGACGACTGCAACATTTATGTGGGCAGTCAGCGGGCGGCGGAGCGAGTGCTGGCCGGGGTGACGGCCTGGATCAAGCAGCATCTGCGGCTGGAAGTCAACGCGGACAAAAGCGGCGTGGGGCGGCCTTGGGAACGGAAGTTCCTGGGGTTTCGGATCAATCCCGAAGGAAAGATCGAAGCGGCCCCGCAGAGTGTGGAGCGGTTGAAAGACCGAGTCAGAGAGATGTGGCGAAGCTGCCAAAGTCTCAGCAGCGAGAAGCTGCGCGACCGATGGTGCGCATATCTGCGCGGTTGGTGGGCCTACTACGGCCTGGCCGAGGAACGCCGCAATATCTTTGACTTGGAAAGCTGGATACGGCGCCACATGCGCAAATGCTTTTGGGAGCGGTGGCACAGCGCGGCAGGCCGACGGCGACACTTGCAGCAACTGGGAGCCAAGGGGCGATTGCTCCAAGTGGCCTTCAGCAGCAAGGGAGCATGGTTCATCGCCCGAACCGGAACCCTGCACACGGCGCTGAGCAATCGAACACTGCGCCGCTTCGGATTCCTTATGCCATCAGACCTCGCGGTGCCGTGACGGCGCTGCGTTCAACCGCCGTATGCGGAAAACCGCACGTACGGTGGTGTGGGAGGGGTGGCGGGCGCAATCCCGCCACCTCGACCCGATCCCAATTCCTATTGCATGGTTACGGGTGAGAGCTTGTGTTGAGAACAGGACTCCGTCGTCAGTACGGGATTTTGTCCGGGAGGCGGCCCCATTCGGCGAAGACTTCGAGGGCCTGGTCGCGCAGGGCCTGTTGCATGAGGAGTTGGCGGGAGAAAGGCGGGCGGGCCAGTTCGGCATAAATCTGCTCGTCGTCGAAACCGGCCTGGGCGGCGTCGTGGCGGGTGGCGGCGAAGACGATGCGATCGAGGCGCGCCCAATAGGCGGCGCCCAGGCACATGGGGCACGGCTCGCAACTGGTGTAAAGCACACAGCCGCGCAATTGGAACGCGCCGAGGGCGGCGGCGGCGGCGCGGATGGCGGTGATTTCGGCGTGGGCCGTGGGATCGTTGGCGGAGGTGACCTGGTTCCAGCCCTGGGCGAGGACGCGGCCGCCGCGGGCGATGATGGCGCCGAAAGGCCCGCCGTCGCGGGCGCGCATGTGTTGGGCGGCCAGACGGATGGCCCGTTGCATCAAATCCAGGTCCTGGGCGGTCGGAGACGAGCGCATCGGAAACGATTTAACAGTTTATCCAGGAACTGGCGAGAGTTGATTTTGCCGGGGGGCGATTTGACATTTTGCGGGTCAGGTTTGACTATAAAGGGTGTAGCTGACAAAAAATGAGCCATAAGATGTATTCACCGCCCTTTGGGGAGAAGACGCATGACCTCGACCAGGTGGCGCAGTGGGCGGGGCGGAGAAAAATCCTCCTGCTGGAGGACGACGTCGTTTTTGCCGACACGACGAGGCTCCAACTCGAGGAGAAGGGCTATGAGGTGGAATGGGTCGCGGACGGGGTGCAGGGGATCAAAAGGGTCATGGT
>JBKQPR010000053.1:0-34819 GCA_052144935.1 Bryobacteraceae bacterium
GCACGCGTCCACGCAGACCGATGATGACTTGAACTTTCTTCCTCTTCTCGGTGTTCCTAATCCTGTTCCTAACAGTGGTCGATCCATCCGAGCGTTACTGGCCCACTCTTGCCAAGCGCCGACGCCCAAATAGAAATTGCGCCGGTTGTCCGACGATCCCAGCACCAGCAACCGGCCCGCGCGCGTCGAGACGAGCGCCGGGCGGTTATCCAGCAGATTGTCGCTGTGGTTCAGATAGATCGGGCTGGACCACTGGTTGCCGTTGAAAGACGCGACCCACTCGGTCCAGACGGTACCCAGGAAGTTCCACCAAACCGGGTGTGCGCTTCGGAAGGCGAGCCAGATGCGTCCCGAGCCATCCACCAGGAGCCTCGGCAAGGAGTTCCTGGCGTTTGGCATGTTGCGGGCCGCCCGGTCGGGTTCGCGTGTCTTCGCGTTGTTCGGATCGGCGTCGAGTTTCTGCGCGTTGCTCTGCGTACCGGCCAGTTCCAGATGAATGTCCGGCATACCGGGCAGCACGGAACCCAGATCGCCGGCCACCTCCACCGCCCGCCCATCCCGCTCAAAGCCCCGCAGACGGATGACGCGGCCTTGATAGACGGCGACGCCGTTGGTGTTGTACGCGCCAAAATCCTTGCCCCACCCGGCGCCACCTTCCTCGTAAGCCACCCACAGCCGGCCCGCGTTGTCGTAGGCGATCGAGGGGTACGCTTCGTAGCGCGCGCTGGCCGCCACGGGAATCTCCGGTCCCCAGGAGCCCGAAGAAGCCGTGCGGGCATAGATGTCGTAATTCTCGTTCCGGTAGGAGTCCCAGGCGACGGTCACGCGGCCGCCGCTGTCGGCCGCAATGGCCGGGTTCCACTCATTCGCGGAGGATTCCGAAACGTTTACCGCCGCACCGAACCTGTCTCCGTTTTGGGTTGCCGCGAAGATGGCTGCACGTCCGTTACGCCAGCCTTGCCATGCGACCCATACGTTTCCGTTTGAGTCCGCCGCCGCGACCGGATCGATGTCCGAACCCGGATCTCGCGAAATCTGCACCTTGGCCCCAGGCACGCCGTTCCGGATCACGCGGGCGAAAATTTCAAAATTGGCCCGGCCGTTCGCCCCGGCCACGTTCTGCGGCCAGAAGATCCACGGCCGGCCTTGCCCGTCAATCGCGACGGCTGAGCGATACAGGTCGCCGCCCGCCTCGGTGACCGGAATCGGCAAACCCCAGGAGCCGCTCGAGTATTTGCGGGCGAAGATCTGGTCGCCCCCCGGAGGCGCTTTCAACTTCGAAAAATCCTTCAGCGGCGTCGCGACGGCGGCTCGAAGCTGATTGTGCTCCGGATTGTGGCGAAACTGAACATACGCCAGCCAGACGTCGCCGTTCTTAGCGCTGGCGGCTGAAGGATAATCTTCCTCCTCCGGAGTCTTGGTGAGCTGGACGCTGGGAGGGATGCGATCCACCCACACGCGGCCTCCCAACTTCACCAGGGGCTTTCCATAGATCAGATCCTTGAGCGTGAAGTTAAAATCACCCTGCGCCGTGGTCACGCCGATTTCGGCGTTCTCGTCGGGCGCCGATAGACTCGCAATAACGCCATTCGGCACGAATGAATTCACACCCTTGGCGAAGACCGGAGTGGTGCCGCTGAAGAGGCGAACCAAGTGCGTCGAACAATGCCACGTCAAGCCGGCAATTCCGTCGTTTCCCTCGAAACGCCAAGGCTCCAGCGAGGTGATGGTTCCGCTTTGGGCATGGATCGTGCCGTCCCAGCGCATCGGCTCCGCGTCTGTAACTCCGAGCAGGATTCGCACGCCGAACGGGTTCTGCGCGCTGGCGGTAAGCGCCGTAGACATTAAAGACAGTGACAGCCGCAGGAAAGAGAATTTCATATATCTTCTCGTACCTTCTCCAGTGATGCTCCTGTTCTTCGTAGATGTATCATAACCCGAGCACTATTTGTTTAACATCCTGAGTTGCCTGTAGATGGCTGTTTCCGTTTCATTGGCGCCATCGCTTTCGGCTGCGGATTTGACTGGGCATTGGGTCGCGGCGCAGCCGGGACAGGACGGGCAGCCCCGGGAGACTTGGTTGTGGCTGAGATCCGATGGCCACCAACCACCTGAGCGGCTATATCGCTACCGCATAGGCGACAACCCCATCGCGGAAGGCGAGGGAACGGCTGCCAGATCAGTTTCGCGGTGATTACCGACGCGTTCGACCAGACGGGGCGGCCGGACTACTCGGGCACAATCACACCGGATGGAATCCTGCTCCGCATGCCGGCTTTCGGCGGGCGCGGGGGTGGACGTGCAGGGCGCGGGGGCCAGCCTCAGGAACTTCTGGCCAAACGGGTTCCACCGAAGATCCCAAGCCCTGCCGCCACCACCGCCGAAAATCACGCTGGCGACGGCGAAAGAAGTGGCTTATGGCAATATTGGTGGGCTGTCCAGGCACCTCTGCCAGGCTGCAACACATTTTCCATGGTAGCCGAACTGCCGGTCGGATTTTTCTGAAGCTTGGGTGCCTGCGGATTAGAACCGGGGATCTATTGCCAGCCAGTACGATTGGGAACACAATCACCAGTATGCGCACCGCTACGCCCCCCACAACTCCCGATTCTGAATCGGCGCTCGGGACAGCCCCAACACACGACCGTCGCGTCAATATCCGATATCCCTTAGCCCTTGGTCTCAAATACGTTCTCACTCGTGGTAGGCGAGCCGCCCAGGGGCAAGGATTTACGGTGAACCTGTCCCGTGGTGGCGTTCTGTTTGAATCGCCAGATCCGCTGCCCGTCGGCTTGAGAGTTGAACTGCGTATAGCATGGCCGGTCTCGCTAAATGGCTTGAAGGGATTAAACCTTTGGGCCCAGGGCCGGACGGTACGTACAGAGGGTCAATGCACCGCCGTGCAAATCCTACATTACGAATTCCGGGTTCGTGGCGACCCGCAGCACGAGCATTCCAGAACAAAGTAAATCGGCCAGCCTGAGAAATCGCCCGCGTCGCTTGCCGACTTTCACAGAGGTGAACACCGCGCGCCGAAGAGAAGTAAAGAGAAGTAGAAGTGAAAGCACTCCTTGACAACAGTTTTGATTCTTGATGACGATCCAGGATTTCTCTTCTGGCTCGGAGCACTCTTGGGCGGATCGGGTTATGGGGTCTTGCCCGCCCTAAACGTTCTGGAGGCATCGGCTTTCACGCAGCAACTCAAGGTTGAAATCGACCTGCTGATCGTGAATCCTCTCCTGACTGGGGTAGCGGACTTCATTAATACCCTGCGTTGCTCCCAAGGGAGTGCGAAATTGCTCGCGCTGTCTGATCGGCAACCTGTCGACCTTCCGTTTGTGAATGCCTCGCTTGGAAAGCCCGATCGGTTAGACCAGCATACCGGCATCGGATGGCTATATGCTGTAGAGCGGCTCCTGGCCGAGGACTGAGTGCCATGGACCCAGCAGATCCGGATGACCGCGGCCCGGCGCCACTGCCGGCCGCCAGGCCCAACCAGTCTTGCCGTTTCAGCCCGGCGTCCCGCCCTTGCGCGGGTGGGCGGGGGCCATGCGACCGCGGGGGAGTTGCCCGGCCATACGCCCACGAGCCGCCAATCGCATCCCCAATTCTTTTTTGCGGTCTCCGGGTCGGGCTACCAGAAATACAGCACATCCGGCCGCACGTGCCCCTTGGCCTCCAGGCACGGGCCGCACTCCATCTGATAATCCGCGCGGATCTTGCGCACTGCCGCCGGGATGGTGTACTCGTCATCCGGCTTGTGCTCGGTGGCAATCGCCAGACGCGGCTTGAAGCGCGCAATCGTTCCCTGCGCGCCCGACAGCGCCGGGACTTCCGCGCCTTCGATGTCCATCTTGATGAAATCCACGCGCGGCAGCTTCAGCTCGGCAACCAGTTTATCGATCGTGGTCAGCGGCACCAGAACGCCCGGATGGGACGATTCCGGACGCATCACTACGCTGTTAGCCGCAAAGTCCGTGTCATCCACGTTTAGCGTCATAGTGTCCTCTTTGTCCCATACGCCTTTCGGGTACACGATCACGCGGCCGGCCACCGTCTCCCCGGCCAGATTGCGCCGGATGCATTCCGCGCTGGAGGGAGTGATTTCGATCGCAACCACCGTTTGCGCCCCGGCCTCCAAAGCCTGGCGCGTGAAATCGCCGTCGCTCGCTCCGCAATCCAGCACCACGTCTCCAGCGTGAATGAAATGCTCTGCCGTGCCATAAATGTGCTGCTCCATCTCCGCCAGGTTGAACGGCAGCACGTAACGGTTGCCCTTGGGAATCCAATACTCGCCCTTGGGCGTGCTCCACAACTCCAGACCGTTGTCTTCTTTCACCAGGTGGCTGCCCGCCAGGATGCGGTCCTTGATGCGGATCCTCTCGTCCAGATAGGCCTTGCTCTTGACGGCGTGCGACATAGGGCAATTCGGGCTGTGTCCGGCGACCACCAGCGCCCACAGCCGAACTGGGGGAAAGATGAAATAGGCCGCCACTCCGGCAACGATTAGAATGACGAAGGAAAAAACGAAGCGGACAGTCTTCACATTATGATAATAACCCTCTGATAGGAGCGCACCAGCGAACGCCGAACGCGGAGTGAACCATAGCACGATGCGGAATCGACTCGGCCGGCGTTCTGCGAGCCGGGGTACCCGCGTCGAAACACCCAAGATATGTTGTGCCGGCAAGCGTCTATGAACGAGTCAAGCTCAGCATGTCGATCCCGCCACCTACGGCCCATCGCTTTCTTGATTTGATGAGCGCCGGAAGCTGTCCCCGGAAGAAACCAGCCAAGGGCACGCAGTCAGGCCCGTCCTGTGTTTTTGCGAGCACAGCGAGGCTGCCCACGGATGCGCAGGTCGAAGTCATCCGATCCGCAATCTCGAATCGAGGGGAGGAGTGATATCGTGGGCCATGAGACTCGCCCGTTTTTACCGGGGCAATTTCGAAGCCGCAGGGCCCGGGGGGGCACCCCGAGGGCGCCCCGGAGGCCCATTCGCACAGCCCCCGGGCGGAGGAAGCCCACGCACCGCGGCGTCGCGTGGCCAAGGCCGGTTCCAGCGCCATCGCCGCGGCGGCCTCGCACGGCGAAAAAATGACCGTCCTGCGGGACCGCCATTCCCGAAATAGCGATAGAATAAGCGCACGAGGCATCCATGGAGAGACGCACGTTCCTCAGCACCACAGCGGCCGCGATTGCCACTGCCCGCTTCCCGATTCTGGGCGCCAATGACCGGGTCAATGTCGGGCAGGTGGGCGTCGGCGGCCGCGGCACCGACCATATCAACTATTACTCTTCGCTCGATTCCGACTGCCGCATCGTCGCCATCTGCGACGTGAACCAGGCCGCCCGCGAGCGCGGCGTCGCGCAGGTGCGGAAGCTGAAGGGCACCACCCCAACTGAATTCGACGACATGCGCAAGATGTTCGAGTCTAAGGAAGTGGACGCCGTCTCGATTACTACTCCCAATCATTGGCACGCCCTCGCGGCCATCTGGGGCTGCCAGGCGGGCAAGGACGTTTACGTCGAGAAGCCGGCTTGCCACAACCTCTTCGAAGCCCTGCAGATGGTGGCGGCCGCGCGCAAGTACAACCGCATCGTGCAGGTCGGATCGCAGGGCCGCTCGATCGCGCACAAGATGAGAGCCATGGAACTGCTGAGGCAAGGCGCCATCGGACAGGTCTATCATGCGCGTGGACTTTGCTATCGCCGGCGATTCTCGATCGGCCACACTCCCGACGAGCCGGTGCCCGCCGGTCTCGACTGGGAGCGCTTTCTCGGCCCGGCTCAACTGAAGCCGTACAGTAAGAACAAATTCGCTTATAACTGGCACTGGTTCTGGGATACTGGAAACGGCGACATCGGCAACCAGGGAGTGCACGAAATGGACATGTGCCTGTGGGGTCTTGGCCGCGGCGGCTGGCCGACTTCGGTTTCCTCGCTGGGCGGCAAGTTTATCTGGCAGGACGATCAGGAGACGCCTAACACCGAGCAGTCCACCTTCGATTTCGGCGGCGCGCAGATTACCTTCGACGTGCGCAACCTGCCCACGCTTCCCGAGGGCACCGGGCCCGTGCGCCCCAACTATACGGGCAACATATTCTTCGGTGACGGCGGTTTCATGGTGGTCGAGCCGAACGGATTCCAGCTTTACAAGAGCACTGTGGGAAACAGTATCAGCGGCGAGGCGGCCCGCGGCGCCGGCGCCGGACAGGCCGAAAAGTACGAGAAGACCATGGACGAGAAGGCCGTCGAGCAGGCGCAATGGGCAACCAACCCGCACATGCAGAATTTCTTCCAGGCGATCCGCGCGCGGGATTACAAGCTGTTGCATGCGGACGTCGCAACCGGGGCGCGGTCGGCCGCGTTCTGCCACCTGGCCAACATCGCCTATCGGGTCGGCCGGGTGCTGAAGGTGGACCAGTCGACCGGGCACTTCCTCGGCGACGACCAGGCAAATGCGCTGTTCACGCGCAATTACCGGGAGCCGTATGTCGTGCCGGCAGTTGTGTGATTTGGGGCCTGCGCGCCGGAGAGTGTGCCCGGCGGCGCAGGCGTCCTCCGGTCGAATCCGCACTAAACCAGAAACCAAGATCGCCGGGCGATTACGACGGCTGGGCATCGGTGTGGCGACGCTTGGTCGTCCGCCGTTGCTTAATAGCAGATGGTCTGTAGAAGAAACAGTTCCCCGTCTCAGTCGTTCGCGTGGACGATGGACCGGTTTTCGGTTCCAAAACCTGGATGGTTGGTTCCGTATTATACTCTTAGCCAGATTCTATGCAGAGACATCGCAACATCGGTTTTTCCGTGGCGATATTGGCGGCTATGCCCCTGTTCGCCCAGACTCAAAACCTGACACCCGCCGCGCTCGCCCTGCGGGCCAAAGCGCAGAACGTGCCCGAAATCCCCTACCAGTCGGTCCCCAACCTGCTGAAGTTTCCCCCCAACCTCTACCTGGGCGAAGGCATCGGCGTCGCGACCAACTCCAAAGGACACATCTTCGTCTACACGCGCAGCCAGAGGACGCGCCTCTTTGAGTTCGACAAGATGGGAAACTACCTCCGCGAGATCGGCGAGGGCCTGTATGGCTTCGTGTTTGCCCACGCGGTGAGGGTCGACTCGCAGGATAACATCTGGGCCGTCGACGAGGGATCCAACATGGTCATCAAGTTCAACCCCGAAGGCCGCGTGCTGATGACCCTCGGCCGAAGGCCGGAACCCACGGATGCGTTGGCGGCGCCACCCCCGCCGGGGCCCGCGGCCAATCCGGGGAAGTACGTCTTCGATCGCCCGACCGACGTGGGCTGGGACCCGGCCGGCAACATATTCGTGTCCGACGGCTACGGCAACTCGCGCGTCGTGAAGTACGACAAGAACGGCAGATTTATCGCCTCCGTCGGTTCCAAGGGTTCCGAGCCGGGGCAGTTCAACCTACCGCACACGCTCGCGGTGGATGCCAAGGGCAACGTCTATGTCGGAGACCGGAGCAATCGCCGCATCCAGGTCTTCGACGACGACCTGTCCTTTAAAGCCATCTACGACAATCTGGGCGCGCCTTGGGAGGTGTGCGTTTCTCCGGGGCCGCACCAGTATCTCTTCTCCTCAAACTCGTACCCGGACGGGAACGATTCCACGCTGTCCACCGTGACCGGAGAGGTTTACAAGATGGAGCTCGATGGCACGATCTTGGGAAAGTTCGGGAAGGCGGGCAAGCAGTTGGGCGAGTTCAGCGGGTTGCATGAGATCGACTGCCGCAATCCCGACGAGCTCTACATCTCGGAAATCCAATTGTGGCGCGTACAGAAAATCGTTCTGCACGCCAACGGGAGATAGGGCTACCATGCAGAAATTTTTACACGTCTGGCTGGCGCTGCTGTCCGGCAGCATGCTCTTGGCGCAAGTCCCGGAAATACCCTTCGACTCGGCTGCCGGTCTTCTGAAGCTGCCGCCCAATCTCTATCTTGGCGAAGCCGCCGGCGTGGCGACGAATTCCAAGGGAAACATCCTCGTTTACACGCGCACTGGAGAAGATGCCACCATGGGCGGGTCGCGCTTCTTTACCCACGGCGGCTCGCGTCTTTTCGAATTCGATTCCACGGGAAAGTACCTCCGCGAGATCGGCGCCGGAATTTATGGATTCCTCTTCGCGCAGACGGTTCGCGTCGATTCCCAGGACAACATCTGGACTGTGGACCGCGGGGCCAACGTGATCGTAAAGTTCGATCCCGCCGGCCGTTTCCTGATGGCGCTCGGCCGAAAGCCGGAGTCGGTCAATCCGGGGGTGCCCTCTGGGCCCAGCGCCGGTGGCGGCGGCGGTGAAGGCGGCGGCGGGCGCGGCGGCCGCGGCGGCCGCGGGTCGGGCCAAGGCATTGCCGGTGACAATTTCAATCGTCCGACCGACATCGCCTGGGATGCCGCGGGAAACATCTTCGTCTCCGATGCCTACACCAACGCGCGCATCGTGAAGCTGGATAAATCCGGCAGGTTCGTCAAGACCTGGGGATCGAAGGGCGCCGGACAGGGCCAATTCGATATGCCCAACTCGATTGCCGTCGACGCGCAGGGCAACGTCTACGTGGCCGATCTCGGCAACCGGCGGATTCAGGTCTTCGACAATGACGGGACCTTCAAGACCCAAATCGGCGATGTGGGCGCGCCATGGACAATCTGCATTTCTCCCGGACCTCGCCAGTACCTGTACATCTCGAATTCCAATCCGCCCGATTCGATGGACAACGGCGAGATTTACAAGATGGAGCTAGACGGGAAAATCCTGGGCAAGTTCGGCACAGCCGGAAAATTAACCAAGGAGTTCGGCACGGTGAACGAAATGGATTGCCGCAATCCGAACGTGCTCTATGCCGGCGAACTCACCAATTGGAGGGTGCAAAGGCTGACGCTGCACCCCTAGCGGTCCGTTGGCAGAACTGTGCAATTGACCCAAAGTGGGTCGCTATGCCCCGCAAGTGGCTTGATTCCAAAAGGCCGCCGCTCTACGAAATTGGGGGGACCCAAAGGGACCCAACTTGGGTCTGGGCCCTAGACACGGGCTGCCAGGTCTCCGGCCCGCGTGGGGTGATCCGGCAAGGCCCTCAACGCCCAGTAGCCCCCGGGGCTGTATAATCCGATCCGGTTATAGCTTCCCGGCGCGACTTGCCGCGGGCCGCTCTCGGCCTTTCCGCGCTCCACAAGCTGTACGCCAAACCGCGCCCCATGCGGCGCTCGATGGGCTGCTGTCGCTCTTCGATTTCGAGGCCGAGGCCCCCAAGCACATCTCCCACGGCGCCTGGGAGCGGATTGCGGGTGGCGCGGCGGACGAGATCGCGCTGCGGTGGAACCACGAGGCGCACGAGCAGTTCCGCTTGAAGCCAAGGGCCCCGGTGGATGTGTCGCAACTCGACACGCGGGTGAGGCTTTTCGGGCTGGAACTGCCGTTTCCCGCTGGTGCCCACCGCCGCGCAGAAGTCCGTGCACCCCGAGGGGGATCTCGCGGCAGTACGCGGAGCGGCGGCCAAGGCCACCTACGTGATCGGCAGCAGCGCTTCCATGCGGGTCGAGGACATCGCCAACGCCGCCACCGGGCCGGTGTGGTTTCAGCTCTACGTGCAACGGGACCCCGGCTTCACCCGCGACCTGGTGGAGCAGGCGGAGGATTCCAACTGCCGCGCGCTATGCGTGACGGTCGATTCCCCCACTATTGGGGCGCGCAACCGCGACGACCGCGCCAAGGGGGAGCCCCGAGCGCGAGCTGCCGAACCTCCAAGGCAAGGACTACCTGGACCCCACCCTGACCTGGCACGGCGGCCGGTGCTCCTGAAGGGTATCCTGAATCCGGCCGGGGTGCCCTTTGGGCACGGCCACGGCGGTGAGCGCGGGGGTATCGGGTATCATCGTCTCGAACCACGGCGCGAGAACCCCGGATACCGTGCCTGCGACCATCGAAGCGCTGCCGCTGGTGGTGGAGCGGGTGGCGGGGCGAATACCGGTCCTGGCGGATGGAGGGATTCGCCGGGGGACGGATGTGCTGAAGGCGCTGGCGCTGGGGGTGGCGGCGGTACAGATCGGGCGGCTCTATCTGGTGGGGACTCGGCCTCGCGGGGGCGGATGGCGTGGCGCGGGTGGTGGAGATCCTGCGCCACGAGCTCGAGCTGGCCAGACCAAGCGCGAGCCTGGGAAGGGGCCTCGCGGCCTCCGCGCGCCATGGATTAGCGATGCGGCGGTGAACCGGCTTGAGCCCGTCCGCAGATATCCGGCGAGGGCGCGGCCGGCGATCGCGCTCATGGCGTAATCGAGGTAAGGAGCACCGCATTATCGCCGCCGCTTCCAGACCGAAGTCGAAGTGGGTTTGGGATGGCTGTCGTTGGGGGGTAGTTTCCCCAGGCCCTGATGATCCGATTGCAGGCTAACGCCGATTGGCGCGGGACTTACGAGATTTCTACCGGGCACCCAGCGTGACCTTGGAGCGGAAGCGGCGCAGCACGAAGGCGAGCGCACACAGGCCAAAGCCGAGCGATGTCAATGTCAGGGAATCCGGTTCCGCGAGAAAACCCGGTTGGGTAGCGAACGTGCCCGAAGCTGTAGCGAGGAACGTGGTCGCCGATGGGTATGCCTGATCGCTAGCGCTAACCGTGCCGACACTGAAGAGCGGGTTGAGCGAAGAGAAAGTCCATGAGGCGTCTTCCTCGGTTTGCTGCAGAGCAGTGAAGTTCAGGACCTGCGAAGACATCGTGAGATTGCCGGGATTGAGGGTGAGACTCCCGCTATAGGAAACGCCCCCAGTTCCTTCCCCGATGTTGAGGTTGCCGAAAGTGGCGTTCGCGAAGGTTGCCGTTAGCAAGGTCAGTCCCGCATACGGACCGGACAGGCCAACATAAGAAAAACTGCCGCTGTAGCCTCCCTGCGTGAATGAGTCGCCGGTGGCGCAGGCAACGCCGCAATTACCAATTGCGGTGCTCGTCGCTGTGAAAGTGAAATCCGCATCCACGGGCACGGTACCAAGCCCCGATCCCGGTACGAAGATAAAAAGCGAATTAAAGCCGCTGGAGGTTACCGAAATCGTTGTTGAGCAGGGACTAGCGGGGGTGTTGCAGCCGGATCCGGCCGTAGTAATGTTCCAGTCCTGTCCGCCGGAAACATCGGAGTACTGAGCAAATGTTATCGTGTTGGCCATGGCCGGAGCCACAGCGATCACGGCCATAGCGATCACAGTCGCCAAGGCGTGTAGTAAACGAAATCTTTTTTCCTTCGTCTCCCGAGATATCGTCAAGCGCTGAACTTGATGCATTTTAACCTCTTTTCCTCAGGCCCCGTGGCCGTCCAGGCTAACTGCCGACCCCGATTTCGTTCTACCACTGTACCCTAATATCCGTTTCAGTGTAGTGTCTAAGACGATGCACAGTCAAGGGGTTTATGCCGAAAAACGGCCTGGTTATGGTACTATTTTCACAGGCCCTCGCGGGATCGCGCACCTTCCGCACGCTGAGGCGTTCCGCGGCCAGCCAAACCTTTGGAAAAATGCGGCTTGCCGTACTACTACTACTACTCCACCACCACCGGCTGGTGTTCAACCGGAAAATTCATGGATCGGGCCAGCGCGCAGACCTGGTGCGCGCGGTGGTGCATGGCGATGGCCTCGGCGGCGCGCGCCGGATCGGCGATGCTCATGCGGGGGCGCAGCACTACGCGGGTGAACTCGGCCGAGCCGTCTTCATGCTCGTCCATCTCCCCCAGCGCCTCGTCGGTGTACCCGGTGACCGCGATTCCGGCATCCGCACAGAGATGCAGCACCCACAGCATGTGGCACGCCGAGAGGGCGCCCACCAGAAGTTCCTCGGGGTTGTAGCGGGAAGGGTCGCCGCGGAAAACCGGATCGGAGGAGCCGGCAATGGGCGCGCCCTTCCCTGCCCCGGACAGTTCGTGGTTCCGGCTGTAGGCCCGGTAGGCCGAAGTGCCGGAGCCCAGGTTGCCGGTCCACACGTTGGTTACCTGGTAGCGATGGCGGCGGGCGGGAGTTTCGGACATAGGATCGACTATAGCGAACCGGCCGGCCCCCGGCGCGAGATTCCGGTGACACCGCGAAACCTCTTGCCGCTCCGAACGCAGCCGGGCCCAGAGGCGCCCCGTGAAGAAGTGGCCGGTAGGAGCACCGCGTCACGCGGCCGGAGACCATCGGTAGATTGGCGAATGGCGGTAAGGCCTGCGCTCCCTTTGGGCGGGAGCGCAGGAAATGGGTCTTGTCTGCGGGGCGAAGATATCGGATAGGAGGCGTTCGGCCCCTTGCCATCCTCCGAGTGCGGCTCGTATGGCGGGCAGCATTTCACGCGGACCTCCCGAAGAAACTGAGCTGTTCCTGCGCGCCCAACCTCCTCCGGAAGGCCTGTCGCTGCCTGTATATGAGCAAGACGATTGCCAAATCGGCGGCAGGACAAGATCCCCGCGGAATCCGCCAAACCGGGGACTGCCGGAGGATGCGGGCGCGCCCAATAAGGGCTGCATGCCTGCGGGCTTGGCGGGGTTGCGCGGGCTGCGCGCCCCAAGTCCGCTGAACCAGCCGGCTGACCCGCCGCCGCGCGGATGTCCGGGCTGCGCGGGTTGCGGTGTCTACTTCATGGACACAGGGGGTGTAAACGAGATAGACTAAACGCTCACCCCCGGGCCCATGGAAATGGAATCGTCTCCGCAATCCGAACTGCACGAGAAGCTGGCGGCCATTCTGGACATCTGCCAGAAGATGAACTCGGAGCGGGACCTGGGCGCGCTGCTCGACCTGATCGCGCGCGAAGCCACCAACCTGCTGGGATGCGACCGGGCCAGCATCTTCCTCCTGGACACCGAGCGGCACGAGCTATGGTCGAAGGTGGCGCTGGGCAGCGACGAAATCCTGCGCTTCGACGCCAGCCGGGGAATCGCCGGCACCGCCGTGATGACCGGCAAGGCCGTCAATGTGCGGGACGCCTATAGCGATCCGCGGTTTTACGGCGCCATCGACGGACAAACCGGCTACCACACCCACAACGTGCTGGCGGTGGCCATGCGCAACCAGCGGGGCGAGATCATCGGGGCGTTCGAGACGCTCAACAAGCGTGCCGGGGCCTTTAGCCCGCGCGACGAGGAGTGGCTGCTGGCGCTGGCCTCGCATGCCGCCATCGCCATCGAAACGGCCCAATTGATCGGCGAGCTGCGCCGCAGCCACGACGAGCTTACGCAGCAGAATGCGCACCTTTGGCGCGAGGTGGAGAGCAAGTACTCGGCGCACGGGATTATCGGGACGGGGCAGAAGATCCAGCAGATCGTGCGCCTGGTGGAGCGCATTCGCGACAGCCTGGTCAACGTGCTGATCACGGGCGAAAGCGGGACGGGCAAGGAGATGGTGGCCAAGGCCATCCACTACACCAGCTCGCGGGCGCGGCGGCCGTTCGTGGCGCTGAATTGCGCGGCCTTGCCCGAAACGCTGCTGGAGAGCGAGTTGTTCGGCATCGAGAAGGGCGTGGCCACGGGAGTGAACCAGCGCGTGGGCCAGTTTCAAAAGGCCGATGGCGGCACGCTGTTTCTGGACGAGATCGGCGACCTGAGCCTGCCGGCGCAGGCCAAGATTCTGCGCGTGCTCCAGGAGCGCGTGCTGGAGCGGGTGGGCGGGCGCAGCTCGATTCCCGTGGATGTGCGGCTGCTGGCGGCCACCAATAAAGGCCTGGATGCCGAGATTGCCAAGGGCAACTTCCGCGAGGATTTGTATTACCGCGTCAAGGTGATTCACATCCACATGCCGCCGCTGCGCGAGATCCGCGAGGAGGTCCCCCTGCTGGCCCACCATTTTCTGAACGAGTATTGCCGGGAGACGGGTCGCGGCGGCATGGAGTTCGCGCCCGGAGTGATGCGGCGGCTGATGGCCGCGCCCTGGCCGGGCAACGTGCGCCAGTTGCGCAACGAGGTGATGCGGTTGGCCGCCTGCGCGACCGGGCCCGCAATTACCGAAGACGAGTTATCGGAGGGACTGCCCGCCACGCCCAAACCCGAACCGAAGTCCGCCGCGGCAGGCAAGCTCCAATCGCTGAAGCAGGCCATCGAAGAGCTGGAGCGCCGCCTGATCGGGGAAGCGCTGGCGGAGACCCGCTACAACCAGCAGCAGGCCGCCCGGCTGTTGGGACTCAGCCGGCAGGGGCTGATTAATAAGATGAAGCGCTACGCGATCGCGGAGTAAGCCGCGCCGGCGGAGACGTTGCAACGGTAGCCGCCCCGAGCAGATGACCGCGAGCCAAGCGCGGCCAGCAGGCGCTCGCCGGCGCCAAAGTTGCAACGGTAGCCGCCCCGAGCAGATGACCGCGAGCCAAGCGCGGCCAGCAGGCGCTCGCCGGCGCCAAAGTTGCAACCGCAGTCGCCCGAGCAGACGACTGCCAGGCAAATGCCACGACTTTTCGGCATCGGCTTCGTCTAACCCCCTGAGCTGCCGCCGCAGGAGGGCGCAAGCGTGCACGAATTCCTCCAAGACCTTCGCTTCGGTTTGCGGACCCTCTGGAAGAACCCCGCGTTCACCGCCGTCGCGGTTGCCACCCTGGCAATCGGCATTGGCGCGAATACCGCAATCTTCAGTTTCGTGGATGGCGTGCTGTTGAAGCCGCTTCCTTACGCCGAACCCGGCCGGATCGTGCGGGTACTCGAAAAGCCGCCGGGGGGCGGCCGGAACGGCATCTCTACTCTCAATTACCTCGACTGGCAGAAGGACAACACGGTCTTCGATTACATGGCCGCGCAGAGCGGCGGCTCCACCACCCTGACCGGCCACGGCGAACCCGTGCAATTGCGTGCCGGAGTGGTCTCCCCGCACTATTTCGACATCTTCGGCGTCAAGGCCGTGCTCGGCAGGACCTTCGCGGGCGACGAAGACCAGGCCGGCAAGGACCACGTCGTCATCCTCAGCCACCCGCTCTGGGCAACCCAATTCGGCGCCGACCCGCAAATCGCCGGAAGGATCATTCTGCTCGATGGGGAGCCCAACACGGTGATCGGGGTGCTACCCGCCGGAAGCGCGTTCGACCGGGCCTACAACCAGATCTGGCGGCCCCTGGTTTTCAAGCCTTCCAACATGACGCGCAACTTCCACTGGTTCGGCTCCTTTGCCAAGCTGAAGCGCGGGGTGACGCTCGAAGCTGCGCGCGCGCAAATGGACACCATCGGCGCCCGCATCGCGCACGATTATCCCGATTCCAACAAAGGATGGGGCGTGAATGTGGAACGCTACTCCGATATCCTGGTCGGCAACCAGGTGCGGCAGTCGCTGTACGTGTTGCTGGCGGCTGTGGGGATGGTCCTGCTGATCGGCTGCGCCAACCTGGCCAATCTCACGCTGGCGCGCGGCACGGCGCGCGAGCGTGAGGTCGCCATCCGCTCGTCTCTCGGCGCGGGCCGGTGGCGGCTGATTCGCCAGTTCCTGACTGAGAACGTGCTCCTCTCCCTATTTGGCGGGCTGCTTGGCATCGCCGTGGGGTATGCCACCATGGCCGGGTTACGGATGGCGGTTCCGCCCTTCACCCTGCCGCGCGAAGCCAACGTCACCATGGACGGCCGGGTGCTGCTGTTCGCTCTGATCCTGTCGGTGTTTACCAGTGTCCTGTTTGGCTTGGCGCCGGCCTTGCGCGCCAGCCGCCCGGACCTGGCGGGATCGATGAAAGAGGGCGGCCGCGGCGCCAGCGCGGGAGGCGCCCGGCAGCGCTTCCGCGGAGCCCTGGTGGTTACTGAAATGGCCCTGGCGTTCGTGCTCCTGACCGCGGCAGGGCTGTTGATTCGCAGTTTCTTTGCCATGCAGAACGTGGATCCCGGCTTCGATTCGACCAACGTCATCACCGCGGACCTCCCGATCGCTACCAAGCGCTATCCGGATGCCGCCCAGCTCAACAGCTATCTGCGCCAGATCGAGGACGGCATCGGAAATCTGCCGGGTGTGCGTGGCGTGGCCCTGACTTCCGCGCTGCCCATGGAGGGCTGGGGATATGGAATGCCGTTCCAGATTTCCGGCCGCCCCATGGTGGACCGCGCCAACCGCCAGGCCTGCTTCTTCAAGATGGTGAGCCCGTCCTACTTCGGCGTGCTCGGGATGAAGCTTCGCAAAGGCCGTGTGCTCGGCGATCGCGATGTGAAAGGAGCGCCGCCCGCCGCGGTGATCAACGAAACCATGGCCCGCAAGTACTTCCCGAAAGAAGAGCCGGTGGGGAAACGGATTCTGATCCAGGAGATCGTTCCGGGCAAGACCCAGTTGGGGCCGGAGATCGCTTGGGAAGTGGTGGGTGTGGTGGGCGATGAAAAGGTCAACGGTCTCGATGACAAGGGAGACAACCCCGGCTTGTACGTCACCAATGAGCAGAGCCCGGTGTACGGTCAGTCGCTGTTGGTACGAACCGCCGTCGCCCCCTCTTCGCTGCAGCAGGCCATTCGCAAGGCGGTGTACGAAATCAACAAGGACCAGACGCTCACGGATGTCAAAACGCTGGAGGAGATCAAGGCCGAGTCGGTGGCGTCCGACCGCCTGCAGTCGCTGCTGCTCACGGTGTTCGCGGTCATCGCCATGCTGCTCTCGGCCATCGGAATCTACGGCGTGATCTCGTATTCGGTGGTGCAGCGAACGCATGAAATCGGGATCCGCGCGGCCCTGGGGGCGACTACCGGCGATGTCCTGCGGCTGATTCTGCGCGGCGGAATCCTCATGAGCGGGCTTGGCCTGCTCGTCGGATTCGGCGGCGCCATCGGCCTGACGCGCCTGCTGGAAACGCTGCTCTTCGGAGTGGGTTCTCGCGATCCAGTTACCATCGCGGCGGTAGCCGGCATCCTTGGCTCGGTGGCCATCCTGGCTTGTTACATTCCGGCGCGGCGCGCCAGCCGGGTGGACCCGTTGGTGGCCCTGAGATACGAGTAAGCGGCGCGCACCGGTTACGCCGTCGCTTCAATCAGCCGGGCCACCTGCCGCCGCATTTCCTCCATTGGGAAGTACACGCGTTCTCCGTGACCCGGCAGCACCCACTCAAATCGAAATCGCTCCAGCAGCGCGACCGATTGCACCTGGCGCTCCCAGGAGTACCAGCAGACGCTGCGCGAGGCCGTCAGGCGGCCGCGATGGCGGCTCCACCAGATGTGATCGCCGCTGAACAGAAAGCGCTCGCCCGCCAGCAGCGCGCAATGGCCGCGCGTGTGGCCCGGGGTGGGGATCGCTAGGAAGCCTGGCGCCAGTTCCAGCGGGGCCATGCCATCGATGACGCGCTCGGCATCCGGCTGGGCGGACAACTCCAGCCGATGGATGATGCGGCCGGCGCGGAAACGCCTGGCATATTTATCGGCGTCGGCAACATCGTCGCGGTGCGTCAGGAAGATGTGGCGCACCCCACCGAGCTCTTCGAAACGGCGTGCCAGGCGCTCCACGTAGCGCGGCGCATCGATCAGCCAGTTGCCACCGGGATGCTCCAGGAAGTAGCTGTTCCCGCCGAATGACTTCGGCGAGTTGAAGCCGCAATACGACACGCCGTCCGCGAGCGGCATCGGAAACGCGGCCACCGCTTCGGCCACACGCTCTTTCCCGGCCGTGCCGATCGATCCGGTGGGGCAGGCCACCAGCGCGCGCAACGCCGCGAGTTGTTCGGCGGGATCGCGCGGCTGCAGTTTCACGAAAGAGGAGTTGCCGGTTTCGCCGAAGACCGTGGGCGCAAGCTGGCGGCAGGTATCGCAATCGATGCACGTGGCATCCACGAATATCGGCCCCTCCACGTTTTCGGGCAGAGCGCGCGCCCGGTCCGCCATACCTTCAGGATCGCACGGCGCCATCCGCGGCCGCCATCGCGCGGATGTCCCGGCTTTCCAGAACCCGCAGGGGAGCGCCGTTTCGCGCCACCGCGAGCATGGCGCGGCCGATCTGTTCAGTGGTCAGGACGTAGGCCGGAAAGGCCCACCGCGCCACCGGCAGCAGCGGTTTCGCAAGCGCGTAGAACCAGCGATACGCGGCCGTCTTGGACTTGACCCCGTGGAGCGGTTCAATGACGCCGGGCCGGAACATGTACGCGGCTTGAAACGGCAGACGCATCAGCGCGTTTTCGGTTTTGCCCTTGACCCGCGCCCACATGACCCGCCCATGTTCCGTGCTGTCCGTGCCGGCGCCCGAAACATAGATGAAGGTCATGTGAGGATTGAGACGCGATAAGGTCCCCGCCGCGGCCATCGTCATCCCATAGGTCACGCGTTCATAGTCGGCCTCTGTCATTCCGGCCGACGACACGCCCAGGCACCAGAAGCAGGCATCCCAGCCGGAAAGAGCGGTCTCGATGGAGCCGTAATCCCACAGGTCCGCGTGCACCGTCTCGCGCAGCTTGGGGTGTGGCACTCCCACCGCGGTCCGGCCCACGGTCTGAACCAGCGGAACATCGGGATCCAGCAGGCATTCCCGCAAGACACCCTGTCCCACCATGCCCGTGGCGCCGAAAAACAGGACCTTCATGCGCGGCCGTTTCCCTTCCAACAGCTTGCTCTTCTAAAAGACGTAGTCCGGCGGCTTGATGCCCTTGACGCGCAGGTAGACTTCCGCTTGTCCCCGATGATGCGCCGTGTGCGTGAAATAGGCCCATAGCCATTCGAACGCCGTCATCTTGCGGTTCGCCGGGCCCACCACCTCGTTCAGCTTTTCGGGCGTCATCGAGCGAACCGCCTGGTTGCAGAAGTCGAACGTGCTCCCGAGAAACTGAATGGCGCTGTCCTTATCGACGTCCGCCTTCTCATCGCGCACCTCCTGGGAAATCTTCGCCGGAACCGCCGGCCGCGGGAGTCCGCTGGCATTGGCGCAGGCGCCCAGGTTGGCGCCGGCGATCTGGATCATCAATTGGCCGAAACTCAGTTCTTCGGGCACCGGCTTGAAACCGTAGCTCTCGGCCGGCATCAGCTTGGCCACGGCGATGGTGAAGTCGGCGGTGACTTTCCAGTGCTTGACGAGCGCGTCTTTGACCGTGGTTGGGACGGTAGTGGGGGCGGCGGTGTTTTGGGCGAGCGCCGGAAGGGCCAGCGCGAAAATGAACAGGATTTTCGTTTTCATGAGTTGGCGCATGGAACTACAATTCATATCGCAAATGCGGTACCGGGGACAACTCTGCGGGACGCGGATTCACCGCCATTTGACGCCGTTCCGATTGCACAAGCATCACGTTTTGCTTTTGCGGCTCCTCCGATCGTGGTCATCGCCAGGTCTGACACCGCAAGAAGCAGGCGTATGGCGAAGCAAGTGGGCGTGAGTTTCGGGGTCTCTGTAGACAGCGCCTCTGGGGCGGCTGATGATCCTCGCGTTCTTGAAATCTCCCGCCAATCCATTATCGAGAGTGGCGAGGGTACGGGCGCCGCTCAGGATCGCCAGGGCCAAAATATGGCGGTCATTGGACACGCAGAGTCCGCTGGCGTGGAGTCGAACCTCCTCTTGCCGGAGCCCGCCTGCGTCGACCGAGCGCAACCTACCCGCTTGCTCCAGCCGAACCAGCAATCGTCTCACTTCGGCGTGCTTTGCCAGTTCCTCGCGGAGCTTCCCTGCGGCTACAAGCCGTGGGTCCCCCCGATCCCCAAGAAGCCAGCGGCTTACTGCATGCGGCTGCGCCAGAAACTGCGCCGCTACGTTGGCATCGACAATCAGGCACACTTCATATACCCAAGAGATCCCGCTCCTCGTTTAGGAAGAACTGCCGGTATCCAGGCGGCGGGTTGGTGATGCCGCCGTTCGCATCGAGCTCCAGGTTATGGATCTTCGCTCCGTGCTCCAACCGCTCGAAGTAGAGCAGGGAAACGTCCTGGGGATCGAGTTGCTTGCGGCGGACCTCCATCCGGATGCGATCTACGAGGTAATCGCTGTGAGTCTCGATGACAAACCGTCCGCTTTTGTTCGCTTGCCTGGCGAAGAAACTTCCCAACTCCGCCTGCGCCTTGGGATGCAAGTGCACCTCTGGCTGCTGAAGCAGAAAGAATTGAGAACCGGAAGCCCGCTGTAACGTGTCTACGAGGATCGGGAGGGCCTGACTTACTCCGTAGCCTACATCGATCAGGTTGAACGCGGGGCCGCCGGTCTTGATGCCGATCTGGAACGGGTCGCTCTCCTTCCTCCCTTTGTTGACGATTTCGATCCCTTCAAACAGACCCGATTTCCGACCGAACTCCTGCAACGCCGATTGCAGCGCCGTCCATGGCTGCGTTGCAGCCGATCTTGACAGGATAGCCAGAAACATCGGAATATGTGACCCTTCCGGTTTCGGTTCCGCAATGACCGGGTCGTAGGTCCGCTGCGGACTGGTCCGGATTGGCGCAAAAGCGTAAGGGCGGTGCATAAACTCCTTCTGAATCGCCTTCAGCGCACTTCCCAAGGACTCGAAGTCGGACTCGGCGAGCGCCGTCTCGCCCCATAAGCCACCAGTATCCTGAATCGTGTTACGAACCGCATCTGCGACGCGAGCCGACCAAGCGGGGGCGGACATCTGTGGCCAGAGGTCGAACGTGAAAGATTTCCTCATCAGGTCGCCGATGTTGACCCTGCGGCCGGCGGGCGGTTGGGGCCATGAATCATGAAACGGCGATGGCCACACTGGAACTTCGGTTTTGCCGCGGGGACCTTCCAGGGCTATCGAGGGCTGCTCGGTGTCGCTGCCACTCTTCACCTCAAGGACCAGATTCCCTGCCATAAGCCGCACCTTGTGAAGCGAAGGCTGCCCATGCTCAGACACGAACTCTTGACAGATCGACTGGGGATGGTTATCGGCGTCGAGTTCGATTGCCAGTGAAAACGACCCTGCACGCCCCGCGCGCCGTCCACGGTAGGATGCGATCTGGTCATAAGCCCCCAGTAAGAACGGCGGTTCGTTGAAGGGGAGGTCTTTACCCACCCCCTGACTGATCGCGTGAGCGATCTGGCAGAGAGCCAGAAAAGTAGTCTTACCCGAGCTGTTTTCGCCCACCAGGAGCGTAATCGGACGAATCACCGCCTCCTGGGGCTCGGAAAAACAGCGGATTCCTTCGAACCGTAGACGCAGTGCCATGGCCAGAGTTCAGGATAACGCGAACACCCCGTCCGCTTCCGCCGACCCGCCCGCCCTTACTTCGGCGCGCCCACCCCATAAGCCACGTTCAATTGCTTGCGCACAAAGTCGATATCATGGCGCAGGGCGGCCGTGAGAGACTGCGGCTGGTAGTCCATTTGAATCGTGACAGGGCCGGTGAAATGAACGCGGGCCAGGGTGGAAAAGAACGCCGTCCAATCCACCATCCCTTCGCCCAACGGGCAAGGCGTCATTTTCCAGACGGCGCCGTCTTTCGCCCAGTAGAAGTCGCGCACCGACACGGCCTTCAGCCGCGGGGCGGCCAGCCGTAGCGCGATGGCCCAGCCGCCGCCTCCTCCTTCCGCGGTGGCGTTGCCGATGTCGAAATCCCAACCCGCGGTCTTCGGATCGAGGGCGCGCAGGATCATGTTCATGTCCCACGCGGCCGCGCCCACGTGGTCGCCGGTGAGGTTTTGGATCGCCACCGACATTTTGGCCGCGCGCGCGATGTTAGCCAGGCTGAATACGTCGCGCTGCACCTCATTCAGGCGCGCCTCGATGTCGGGCGCGTTGGCGTAGCGCCACGTCCCCGATCGGAACAGCGGCACGCCCATTTCGCTGCACACGCCCAGCACGGTGCGGATGGTGGCGTCGGTGAGGTTCACGTATTGCGTGCTGATGATGGGCACGTCCAGCCCCACGCCGGTGATGGCTTCCACCGAGCGGAACATTTCCAGCCCCGCATTCGCCGGGTTGACGTGCCCGCCGGGGAACACCGTCAGGTTGACGCCATCCACGCCCGTGTCGCGCAGCATCAGGCCCAGCTCGTCGTACGCAACTTTGCCGAGGATTTGGGAATACACGCAGATGCCGGGGCTGCTGCGAACCTTGGGACCATTGGCGGTGTGGGGCGTCTGCGCGCTCGCGGGGCGGGTGACGGCGGCGGCCGCGCATGCCAGAAGTTGCCGCCTGCTGAGTGTCATGTCGGCTGCCACTATTGTAGTGTACCGCCCGGCTTTTTCCTGGCGGTGGCCAGCGCTTTCGAGAGCACCGCCTCGTGGTTGCCGGTGGCCCATTGCTGCAGGGTGTCCACGTAGTCCAGTCCGGCGATGCGGCCCGCCAGCAGGAACGGCGGCAGTGCATCGCCGGGAGTCTTCCAGCGGGCCATCTCGACGACCGCGGGCAGGGCGCGCTCCCGGATCAGCTCCAGAGCGGGGTGCTCTCCGAGGCCGGGGATCCCTCCGGGGCCGGGGAGCCTTCCGGGGCCGGCCGCGTCGGTCAGGGCCAGCAGCGCCTTCACGGATTCCACGCGGTCGCTACGCACGATCGAGTTGAGCAACTCCACGAACCAGGTGGCCGGAATGCGCAAGCCCAGAGCGGGCTGCTTGGAAGCCAGCACGGCGATCGCGGTGAGGGAACCGAGGGCATTGGCGCGGACCGCTTCATCGGGGTCCTGAAGGGCGTATTGCAGATCGTCGATCGCGTCCGCCTTGTTGGGTGCGTAGCCGATGAGGGCGGCGGCCATGGCGCGCTGGCCGGCTCCCGATGCGTTTCGCAGCACATCGCGCAGCACCTTCAGATTCGCCGGGGTCATTTCGAGGAAGCGCTTCTGGAAGGCCCACGCCTGGGGATCGTCCATCAGCGCATGGCCGGCGCTGAGATCCTCGCCGGCGCGGCCCTGGGCGGCGGCGCTCTCCACCGCGGCCAGAAAGCCGCCGTAGGTTTCCACCAGTTCCGGAGGCAGTACGGCGTCGCCGGCGGGATCCGAGCGGAAGGCCGCGTGCGGCGCGCCGCGCTCTTAGATGCCGATGAAGAGAGTCATCCGCGAACCATCGCAGCAGACGGCCTCCACGCGCGAGAGGACCACGCCGGAGATTTCTGCGATGCGATCTTCCATATCGCCCTTGGACGCCGGCAGGCGGTCTCCCGAATGCAGCTTGAGGGCGCTGAGAATGCGCTCCTGGCTCACCTTGCGCAGCCCGTAGAAGTCGATATCGCCGACCAGGGGGGCCTGCGCCCCCGCGGACGCCGCCGCCAGCATCCACGTCGCCAGCCCCAGCACCGGAGTCCGCTTCACACTAATAGGGACGTGGTGGCGGCCGGTTCGATTTCCCGCAAAGTCGTTGAAAAATAAGCCCAGTTGTGGCTACTGAGCCACAGACGGCGCGGCCCGCGAGGCTTCCGCGCGCTCCCGGCCGGCGAATGGATCGGCCCCTACTTCCGTTGCCGGGCTTACTTCTGTTGCTGCGCCAGCGGACCGATGATCGGAAGAACCACCGTCTTCCCCTGGTACGCCGAGAAGATCATGTAGAGCCACAGGATGAAGAAGCCCAGACCAACCAGCGGCAACAGGAACGAGAGGGCGTAGAGGTGGAGGATGGAAACGATCAACCCGAAGGCCACGTCGAACACGATGATCCCCACGCCTAGGAAAATGGCCTGGAACGCGTGGAAGCGCACCGTGCGGTTTTTGCTGTAAGGTTCCAGCACCAGGAATATGATGCCGGTAATGAACGTCAGCACGTAGCACAGCGCCGAGGCGGCATTGTCCGTGAGGCCGCCCGCAGCCGCCGGCGCACCGGGTCCGGACGCCGCCGGATCCGCTGTCCCTGCAACAGCGCCGCCGCATTTGGCGCAAAAGCGCCCTTCTACCGGCGCACCGCAAGTCCCGCAAAAAGGCATTACATACCCCCTTATGGACTCTACTGTGAGATGGCACATACAGCAAGAGGTTTTTGTGTGGCATAGTACTTTCGCTGGTTTCCGGGCCCAGCGGGAACCCAGAGGGGCGCCGCTACTTCCCCGGGGCGCCGAGCACCAGCAGAGGCACCACCGCGCCCACCGCCGCGCCGCCGATCAGCGCTACATTGCCTGCGCCCAGAAACGAAACCAGTAAGCCCAAGAGCGAGCCGATGCCCGCTCCCACCACCGCGATCATGAGCCTTTTTGCCATTTTGGGATTTGTCCACGATTGTAGCGCGCCCGCGGGAGAATGGAGGTATGAAAGCCTGCATGCTCTCCAATCCGGCGCCTGTCGACTCGAACCCGCTGCGCTTCGGCGACTACCCCGATCCCACGGTGGGACCCGGCGAGGTGCTGGTGCGCGTCCAGGCCTGCGGGGTATGCCGCACCGACCTGCACGTGGTGGAGGGCGAGCTGGAACAGCGCAAATCGCCGTTGGCTCCGGGCCACCAGGTAGTCGGTGTGGTGGAGCGGTGCGGGCCGGGCGCCACCCGGTTCCAGGAGGGCGCCCGCGTGGGAGTGCCCTGGCTGCACCATACCTGCGGCGTGTGCGAATTCTGCCGCACGGGCCGCGAAAACCTCTGCGAGCGGGCCGTCTTCACCGGCTGGATGGTGGATGGCGGTTATGCCGAATACGTGGCCGCCCACCAGGATTTCGTCTACGCTCTGCCCGAGGGCGCCAGCGAACTGCACGTGGCCCCCCTGCTCTGCGCCGGCATCATCGGGTTCCGGACGCTGCGGGTTTCCGGCGTCCAGCCCGGTGGCACGCTCGGCATGTACGGGTTTGGCGCGGCCGCGCACGTGGCCATTCAGGTGGCGCGGCACTGGAATATCCAGGTCTACGCCTTCTCGCGCGACGCCCAGCACCGCGACCTGGCGCGCGAACTCGGGGCCGTGTGGTTCGGCGGCTCCTTCGACGAGCCGCCCGCGAAACTGGACGCCGCCCTGATCTTTGCCCCCGCCGGAGAACTGGTGATCGCCGCCTTGCGGGTATTGAAGCGCGGCGGCACGGTCGCCTTGGGCGGCATTCACATGAGCCCCATTCCAGCGCTCGATTACAACCTGCTGTATCACGAACGGGTGGTGCGCAGCGTGGCCAACAACACCCGGCGCGACGGCGAGGATTTTCTACGCCTGGCCGCCGAAATCCCCATTCGGACCGAAGTGCGCGAGTTCCCGCTGGCCGAAGCCAACCAGGCGCTCCTCGCGCTCAAACAGGATGCCATTCGGGGAGCCGCGGTGCTGCGGGTGTGAGCAGCTTGCCGGGCTGCCGTTGTGTTCACCGCGGAGGCACGGAGAGCACGGAGGAAGCGCGGAGAAAACCAACCTCTCGATTTTCGGCTTGTGTTGTTTTCCCTTTGCGCTACTTTGCGCCTTGGCGGCTTGGCGAGAGATTCCCAGGGGTTGACCGCGGGCCGGCTGGGGGCCCGGTGATGAAAACCCTTTCGTCGGGATGCACCAGCTTCAGTTGCTCGCGGATGATCTGCTCCTGCACTTCCGGATCCTCGCTCAGCCGCCTGATGTGGTCGCGCATCTGCTCGATTTCGCGCGTCAACTTCGTGTTGACCTTTTCCATCTCCAGGATGGCGGCCTCTTTTTCGAACAGGGCCTGCGCGCCCCTGGGACCACGCAACGTGACAAATGCATAACTCGCCACCGCGAGCACAGCCAGGACATAACAAAAACGGATGAGGGAGGCTTTCATGCGCGTCGAGCCTGGAAGATAATGGTAGCACCGGTTACGGGCTTCGAATCGATTTTTTTCATGACCGACAAGATTGTGATTCTCTGCACTTGCACAGGCGCGGAAGAAGCCGGGAGGCTGGCCGGCAGCTTGGTGGAAGCGCGGCTGGCTGCCTGCGTCAGCGTGATTCCGCACGTCCGCAGCTACTATCGGTGGAAGGGCGCCATGGAATCGTCCGATGAGTATCTGCTGGCGATCAAGTCGTCGCGGCGGCTGTTCGACGCGCTGCGCGCCCACATCGCCAAAGTGCATTCCTATGAAGTTCCCGAGATCCTGGCCCTGCCGGTGGTGGCGGGTTCGGACGACTATTTGATCTGGCTGGACGCCAATCTCGACAGCCCGGCGGAGAAGGCCTAGTGGCGCTGCCGGGCGGTCTCCACGAGCCGGTTTCCGGGCTGGCTCTGATCTTCGATATGGACGGCGTGCTGCTCGATTCCAACCCCGCGCATCGCCGGGCCTGGGAACTCTTCAACCGGCGCTTCGGCCTGGAGACCACCGAGCCAATGCACCAGCGCATGTATGGGAAGCGCAACGACGAGATCGTGCGCGATGTCTTTGGAGACCTTCCGCCCCAGGAAGTGGCGGCGCGCAGTGCGGCCAAGGAAGCTCTCTACCGCGAGATGATTGGGGGCCGGGTCGAGAGCATGCTGGTGCCGGGCCTGCGCCGGTTTCTCGACCGGTACGCCGCGTTTCCCAAAGCCGTGGCCAGCAACGCCGAGCCGGCCAATGTCCGCTTCCTCCTGGACCGTGCCGGATTGCGCCGCTACTTTCGCGTGGTGGTGGACGGACATCAGGTGCGCCATCCCAAGCCCGATCCGGAGGTGTATCTGCGCGCCGCCGGGCTGCTCGGCCGGCCCCCCGCCGATTGCATCGTCTTTGAGGATTCTTACGCCGGACTGGCGGCCGGAAGGGCGGCCGGAATGCGCGTGGTGGGAGTCTTGACGACGCATCCGGAGTTGCCCGGGGCCAGCCTGACCATCCATAATTTCCTCAGCGGGGATTTAGAAGAATGGCTGTTGGCCCAGGAAGGGGCAAAATGAGACGCGCTCCCGTTTGGGCGCTGGCGGGCGCGGCATGCCTATGCCTGCCCTCGGCGGCCCAGACGCGGCTCTCGCTGTCGGAGGCCGGAGCGCGCAAGCCGCCCGATTACACCGCCGCCCATCTCGACCAGGCGGTCACCGTGCGCGGCGTCGTCGCTGCCCCGGCCTTCCATTTCCCGGTGTACACCGTGCTGGCCCTCGCGGATGGGCCGGGCGGCGGCGCATTGGAGCTGCCGCGTAGCGACAGCCGGTTGGATTCCCTGCATCCGGGCGATGAAATCGAAGCCACCGGAACCGTAATCATGGTGGCCGGGATGGTGTTGATACGGCCCTCCTCCGTAACCACGTTGGGCCATAAGAGTCCGCCCGCGGCGCTCGATCTCCCCCTTCCCCAGCTCCAGAGCCTGGCTTACCTCGGCCGCCTGGTGCGCACCGAAGGGCGGATTCAGGAAATCGGTGAAACCAGTTCGGGCGAGTTCCTGGTGATCGCCGAGGCGGACGCAAGGTATCGCATCTTCGTGCCGCTGGGCGGCCGCACGCCGGCCGGTCTCGCCTCACTCGTGAGCGAGGGCGATCGCGTGCGGGTCACCGGCGTGGCCTATCAGTATGCCCCGCGCCGGCCTTACAACCGCGACTTCGAGCTGCTGGCCGCCGGGCCGGCGGATATCGTGCGGCTCGAGCGCGCCCGCTTCATACCGACCGTGGCTCTGGGTGTAGCGCTGGCCCTGGTGGCGCTGACGGCCATCCTGCTGTGGACCCGCGAGCGCCGCATGAACACGCAACGCGCCACCCTGCGCAAGACCTATCAGCTCGGGGAAGACATTCTGAGCTCGCCCACGCCGGAAGCCGCCTCCGAGCGAATCGCCGAGGCACTGCCGGCCATCCTCGGCGTCACCCGCGTGCGGCTGTATATCCACAACCGCGGCGCCGGCACTTTGGATGAGGTGGCCGTGAAGAATGGCAAGGTCGTCTCCATCCCGCTAGCCCCCGCGCCGGACAACACTCAGTCTGGCGCGGCCGCATGCTTCCACTACCGCACCCTGCTGGTCGTGCCGGATACCGCGCGCAGCCCCTTCCCGATGGTGGCCGGCGGACCCGCGGGCGGATCCATGGACGGCGCCATGCCCAAGGCGCAACTTTTCGTGCCCATGGTGACGCAGGGCGATCTGGTGGGCGTGATGGAGCTCGACCAGGACAACCGCGCCCGAGTGTTCCACGCCGATGAGCAGGCGCTCGCGCAGCACCTGGCCAATCAGATGGCCGTGGCGCTTAAGCTGCTGGGCCAGCGTTCCGTGCAGGAACAGCTCTTCCGCACCGAGAAACTGGCGGCGGTGGGCCGTCTGATTTCAGGCGTAGTGAACGAGTTGCAAACGCCCCTGGCGTCGATTGCCGATCTGGCCACGCGGGCGGCCCGCACCGTGCATGGCGGCGCGGCCGGGAAAGATTTGGCAGCCATCGCGGCGGAGGCGGAGAAGGCCTCCGCCATGGTAGCGCGGCTGGTCTCCTTCGCGGCGGCCGGTCCAGCCGAGGCGCGCCCCGTTTCCATCGGCACTCTGCTGCGCAACCTGGTCGACTTCCGCGAGAGAGACTGGAAGGCCTCCGGCATCAAGGTGCGCGATCTGGTCACCGGCGAGCCCCTGATGGTGATGGGATCGCACGGCCAGTTGGAACAGGTTTTTCTGCGGCTGCTGGTGCACGCCGAGCAGTCCCTGGCCGCCGCCCCCGAAAAGGTGCTCACCATCCGCACCAGCCTGCTGGCGCGCATGGTGGTGGTGGAGATCGTCTTCAGCGCGCGCGGCGAGGCACACAACCCGGAGGAAGTGGCCGCCATATTGGGCGTGACCCGCAGCGTGATTGCCGGGCATGGCGGCGAGGTCCGGCTGATCGAGAAGAGTCATGCGGATGTGCGTTTCGAGGTGGAGCTGCCCCTCCTGGCGAAGGAGCGTGCCGTGCTCGTGGATTCGTCGGCCAACGAGCGGGCGGCACCATCCGGCCGCCGCATGACCGCTCTGGTGATCGAAACCGAGGAAACCGCCCTGCGCCAGATTCTTGGCCTGTTGGCCGCCCGCGGCTACCGGGTAGTGCCCGTCAACAACACCGATACGGGGCTCGATCTGGCGCAACGCTTGCGCTTCGACGTGGTTTTCTGTTCGGTGCGCGCGCCGGGTTTGAACTGGGTGGAGCTGGCCGAGCGGATACAGAGCAAGGTCACCGGTTTCGTGCTGATGTCGGACGGGTACGACGCCGAGTTGGCGGCCGATTTCGAAGCCGACGGCCGCTTCGTGCTGGCCAAGCCGGTGCAGGACTCCGAACTGCGGAAGGTGCTGGGATCCATCGAGCGGCCCATCCCCGCGTGAGGGTGCGGGGCCCGGCGCCCTGTCGCAGGCGTTAGAGTAAGCCCGGACTGCGAGCGGCGCTTCCACGGGTAGGGGCCTTATTGGTTCGCTGGACCCTTCGGGATAGGCCGAGGGCGTTACCCGGACCCTGCTGGAGCTTTCCTGCGTAACGAACCCATTCCGAACAATATGTTCGGAAATTTGGGGATGCTTTGTTGAAAACAAGGTAGTTAGCATAGGGGGAACCGAACATCTATGTTCGGAATCCCTTTCCTCGGGGCAATTCGCTCTCGCGAAGCCCTCCCCAAGCCATATTGTATGCTGCGGGCGGGCGGAGGCCGGCGGGGGAGAAGGCGGTGCGGAATGGTAAGTGCTTGGAATGATTAGAGTTGGAAGAGTGGAAAAAGGTAGCGAAGTTTGCGAACGTGGGGGGGCCCTTCAGAAGTTTACATGATGCCGGTTACTGGGTGTCCCTTTCACTCACCTACCGCTTCGCCGGGTAGCACGGGCTGCGCCGCGTGGGCTGCCCTGCCCCAAGGTCTGGCGGTCGGGTGAGTCAAGGGGATACCCAGTTGCCGGTTTATGGCGAGTGGGCCGCCCTCCACCGACGGCGCCGTCTGATGGGGCGGGCCGCTGCCCAGGCGTTGTGCATTCTGTGAACGCTTCTGTAGCGGCGGGGATTTCGGCTTCACAGAACGCCCCATTCGCTCCGGCTCAACTCGGCCGCCGCTCCCGGTCCCGGCTGGCCTTTCATTATCAGGCGCTCATTCAGCTCAACAGCTCAAGTCTTGGGCAAATCCGCGCGGTTCCACCAGCCGCCGCCTAGAGCTTGAAACAGCGCGGCAGTGTCGGCATAGCGATTCGACTGAGCCTGCACCAGGTTGATCACGGCTTGCTGATAGGCCTGTTCCGCAGTCAAGAGCGCAAGGTAGTTGGCGTAGCCGCCGTCAAGCTGTTTCTTCGTCAGGTCGAGCGTGACGGCGGAGGCGTCCTTGGCGGCGGACGCGGCCTTTAGACCGTCGGCATCCTGTCGGATCGCATGCAAGGTGTCGGCCACGTTTTGAAAAGCGGTCACCACCGTGCTGCGATATTGCTCGTCGGCCTGAGTGTACGCCGCGATCGCGGCCCGTTCCCGGTGCACCAGCGTCCCGCCTTGATATACCGGCTGACTAAGGCCTGCGGCCGAGTCCCAGAAGCCTCCCTTCGAGAAGAAATGCGTGAAGATCAGCGCCATGGTGCCGGTGTCCGCCGTCAAGGCAAAGCTGGGCAGCCGGTTGGCGTGCGCCACCCCGATCAGGGCGCTCGCCGAATGCAGATTCTCCTCGGCCTGGCGCACATCGGGGCGCTGTTCCACGAGTTGCGATGGAACGCTCAGGGGCAGCTCCTTGGGCAGTTGCAAGCTCGCCAGCTCAAACGTTTCCGGCATCTCCTGATTGGGGAAGCCGCCCGAGAGGGCCGCCAGCAGGTCGCGCTGCTGAGCCAATTGCTTGAGCAACGGAGGCATCGTGGCGGCGACCTGCGCGAGCTGCGATTCCTGCGCCGCTACGTCGAGCTGGCTGGCATATCCTCTGACATTACGGCTGCGCAAAATCTCCAGCATCTGTGTGGCGATGCCAATGAGTTCCCGGGTGGCGTCAATCTGTCCTCGCAAAGACGCCTCTTGAATGGCGGCGGCGGCAATGTTGGAACTCAGCGTGATATGTGTCGCGGCCAGGGCAAAGCGGGCCTGCTGTTCCTGTGCCTTCAGGGACTCCACGGTTCTCTTGTTCAAACCGAAGACATCCGGCACGAAGGAGACGCCGACCGACGGAGTAAATAAGCTGTAGGTGAGATTGCCCGAGGCGGTGAAGGGCGAAACCTCGGAGGATGTCCTCGCGCGGCTGGCCGAAAAGCCGGCTGACACGCTGGGATAGTAATAGCCCCGCTGCGCCAGCGTGTTCTCTCGGGCGACTGTCAGCGCCGCCTGCGCCGCCTTCAAGTCGGGATTGGCTTTGAGCGACCGCTCAATCAAGTCGTCGAGCGCCTTGCAATGAAACAAGGTCCACCAGTCACCCGGAATATCGCGTCCCTCGACGAAAGTTTGCGCTTCCCCGCCGGCGACATCGGGAGTGCCGGTGGTGGCCGTGGGCGTCTTGGGCGTATAACCAGGGACCTGCGGAGGTGCAGGCTGCTTGAAGTTGGGTCCCACCACGCAGCCCACGTTGAGCAGCCAAGCTGCCGTGACGGCGATGAGACCAAAACTACGCGTTGGGCGAATGAGACTCATAGAAATCCGTTTTGTTGGGGCCTTCGATGCACTTGTTTCCCGTCGATTGCGACGGTGTTGCTCTTGCCCGGCTCCGCGGAACCCCCGATGACTGGCGGATTGGGGCTGAGATGGCGCACGACGCTCAGCGGCGGCGCGGCAGATCCGGCGTGACCTGGCGGCCGGACCGGCGGGCGCTTTCCAGAGATGGGGGTCTGAAGCGGCGCGGATTTCGCCGCCGGAGAAGATCCGTTGGGACTACGGCGTGGATGCATCGCCCCCACGGACGCAGGATGCGGCTGGGGCTTGGGGAGCGGTTTGGCAAGATTGGACCTTGCCGGAGTTTCACGGCGGGACGACTGAGGCTTTCGAGGAGCGGAGGCCGTTGGGTCCGCGGAGTCTGCACCGCAAAGCAAACCTGCGCAAGCAAGCATTACGAACACGAAAGGCGTCTTCACCTCGTCGGCTCCCCTCCCGGCGAATGTCTTTCAATGCCCAGTAGGATCAGCCGCAGCGCCGGCACGGCGAGCAGCAGCATGACCGGGCCGACCAACATGCCGCCGACGATGACCGTGGCGAGCGGACGCTGCACCTGGCTGCCGATACCAGTTGAAATAGCCGCGGGTAACAGGCCGATGCAGGCGGAGAGCGCCGTCATCAGCAGGGGGCGCATGCGCGTGGTGGCGGCGCGGTACATGGCATCCACAGGCGCAAGACCGTGAGACCGCTCCTGGTTATAAAACGTGATCATCAGGATGCCGTCCATCACGGATACGCCAAACAGCGAGACGAAGCCGATGGCCGCCGAGATGCTGAAGTTCAGGCCGGAGACGTAGAGGGCGAGTATGCCTCCGACAATGGCGTCGGGAATGCCCGCCAGCGCCAGGATGGAATCGCGGAAATTGTTGAACAGGCTATACAGCGCCCCGGCGATCAGGATGAAGCTGAGCGGCACGATGATCTCCAGACGTTTCTTGGCTTCCTGAAGATCGCCGAATTCGCCCGCCCACACGAGACGGTATCCGGGAGGAAGCTTCACGTTTTTGGCGATGCGTTGTTGGGCCTCTTCGACCGTTCCGCCCAGATCGCGGCCGCGGACGCTGAATTTCACCGGGATAAAGCGCTGCACGCTCTCGTGATAGATCCAGGCAGCCCCCGTGTCCAGCGAGATGGCGGCGAGTTCGCTCAGCGGGATGTAGGCGTTGGCGCCGCTGGCGTTGGTGTATCCCACTTTGATGTTCCGGATTTCTCCAATGTTGTTGCGGTATTCAGGCGTGTAGCGGACCACCAGATCGAACTGCCGCTCGCCCTCCAGAACCTCGGTCGCTATTGCCCCACCGAGGGCAGCCTGAACCACCGAATTCACATCGCCGGTATTGAGGCCGTAGCGCGCGGCCTTCTCGCGATCCACTTTGATGTTCAGGTTGGGCTGGCCGAGAACCGGGAAAATGCCGAGATCGGCGACGCCGCGAACCTGGTTCATCTGATCGCGGACCTGTTCGGCGAGCCTGGTCAATTCTTCCAGGTTGGGACCGACGATCTTGACCGAGTTGACGCCTTTGACGCCCGAGATTCCTTCCTCGATGTTGTCCTCGATGTATTGCGAGAAATTGAAGATGACTCCCGGCAACTCGTCCTGAAACTCGCGTTGAATTTGCTCGGTCAGCTTGTCCTTGGTCAGGCCCTTGGGCCAATCGTCGAAAGATCTGAGCGGGGCGAACAGCTCGACGTTGGAAAACGGCGAGGCATCGCTGCCGTCGTCCGGCCGCCCATGCTGGGAAACCACGGTAAGGACTTCGGGGTGCCGCAGGAGGATCTCGCGCATTTTTCGCGAAGCCGTCTCGCCGTCCTGGAGCGAGAGCGTGATGGGCATGGAGGCGCGAATCCAGAAGTTGCCTTCCTCCAGGTGCGGAAGAAACTCGCTGCCCAGCTTCGGCGCGATAAAGAAGAAAGTTCCCAGGGACAAGGCCAGTTCCAACCCGACCACCAGGAAGCGGTTTCTCAGCGTGAAGCGAAGGGTCGGGTCGTACAGGCGGTGCAGCAAGTGGACAACGAATGTCTCCGCCTCCTTCACGCGCTGGGGGATCAGCATCGAGGCGATGACGGGGGTGATCGTGAAAGTCGCAATTAGCGCTCCGGCCAGTGCATAACCGTAGGTGCGCGCCATGGGGCCAAAGATCTGTCCCTCGACTCCCTGCATGGTAAACAGAGGCACGAAACCGGCCACCGTGATCAGCGCCGAGAAGAGCACCGCCTTGTCCACCTGGAGCGCGCTGATCAGAATCAGCCGCAAGCGATCCGTCCAGCGGAAGGCCGGCCCCGATTCCGAGTCCTGGATCGCGGTCGGGTCGGGACCCCAGTAGCCCCGTGTCAGGCGCTGCAACAGAACCTGTCTGTCTGCAGGGTCCCGCTGAAAATTCTTGAAAATGTTCTCGACCAGGATCACCGCGGAATCGACAATGATCCCGAAATCGACTGCGCCGACGGAGAGCAGGTTGGCGCTCTCCCCCATAATTACCAGGAGGATGGTTGCGAAGAACAGCGCGAAGGGAATGTTCAGCCCCACGATGACCGCGCTGCGAAGGTTGCCCAGGAAGATCCATTGGATCAGGAACACCAGCACGCATCCGAAGATCAGGTTGTGCAGAACGGTATGCGTGGTGATGGCCACCAGGGACGACCGGTCGTAGAACGGCACCACCCGGACTCCTCGCGGCAGACTCCCGTCGCGATTCAGCGTGTCGATGGCCTCCTGGACCTTGGGAATCATGTCGGCGGTTTTTTCGGTTCGTCTTTGCACCACGATGGCCCCCACCACATCGTCGTGCCGGTCGCGGCCTAAAATGCCCAGCCTCGGCCGGTAGCCCACCTGCACCGTTCCCACGTCCTTCATCAGAACCGGAACGCCGTTCTCCTGGCTCAGAACTACGTTCTCGATGTCGTTGACCTTGTAGCCCTCGGTCAGATCGTCGCTGCCGCCATCGTCGATCAGGCCGACGCCGCGGATGTTGATGGACTGCTGGCCAATGCGGATTTCGCGCCCACCCACGTTGAGGTTCGAGTTACCCAGCGCCGTCAGGACCTGGGGCACGGTGACGTTGTAGGCCTCGAGCTTGTGAGGGTCCACCTCGACTTGGAACTCCTTGGTGGGGCCGCCCCAACTGTTGACCGCCGCGATGCCGGGAATAGTCAACAGGCGGCGCGCCACGATCCAATCCTGGACCGTGCGCAGATTGGTAATTCCAAAGTGCGGCGGGCCGACCACCTGATAACGATAGATTTCCCCCGTCGAACTGTTTGCCAGGATGGTCGGCACCAGGCCGCCCGGCAGGCTCACGTTCTGCTGCATCGCTACCGAGGCTTGGGCGTAGGCGAAGTTGTAGTCCACGCCGTATTTGAAGGTGACGCGAACGAATGACAAACCGTAAAACGAGGTCGATCGGATAACGTCAATGCCGGGCGTAGTGTAGAGGCCAATCTCCGTGGGGAGCGTGTAGTAACGTTCCATCTCCTCCGCCGAGAGACCCGGCGCCTGAGCGGTGATCTCGAGGATCTCCGGCGTGGGATTTGGTTAGGCCTCGATATTGAGCAGCTTGAAAGCGATGAACCCGGCGCCCGCAAACAACAGCAGACCCAGCACCACAATCGGGCGGCGACTGAGACAAAATGAGATGAGA